>NZ_JAGFNO010000021.1:0-200375 GCF_017592595.1 Streptomyces sp. NEAU-YJ-81 | reverse complement strand
CGGTCTTTGCCCGTGGTGGCGTCCTAGCCCGTGGCGTCCTGGCGCTGGACGGACAGCAGCTGCTCGAGCTGCTCCTCGCGCGCCTGTGCCGCGACGAACAGCAGCTCGTCACCGGCCTCCAGCACATCGTCCTTGTTCGGGGTCAGCACGCGGGTGCCGCGGATGATGGTGACCAGCGTGGTGTCCTCCGGCCACTCCACATCGCCGACCCGGGTGCCCACCAGCGCCGCCTCCGGCGGCAGCGTCAGCTCCACCAGATTGGCGTCGCCGTGGCTGAAGCGGAGCAGCCGCACCAGATCGCCGACGCTCACCGCCTCCTCGACCAGCGCCGACATCAGACGCGGGGTGGAGACGGCGACATCGACGCCCCACGCCTCGTTGAACAGCCACTCGTTCTTGGGGTTGTTGACCCGGGCGACCACCCGGGGCACCCCGTACTCGGTCTTGGCGAGCAGCGAGACGACCAGGTTGACCTTGTCGTCACCGGTGGCCGCGATGACCACGTTGCAGCGCTGCAGCGCCGCCTCGTCCAGAGAGGTGATCTCGCACGCGTCGGCCAGCAGCCACTCGGCCTGCGGCACCCGCTCCACCGAGATGGCGGTCGGCGCCTTGTCGATGAGGAGCACCTCGTGCCCGTTCTCCAGCAGCTCGCTCGCGATGGAACGCCCCACGGCGCCCGCACCCGCAATGGCAACCCTCATCGGTTCGCCTCCTCAGGCCCCTTTTCGAAGGCTGCCTCGACCTTCTCCACCTCGTCGGTGCGCATCATCACATGCACCAGGTCGCCCTCCTGCAGCACCGTCCCGGAGGTCGGCAGCATCGCCTCGCCGAGCCGGGTGAGGAACGCGACCCGCACTCCGGTCTCCTCCTGGAGCACGCTGACCTTGTGGCCCACCCATGAGGGGGAGATGTGCACCTCGGCGAGCTGCACCCCGCCGCTGGGGTCCCGCCAATGAGGCTCCGCGCCGGACGGCAGCAGCCGCCGCAGCATCTGGTCGGCGGTCCAGCGCACCGTGGCCACGGTCGGGATGCCGAGGCGCTGGTAGACCTCGGCCCGGCGGGGGTCGTAGATACGGGCCGCCACGTTCTCCACCCCGAACATCTCGCGGGCCACCCGGGCCGCGATGATGTTGGAGTTGTCGCCGCTGCTCACCGCGGCGAAGGCCCCGGCCTCCTCGATGCCCGCCTCGCGCAGGGTGTCCTGGTCGAAGCCGACGCCGGTCACCCGGCGCCCGCCGAAGCCCCCGCCCAGGCGGCGGAAGGCGGTGGGGTCCTGGTCGACGACCGCGACCGTGTGCCCCTGTTGCTCCAGGGTCTGGGCGAGGGCCGCGCCCACCCGGCCACAGCCCATGATCACGATATGCATGCGTCTTACCCCGCACTCCAGATGACCGTGCCGACCTGCGCAAACACCCTGCTCACATCTTCCTTCCAGGACCTACGGGGCGACAGCGGGGCGGGGCCCCGATGCCGGTGCCCGGGGACGACGGGAGTCGGCCGCCGCGGCACCTGTCCCCACCGTATCCGTACCGGCGGCCCGTTCCCCCGTCCGCGCGCGACGGCCGGGAGATGAACGTGGTGACGTACGACATAGCGGGAAAGTTCCCGCGATGATCGGCGATGCGGGGAGGCGGTCGGAGGTGATCGCAGACGTGCCGGGAGGGAGGGGACAGGGAAGGGCAACGATCATTTCCGGTTGCGGACGCGGAGTGAAAAGGCTGTTGGTGATCAGCCTCGACCACTACGGTGGGCCCGGGTTACGGCGCTTCACCGGTGGTCGCGACCCTTCATCTTTGCCTGAAATCCCGGATCTTCACCGAAACCACATGACAAATGCCGAGCGAATGCCGCTGGTTCGAACTTTGTCACGGGCGTCGGATACTAGGTCACGACATGGCTAAGATGATCGCCGTATTCCGTTTCCGGACGGGACATCAGGGCTCTGAATCGTTCCTTCCGCGCCCGCGTTCTTCTGCACGAGGTTCCTGATGACTGATCACATAACGGAGGCGGTGAGCTGGTGTCTGGCCGCCGCGCTTCTCGTCGTCCTGGTGCTTCTGATCCGCCAGCGGCAGATCACCGCCGGAGTCCGCAGGCGCAACGCCACTCTCGAGGACAGTCTGCGGTCCCGTGACGAGGAGGTGCAGCACCTCGTCGACGTACGCCTCCCCTCGATCGCCGATGTGCTGAGCCAGCCCGGCCCGCTGCCGGGCCTGCGGGACGAGAAACTGGCCGGTACGGCCTTCGCTCAGAGCCTGCACGCCGTCATGGAACAGTTCACCCGCGCGGTGGACAAGGCGCAGACGCGCGCCGACGCCTCCGCCAAGGCGGCGCTCAAGGCGTCCATGCGAGCCGTCCAGGGACTCGCCAACGAGCAGCAGGTGTCCATCTCCGAGATGCAGGAGCGGCACGACAACCCCGATGTGCTGCGGGACCTGCTGGAGATCGACCACGCCAACGCCCAGTTCGGCCGGCGCGCCCAGGCCATCGCCGTGCTCTGCGGCTCCTGGCCCGGCCGTCAGCGGCTGGCCTCCTCGCTGACCGATGTCGTCCGCGGCTCCAAGTCGCGTATCCGCGACTACCAGCGGGTGCAGGTGCACGCGCTGATCGACGTCGCCGTGGTGAGCCGGGCCGTGGAGCCCATCGTGCTCGCGGTCGCCGAGCTGCTGGACAACGCCGCCCGCCACTCGCAGCCCAACACCTCCGTGGAGGTCAGCCTCCAGCCGGTGCACAACGGGGCCTGCATCGTGATCGACGACGCCGGTGTGGGCATGGACGGCCTGGAGGTCCAGCGGGCCGCCGCCCTGCTCTCCGGCCAGCGCGCCGTGGACGTCTCCCGGCTCGGCGATCCGCCGCAGTTCGGCTTCGCCGTGGTGGGCCTGCTGGCCGCGCGGTACGGCTTCAGCGTCTCGGTGGACACCCGGTCCCCGTACGGCGGTGTGCGCGCCGTGCTGTTCCTCCCGAGCGAGCTGCTCACCCATATCGACCCCGACGGACGGCCGGCCACCGCGGCGCAGGACCCCGAGGGCGCCGAGCCGCTGCACACCCTGCCCTCCCGCCGCACCCGCGCCCCCAGAAGAGCGCGGCAGGCGCAGACCGCTCCGGCCGAGGCCCAGACCCCGCCCCGGGCTCAGGTCCCGCCCCAGGCCCCGCCTCCGGCGCCCGCTCCCACCCCCACCCCCGCGCCCGCCCCGGCCCCGGCACCCGCCCCGGCGCCCCAGCCGTCCCTGGGCGACGACGAGGCCACGCGCGTGTACGGCACCACGCAGGGCGGTTTGCCCAAGCGCCGCCGCAGGCAGGCCGCCGCCACCCCGCCGGCCGCCGACTGGCCCATGGGGGCCGGGCGGACCGGCGCCGCCGAATCCGACGACACCGGCGCGCACCGCGCGCGTTCGGCGGAGGAAACCGCCTCGCGGTTGGGCGCGTTCGCGCGCGGCACCCGCTCCGGCCGTGCCGACACCCAGGACTCCGCCCCTCACCATGACGAAGGGAATCGCCAGGCATGAACGACCATCTCAACAACGAGCTCGGCTGGATGCTCGACGAGGTCGTCAAGATGCCGGAGGCACGGCACGCGATCCTGCTCTCCGCGGACGGGATGCTGCGGGCGTACTCCGAGGGCATCGCCCGCGACGAGGCCGAGCGCCAGGCCGCCGCACTCTCCGGGCTGCAGTCGATCAGCCGCTCCACCTCCGAGTTCTGTGATCCGAACGAGACGCCCTGGCAGCAGACGCTGGTCGAGTTCGTCGGCGGGTACGTCTTCCTGATCGCCGCCGGGCCCGGCGCGTATCTGGCGGTCTCGGCCACCGAGGCCGTGGACATGGAGGCGGTCAGCTACCGGATGCAGAAGCTGGTCGACCGGCTCGGCAAGGAGCTCACCAGCCCGCCGCGGCAGGGCCTCCCGCGGCAGGGGATCGGCAGCCACGCATGAGTCCGGGGCGGCGCGAACGAGGGTTGGTACGGCCGTATGTGGTCACCGACGGCCGTGCCTACCCGACTCGCAACACCTTCGACCTGGTGACCCTGGTCATGGCCCACCCCGACCGGCCGCTCACCGGGCTCAGCCCCGAGAAGCGGCGGGTCATGGAGCTGTGCCTGGGCGGCGCGCTCTCGGTGGCCGAGGTCTCCGGGTACCTGGAGCTGCCCGTCAGCGTCACCAAGGTGCTGCTCGGTGACCTCGTGGACAGCGGCCACGTCTCCACGCGGTCCCCGATCCCCGCCGCCGACCTCCCCGACACCCAGCTCCTGCAGGAGGTGCTCGATGGACTCCGCGCTCGCCTCTGACGACAAGGCGGTCTATCTGCCCCATACGGTGCGGGTGGCGGCGAAGATCCTGGTCGTCGGACACTTCGCCGTCGGCAAGACGACCTACGTGGGCTCGCTGTCCGAGATCCGGCCGCTGCGCACCGAGGAGACGATGACGCAGGCCGGTGCGCTCATCGACGACCTGCGGGGCACCGAGGACAAGACGACCACCACCGTCGCCATGGACTTCGGTCGGCTCACCCTCAGCGAGTCCCTGGTGCTCTATCTGTTCGGCGCGCCGGGACAGCAGCGCTTCACCCGGCTGTGGCGGGACATGACGAACGGGGCGCTGGGCGCGCTCGTCCTGGCCGACACCCGGCGGCTGGAGCAGTCCTTCCCGGTGATGGCCGTCCTGGAGGAGCACGGACTGCCGTACGCCGTCGCCGTCAACCAGTTCGAGGGCTCTCCCCGCTTCGCGGAGCCGGAGGTCAGGGAGGCCCTCGATCTGCTTCCGGAAACCCCCCTGGTGACCTGCGACGCCCGGGACCGGATCTCCTCCACCCACGCGCTGATCGCCCTCGTCCAATATCTACAGGCCCGCCAGACCCGTAGTTCTCAGGAGATTGTGTGACCGACCGTCCAGCCGCCGGCCCCGTTCCTCCACCGGGCTGCCCCGCGCACGCGGGCCCCGCCGAGGCCGTGGGCGACACCGGGCAAAGCGCGGCCGTACCGATGTACGGTCCTGAGTTCGCCGCCGACCCGCGCGGCACCTACGCGCGGATGCGCGCCACCCATGGGCCGATCGCACCGGTCGAGCTCACGCCGGGGGTGTACGCCTCGCTGGTCACCAGCTACCCGCTCGGCCTGGAGATCCTGCGCGACACCGAACGGTTCGCCAAGGACCCGCGCGGCTGGCGGGCCATGCAGGACGGGAGCGTGGGGCCGGACAACCCGGTCGCCCCGATGATGATGTACCGGCCGAACGCGCTGTTCTGCGACGGGGAGGCACACGCCCGGCTGCGCGGGGCGATCACCGACAGCCTGGACCGGGTGGATCCGCACGCCCTCAGCGAGTACGTCGAGCGCAGCGCCGAGACGCTGATCGACGCCTTCGCCTCCCGGGGCGAGGCCGACCTGATCACCGAGTACGCGTCGGTGCTTCCGCTGCTGGTCTTCAACCAGCTCTTCGGCGCGCGCCCCGCGGACGGGCCGAAGCTGGTCGAGACGATGATGAAGCTCTTCGACAGCGGCGAGGAGGCGGCGGCGGCCAACGACGAGCTGCTCCACTGGATCTCCGGCCTGCTGGCGGACAAGCGCCGGCAGCTCTCCGCCGACGTCACCTCCTGGCTGATCGCGCATCCCTCGCAGCTCACCGACGACGAGCTGATGCAGCAGATGATCCTGCTGATGGCGGCCGGTACCGACCCCCAGCAGAACCTGATCGCCAACGCGCTGCGCCTGCTGCTGTCGGACGACCGCTTCGCCGGTGAGCTGTCCGGCGGCAGCATGCCCGTCCAGGACGCCCTGGACGAGGTCCTGTGGAACGACCCGCCGATGGCCAACTACGGCACCCGGTTCCCCCGGTACGACTGCGACGTGGCGGGCGTACGGCTGCGCAAGGGCGAACCGGTGCTCATCAGCTACGCCGCGGCCAACCGCGAGACGTCCATGGCCTCCGACCGCCGGTCCGGCAACCGGGCCCATCTGGCCTGGAGCGCGGGCGCCCACCGCTGCCCCGCCGAGCGGCCCGCCCGGGTGATCGCCTCCGTGGCCATCGAGCGGCTCCTGGACCGCCTCCCGGACATGGAGCTGGCGGTCCCCGTCGAGCGGCTGACGTGGCGGACCGGGCCGTTCGCCCGCGCCCTGGCCGCCCTGCCGGTGCGCTTCCCCGCCCAAGCGGTGGCCGTGAACGAGCCGTTCGCGGCGCCCGTGTCCGAGCCGGTCCGATTCGACGAGACCTCTGGAGTCAGCCAATGGAACCCCGTCCCATCGTCCTCGACCCCGCCGGCCGCGACATCGCCGGAGAGGCAGCCCGAGTCGCCGCAGGCGGCGAGGCGACGCTTGTTGAGCTTCCTGACGGCGTGGTGGCGTGGGCAATAACCCGCCAGCGGACCCTCAAGGAGCTGCTGACCGACCCCCGGGTCTCCAAGGACCCCCGGCAGCACTGGCCCGCGTGGATCAACGGTGAGATCTCGCCCGAGTGGCCGCTGATCACCTGGGTCGCCGTCGAGAACATGTTCACGGCCTACGGCGGCGACCACCGGCGGCTGCGCACCCTGGTCTCCAAGGCGTTCACCGCCCGGCGCACCGCCGCCCTGCGGCCGCGCGTCGAGGAGATCTGCACCACGCTCCTGGACGACCTGGCCGCCGCGCCGGGCGAGGTGGTCGACCTGCGCGAGGCGTACGCGTACCCGCTGCCGATTCAGGTGATCTCCGAGCTGTTCGGGCTCGACGACGAGAACCTGCGCGAGCGGATGCGCCGGGTCGTGGACAGCATCTTCCACACCTCCGCCTCCCCGGAGGAGGTCACCGCCACCTTCAACGAGATGTACGCCGTCCTCGGCGAGCTGGTGGCCACCAAGCGCGAGCGGCCCGGCGACGACCTCACCAGCGGGCTGATCGCGGTGCGGGACGAGGAGAGCGGCTCCAAGCTCAGCGAGAAGGAGCTGATCGACACCCTCGCCCTGTTCCTCTCGGCCGGCCATGAGACCACGGTCAACCTGCTGGACAACGCCATCCACGCGCTGCTCACCCGGCCCGAGCAGCTTGAGCACGTCCGGGCCGGCCGGGCCACCTGGGAGGACGTGATCGAGGAGACGCTGCGGCACTCCGCCCCGGTCGCCAACCTGCCGCTGCGCTACGCCGTGGAGGACATCGAGCTGGACAGCGGCGTGGTGCTGCGCAAGGGCGACGCGATCCTGGCCGCCTACGCGGCCGCAGGACGCGATGCGGAGGTGCACGGCGAGGACGCGGACCGCTTCGACGTCACCCGGCGGCTCAAGAGCCACCTGGCGTTCGGCCACGGCGTCCATCTGTGCGTCGGCGCCCCGCTGGGCCGGCTGGAGGCCGCGATCGCGCTCCCGGCGCTCTTCGACCGCTTCCCCGGGCTCACGCTCGCGTCCGGGCAGGAGCCGCTGGAGCCGGTGGAGTCCTTCATCTCCAACGGCCACCGCACGCTGCCCGCGCGCCTGTCCTGATCGCCTCCGGCGCCCTGCTCCCGCCCGCCCCTTTTCCCAGGGGTGGGCGGGTGGGCGGGGGCCCGGGCTACCCCTTACGATCCTCTCCGTGTCCAAACTGACCGACCTCCCGAAACGGATCCTGATCGGGCGGGCCCTGCGCAGCGACAAGCTGGGGGAGACTCTCCTCCCCAAGCGCATCGCGCTCCCCGTCTTCGCTTCCGACCCCCTGTCCTCCGTCGCGTATGCGCCGGGGCAGGTGATGATCGTTCTGTCCGTGGCGGGTGCGTCGGCCTACCACTACAGCCCGTGGATCACGATCGCCATCATCGTGCTGATGTTCACGGTGGTCGCCTCGTACCGCCAGAACGTGCACGCGTACCCCAGCGGGGGTGGTGACTACGAGGTCGCCACCACCAACCTCGGCCCCAAGGCGGGTCTGACGGTCGCCAGCGCCCTGCTGGTCGACTACGTCCTCACGGTGGCGGTGTCGATCTCCTCCGGTGTGGAGAACCTCGGTTCGGCCGTTCCCTTCTTCGTCGAGAACAAGACACTGTGCGCGGTCGGGATCATCCTGCTGCTGACGCTCATGAACCTGCGGGGCGTACGGGAGTCGGGCAAGCTCTTCGCGATCCCCACCTACGTCTTCGTCGGCGGCGTCTTCGTGATGATCCTGTGGGGCGCCTACCGCGGGCTGGTCCTGGGTGACGACATGAAGGCCCCCACCGCGGGCTTCGAGGTCCACGCCGAGCAGACCGGACTGGCCGGCTTCGCGCTGATCTTCCTGCTGCTGCGCGCGTTCTCCGACGGCTGCGCCGCCCTGACCGGCGTCGAGGCGATCAGCAACGGCGTGCCCGCCTTCCGCAAGCCCAAGAGCCGTAACGCGGCGACGACGCTGGCGCTGATGGGCGGCCTTGCCGTGACCATGTTCGTCGGCATCATCACGCTGGCCCTGGTGACCAACGTCAAGATGGCCGAGAACCCCGCGCACGACCTGCTGAAGAACGGCACCCCGCTCGGCGCCGACTACACCCAGAACCCGGTGATCTCGCAGGTCGCGGCCGCGGTCTTCGGCGACGGCTCGTTCTTCTTCGTGGTGCTCGCCGCGGCCACCGCGCTGGTGCTGTTCCTGGCCGCCAACACCGCGTACAACGGCTTCCCGCTGCTCGGCTCGATCCTGGCCCAGGACCGCTATCTGCCCCGCCAGCTGCACACCCGCGGCGACCGGCTCGCCTTCTCCAACGGCATCGTGCTGCTCGCCTCGGCCGCCGCGGTCCTGGTCTACCTCTACGGGGCCGACTCCACCCGGCTGATCCAGCTCTACATCGTCGGCGTCTTCGTCTCCTTCACCCTCAGCCAGACGGGCATGGTGCGGCACTGGAACCGCCACCTGGCCACCGAGCGGGACCCGAACGCCCGCCGCCGGATGGTCCGCGCCCGCGCGATCAACACCTTCGGGGCCTTCTTCACCGGCCTGGTGCTGGTCGTGGTGCTGCTGACGAAGTTCACCCACGGCGCCTGGGTCGCCCTGCTCGGCATGGTCATCTTCTACGTCACCATGACGGCCATCAGGCGCCACTACGACGGCGTCTCCGAGGAACTCGCGGCGGCCACCGAACAGCTCGACGAGGAGGAGGTACGCCCCTCCCGGGTGCACTCCCTCGTGCTGGTCTCCAAGGTCCACAAGCCGACACTGCGCGCCCTGGCCTACGCCAAGCTGATGCGCTCGCACCGGCTGGAGGCGCTGAGCATCAACGTGGACCCCGCCGAGACCAAGGCGCTGCAGCGGGTGTGGCAGGAGCGCGGCATCGATGTGCCGCTGAAGATCCTCGACTCGCCCTACCGCGAGATCACCCGGCCGGTCATCGACTACGTCAAGAGCCTGCGCCGGGAGAGCCCGCGCGATGTGGTCTCCGTCTTCATCCCCGAGTACGTGGTCGGCCACTGGTACGAGCATCTGCTGCACAACCAGAGCGCGCTGCGGCTCAAGGGGCGGCTGCTGTTCACCCCGGGCGTCATGGTCACCTCCGTGCCGTGGCAGCTGGACTCCTCCGAGCTGGCCCGGAAGCGGGCGCGCAAGCGGGCCGAGTGGAACGCCCCGGGGGCCGTGCGGCGCGGCCCGGTGATTCCGGCCAAGCGCGAGAAGGGCGAGAAGGGGCCCAAGGACGAGAAGCCGGGCGTCACCTCGCAGGTTCCCTGACGGTGGGCCCGCAGGCCCGGTACATCAGGGCGTGACGGGGTGAGGGCGGGCGCGACGTAGACTGGTGGGCTGTTGTCCCACCGCGCCCCCTCACCCCCTCTGGAGCCTGAACCCGCCATGCAAAGTGAACCCAAGGCATCGCTGGTCGGCGAGGAGTACGAGGTCGAGGTCGGCCCGGTGGCGCACGGCGGCCACTGCATCGCCCGGACCGGCGAGGGCCAGGTGCTCTTCGTCCGGCACGCGCTGCCCGGTGAGCGGGTCGTCGCCCGGGTGACCGAGGGCGAGGAGGGCGCGCGCTTCCTGCGCGCCGACGCGGTGCGGGTGCTGGACGCCTCCAAGGACCGGGTCGAGGCGCCGTGCCCGTTCGCCGGCCCCGGCAAATGCGGCGGCTGCGACTGGCAGCACGCGGCCCCCGGCGCCCAGCGCAGGCTGAAGTCCGAGGTGATCACCGAGCAGCTCGCCCGGCTGGCGGGGCTCACCCCCGAGGAGGCGGGCTGGGACGGCACGGTCGAGCCCGCGCCCGGCGACAAGGTGGCCCGCGGCGAGGTCCCGGCCTGGCGCACCCGGGTGCAGTACGCGGTGGACGAGCAGGGCCGGCCCGGACTGCGCCGCCACCGCTCGCACGAGGTCGAGCCGATCGACCACTGCCTGATCGCCGCCCCCGGCGTCACCGAACTCGGCGTCGAGAAGCGCGAATGGCCCCAGATCGCCAGCGTGGAGGCCATCGCCGCCACCGGCTCCTCCGACCGTCAGGTCGTCCTCACCCCGCGCCCCGGCGGCCGGTTGCCGATCGTCGAACTGGACCGGCCGGTCTCGGTGCTGCGGGTCAGCGAGTCCCGCGGCCGTGAGCGGACCCGTCTGGTGCACCGTGTCCACGGCCGCCCCTTCGTCCGCGAGCGCGCGGCGGGCCGCACCTGGCGGGTCGGCGAGGCCGGTTTCTGGCAGGTCCACCCCAAGGCGGCGGACGTCCTGGTCGAGGCCGTCATGCAGGGCCTGATGCCCCGCCAGGGCGAGACGGCCCTCGATCTGTACTGCGGGGTCGGCCTCTTCGCGGGCGCGATCGCCGAGCGGGTGGGGGAGCGCGGCGCGGTGCTGGGCATCGAGTCCAGCAAGCGCTCGGTGGAGGACGCCCGGCACAACCTCCAGGACCTGGAGCGCGTCCGCATCGAGCACGGCAAGGTCGAGCAGGTGCTGCCCCGCACCGGGATCACCGAGGCCGACCTCATCGTCCTGGACCCGCCCCGCGCGGGCGCGGGCAAGGAGACGGTGACCCGCCTCGCGGCCCTGGGCGCCCGTCGTATCGCCTACGTCGCCTGCGACCCGGCGGCACTCGCCCGCGACCTGAAGTACTTCCGCGGGGAGGGCTACTCCCCGCGCCGCACGCGTGCCTTCGACCTCTTCCCGGTCACGCACCATGTGGAGTGCGTGGCGGTGCTGGAGCCCACGCGCGAGGGGCGCTGAGGCGGGAGGCTTCGGCCTCGGCGCGCCCGCGCGGCATCAGCCGGGCGGGGCGGCGGCCACTTCCGGGCGGGTCCGGGACGGGCCCCGGGTGAGCGTCCACATCATGGCGCCGCCCGCCACGACGGCGCACAGGTGCAGGGCGATCGCGAGGCCCAACTGCTCGGGGAGCGCGACGTCCGGGGGCGCCGCGAGCGCGACGTACAGCGTGAGGGGCAGTTTCCAGCCGCTCCACGCGAAGAGTGAGCCCGAGCCGAGCCAGCCGAGGACCGACGGCAGCCAGCGGGGGAGCCGTCCGGGTCCTTCGCGGCCCGGTCGTGCCACGGCGAACGCGGCGACCAGCGCCCACGTGCCGCAGATCCCGCACAGCAGGCGCCAGGTGGCCCGGCCCTCGTCGGGGTGGGCGAGCCCGGCGGTGCCGCCCGCCGCCCAGTACAGCCACATCAGCCCGACGGCGGCACCGAGGACCGCGGCCGCCCGGCCGAGTGGTGAGGGCCCGCCGCCCCGCCCGGCGAACGCCTCCGGCCAGCGCCTGCGCAGATAGGCGGGGAGCGCGAGGGTGAGGCCCAGGCCCATGCCGATGAAGCCGAACTGGATCAGGGCCGCCTCCCAGCCGGGCATCTCGGGGTCGTTGTCGCCCCCGGAGGTGTCCGGCTCCGACAGCAGCGAGTCGGCCAGCGCGTACGGCAGCATCGACACCAGGAACCCCGCGCCGACCCAGGCGCAGAACACCACCGGAACCCCGGGCAGCCGCATCCCCCAGGGCCGGGCCAGCGCCAGCCCGAGAGTGATCCCGACGGCCGCCATGCCGACCGTCACGGTGTTGAGCACCACCCACTCGGCGAGCCCGAACCCGGCCCCGACCGGCGCCAGTCCGAGCAGTGAGCCGACCACCCACGACACCTTGATCACGGCATACGGGGCCATGGCGGCGGCGCTTCCGTACGCGGCCGGCCGCCCCATCCGGTCCCACCGGTCCATCGAGCTGCCCTTCCCTGCGCTGCGATCAGCTTCTTCGGTGCGTCGCGCTGGGCGTCGGGGACGGCCTCTCGCGCCGGTGGCCCTCCGCGACGATGTCGCGAAGGGCCACCGGGTCGTTCGGGCGTCCGGGGGAGCGTCAGGTCACACCCGTACGGTCTCGCCCGCCGCATCGGGCTCCTCGGCCCGCCCGGGGCCGGAGACGCCGGGCGTCTCGGGGGAGTCGTGGCGGTGGTTGGGCCACCACGCCTTGGAGCCGAGCATCGCGGTCACCGTCGGCACCAGCAGCAGCGCCATGATGAACGCGGTGAGCAGGATGCCGAAGGCGACGGCGAAGCCCATCTGCTGGAGCATGGTGTTGCTGGCCAGCATCAGCACACCGAAGGTGCCCGCCAGGATGATGGCGGCCGAACCGATCGTCGGCGCCGACTGGGACACCGCGAGCCGGACGGCCTCGGCCGGTGTCTTGCCCTTTCTGACCTCCTCCCGCAGCCGGGCCACCATGAGGATGTTGTAGTCCGTGCCGATCGCCACCACGAACAGATAGACGATGATCGGCAGCATGAAGAGCAGGCCGTTCTCGCCCCGGACGTTCTGGAACAGCCAGACCGTGGAACCCAGGGTCGCGGCGAAGCCGAGGCCGACGGCGAGCATCAGATACAGCGGCGCCACCACGCTGCGCAGCAGCAGGCCGAGGATCAGCATGATGGCCAGGCCCGCGACCGGGAACACCAGCCGGTAGTCGTGGTTGACCGCGTCCTCGATGTCGGCCAGCACCGCGGTCGACCCGCCCACCAGGACCTTGGCGCCCTCGGGCGCGGAGCCGTGCGCGGTGTCCCGCAGTTCCCCGGCGACCAGCTCGATGGCCTTCTCGGAGGCGGGCCGGTACTTCAGCACCACGTTGAACTGGGCCACGTCGCCCTTGGGGTTGAGCACGGCGGGGGAGACCTCGCCGACGCCCTCGACCGCCCCCAGCTTCTGCCGGAATCCGGTCAGCGCCGCGGGGTCCAGCTTGTCGCCGTTCGACTGGACGTACACCAGGCTCGGGTCGGACTCACCGGCCGAGAAGCTCTTCTGCAGATCCGCCATGGCCTGGACGGACTCCAGGTCCTTGGGGAGCGAACTCTCGGTGTCGAATTCGGCCTTGAAGCCGAGCGCGCCCACCGCCAGGGCCGCCAGCACACCGGCGGACACCGCGGCGATCAGCCCGGGACGGCGCGACACCAGGGAGCCGACGCCGTTGGCGAGTCGGTTGCGGGGGACCTTCTTCCACGCCTTGGACGGCCAGAACGCCTTCGTTCCCAGCAGCGAGAACACCGCCGGCACCAGGGTGAGGGCCGCCACCAGCGTCACCGCGACGGAGATCGCCAGCGAGGGTCCCATGGCGCGCATGCTGCCCATCGTCGACAGCACCAGGGCGAGGAAGGCCACGATGACCGCACCGGCCGCCGAGGCGATGGTTTCGCCGACCCGGGTGACCGCGTCGACCAGGGCCTCCTTGGGCTCCTGGCCCTTACGGAGGTGTTCGCGGTAACGGAACAGCAGGAACAGCATGTAGTCCGTGCCGACGCCGAACAGCACCACGATCAGGATCGCGGACACGCTGCTGTCGGCCTCGAGTCCGAACAGATCGCTGGCGGTGGCGATCAGACCCTGGGCCATGATGAACATCACCAGGATCATCAGCACGGGCATCAGCGCGATGAGCGGACTGCGGAAGATGGCGCCGAGCAGCACGATGATCAGGACCAGGGTGGCCATCATGATCATGGCGTCGGTGTCACCCGAGGACTCGATGGAATCGAGGGCAGAAGCCGACGGACCGGTCACGTCGACCTTCAGCGAGGTGCCCTTCAGCAGCTTGTCGCGGTCCGCGCGCAGGTCTTTGATCGACTGCTGGGTGTCCTCGTTGTAGATGTCCTTCTTGGTCAAGTACACGTTGGCCAGCGCCATCTTGCCGTCCTTGGAGACGGCCTCGGGCGTGGTCACCACGGACTTGAAGGTCTTGTACTTCTCGTCCTGGAACCCCGTGGTCGCCTTGGTGACGGCGGCCTTGTCGGCCTCGGAGAGTTTTCCGCCGTCCGACCGTTGGTAGACCAGGATGGCGGCCGCGGTCTCGTGCTGCGGGAACGCCTGCTCCTGGAGCTTGGTCACCCGCACCGATTCGTAGTGCGACGGCAGGAAGTCGGCCTGGTCGGTGCTGGACTTCAGCGGTGGGGCCAGGATGGCCAGGCCGACCGCCGCGATGACCCACATCGCGACGACCAGCCATGGACGGTGGACGGAAAACCGTCCTATTCGGCCGAACATGACGCTCCTTAGGGATTTAAGGTTCCAGTAAAGGGCACGCTAGGACAGCTGTTCCGGCCGCACCATGGGTCCCCGTGGAAATCGACCTGGGGGCTGAGAGCGGCTCCGCCAAAGGGTTTAGGGGAGCGGCCCGCGTATCAGCATCCGTGCTGATGGCACCTCTCGAGCCCCGGGCCGACGGCCACCGTACGAGTCTCCGGTGCCGGTGTGCGGTCGGGCCGTGAAGTGGTGCGGACTGACATGTTGCTGACAAAATTGGGGTGTGTGGCGTCCCGTAGCGGGCACCCCGCCTCCCGCGCCGTCCGCTTCCTGACAAGCCACCCGCCGCGCCTCGCCGAGGCCCCCGCTACGGCTCGACAAGGCGCCCCGCTACGGCTCGTGGAGGGCCGTCTTCGCGGCCTCGACGAAGTCCGTAAGGGCCTGCCAGAACGGGCGGAAGGCGTCGTGGAAGCGCTGCGGCCCCTCCGGTTCGCCGGAGCGGATCGCGCCCAGGGCGCGGTGGAACGGGCCGGTGGCCTTCTGCAGCGCGTTCGCGGCGGTGGCCGCGGCGGCCGGGCCCTCCAGCTCGACCACGCGCACACAGCGGCGCAGCTTGCCGTACTCGTCGCGTTCGCGCTCGGCGAGCTCGGCCAACTCGTCCAACTCATCCAGGAGGGCGGGGCGGCGCCCCGCCTCGGCGGCTCGCTGGACGGCGGCGATCTGCCAGTACAACTCGCCGATGCTGTGGGTCTGTTCGATCAGATCGAGATACGCGCCGCGCCTGCTGTCGCGCAGCCGCTCCGCGCGCTGGGCGAGTACGGCGGTGTCCGCTTGGATCCGGGCGGCCCGGGTGTTGCCGCGGCTGGTGACCCAGCTGGCCAGGACGGCGGTGCCGCCGGTGAGGGCTGCGATCCAGAAGGTGCTGTCAGCCATGGCCCCCCATCCCGTCCGCAACTCCCCGATCTCTGGTCATCCGCCGCCCCTTGGTCATCATGGGCCACCACGGCTATCCCCCGATGGTAGGAAGATACGGAAGGCGTAACGGTTCAGCGGTATGTGCCAGAGATATGTTCCGGAGCATGAGCGCATCCGGGCTCCTGCCCGCCAGGACCGAACTGCGGCCCATCGTCTCCGAGTTGAGGCTGTCGGCCTTCAAGACCCACCGCCGCGCCGCCTTCTCGCTGGGCCCGCTGACCCTGATCTCCGGTCCGAGCGGCAGCGGTAAGTCCGGGGTGCTGGAGGCGTACGCGGCGCTCGCGCGGCTCGCGGGCGGAGCCCGGCTCGCGGAGGTGTTCCGCGACCCGGCCGCCTACATCCCGCGCCGGGCGCGGCCGGACCGGCAGGGGCGGCGCGGCTTCCGCATCGGCTGCACCGTGGACGGCCCGGTCGGGCCCGTGCGGCTCGACGTCGCCGTACAGGCCGAGCCCGAACTGCGCATCGTGGGGGAGCGGATGACGGGGGCGGGGGAGACCCTGCTGGAGACGGCGCTGCGCGACCCGGGGCGGCGCTGTGTCCAGGCCGCCTGGCATACGGCGGGAGCGGTCGCGGTGACCCGCGCTCCGCTGCCCGACGACCGGCTGGCGACCTCGCTGCTGCCGCTGCGGGTCGCGGGCACGACGGAGGGCCAGCGGCTCGCGCTGGCCGCCGCCGAGCAGGTGGTCATCGCGCTGCGCTCGGTCTTCCCCTGCGATCCGCGGCCGGAGCGGATGCGGGCGCCGGCGGTGCCGAGGGACGGGCGGCTGCGTGGCTGCTGCGAGAACCTGGCGGCGGTGCTGCGGCGGACCAGCCGGGAGTGCGGCACGCGCCATGCGGCGCTGGTCGCGGCGGTCCGGGCGGGGTGCGTCGGGCCGGTGGAGGGCCTGGTCACCGAGGGGCACGCGGACGGGGTGGTGCGGGCCCTGGTCGAGCAGGGGGAGCTCGGCGCGATGCCCGTGGAGCGGCTGGGCGACGGGGAGTTGCGGTATCTCGCGCTCGCGCTCGTGCTGCTGACCGGGCCCGGTGTGCTGGCCGTGGACCCGGCGGCCGATGTGCTCCCCGCGCGGCAGGTGCTGACCGTGCTGGCCGACGGTTTCGACCGGTGTCTGGACCGGCGGCAGGCGCGGGAGCTCCTGGGGGTGGCGGCCCGGATGTGCGCACGGGGGCACATCCGGCTCGTGGGGACGGTGGGGGACGTGACGGGGGCGGTCGGGGACGCCCCCGTCACGGTGGTAGACCTGGGTCGTGAGCGAGTCCTATGAGAGCGAGCGACGAACCGACGACCGGACCGGCGGCCGAACCGACGGCCGGACCGACGGCCTGGACGTGGCGGCGCTGCAGCGCAGGCTGGCCGCCTTCGCGGCGGCGCGCGACTGGCAGCAGTACCACACCCCCAAGAACCTCGCGGCGGCGCTGAGCGTCGAGGCGTCGGAGCTGGTGGAGATCTTCCAGTGGCTGACGCCGGAGCAGTCGGCGCGGGTGATGGAGGACGAGGGCAAGGCGGCCCGGGTCGAGGATGAGGTCGCCGATGTGCTGGCGTATCTGCTCCAGTTCTGCGAGGTGCTGGGGATCGACGCGCTCGCGGCGCTCTCGGCGAAGATCGACCGGAACGAGGGGCGCTTTCCGGTGAACGGAGGGCGCTGACCGCGAACGGGGGCTGATCGCGGACGTGCGCTGACCGCGAACGGGGGCTGATCGCGGACGTGCGCTGACCGCGAACGGGGGCTTTGGCGGTGAATGGGGGGTCTGGCGGTGAACGGGGGACTATGACGGTGAACGGGCGCTCTGGCGGTGAACCGTGATCTCGGATGGCCCACAAGCCCCCTAACCCTCCACTTCGTCACTCTCCGTAGTGAAAAAGTTATCCACACCGCAACTGTTGTCAACAGATTCCTGAATTCCCCTAGCTTTTCGGCCTGTTAGTCATCACTCTGGGTAGTGGAGGAGTGACGGGCTCGGAAGTCCGTTGAGAGGGGTGCGGGGAATGGACGCGATGCGGCTGATCGGTGTCACCCGGCACGCCCTGGCGAAGGCCGGGGGCGTGCACGACATCGTGGCCGAAGCCTGGCAGGTTCAAGCGCTGGCCGAGGCGGTCGGCGGTTATTTCGTGGTGAGCGGCCCGGCGGCCGCGCGAGCGGAGGCGCGCGGTCTGTGCGAGGCGGGCGGGCGGGCGCGCGGCGCCCTGTTCCACCCGGCGCTGCACCACCCCACGCTGCGCGGCGGCGGTTTACGGGCCGCGCAGCTCTCAGAAGTGCGCGATCCGAGAGAGGTGCTGCTGGCGCTGGGAGATCTGCTCGCGGAGGCGGGGTTCGCGCTGGTCGGGGTCGCCGCCAATACGGAGGAGGAGGCGCTGTACTGGCAGTGTGTGGAGGCGATCGACGCGGCGGACGAGGCCCGGGACCGGGTGCACGGGATGCTCCGGCATCTCACGTTCCGCGAGTGGGGCGGGGAGTGGGGTGGTGCCGCGTGAAGAGGCAGGATGGGGGTCATGGATCTTCGCATCTTCACCGAGCCCCAGCAGGGGGCGACCTACGACACTCTGCTCACCGTCGCCAAGGCCACCGAGGACCTCGGATTCGACGCCTTTTTCCGGTCCGACCACTATCTGCGCATGGGAAGCGTGGACGGCCTCCCGGGCCCCTCCGACGCCTGGATCACCCTGGCCGGGCTGGCCCGCGAGACCCGGCGGATCCGGCTGGGCACGCTGATGACCGCCGCCACCTTCCGGCTGCCCGGTGTGCTGGCGATCCAGGTCGCGCAGGTCGACCAGATGTCGGGTGGACGAGTCGAGCTGGGCCTGGGCGCGGGCTGGTTCGAGGAGGAGCACCGGGCCTATGGGATCCCCTTCCCCAAGGAGAAGTTCGCCCGGCTGGAGGAGCAGCTGGCCATCGTCACCGGGCTGTGGCAGACCCCGGTCGGCGAGACCTTCGGCTATGACGGTGCCCACTACCAGCTGGTGGACTCCCCGGCGCTGCCCAAGCCTGCGCAGAGCAAGGTGCCGGTGCTGATCGGCGGCCAGGGGGCGACCCGCACGCCGCGGCTGGCCGCCCAGTACGCGGACGAGTTCAATATGCCGTTCGCCTCGGTCGAGGACAGTGAGCGCCAGTTCGGCCGGGTGCGGAAGGCGGCCGAGGCCGCCGGCCGCAAGGGCGACGACCTGGTGTACTCCAACGCGCTCGTGGCGTGCGTGGGCAAGGACGACGCCGAGGTCGCCCGGCGGGCCGCGGCGATCGGCCGGGAGGTCGAGGAGCTGAAGGAGAACGGCCTGGCGGGCTCCCCGGCCGAGGTCGTCGACAAGATCGGCCGCTATGCGGAGGCGGGCGCCTCCCGGATGTACCTCCAGATGCTGGACCTCCAGGACCTCGACCACCTGGAGCTGATTTCCTCGCAGGTCCAGGCCCGGCTGGGCTGAGCGAACCACCAGGAGCACCCGTGATGTCCGTATCCCGCACGCCCTTGGCCACCGCGTTGGAGCGCGGACCGCTCGTCCTCGACGGTGGGCTGTCCAACCAACTGGAGGCACAGGGCTGCGATCTCTCCGACGAGCTGTGGTCGGCCCGGCTGCTGGCCGATGACCCGGGGCAGATCGAGGCGGCCCACACCGCCTACGCACGGGCGGGCGCACAGGTGCTCATCACCAGCAGCTATCAGGCCACTTACGAAGGCTTCGCCCACCGGGGCGTGGCACACGAGCAGGCCACCGCGCTGCTGAGGCGCAGTGTCGAGCTGGCGCGCACGGGGGCCGAGCGGGCGGCCACCGAGAGCGCGACGGCCCGTGACCAGGCCGCGGGCGACCGAGCCGCGGGCGGTGACCGGGTCGTGGGTGGCGACCGGGGCGCGAAGCCGGTGTGGGTCGCCGCCTCCGTCGGGCCCTACGGGGCGATGCTGGCGGACGGCAGCGAGTACCGCGGGCGGTACGGACTGAGCGTGGCCGAGCTGGCACGGTTCCACCGGCCGAGGATCGAGGCGCTGGCCGCGGCCGGGCCCGACGCGCTGGCGCTGGAGACGGTGCCGGACGCCGATGAGGCGGCGGCGCTGCTGAGCGCCGTCGAGGGATGCGGGGTGCCGGTATGGCTCTCCTACAGCATCGTGGGGGAGACCACCCGGGCCGGGCAGCCCCTGAGGGACGCGTTCGCCCTGGCCGCGGGGGTCGACCAGGTGATCGCCGTGGGCGTCAACTGCTGTGAGCCGGGCGATGCGGACCGGGCCGTGGAGATCGCGGCCGACATCACCGGCAAGCCGGTGGTGGTCTATCCGAACAGCGGAGAGGAGTGGGATGCCACGGCACGGAGCTGGCGCGGCCGGACGACCTTCGACCCGGGACGGGTGAAGGCATGGCGGGACGCCGGGGCGCGGCTCATCGGCGGCTGCTGCCGGGTGGGTCCCGAGCGGATCGCGGAGCTGGCCGCCGTGGTGAGAAACCATTAGGTGAGGAAGGGACACCGGGCGATACTCGGACGGGTGTTCTTGACGCTAACCACCACCGGCACCGCCGAGCGCCCCGCGACCGACCTCGGGTTTCTGCTGCACAAGCACCCCGACAAGGCGCAGCGGTTCTCGACCTCCTACGGCACCGCGCATGTCCTCTATCCCGAGGCGACCGCCGAACGCTGCACCGCGGCGCTGCTGTTGGAAGTGGATCCCGTGGCGTTGGTGCGGCGGGGCCGCGGCAAGGGCCGGGGCGGCGCCCCCGACTCCGCGCTCGCGCAGTACGTGAACGACCGCCCGTACGCCGCCTCCTCGCTGCTGGCGGTCGCGCTGAGCGCGGTCTTCTCCAGTGCGCTCAGGGGCCAGTGCAAGGCCCGGCCCGAGCTGCCGGAGCGGGCGCTGCCGCTGCGGATCGAGGTGCCCGCGCTGCCCGCCCGCGGCGGCGCCGCCCTGGTCGAGCGGCTCTTCGCACCGCTGGGCTGGGCGGTGGCGGCCGAGCCGGTGGCGCTGGACGAGGAGTTCCCGCGCTGGGGCGACTCGCGGTACGTACGGCTGGTGCTGGAGGGCGAGCTGCGGCTGGCGGACGCCCTGCGCCATCTGTATGTGCTGCTGCCCGTGCTCGACGACGCCAAGCACTACTGGGTAGCCCCGGACGAGGTGGACAAGCTGCTGCGCTCCGGCGAGGGCTGGCTGGAGCGCCACCCCGAGCAGCGGCTGATCACCAACCGCTATCTGGCCCGGCGCTGGTCGCTGACGCGCAGCGCGCTGGAGCGGCTGGAGCTGGCGCGGCTCGCCGAGGCCGACGACACCGAGGCGGAGGAGATCGACAACGCCGTCGACAACGGCGTCGACAGCGCCATCGGCGAACCGGCGGCCGAGCCGCTGGAGGAGGACGACGGCGAAGAGGGTTCCGGGCAGCGGCCGGTGCCACTGGCGGTACGGCGGCGGGAGGCGATACTCGACGCCCTGCGCGGGACCGGTGCGGCCAGGGTGCTCGATCTGGGCTGTGGCCAGGGCCAGTTGCTGGGTGCGCTGCTGAAGGAGACGCGGTTCACCGAGATCGTGGGCGTCGATGTGTCGATGCGCGCGCTCAACGAGGCGGCACGGAGGCTGCGGCTGGACCGTCCGGGGCTGGACCGTCCGGGGCTGGACACCGGCTCGGTCGAGCGGCCGTCGTCGGCCCGGCTGAAGCTGACCCAGGGCGCGCTCACCTACACCGACTCCCGGCTCGCCGGATATGACGCGGCGGTGCTCAGCGAGGTGATCGAGCATGTGGATCCGCCCCGGCTGCCCGCCCTGGAGCACGCGGTGTTCGGCGCCGCACGGCCCAAGGCCGTCGTGGTGACCACGCCCAACGTGGAGTACAACGTGCGCTGGGAGACCCTGCCCGCCGGGCGGATGCGCCACGGCGACCACCGCTTCGAGTGGACGCGCGAGGAGTTCCGGGCCTGGGCGGAACAGGTCGCCCAACGGCACGGCTACGCGGTGGAGTTCCGCCCCGTCGGCCCCGAGGACCCCGAGGTCGGCCCGCCCACCCAGCTCGCGCTCTTCCGCATGGCCGCCGAGGGCGGCGGCGACGGCACGGACAGCCGGAGCGGCGACAGCACCGCGATCACGACGAAGGAGGCAGCAGCATGACCGAGGAGAAGCGCCCGATCGGCGTGCCCGATCTGTCCCTCGTGGTGCTCGTCGGCACCACGGGCTCCGGCAAGTCCACCTTCGCCCGGCAGCACTTCCTGCCCACCCAGATCGTCTCCTCCGACGTCTGCCGGGGGCTGGTCGCCGACGACGAGAACGACCAGAGCGCCACCCCCGACGCCTTCGACGTGCTGCACTACATCGTGGGCAAGCGGCTGGCCGCCGGGCGGCTGACCGTTGTCGACGCCACCAACGTCCGCAGCGAGTCCCGCCGCAGCCTGATCGGGCTCGCCCGCGAGCATGACGTCCTGCCCGTGGCGATCGTCCTCGACGTCCCCGAGGGCGAGTGCGCCCGGCGCAACGCCCAGCGCCCCGACCGCGCCGGGATGCCCGACCATGTCATCCCCCGCCAGCGCCGTGAGCTGCGCCGCTCCCTGAAGTCCCTGGAGCGCGAGGGGTTCCGCAAGGTGCACATCCTGCGCGGCGTCGACGAGGTCGAGGCCGCGGAGGTCGTCACCGAGCGCCGCTACAACGATCTGCGCCATCTCACCGGCCCGTTCGACATCATCGGCGACATCCACGGCTGCCGCTCCGAGCTGGAGACCCTGCTGGGCAAGCTGGGCTACGCCCTGCGCCGCGACGAGTCCGGCCGCCCGGTGGACGCCGCCCACCCCGAGGGCCGTACGGCGGTCTTCGTCGGCGACCTCGTCGACCGCGGCCCCGACAGCCCCGGGGTGCTGCGCCTGGTGATGGGCATGGTCGCCTCCGGCGCGGCCCTGTGCGTGCCCGGCAACCACGAGAACAAGCTCGCCCGCTATCTCAAGGGCCGCAAGGTGCGGGTCACTCATGGCCTCGCCGAGACCGTGGAGCAGCTTGACCGGGAGCACACCGCGGACCCGGACTTCGTCGAGCGGGTGCGGGCGTTCATCGAGTCGCTGGTCAGCCACTACGTCCTGGACGGCGGGGCGCTGGTGGTGTGTCACGCCGGGCTGCCCGAGAAGTACCACGGCCGCACCTCCGGCCGGGTCCGTTCGCACGCCCTGTACGGGGAGACGACCGGGGAGACCGATGAGTTCGGGCTTCCGGTGCGCTATCCGTGGGCCGAGGACTACCGCGGCCGGGCCGCCGTCGTCTACGGCCACACTCCCACCCCCCGCGCCTCCTGGCTCAACAACACCATCTGCCTCGACACCGGCTGTGTCTTCGGCGGCCGGATGACCGCGCTGCGCTGGCCGGAGCGCGAGCTGGTGGACGTCCCGGCCGAGCGGGTCTGGTACGAACCGGTCAAACCGCTGACCACCGAGGCCCCCGGAGGCGCCGACGGCCGCCCGCTCGACCTGGCCGATGTGCGGGGCCGCCGTATCGTCGAGACCCGTCATATGGGCCGGATCGCGGTCAAGGAGGAGAACGCGGCGGCGGCGCTGGAGGTCATGAGCCGTTTCGCGGTGGACCCCCGGCTGCTCGGCTATCTCCCGCCCACCATGGCGCCGACCGCCACCTCCAAGGAGGGGACCGGCGGCGGAGCCGCCGACGGAGGCTTCCTCGAACACCCGGCGGAGGCGTTCGCCGCCTACCGCGCGGACGGGGTCCGCCAGGTGATCTGCGAGGAGAAGCACATGGGCTCCCGCGCGGTGGCGCTGGTCTGCCGTGACGCGGACCTCGCGCGGGAGCGCTTCGGCGCACCGGACGGCGCATCGGGCACGATCCACACCCGTACCGGACGGCCGTTCTTCGACGACGTCCAGCTCACCGAGACCGTACTGCGCGTGCTGAGCCGCTCCCTCGAGGACTCCGGGCTGTGGCAGGAGCTGGACACCGACTGGCTGCTGCTGGACGCCGAGTTGATGCCGTGGTCGCTCAAGGCCGAGGGGCTGCTGCGCAGCCAGTACGCGGCGGTGGGCGCCGCCTCCCGCACCGTCTTCCCCGGCGTTCTCGCGGCGCTGGAGGGGGCGGAGGCGCGCGGTGTCGAGGTGTCCGCCCTCCTCGGCAAGCAGCGTGAACGGGCGTCGGACGCGGCCGCGTTCACCGACGCCTACCGGCGCTACTGCTGGCCGGTCGACGGGCCGGACGGCATCCGGATGGCGCCGTTCCAGATCCTGGCCGTCCAGGGCCGTAACCTCGTCACCGCGCTGCCCCATGATCAGCAGCTCGCCCTGATCGACCGGATGATCGAGGCCGAGAAGCCGGCCGCCGACGGTCACGGCACCCGGCTGCTGGCCCCCACCCGGCGGCTGATCGTCGACACCGAGGACGAGGCGTCGGTCGCCGAAGGCGTGCGGTGGTGGCTGGACCTGACGGCGGCCGGCGGCGAGGGCATGGTGGTCAAGCCCCTCCAGGGCTTTGTCCGCAAGGGCGACGGCCGGCTGGTCCAGCCGGGCGTCAAGTGCCGGGGCCGCGAGTATCTGCGGATCATCTACGGCCCGGAGTACACCCGCCCGGAGAACCTCGACCGGCTGCGGGTGCGCCATCTCGGCCACAAGCGCTCGCTCGCCCTGCGGGAGTACGCACTCGGGCTGGAGGCGCTGGACCGGCTGGCGGAGGGCGAGCCCCTGTGGCGCGTCCACGAGGCCGTATTCGCGGTGCTCGCGCTGGAGTCCGAGCCGGTGGACCCGCGGTTGTAGCGGCTGGGGGTGGGGCAGGGCCGCTGTCCCGGGCCGGGGGCGGCGTGCCCCGCCCCAGGTACGGGCGGCCGGGACCTGGGACGGGGTCCGGGACGGCCCGGCGTCAGACGGCCGGTGCCCGCGCCTCCCGGGCCCGGAACGCACGGCGGTAGTCGTGCGGCGGCACCCCCACCGCCCGGGTGAAGTGGCGGCGCAGGTTGGCCGCCGTCCCCAGCCCGCACAGCTCCGCGATCCGGTCCACCGGCAGATCGCCGCCCTCCAGCAGCTCCCGGGCGCGCGCGATCCGCTGACCCTGCAGCCAGCGCAGCGGCGTCGTGCCCGTCGCGGCGTGGAAGCGGCGGGCCAGGGTGCGCGGGCTGGTGTGGGCGCGGCGGGCGAGGTCGGCGACGGTCAGCGGCTCATGCAGCCGCTCGGCGGCCCAGTGCAGCAGCGGGGCGAGTGAGTCGTCGGTGCGCTCCGGCAGCGGCGCCTCGATGTACTGGGCCTGGCCGCCGGGCCGGTGGGCGGGCGCGACGAGCTGCCGGGCCAGGGTGTTGGCCGCCTCGGTGCCGTAGTCCTCGCGCACCAGATGCAGACAGACGTCGATGCAGGCCGTGGACCCCGCCCCGGTCAGCACATCGCCGTGGTCGACATAGAGCACGGACGGATCGAGCCGTACGGCCGGATAGCGCTCGGCGAACAGCGCCGCGTACATCCAGTGGGTGGCCGCCGTACGGCCGTCGAGAAGTCCGGTCGCGGCGAGGGTGAACGCCCCCGAGCACAGCGACACGATGCGGGCGCCGCGCCGATGGGCCTCGCGCAGCGCGGCGATCAGCTCCTCGGGCGGATCGCCCCGCACATCGGCCGAGGCCGGGACGATCACCGTGTCCGCGGTGATCAGCTCCTCGGTGCCGTACGGGGTGTGGGCGGCGAACCACGAACGGGTGGCGACCGGGGCACCGGCCTCCGTACCGCCCGGTCCGATCGCACAGACCCGCAGCTCATACCAGGGATCGGGGAGTCCGGGGCGATCGGTGCCGAAGACATGGCAGGGCACCGCCAGGTCGAAGATCGGCATGCCCGGGGTGACGGCGAGGGCTATGGACCGCATGGCAGAAATGTAGCGCATGCTGTCACTCCTGCCACTCGTTCCGCCGTGCCCCGGGGCCGATGCTGGACGGGCATGACGACCCCTTCCTCCAAGGCCCAGGGGAGCGGTGTGCCCGCGGCCACCCCCGATCCGGCGCCCGCCCCCACCCCCAGCCGTCGGCGCTGGCTGATCCTCGCCGTCGCGTCGGCGGCCCAGTTCCTCGCCGTGCTCGACATGATCGCGGTCAACATCGCCTTCCCCGCGATCGGCGCGGACTTCCGCTCCGCGTCCACCGCCGAGCTGTCCTGGGTGCTCAACGCCTACACCATCGTGCTCGCGGCGCTGCTGGTCCCGGCCGGTCGGCTGGCCGACGCGATCGGCGGGCGGCGTTCGTTCCTGACCGGCATCGCGCTGTTCGGGCTCGCCTCGGTCGCCTGTGGCGCCGCCCCCGGGCTCGGCACGCTGATCGCGGCGCGTGTGGTGCAGGGCGTGGCGGCGGCCGTCCTGGTGCCCACCTCCCTCTCGCTCGCCCTGCCCGCCTTCCCGCCGCGCGAACGGGCCACGGCCGTCGGCCTGATCACGGGCGCCCTGGCCGTGGCGCACGTACGCCGCCATCCGGACCCGGTGGTGGACCCCGCGCTGTTCCGGACCCGTGCCTTCACCGCCGCCACGCTCGGGCTGCTCAGTTACTTCCTCGCCTACGCCGCCTCGATCCTCGCCGCGACCCTGCTGTTCACCGGGGCATGGGGCTGGTCCTCGGCCCGGGCCGGCCTTGCCGTCACGCCCTGGCCGCTCACCGTCCTGGTGGTGTCGATGCTGTCGGGGCGGATCGTCCGGGCGCTGGGGGAGCGGACCACGGCCGTCGTGGGCGGGCTGTGCTTCGCCGCGGGGCCGGTGTGGTGGCTGCTCCTCGCGGGCGGCGACGGTGCCCACTACGCCGTGGAGTTCATGCCCGGGCTGGTGCTCACCGGGATCGGCGCGGGGCTCTACCAGCCGGTGATGTTCTCGGCCGCCGGACTGCTTCCGGCCCGTCAGCTGTCCCTCGGCTCCGGGGTGCTGATGATGTCCCGGCAGGGCGGCTCGGCCCTGGGCGTCGCGGCGCTGGTCGTGATCACCGGTGGCGCCGCGCGGCCGGGGCTGGACGCGCTGCGCGCCGGGTGGGTCTTCACGGCGGTGACCGCCGCGCTCGCGGCCGTCGCGGGCGCCGCTTTGCGTACGGGAGTTCGGGTCGACCCCGGGGAGAGTGGCGGATCCGGCACGGACCCGCTACGGCACCATTGACGTGCCCGTGCCAGCTGCCTAGCGTGCTGACCGGTCCCTGGGTTCTCCGCAGGCATGACGACGACGAGCTGAGCGGGGAGGGCGGATGAGCCTTTTCGAGGACGGACGGCCCTTCCTGCACGCGCTTCCGGCCGAGGACCGGCGCGCACTGCTCGCCCTCGGCACACCCCGGGCCTACGCCCCCGGCGAGGTCGTGCTGCGCGAGCACGACCGTACGACCTTCGTCGTGGCGATCACCTCCGGCTGGGCCACCGTCTCGGTGGAGACCGAGCGCGGGGTGCGGCTGATCCTGGCGCTGCGCGGGGCGGGCGAGGTCGTGGGCGACCAGGCCGCGGTGGACCACGGCTCACGCAGCGCCACCGTCACCGCGCTCGGCCGGATGGAGGCGGTGGTGGTCTCCGGCGACCGGTTCCGGGCCTATCTGGCCGCACGTCCCGTCGCGACCGTGCTGATCATGCGCCAGTTCAGCTCCCGGCTCCGCAGCTCCGACGGGGAGCGGCGCTCACTCGCCTCGGAGAAGGTGCTGCAGCGGCTGGCGGCCCGGCTCGTCGAACTCGCCGAGCGCACCGGCCACCCCGCCGCCGACGGGGCGATCACCGTCGATCTGCCGCTGCCCCAGCACGACATCGCGGCCGCGGTGGGCTCGACCCGGGAGGCGGTCGCCAAGGCGCTGCGGCTGCTGCGCGGCCAGGGCGTCGTCCGGACCGCCTCGCGCCGCTTCGTGGTGATGGACATCGCGCTGCTGCGGCTGCTGGCCGAGGGACGCGCGACCGGGGAGCACATCCCGGCGCGCCCCGCGACCGACCCCCGCGACTGCCCCCGCGACTGAGCGCGGGCGCGCACTTCCCACGCGTCCTCCGCGACTGTGTAAACGGCTACAGCCGCCCCGCCGTTCCCCGGCGACCCTGGAGTGGCACAAAGGGCGCGGGACCGTGAGCGACGGGGGTGCGCACGGCCCAGTGCCCCGCACCGGAGAAGGGCGGCGGGGCGGGCAGGGGGAGAAACCCCGCCGCCCGCTTCGGGCATTCACCGGCACCCCATCACCGCCACGGCGGGAAGCGGGGGCCACGGCATGAAGGACGGCGGGCGATGAGCGCATCGGAAGACGTCGACGCCCCGGCGGGGTCGCGGGGACGACGGCTGGACATCCCCAAGAGCGGCCCGCTGGACGGGGCGGGCCAGCCGGGCGGCGCCCGCACGGCGCGCGAGGCGCGCGCCCATCTGCATATCGCCGTCGGCCCCGCCCGGCTCTGCGCCGAACCGGCGCCGTACCCCCTCCCCGAAGGCCCGGTGCCCCGCGAGGAGTTGGACCGGCTGCGGAGGCTCTACCGGACCGTTCCCGGCTATGCCGCGATGCGCGACCATCTGCGGCGCACGGGCCTGCTGGCGCTGTGCGGCGAACCCGGCACCGGCCGTGCCTGGACCGGGCTCGCCCTCCTCGCCGAACTGTCCGAGCTGGCCGGCGGCGGGGTCTCCCGGCTGGGGTCCGGCATTCCGCATGGGCTCGGCATCCCACACTTGTCCGGCCTCCCGCTCGGTTCCGGCATCCCGTATGGGCACGGTATTCCGTATGGGCCCGGTATTCCGGACGGGTCCGGCACCCCGCTTGAGACCGGCATCCCACACGGTTCCGGCATCCCCCACGGGGCGTCCGGTGTGGAGAAGACCGAGCGGGGCCACGGCTATCTCCTCGAACTCCCCCCCGATCAGCCGGACTTCGCGATCGAGCCCCTGCTGGACCGGCTGCGCGCCCACTTCGCCGGGCATGAGGCGTTCTGCGTCGTCCTGGTCGCGGGCGGCCCGGCCGCCGACCGGCTGTTGGGCGGTCGCCGCCACGCCGTGCCGTACGAGCCCCCGGCCGCCGCCGACGTTCTCGACCGCCACCTCATCGAGCTGCTCGCCGACCGCCCCACCGGGCTGCTGGAGACGGCCCGCGCCACCGCTTGGCGCCCCGAACTGGCCGAGGCGCTCGGCCTGGACGAGCCGCGGCCCGGCGAGGCCGCCCGGCTCGCGGGCCTGCTGGCCGCGCACGCCGAGGGCAGGCTGTCCGAGGAGCGGCTGCTGGAGCACTGCCGGTCGTTCGCCCCGGACCAGGCCCGTGCGTGGTTCCTGGAGACCGGGCGTCCCGGCGCCCTGCCCGCCGCGCTGCCCGCGCTGCGCGCCGCCGCGCTGCGGATCGCGCTCGCCGTCTTCAACGGCTCGGCGCACAGCCTCATGGCGGAGGCCGCCGAACTGCTGGCCTGGGAACTGGCCGTCACGCTCGATCCGCAGTACGCGCCAGGGCGCCCGCTGTTCGCCGCCCGCCCCGGGGCCTCGCTGGCCACGGCGCGCGCGGTCCACGGCGACGGGGTGGAGGACCTCGGGGACGCGTCGGTGCCCGTGCGCGCGGTGTGGTTCGAGGGGCGGCGGCTGGCGCCCGCCGTGCTCCACGAGTCCTGGGACGCCCACCACAACCTACGCGGCCCGATGGCCCGTTGGCTGCGCGGGCTGTGCGACGACCCGCGGCCGCAGGTGTGGGTGCGCGCGGCGGTCGCCGCGGGCGTGCTGTGTGCCCGCGACTACCTCTACGGCCTGGTCGAGCTGGCGCTGCCGCTGGCCCGTACCGACAGCCCGGTGCAGCGGATGGCGGCGGCCACCGCACTCGCCGAGGCGTCCCGCGCCCCGGGGGTGCGCCCCGCCGTGAACGGGCTGCTGCGGGACTGGGCGCGCGGCGACGACGAGCGGGAGCGCGAGACCGCCGCGCTCGCCCACGGCTACGGACTGGCGGCGGGTTCCATCGTGGCGTCCCTGGAGGAACTCGGCCGGATCGCCTGCGCCGACGACGGCCGCATCACCTCCTACAGCGTGCTGCGGCTGCTGGCCGGGACCGAGCCGGAGACCGTGCTGGCCGCGCTCACCCGCTGGCTGCGCGACACCCGGCGGCCCCGCCGGGATCTGGCGCTGCTCACGGTGTTGCGCGCGGTCACCACCCGCACCTCGCATCTGTGGGGGCTGTGCGAGGTGCCGGAGCTGGAGCCGTACGCCGCCTGGCCGCTGGCCACGGCGGTACTGGCGGCCCATCCGGGGTGCGCGCCGCGGCTGGCCGAGCTGCTGCGGGCCGCGCTGACCTGGGCCAGATCGGCCGGGGCGGCCGAGGACGCGCTGGTCGGCTGGATCCGGCGGGCGGCCGGCGATGAGCGGCAACTGACGGTGTTGTGCGGCTTTCTGCCGCGGCTGGCGCAGGACGGTGACGAGCCGCTCGACGCCGCGGCGGCCACGCGGATACGGGAGGTGCTGGAGGCGCTGTGAGGAGAGAGACATCGATGGTGAAAGAGACAGAGGACCCGACGAACACGGAGATCACAGACGACACCACGGCGGAGCGGGCGAGGACGGCGGGCGCGGGGGTTCGCCGAGTCTCGGTCACCGGGGCGCGGATGCTGCGCGAGGCGCTGCGCCACGGCGGGGACGACCTGCCCGCGGCGCTGCGGGGGGCCGATGACGGCCTGCTGCTGAGCGCGCTGGACGAGGGGCTGCCCGCCGAGCGGGCCACCCGTGTCGTGGTCGAGCTGGTGCGCCGCGCGCCCGAGCGCGGACCGGAGCTGGCGGACGCGGTCTGCGAGAAGGTGCTGCTCGCCCAGCTCTATCTCGACCCGCCGCCCCGTGCCCAGGGCGGTGCGGAGGGACCGGCCGCGGACCCCGGCCGCCGGCTGCGGGTGCGCAACGCGCTGATGCTGTACGAGGGGCTCGTCCGCCCGTACGCGCGGCGCGGCGCGGTGCCGGAGCTGATGGCATGCGTTCTGCCCGGCCTGTGGACGGCCGCCGACGGCGCGGGCCGTGAGGTGGTGCGCCGGATCGCCGGCACCCGGCAGTTCACGGGGTTCGGTGAGAAGGGCTGGAAGGCGCTGTTCGGCGGCGTGGCCGAGGAGTGCCGGGAGCACGAGGAGGCGGCGGCCCGCGCCACCCGGCGCGAGGCACGGCGGCGGTGGCGGCGCGGGGGCGCCGACGGCGGCGGGCTCGATCTGAAGCCCGGCCAGCTATGGGTCTCCGCCCTGCTGGGGTTCATCGCGGTCGCCCTGGTGCTGATCGTGGTGATCGCGGCCGGATAGCCGTCCCGCGCGGAACACGGGCCCGCGGCGGAACCACGGCAGCCGTCGCGATCAGCGTGAGTGATCCGTGTCGCCGGGCGTTCAGAACGGGCCGCGAGCGGCGAAGATGGGGGCATGGGATTCCATGTCGACTCCGAGGCCGGGCGGCTGCGCCGCGTCATACTGCACCGCCCCGACCTGGAGCTCAAGCGGCTCACGCCCACCAACAAGGACGCTCTGCTCTTCGATGACCTCCTGTGGGTGCGCCGCGCCCGCCAGGAGCACGACGGGTTCGCCGACGTCCTGCGCGACCGCGGGGTCGAGGTCCATCTCTTCGGGGATCTGCTCACCGAGAGCCTGGGCCTGCCGGAGGCGCGCACCCTGGTGCTGGACCGGGTCTTCGACGAGAAGGAATACGGGCCCCTGGCCACCGACCATCTGCGCGCCGCCTTCGACGAGCTGAGCGCCCCCGAGCTGACCGAGGCGCTGATCGGCGGCATGACCAAGCGGGAGTATCTGGGGCGGTACCCGGAGCCGGTCTCCGTCCGGTTCCACGCCATGGAGCCCGATGACTTCCTGGTCAACCCGCTGCCGAACCATCTCTTCACCCGGGACGCCTCCGCGTGGGTGTACGACGGGGTGTCGATCAACGCGATGCGCTGGCCCGCCCGCTGGCACGAGACGGTGCACTACGAGGCCGTCTACCGCCATCACCCCCTCTTCGCGAAGGAGGACTTCCACGTCTGGTCGGAGGGGCAGGCCGCGTATCCCTCGACCATCGAGGGCGGTGATGTGCTGGTGCTCGGCAAGGGCGCGGTGCTGATCGGGATGAGCGAGCGGACCACTCCGCAGGCGGTGGAGATGATCGCGCACCGGCTCTTCGAGGCCGGTTCGGCCCGGACGATCGTGGCGCTCGACATGCCCAAGGGGCGGGCGTTCATGCACCTGGACACCGTGATGACCATGGTGGACGGGGACACCTTCACGCAGTACGCGGGGCTGGGGATGCTCCGCTCGTACACCATCGAGCCGGGCGCGGGCAGCAAGGACCTCAAGGTCACCGACCATCCGCCGGAGCATATGCACCGCGCGATAGCCGCGGCCCTCGGCCTGGACTCCATCCGCGTGCTCACGGCGACCCAGGATGTCCACGCGGCGGAGCGCGAGCAGTGGGACGACGGCTGCAATGTGCTCGCGGTCGAGCCGGGCGTGGTGGTCGCCTACGAGCGGAACGCGACGACCAACACCTTTCTGCGCAAGTGCGGGATCGAGGTCATCGACATCCCGGGCAGCGAGCTGGGCCGGGGCCGGGGCGGGCCGCGGTGCATGAGCTGTCCGGTCGAGCGGGACCCGGTCGAGCCGTAGGCGAGCCCGCGGACCCGTAACGCGAGCCTGCGGACCGTAATGCCAGGGTTCACCCCCTGGTCTCCGTATATATGCAGAGCATCGTATATGCTTCCATGGTTCCTGGCCGCGGCGCCATGCCGTAGCCCCTGATCCGCCGTGTTCGCCGTGACCTAGGAGCCACCCTTATGGCGATTGACCTCACCGGCCGCCACTTCCTCAAGGAGCTGGACTTCACCGCCGACGAGTTCCGTCGCCTGATCGAGCTCGCCGCCGAGCTGAAGGCGGCCAAGCTCGCGGGCACCGAGGAGCGGCGGCTGCGGGGCAAGAACATCGCCCTGGTCTTCGAGAAGACCTCCACCCGCACCCGCTGCGCCTTCGAGGTCGCGGCCGCCGACCAGGGCGCCTCCACGACCTACCTCGATCCGGTCGGCTCGCAGATCGGTCACAAGGAGTCGGTCAAGGACACGGCGCGGGTGCTCGGCCGGATGTACGACGCGATCGAGTACCGGGGCCACGGCCAGGGCGTCGTCGAGGAGCTCGCCGCGCACGCCGGGGTGCCCGTCTACAACGGTCTCACCGACGAGTGGCACCCCACGCAGATGCTCGCCGACGTGCTGACCATGACCGAGCACAGCGACAAGCCGCTGGACCAGGTCGCCTACGCCTACCTCGGCGACGCCCGGTACAACATGGGCAACTCCTACCTCGTCACCGGCGCCCTGTTGGGCATGGACGTCCGCATCGTCGCGCCCAGCCTGCTGTGGCCCGACAACACCATCGTGGAGCTGGCGCGCCAGCTCGCCACGTCCACCGGCGCCCGGATCTCGCTCACCGAGAACGTCGAGGAGGGCGTGCGCGGCGCCGACTTCGTCGCCACCGATGTGTGGGTGTCCATGGGCGAGCCCAAGGAGGTGTGGGACGAGCGGATAGCGCTGCTCGGGCCGTACGCGGTGACGATGGACGTGCTGCGCGCGACGGGCAACGACGCCGTGAAGTTCCTGCACTGCCTGCCGGCCTTCCACGACCTGGGCACCGACGTCGGCCGGGAGATCCACGAGCGGCACGGGCTGACCGAGCTGGAGGTCACCGACGAGGTCTTCGAGTCCGAGCACTCCGTCGTCTTCGACGAGGCGGAGAACCGGATGCACACGATCAAGGCGGTGCTGGTCGCGACCCTCAGCGCTCCGTAGGGCCTTCCGCGGCGGGCTCCGCCGGGCCTTCCGTGGGGCCTTCCGCCGGGCCTCCCGTGGGCGGAAGGATGAACCAGACGGCCTTGCCGTAGGGGGTCGGCCGGTAGCCCGCGTCCGCGCTGAGGGTCCGGATCAGCAGCAGCCCGCGTCCGCCCTCGGCGAGGCTGTCGGGTCTCTTGGGTCCTTCGGGGCGCCCCAGCGAGTCCAGCCCGCCGGGCGGGTTCGGGTCCTGGTCGTGCACCTCGACCTGCCAGCCCCCGGTCGGCACCAGCTCCACCACCAGCTCTATCGGCTCGTCGCCGTCCGTGTGCCGCACCGCGTTGGCCACCAACTCGGCCGTCAGTAGCTCCGCCGTGTCGCCGTCCACGGGCGCCCCGATGTCGGCCAGGGTGTTCCGGATCAGCGCGCGCGCCAGCGGTACGGCAGCCGTCGTATGCGGCAGGGCGAAGCGCCAGGTGGCGGCGTGGGAGGGATCGGGCACGGAAGGGGTCCAGTCGGTCGGCGTGAAACGGAATACCGCGGCCCTTGACGGTATGAAGCGGACGATAGTGCCGGAAGGGGCCGTGGACCACTCTTGGCGGGACCTAGGGCCTGGTAGGGGCGTTTGCTCCATATCGGATGTTTCCGAAGAAAACACCTGATCTCACCTCCCTGCTTTCTTCCCGGGGGCGTCGGCATTCCCTGCCCCATGAGCCTTCCGCGCTGATCTCCTCGGGAGGGGTCCCACGGGCCGGGGTGAACCATGGAGCGCCCTGCGCACCCACGCCGTGACGGGAAGAGATCAGGATGGATGAATCGACCCTCGCCGTGCCGGAGCCCGCGCCGCCCGCGCCCCGGCCGCACGACCCGCTGGCTGTCGCCCTCGGCAACGCCTCCCTGCTCGGCGTCGGCTATCTGCTGCTGCGGCGCGGGCTCGCCGTCCTCGCAGTCGCCGTCGTGCTCGTCCCCCTGGCTGCGCACCGGCAAGCTCGTGGCCCACCGCACCCTCCAGATCGGCGGCAGCAGCTGCCCGGCGGTCATCTGATCTCCCCCGAGGAAACCCCGTCCTTCAGGGTGGGGAGGAATCGGGCTCCTGCGGAGCAGGGCAAGGAAAGCCGGTTCGCCGTCAGGGCGACCGGCGTCCACTCCCAACTACCCGCAGTAAGTCACAAGCTGAGGCGCTAGCATGTGAGACGCGGGGACCACGTGCGTGAAACGGGCGTTCAAGTACCGTTTCTATCCGACCGATGCGCAGGCGGCCGAGCTGTCGCGCACGTTCGGGTGCGTGCGGAAGGTCTACAACCTGGCCCTGGCAGCACGCACCCAGGCGTGGGCGCTGCGACAGGAGAGGGTGAACTACAACGCCACCTCGGCCATGCTCACCCAGTGGAAGAAGACCGGGGAACTCGCCTACCTGAACGACGTTTCCTCCGTCCCGCTGCAACAGGCCCTGCGCCACCTCCAGACGGCGTTCACCCACTTCTTCGCCAAACGGGCCCGGTACCCGCGGTTGAAATCGCGCAAGAAGTCCCGCAAGTCGGCGGAGTACACCACCAGCGCGTTCCGGTTCCAGGACGGGAAGCTGACCCTGGCCAAGATGACCGAGCCGCTGGCCATCGTGTGGTCCCGCCCCCTCCCAGACGGGGCCGCACCGTCCACGGTGACCGTCTCCCAGGACGCGGCCGGACGCTGGTTCGTGTCTCTGCTGTGCGAGGACCCCGGTGTGAAGCCACTTCCCACCACGGGCGCGGCGGTCGGTGTGGACGCCGGGCTGGATCACCTGCTGACCCTGTCGACCGGGGAAAAGATCACCAACCCCCGCCACGAGCGGCACGACCGCGCGCGGCTGGCCAAGGCGCAGCGGGAACTGGCCCGTAAGGCCAAGGGCGACGGAGCCAACCGGACCAAGGCCCGCCGGAAGGTCGCCCGCGTTCACGCCCGGATCGCCGACCGGCGGCGCGACACGTTGCACAAGATCACTACTCGGCTCGTTCGTGACAACCAAACGATCGTGATCGAGGATCTCACCGTTCGGAACCTGCTGAAGAACGGCAGGCTGGCCCGCGCCATCTCGGACGCGGCCTGGTCGGAATTCCGCACGATGCTGGAGTACAAGGCCCAGTGGTACGGCCGCGAGGTGATCGCGGTCGACCGCTGGTTCCCCTCCTCCAAGCTGTGCTCGCACTGCGGAACCCTGCAGGACAAGATGCCGCTCAGCGTCCGCACCTGGACCTGCGGCTGCGGTGTCACCCACGACCGCGACGTGAACGCGGCGCGGAACATTCTGGCCGCCGGGCTGGCGGTATCGGCCTGTGGAGCCGGTGTAAGACCTCAACGGAGTTCTCCGGGCGGGCGGTCGGCGATGAAACAGGAACCTCTACGGCGCGAGCCGTAGCAATCCCCCTTCAGGAGGGGGAGGAAGTCAACACGTACTACTCCGGCGGCGGCCGGCCCGGGCCCGGCGTCGAACAGGTACGTCAGCGCCGCCACATCCGATGTGCGGTCCGCGTTCCGGCCTCTGGTCAACCGGTGAGCGGCGGTGGGGACGGCGTATGCCCCGCGCGCTCGGGGGTGTTCTGCTCCGCCCATGCCCGTTCCGTGAGCCCGATCAGCCGCTCGACCGTCCCGGATTCCGGCAGCGGGCCGTGGTCTCCGATCACCTTGAGCGCGGACGCGGCCGTGATGTGGCCGAGTCGCAGTGCCGAGGTCAGGTCCCCGTCGCGCAACAGCCCCGTCAGGAAACCGGCGGCGAAGGCGTCCCCCGCGCCGACCGGCTCCACCACCTCCGTGCGCAGGGCCTCCACCGTGACCTGTGACCCGTCGCCGAAGGCGGTCGCCGACCGTCCGCCGTCCTTGACGACGAGCAGGCGCGGATGCGGCAGCAGCGTGCGGACGCCGCCCGCGTCGAGGTCCGCGCCCCACAGGTGCTGCGCCTCGTCGAGGCCGACGAAGACGATGTCGGCGCGGTCGGCCAGGTCGCGGAGGACCGTGGCGGCCGTGCCGTCCGGCCACAGCGCAGGGCGGTGGTTGACGTCGAAGCTGATGGCGTACGGGCGGTCGGGCGCGGGGGTGGCGAGCGCCCGTTCCACCAGGGCGGCGCAGGACGGGGAGAGCGCGGGGGTCACGCCCGTGAGGTGGAGGAGCGCCGCCGACCCGAGTCGCGGATCGTCCAGGATGCCGGGCCCCAGCGCCGAGGCCGCCGAACCGCGCCGGTAGTAGTGGACGCGGGTGCCCGTGGGCCCCGGGTCCTTCACGAGCAGGCCCGTCGGCCGGTCCGGGTCGGACGGTACGCCCGAGACGTCGACGCCCGCCGCGGCGACGGCGGCACGCACCCGCCGCCCGAACGGGTCGTCGCCGAGGGCCGAGAGCCATACGGCGGCAAGGCCCAGGTCCGCGAGGTACATCGCCACGTTGGACTCCGCGCCCGCCACGGACAGCCGCAGACTCTCGCCGGTTTCCACGGAGTCGGGCGGTTCGGGGGCCAGCGCGGCCATCGTCTCGCCGACGCAGACCACCGGTCCGGCCGCCGGGGGCCATGGGGCCGTCATGCGCGCGCCTGTGCCGGTGTCGGCTCGGGTCCGGCACCGGGGTGCGGGCGATAGACGGCCGCCGGAGGGCCCGGCACCTCGACCCGGACCGCGAACAGGGCACCGTCGTCGGGGCCCGGCCGGGTGAGGCCGACCCGGGCCGTGGTGATGTGCAGGACGTCGCCCTGGAGGCAGACTCCGGCGGGCTGGGCGGCGGGCAGCCGCAGCGTGCGGTCGAGTTCGCCGTCCGGCCGGTACCGGCGCACCGTCCCGGTGCCCCAGACGGCGATCCACACACCACCCTCGTCGTCGACGGCCATGCCGTCGGGGCTGCCGCCGTCCACCGTGACGAAGGTCGTCGGTGTGCCGAGGCCGCCCGTCGCCGGGTCGACGGTGTAGCGCCGGACGACGCCCCGGGCGCTGTCGGCCAGGTACATGGCGCGTCCGTCGGCCGTGAACGCGGGCCCGTTCGGCACGGTGATGCCGTCGAGGACCCGGGTGACCGTGCCGTCGTGGTCCACCCGGTAGAGGGAGCCGGCGTCCTCGTCGGCGTCGTAGGCCATGCTGCCCGCCCAGAACCTGCCGGACGGGTCGGCGGTGCCGTCGTTCATGCGCCGGGCGGGGCGGGCATCCGCCTCGGGCCGCGCCAGCCAGGTGGTGGCGCAGTCGGGGCCGAGCAGGCAGATCCCGGTGCCTGCGGCGGCGATCCAGGTGCCGGGCCGGTCCGCCACGGGGGCCACCGCGCCCAGGGGGACGGGCAGCTCGGCCAGCGTCCGCAGGGGCGACGCGGGATCCTGAGGGACCGTCAGCAGACGGCCCTCGAGGATGTCGACGAGTACGAGGGCTTCGCCGGTCCAGCGGATGCCCTCGCCCAGCTCGAGGCGGTCGGGGCGGGTCGGGCGCGGATCCTCGGTCACGCTGTGGCCTCCTGGACGGCGGTACGGAAGGCGCGGGCGCGTTCGCGCAGGGCGGCCGTACTGCCGCCGTCGGCGGCGTCGCCGACGAGCGGCGAGCCGATGCCGACCGCGGTCGCCCCGGCGGCCAGGTAGGCGCGGGCCGCGGCTTCGTCCACACCGCCGACCGGTACGAACGGCTCGTGCGGGAACGGCCCCCGCAGGGCCTTGAGATAGCCGGGGCCGCCCGCCTGCGCGGCCGGGAAGATCTTCAGCGCCTCGGCGCCGAGCGCCCGTGCGGCGATGATCTCGGTCGGGGTCATGACCCCCGCCAGGACCGGGAGGCCCAGTTCACGTGCGGTGGAGATCCCCGCACCCAGGCCGGGGGTGACGGCGAAGTCGGCGCCCGCCCGGTGGACGGCGTGGGCGTCGTCGGCGGTGAGCACGGTGCCCGCGCCGAGGGGACGGTCGGGGCCGAGGGCCTCGCGGGCCCGCTCGATGACGGTCAGGGCGTCCGTGCCGGACAGCGACACCTCGATCAGCTCGATGCCCTCGTCGGCCAGGGCCAGTACGGTGCGCAGCGCGGCCTCGGGGTCGTCGCCGCGCACGACGGCGACCAGCCGATGGGCGGCCAGGGCGGCTCGCAGGTCCACAGGGGGAACTCCTCGTAGAAACGGGCGGATTCAGGGGCAGCGGCAGGCCGCGCCGAGCGTGAGCCGCCAGCGCACCTCGCCCGAAGCGGGCACGCGCGCGGCGTCGCCGGGACCCGCGTCGGCGAGGTCGAAGACACGGCCGAGCATCGGCTCGACTCCTGTGCTGCGGTAGGGGTGTTCGGCGGGGAAACCGCCGAGGTTGCGCCATACGGCGATGGACAGCGGCTGCCCGTCGGCCTCGAGCGCGAAGGCCAGGCGGCTCGTGCCGTCGTGGACGCAGGCGCGCGGGGCGTCCACGACCGCGCCGACCGCGGTGCCGTCGTCCGGTCCGAACCGGCCCAGGGGCAGGCCGAGGGGTGCGGGCCAGTCACCCTCCACCCACGGCGCCCCATGTGGCCAGGGCCGGTCCAGCAGCGGTGCGGCCTCCGGGAAGAGCCGGGTGCGCGCCCCGTCGCGCAGGCGCAGGGACGCCCGCGGGGACAGATCGAGCAGCGCGTGGGCCGCCCAGACGAAGGGGAAGCCCGGGTCGGCGTGCAGGACGTAGTCGGCCTCCGCGCCGTCGGCCGTACCGCGGATGGTGCGCCGCAGCGCGAACCGGTCGCACTGGACGGTGTCCGTGTCCCCCTCGCGCCTCCAGGGACGTGACCAGGCGTCGCCGTGGTCGGGGGCGCCGCGGACGGTGGGGACGCACTCCTCCAGGCCGCCCGCGTCCACGAAGGCGTCCCCGGGCGACACCTGGTCCCGTCCGGCCGCCGTGCCGCGCCACAGCCATTCGCGATCCCCGGCGCGCAGCGAGGTCCAGCGGCCGCCGTGCGCGGGGTCGGTGACGATCTCCAGCACCGTCGTCACCACTCCGCGAAGGAGCCGTCGGGGTGCCGCCAGACCGGGTTGCGCCAGGTGTGACCGGTGCGGTCGGCCGCGCGTACGGCCGCCTCGTCGATGGTGATGCCGAGGCCGGGCGCGTCGCCGCGGGGCGCATGGCCGTCCACGAAGCGGAACGGCTCGGTGTCGACGAGGTAGGACAGCAGATCGGCGTCCTTGTTGTAGTGGATGCCGCGGCTCTGCTCCTGGATCAGGAAGTTCGGTGTCGCGAACGCGACCTGGAGGCTGGCCGCCAGCGCGATGGGGCCCAGCGGGCAGTGCGGGGCGAGCTGGGCGCCGTAGGTCTCGGCGAGCGAGGCGATGCGGTGCACCTCGGAGATGCCGCCCGCGTGGGACAGATCGGGCTGCGCGACGGCGATACCGGCGGCGAGGACGGGCAGGAACTCCGTGCGCCCGTAGAGCCGTTCACCGGTGGCCAGGGGCACCGGGGTCGAGGCGACCAGGCCGGGGAGCAGATGGCTGTGCTCGGGGACGACGGGTTCCTCCACGAACAGCGGGTGGAGGGCGGCCAGTTCGGCCAGGACGCGGCGGGAGCTGGCGGCGGTGAAGCGTCCGTGGAAGTCGACGGCCACATCGCGGTCCGGGCCGAGGACCTCGCGGGCCGCGGCCACCCGGTCGACGACCGCGGCGGTCTCGGCCGCGGTGGCCACCGGAGAGGTCGCCCCGGCGCCGTTCATCTTCACCGCCGTGAAGCCCGCCTCGACCTGCGCGGTGATCTGCTCGGACAGCTCGGCGGGCTCGTCGCCGCCGACCCAGGCGTACACCCGGACCCGGTCGCGCACGGGACCGCCCAGCAGGGCGTGCACAGGGGCGCCGTAGGTCTTGCCGGCGATGTCCCACAGGGCCTGGTCGAGTCCGGCGACGGCGCTGGAGAGCACGGGTCCGCCGCGGTAGAAGCCGCCCTTGGTGAGCACCTGCCAGTGGTCCTGGATGCGCAGCGGATCCTTGCCGATCAGGTATTCGGCGAGGACGCCGACGGCGGCGCGTACCACCTCGGCGCGCCCCTCGACGACGGGCTCGCCCCAGCCGACCATGCCGTCGTCGGTCTCGACGCGGCAGAACAGCCAGCGCGGCGGCACGGCGAAGGTCTCGATACGGGTGATCTTCACTGGCCAGAGGGCCTTTCCATGTCGTTGTCGGAGCCGCCGACCCGGTCCAGGTCGCGGCCTGCCTGGTCGAGCAGAGCCCGCATGGCGGCCTCGGCGGCGTGCGGGTCCTGGGCGCGCACGGCGGCCAGGACGGCGCGGTGGGCGGGTACGGGGTCCTGGCTGTGGGGGGAGCTGTGCACGATGCGGTCGCGGTGGGCGAGGCCCGACTCGATCACCATCTCCATGCGTTCGAGGAGTTCGTTGTGGGTGGCGGCGAGCAGGGCCCGGTGGAAGGCGAGGTCGGCCTCCACCGCGTGGGCGGCGTCCGAGCCGCCCGCTCCCATCGCGTCCACGGCGGCGTCCAGGGCGGCGAGGTCGGCGTCGGTGCGCCGCTCGGCGGCCAGGCGTACGGCTGCCGGTTCGATGATGGAGCGCACCTCGGCGAGGTTGCGCAGCAGCGCGCGGTCGGCGTCGGTGGTGCGGTCGCTGTGGAACTGCCAGCGCAGCACATCGGCGTCGAGCAGATTCCAGTCCGAGCGGTTCCGTACGAAGGTGCCGCGCTTCTGACGCGCGTCGACCATCCCCTTGGCGGCCAGTACCTTCAGCGACTCGCGCAGGGCGGTGAGGCTGACGTCCAGTTCGCTCTGCAGGGCGACCAGGTCCAGGGTGGCTCCTTCGGGGATCTCGCCGCCCAGGATGCGGCGGGCGAGGGCCTCCACGGTCTGGCCGTGCACGCCGCGACGGGCGTAGGGCGTCATGTCGTAGTGCCTTTCTGCTGCGAGCTGATCGCGGTGGTCATGCGGAGGACTTGACGACGCTCCAGCCGCCGTCCACGACAAGACTCGCACCGGTGATGTAGGCGGCCTCATGGGAGCCCAGGAAGGCGATGGCCGCGGCCACCTCCTCCGGGGTGCCGAAACGGCCGGCCGCGGTTTCGGCGACGCTGCGTGCGCGGTCCTCGGGGGACACCCGGTCCCAGGCCGCCGTCAGGATCGGGCCGGGCAGGACGGCGTTGACCCGCACCTCGGGCCCGTACTCGACGGCGAGCTGTCCGCACAGCGACAGCAGCGCCCCCTTGGAGGCCGCGTAGGCGGGGTGGCCGGGGATGCCCTTGTGGGCGTGGACGGACGAGGTCAGGACGACGGCTCCGCGGCGGGCGCGCAGATCGTCCAGGACGGTCTTGAATCCCAGGAAGGCACCGGTGAGGTTGACGGAGAGCTGCCGCTGCCAGGAGCCCAGGGACATTTCGTGGGCGGGGGTGACGTCGACGGTGTAGGCATTGCTGACGAGCAGGTCGACGGGGCCGAAGTCGCGGGCGGCGGCCACGATCCGCTCCCAGTCCTCCTCCGTGGAGACGTCGGCGGCCACGAAGCGGGCGCGGCCGCCGTCCTCGCCGATCCGCGTGGCGACCGCCCTGCCGCGCTCCTCGGAGATGTCGGCGAGCACGACGGCGGCGCCCTCCTGGGCGAGGCGTTCGGCGGTGGCGGCACCGATGCCGGAGGCGGCTCCGGTGACCACGGCGGTGCGGGCGGTGAAGCGGTCACCGTCCCGGCGGGACTGTTCCATCGGGGGTTCGGGCTCCTTCGCTGTACTGCGGGCGGGGGCGGACATGGGCCGGTCGGCGGTCTACTGCCGTGTCAGCACCACCAGTTCCGCGTCGTGGTCGGCGCTCCACGTGAACGGCAGCCCGTAGTGGAGCAGATGGGCGCCGCTGTACGTGGTCGCCGACGCGGCGTCCCGGTAGCGGGCGGCCGGGTCGAGGCCGCGCAGCCGGAGCCGGGCCGGACGCCCCGGGACGAGCGGGGATCCGTCCAGGCGGCCGGTGCTGAGCGCCGCGACGACGGTACGCGCGTCCGGGCCGTCGTACTGGACGCCGCAGGTGGCGTCCAGCGGGCTGCCCAGGAGCCGGGCCTCGCCGAGGTGGACGACATCGCGCACCTCCTTGTAGCGGGCGATCCAGCCGGCGGCCTCGGCGCGCTGCCCGGCGTCCCACTGCCGCAGGTCGGCGCCGATACCGAGGACTCCGCACATGGCGGCCACGAAGCGGAAGGCGAGGCTGCGCGGACGGGGGTCGAAGACACCGGGGGCGTCGGTGACCCACGAGCTCATCACATGCGGGGCATGGGCGTGCAGGAAGCCGTACTGGACGGCCAGCCGGTCCAGGGGCGCGGTGTTGTCGCTGGGCCAGACCACGTCGGTGCGGGCGAGGGTCGCGTGGTCGATACGCCCGCCGCCGCCCGCGCACCCCTCGACGGTGACCCGGGGGTGGGCGGTGCGCAGATGGTCCAGGACACGCAGATATCCGGCGACGTGCTGGGCGTCCAGGTCGAGACGGTCTGCGGGACCGGCGCCGGGGCGGCCGCGCTCGGTCGGCGGCCGGTTCATGTCCCATTTGAGGTAGCTGATGTCATGGGCGGTCAGCAGCCGGTCGAGGGTGGCGATGACGAAGTCCTGGACGTCGGTCCGGCCCAGGTCGAGCAGGAGCTGGTTGCGCACCAGGCGGGTGGGGCGGCCGTCGATCCGGTACACCCAGTCGGGGTGGTCGGCGTGCAGCCTGCTGCCGGGGCTGACGGCCTCCGGCTCGATCCACAGGCCGAAGTCCAGGCCCAGCGCGCGTACGTCGGCCACGAACTTGTCGAAGCCGGACGGAAAGGCCGCCGGGTCCGGATACCAGTCGCCCAGCCCACCGGTGTCGTCGGCACGGCCGGTGAACCATCCGTCGTCCACGACGAACAGCTCGGCCCCGATGTCCGCGGCCGTCTTCGCCAGTTCGAGCTGCGCCGCCGCGTCGACGTCGAAGGTGGTGGCCTCCCAGGAGTTGTAGAGGACCTTGCGGGGGCGGTGCAGGCGCTCGCCGGTCAGATGGCGCTCGTAGCGGTGCCAGACGCGGGACAGCCCGTCGAGCCCTTCGGCGCTGAAGGCGCAGGCGAGGCGCGGTGTGGTGAGGGTGTCGCCGGGCGCCAGGCGCACCAGGCCCTCGTGCGGTACGCGGCCGGCGCGTACGCGCACCGCGCCGCCCGGCTCGGCCTCCGCGGTGATGTGCCAGTTTCCGGGCCACTCCAGCGCCACGCCATAGGCGGGAGGGTCCCCGGGGTCCGCGGCGTCCTGGACCGCGAGCCAGGGCGCGTAGGCGTGTCCGGGCACGCCCTGGCTGCTGCCCATGGTGAACGCGCCCCTGGTCAGGGTGAGTTGGGTGCGCTGGAATTCCTGCGACCACTGGCCGGCGAGGTACGTCAGCCGGGCACCGGCGGTGACGGGGACGTTCACGGCGGCCGAGTCGAACCGCTCCAGCCGCAGCTCCTCGTCGCCCGTGCAGGTGAGCTCGGTCCAGCGGTGGATGACGTCGGTGCCGGGCACCGTGGCGTAGCACAGCACCGTACGCAGGCCGAGCAGGCCGTCGGTGAAGGTGAGCCGCAGGGTCCCCGGCCCTTCCTCGGCGCCCTCGAACTCCCACCACACTCCCCGCTCCGCACCCGGGCGCCCCGCCACCAGGTCGGCCCCGGTGAACGGCCGCAGCCCGTACGGCAGATACTCGGCGGGCGCGGCATCGGCGGGCGTGATGAAGTGGGTGCGCCTCGACCAGTCCAGCGCGGACGGGCCGGTTTCGACGCCGGGCGGCCCCCACGCGTCGAGCTCGGCCCACGGGCCGTCGGGGGAGAGGCGGACGGTGTAGCCGGTGTGCTCGGTGCGCAGGGTCCAGCGCTGGTACGACGTCATTTCACCGCCCCGAGGTTGAGCCCGGCCACGAAGTGGCGCTGGAAGCGGAGGAAGACGGCCACGGTGGGCGCCGCGGCGATGACGGACCCGGCCGCGATCACGTTCCACATCGACACGAACTGGCCCTGCAGCCCGATCAGGGCGCCGGTGATGGGCATCTTGCTGTCGCTGCGCAGCACGGTGATCGCCCACAGCAGGTCGTTGAAGATCCAGGTGAAGGACAGCGCGCTGAGCGCGGCGAGCGCCGGGCGGGTGAGCGGCAGGATGATCCGCCAGAAGATCTGCCAGGGACCGGCGCCGTCGATGACGGCGGCCTGCTGGATCTCGACCGGGATCGACCGCATGAACCCGTGCAGGACGAAGACGTAGAAGCCGACGCCGAAGCCGATCTGCACCCCGATGAGCGCGGGGAGCGTGTCGTAGACGCCCATCAGCTCGCTCAGCTTGGAGACGGGGATGAGCAGGATCTGCGGCGGGAGCAGGTTGCCGCCGAGCATGAGCAGCAACAGGGAGCGGCGGAAGGGCACCTCGTAGCGGCTGAGGGCGAACGCGGCCATGGCGGCCAGGGTCAGCGTCACCAGCACACACGGAATGGTGACGACCAGGCTGTTGATCAGGGCGCGCTGCTGCCCGCCGTCGACCCAGGCCTGACGGAAGTTGTCGAGGGTGAAGGAGCGGGGCCAACTGCCCAGGCCGTGGACGGCGATGTCGTCGAAGGAGCGCAGGCTGGTCACCAGGACCAGGGCGATGGGCAGCAGCCACAGGACGGCCAGCGCACCGGCGCCCAGGTGGAATCCGGCGGTCGCGGCGCGCTTGCGGCGCACGGCGGTGGAGGTGGCGGACATCAGTCGGCCTCCCGGAAGGCACGCACGAGGTAGGAGGCGATGACGCCGAAGGCCAGGACGAAGATGACGACCGCCAGCGCGGAGCCGTATCCCAGCCGCAGGGACTGGAAAGCGGTGGAGTACATGTAGGTGCTCAGCAGTTCGGACGAGTGGTAGGGACCGCCCCGGGTCAGCGACCACACGACGTCGAAGGAGCGCAGCGAGTCGATGATGATCACGGACAGGACGACGGCGTTGACGCCGCGCAACTGTGGCAGCGTCACATAGCGGAGGCGCTGCCAGGGCCCGGCGCCGTCGACCTTGGCCGCCTCGTACAGGGCCGGGTCGATGCCCTTGAGTCCGGCGAGGTACAGCACCATCACATAGCCGACCTGGCGCCACAGCGCGGGCACGATCACCGCGTACAGGGCGGTGTCCTGGTCGGCGAGCCAGGCGTGGCGCAGGCTGTCGAGGCCGACTGATTCCAGGAGCTGGTTCAGGACGCCGTCGGGCTGGTAGATGGCCTGCCAGACGAGGGCGGTGGCGACCAGGGAGAACACGACCGGCAGGAACAGGGCGGCGCGGTAGAAACCGACGCCGCGGCGCTCCTGCTGGAGGAGGAGGGCCGCGCCGAGGCCGAGGAGTGCGGACAGCCCGCCGAACAGCACCAGCCACAGCACGGTGTCGACGGCGGCGGTGCGGAAGACCTCGTCGTGGGCCATCTCGCGGAAGTTGCCGAGGCCCACGAACTCGGGCGCCGAGACGCCGTCCCAGTTGGTCAGGGCGAGGTAGAAGCCCTGGAGCGCGGGCCAGAAGACCCATACGGCCTCGGCGAGCAGCGGGACGAGGAGGAAGGCGAGCACCAGCGGGGGTGTGCGCCGAGGGCCCCGGGCCCGCCTGCCGCGGGGCGGCGGCGGGGCCGGGGAGGTGCGTTCGGGGGCGGTGAGGACGGCCACGTCAGGCCCGCCAGATCTTCTCGGCGTCGCGCTGCCAGTTGGTGAGGATCGATCCGACGCTCTTCGGCTTGGCGATGAACTTGGTCAGCGCGGTGTCCGTCGCGGGCTGGAGGGCGTCGCTGGAGTCGCGATTGAAGAACTGGGTGATCTCCGCGGCCTCCTCGATGTGCTTGCGGCCCTTCTTCACCAGCGGCGTCCCGGCGTCCTTCGCGTCGGGGTGGCAGGGCAGGGCGGTGCCCGAGGAGCCCTTGATGTAGATCTCCTGCGCCTCGGCCGTGGCGAGATAGCGCAGCAGGTCGAAGACCTCGTCCCGGCGCCCGGTGCGGGCGCTGGCGAAGTATCCGTCGGTGGGCGCCTCCTCGGCGAGCGGGACCTTGGGGTCGATGACCGGGAAGCGGAAGAAGTCGATGTCGTCGAGGGCGTTCTTCGGCACCGCGTCGGCGAAGAAGGTGCCGATGAGCATCATGCCGCTGCGGCCGTTGAGCAGGGCGGTCGTGGCGTCCTGGAAGGCCACGGCGGTGCCGTTGGGGTCGAAGTACGGCAGCACCTCCTGCCAGCGGTCGAAGACCTTGTGCACCTCGGGGTCGTCGAAGCGGTGCTTCCCGGCGAGGAGCTCGCGGTGGTAGGGGGCGCCGTTGATCCGTATGTTCAGGTAGTCGAACCAGGCGGACGCCACCCAGGTGGTGTTGCCGCCCGCGCCCAGGCCGATCGGGGCGACGCCCTTGGCCTTGAGCTTGTCGCACAGGTCGAGGAAGTCGTCCCAGCTCTTCGGCTCGCTCACGCCCCACTTGGCGAAGTTGGACTTCCGGTAGAACATGCCCCACCAGTAGTAGGTGGTGGGGACGAAGACCTTCTTGCCGGAGGCCGCGGTGCACAGCTTGTTCAGCGCCTTGGAGTAGCGCTTGAGATCGGGCGAGGCCCACACGTCGCTGAGGTCGAGCAGCAGGTTTTTCTTCGCGTAGGCCTCCGCCACCGAGCCGGGGTACCAGGTGAGCACATCCGGCGGATTGGCCGAGGTCAGATACGTCGGAAGCTGGGTGCGGAAGGTCTCCGCGGCGACCGTGTTGAGGCTCGCGCGCCCGGAGCCCTGCTTGGCGTATGCGGCGACGAGGTCCTCCATGGCCGCCTTCGCCTGCGGGGCGGACAGGTTGGACTGGAGGGTCGCCGCGCCGCCCCCGGAGGAGCCCTTGCCGGATGAACTGGCGGTGACACAGCCGCTGAGCAGTGCTGTGGTCCCGGCGGCGCCGAGGCCGGCGAGAAGCAGTCGACGGCTGGGGTGTTGGTTCGTCATGGAGTGCTCCTTGTGGATCCACTCGGCGGGCCCGGCTGCTTGCTGCCCGCCGGGCCCCCGCTCGCGGCGGATCCAGATTCGCGTGGCGCTCGCACCACGTCAAGATTAATACCTAATTTATTTGAATTGGGTTCGGTGCACCGAACCGTCGATCCCGCGGTACACGGCGTCGATCACACCGTCCTGGCCCGCGACCGCCCCGAGCGCACCGTCGAACGCGGCGCTGGGGAACTCCTGCCGCTTGTCCCACCCCTGCCAGGCGCCGTTCTCGTACCGCTGCAGCCAGAGCGTGTAGTCGCCGCCCCGGGCGAACAGCACCACCGCGTCGCCGACGGCGACCAGCGTCGGGCTGCCGCTGACGGTCCCGCCGAGCGAACTCCACGCCGACCACTGCCCGGAGGTGTCCCGCGACCGCGTCCACACGTCGTCGGCGGCGGTGCGCACGGCCAGCTGAACGCGGCCCTGCGCGTCCACGACGGCCGACGGCCTGCCGTACGTCGGCCGGTCGCCCGGCGCGCCGAGCGACGACCAGCCGGACGACGGCCCCCGCTGCGTGATCCGCCCGTCGGCGCCGCGCGCGAACAGCGTCCAGTGGGTGGCATCGGTGAAGGCGACGGAGGGCGCGTCGGTCAGCTTCCCGCCGAGGTCCTGCCAGGCGCCCCAGCGCCCGTGCGAGAACACCCGCCGGTACGCCCGGGAGTCGGCACCCCGCACGAAGACGTCGATCCGCCCGCCCGCCGAGGCGTACGCGGCGGGCTGGCCGAGGATCTTCCCGTGCGCCGGGCCGCCGAGGTCCCGCGTCCTGCCATCCGCCTGCTGGACGAGCGATCCGCCCGGCCCCCGGAAGTACGTGGTCAGCGCCTCGCCGTCACGTACGACGGCCGGGCTCGCCGTGGCCTTCGCGCCCAGGTCGGTACCGGGGAGGGCGTCCTCACCGGTGAGCCTGAGGAACGCGGTGCCATGCGCGGGTACCTCGACGGTGTACGAGCCGGTGTGCGTCCCACGGTCGGCACGCGCCCGCAGGTCACGGACCGCGACCGCGCCGCCCAGTGCCACATCGGCGAAGTTCACGGTGCGCTCGACGGGCTGGTCCGAGCGGTTGAGCAGGACGACCGCACGCCGGCCGTGACCCGAGAGGACCTTGCTGTAGACATCGCCGACGGAGTCGGTGGCCACCCGCACGCCCTGGACGGCCAGCGGGTCCTGGTCGACCGCGATGATCTCCGGGTTGCGCAGCGTCCGGAGCATCGAATCGGACAGGGCGCGCGGGTCGGAGCCCAGCACGAGCGGCGAACCCATCTCGGCCCACATCACGAACTGCGTGGTGGACTCCTCCTCCGTCAGCTCGTACGACCCGTCGGTCATGCGGCGCATCGGGATCAGATAGTCCGGGTCGTTGTAGTGGCCGGGCCCCTGGGCCTCGGGGTGCCAGGCGTTGGCGTCCATGTTGCGCAGCACATTGGGCCACTGGCCGGGGCTCGGAGTGCCCCAGGCGATATCGGTACCGGTGCGCCAGGAGTCCCCGGTCGTCGGGCCGTAGGCGTAGGTGTTGTGCGCGTCCTGCTCGGGGGTGTGCGGCAGGCCCCAGTCGTCGGTGAGCGGGTTGCACAGGTTCAGCAGCATCCGGCGTCCGGACTTCGCGACCGCGTCGCTGAACTCCTTGAACGCCGGGCCCGGGTCGAGCTTCTCGCCGATGCCGCACAGGAAGTCGACCTTGATCGCGTCGACCTTCCAGTGGGCGAACTGCCGTGCGTCCTCGGTGTAGTGGCCACGGCTGCCGAGGCCGCAGCTCTTGCCACCGTCGTAGGTGCCCGCGTCGGTGTAGATCCCGGCCCGCAGACCGCGTTGATGCAGGTAGGAGACGAGGGCCGGGATGCCGGAGGGGAACCGGTCCGGGTGGGGCGCCAACCGCCCCTGTGCGTCCCGGGGGTCATCGGCCTGCCAGCCGCCGTCCAGCCACACGATGTCGTATCCGCTGTTGCGCAGCCCGCTGCTGACGAGCCGGTCGGCGACCGCGCGCACCTCCTTCTCGGTGGGCGCCCCCAGTCCGTAGTAGGTGTTCCACCCCATATAGGGCGTCGGGGCAAGCCCGCTGTCGTAGTAGTCGGGCGCCCCCTGGTCCACGGCGGGGGCGGCCATGGCCATGGGGGCCGCGGTCGTGGCCAGGACCAGGGCGATCGCGGTCGCGACGGCGCCGCGGGTGAGCGTTCGGTGGCGGGGTCTGTGCGCGGGCGGGTGTGAAGTCACGTGCCTCTCCGGAGGGTTGGGAAGCAGGAGGAGACATGACGCGGCCGCCCTCGGACGGGCGTCGACGGCGTCACGGCGATGACTGTGGCCCGCGACCGAAACCCTGTCAAGAATTATTCCTAATTTATTCAAACAGCTCTCCGGGGAGCGTCGGCCCTCTAGGAGCGGCTGCCGCGCCCGAAGTGAAGCCATCCACAGCTTTTATCGCAAGCCTTCAAAACATAAATGCTGTTGAGGGAAGACCTTGAGGGCCCTGATCGCTGCAACCCACGAGACCTTCTCGCCCAAGGCGAGCGAGGAGGCTCGCACGAGGCGAAGGAGAGGCTCATGGCACAGGCGTTCATCACGGGCGGTTCGGGGTTCATCGGCCAGGTGCTGGTACGCCGGCTCCTCGACGAGGGGCACACGGTCCGTGTTCTGGTCAGAAGCGAGGCGTCGGCCGCGAAGGTGTCCGCGCTGGGCGCGGAGCCTGTACGCGGTGAGTTGACCGACCCGGCCACGTGGCGGGACCAGGTGACGGACAGCGACGTGGTGTTCCATCTCGCTGCCGAGACGGATGTCACCGCTGACCGTCCGCGTCATGAACATGTATCGGTCCGCGGCACCCGGGCAGCCGTCGATGCGGCCCGCCACGCGCAGGTTCCTCGGTTCGTCCACTGCGGGAGCGAGGCGGCCCTCCTGGCCGGTGACCCGCTCGTTGACGTCGATGAAACCGCGCCGCTGCGACCGGACTCGCAAGCCGCCTACTGCGCGACAAAGGCCGCTGCCGAGAAGATCGTGCTCGACGCGAACGCCCCCGGCTTCGCCACGGTGTCGATCCGCCCCCGGTTCGTCTGGGGCCCCGGCAGCATCCTCATCGAGGGCCTGGTAGCCGCGGCGAGGGCGGGACAGTTCGCCTGGATCGACGGAGGCCGGCACACGACCGACGTCACCTTTGTCGACAACGCCGTCGAGGGACTCATCCTCGGATGGCTGCGCGGCCGGCCGGGCCAGGCGTACTTCGTCACCGACCAGCACCGGGTCATCCTGCGCGAGTTCATGGAGACGTTGTTCGGGATCTATGGCGTCGATACGCCGATCCCCGACCTGGACGCCGAGACCGCCGCCCACGAGGTGCCCGTTCCCGCCCGGTGGTTCCTCGGGCAGCCGTGCACTCTGCGGACGGACAAGGCCGTGGCCGAACTCGATTACCAGCCCATGGTTTCCCATGCCACCGGTCTGGACGCCGTCAGGAACTCGGTGGCCGCCGACGGCGCGTGAAACTGCCACACATGGCGCCCGTCGCGGGCCGACAACACGCTTTCCCGCACTGGCCACAGCGCGCCTGAATTTTCGATACAGCTGATCCGGCGAACGGAAGCCGGTTATTTGGAGTGCGATATGTTCGAAGCTGTCAATTGGCCCGAGGCCATGGTTCCCAGCCGCTCACCGATTCACTTCACCAACGAGCTCGAGGTCGAAGCCTCTCCTGAAAGGATTTGGTCCCTGCTCGTGGATCCCAAGGCTTGGCCCAGCTTCTACCCGGGCGTCGAGCATGTCCGGTTGCTTGACGGCCACGAGTCGCTGCGCCTTGGCACACGGTTCGAAACCAACCTGGCCGGACAGGATGTCTTCGCGTCCGTACAGGAGTTTGAGCCTGTGTCGCGCATCGCCTGGGGTGGCTACCCCAAGGTCTCGGAAGAATCCAAGGCCCATCATGCCTGGATCATCACACCCACTCCCAAGGGGTGCCATCTCTGGACGGAAGAGACGATGCAGGGCCCGCACTGGATCGAAATGGCGAAGCCGGCACCCGACGTCTATTGGCGCACCCACGAGCAGCTTCTTGCGGCGCTTGCCGAGGTCGCGACCGATCCTGGATACGCCGCCGTACGTTCCTGATCAACATCTCAATACCGAGGCCCAACACCGCTACGCCGGCGACGATGTCGCCGGCGTAGCGGTGTTGGGCCTCGCCCCTGTCCATGCAGTTATGCGAGTCGATTCGCAGGCTTCGCCGCTTCCGCCTCCGCCTCCGCGGCGCGGGCGAGGAGTTCGACCCAGTCCTGGTGATAACGGTAGAGCGCACCGGGATTCTTGCGCCCGAGCTCCTCGAGGAAGAAGGGGCCCTGCTGTGTTTCCTCGCTCAGCACGTGACAACCGTCGTCCGTGGGCGTGATGACCCAGCCGTGGTACGCACTTGAACCGGTTTCGTCGCCGTCGACGAACGTCTCCCAAGAGAGCCTGCTGAAGGGCTCGTGCTCCGTCACCCTCAGACTCATGGGAAACCCAACCGTCACCCGGCTGTACTGGGTTCCGAGCGCCAGTTCCGGCTCGCCGCCAAGGATTTTTACCTGGTCCTCGGGAGGAAAGTAGCTCGACCAGTTCTCGGCGTCGACGAGCAGCTTCCATACCACCTCAGGTGGCGCCTTCACGTCGATGTCGTTGAGCGCGTAGATGGCTGACGTCTTCGGGTCGTATCGCTCGGGCCAATTCACCTTGTCATACACCGATGGTTCTCCTTCTCAGGCGTTCTGGAGATTCAAGGAATGTCAACTGGTGGGACTGTGGATTGATTCCTCTATCGCCCGGGCTTTGACCTTCGTATTTGTTATGACTCGCCCTTACGGGGTTGATGGCACCCATTCGACCCGGACGGCCGGCGAACGGCTTCAAGGTGTCGCCGCCGATGCCTGTCGCAGCGAGCAGTACGCCCGCTTTCACCCGAGTGTCGGTCTTGTCGGGGCCGGGCTGCCCGTCCGCGCCGACAACGCGTGCGCCGAGCAGCATGCTGACGGTCCGTCCGCCCCAGGAGTGTCCGGCCAGGGGCCGCGGCGACGATGTGGTCGAGTTCGTCGAGTACGCGCTCGACGTCCTGGACCCGGATGCGCCAGATGTCGGGGTACCGCGGGTCGGCGGGAGTGATGCCGAGGGTCAGCGAATCGAGGAATGTGGGCTGATCGCAGTGGTCGATGCGGGAACGGTGCGCGGGGCGGCCGAGTCGGGTGCGGGCATGTGGAGCTGCCTTTCGGTTGCGATGCGCGCCGTGTCCATGGGGGAATACATGCGTCGCCGGCGCAGGTCCGACGACATGAGCCACCGGATACGCGGTTAAGCGGAGCGACGTTCCGAATATATGGAGCGGCGGCGTTCCGCTTGGCAAGCGCGGTCGTAGGACAGGAGCGCCCCGTGAGTGAAGGCGACAAGCCGTTGTCGACCACCCCGAGCTCCGCCAAGCGCGCGGACGCCCGGCGGAACGAGAGGGCTCTGCTCGATGCCGCGGCGTCGGTGTTCGTCACGGACGGAGTGGACGCGCCGGTGCGCCGGATCGCCGCCGCGGCGGGCGTCGGCATGGGCACGATCTACCGCCACTTCCCCACGCGCGCGGACCTCGTCGTGGCCGTGTATCGGCACCAGGTCGACACCTGTGCCGAAGCCGGGCCCACCCTGCTTGCGACGGCGACGTCACCGTTCGCCGCGCTGCGTCAATGGGTGGAACTCTTCGTGGACTTCCTGGCGACCAAGCACGGGCTCGCCGCCGCCATGCGCAACGATCCCGACGGCTTCACCGCCCTGCACGCGCTGTTCATCGAGCGCCTCGTGCCGGCTCTCGCCGATATCCTCAGCGCCGCCCGGGACGCGGGCGAGGTCACGGCCGACATCTCCCCGTACCAGTTGATCCGCGCGATCGGCGACATCTGCGCGGGCGGAGAGAGGGTTGATCCGAAGTACGACGCGCGCCTCACCATTCGGCTGCTGCTCGACGGATGCCGACGGTAGAGGCCGGGTCACCAGGGTCCGGAGGGGGTCTTCCGCTGCCGACGCGGGCGCCGGCAGCGGGCCCGGCCGGTCTTGCCGGCCGCCGGTCAGGGCTGGATGTTCTCCAGGTCCTCCAGGAGGGACGGGTGCTTCGGCTCCCAGCCGAGCGCCTGTCGGGTGTGGATGCTGGACGAGGGCTGGTCGGTCGCGAAGATCGGGCCGAGGGGGGCGTAGGTCTCCGATGACACCGACTCGACCGGCAGGCCCAGCCGTCGGCCGATGACCGCGGCGATATCACGCACGGTGTCTCCCTCGTCGGCCACGGCGTGCCAGGAGCTGCCGGCCGGTGCCTGCTCCAGGGCGAGCCGGAAGAGGACCGCCGTGTCGAGTGCGTGCACGGCCGGCCAGCGCTGTGCGCCGTCTCCTGGGTAGCCGGATATTCCGGTCCGGCGTGCGATGTCGGTCAGCAGACCGGCGAACCCGCCCGTGCCCTGGTTGTGAACCGTGCGCGGCAGGCGTACGGCCGTGCTCCGGACCCCGCGCGAGGCCAGGCCGAGGGCCGCCGTGACCGCGCGGCCGCGGCCGCCGACCGGCCCATCGGTCATGAGGGGGTCGGCCTCGGTGGAGGCGCGGCCCGGCGCATGGGGCGTACCCGAGACGGTGACGAAGGGGCGGTCGCTGCCGACGAGCTCCTCGCCGAGGGTCGCGATAGCGGCGCTTTCCTCGGCGACCGCCTTCGCGAGGGCGTCGGGGCTGCTGAAGTCGTTGGCGAAGGCGAGGTGGATCACCCCGTCGGCCTGCGCGGCGCCGGTGCGAAGGATGTCCAGATCGGCGAGAGCTCCTCGGAGCGGCTCGGCGCCGGCCGCCTCGGCGGCCAGTGCGGACGCGTCGGAGCGGGCGAGCGCGAGGACGGTGTGGCCGCTGCCGAGCAGCTCGGCGATGACGGCGGACCCGATCAGGCCGGTGCCGCCGGTGACAAAGACGCGCATGGAAATTCTCCCGCGAGTGATGGGACTCTTGTCCCGTCACTATAGCCGAGTGATGGGACAAGAGTCCCATCGCCTATGATGAGCCCATGGGCAGGTGGGAACCAGGGGCGCGCGAACGCCTCGTCGTGGCTGCGGTCGACCTGTTCACCGAGCAGGGGTACGACGCCACGACGGTTGCGCAGATCGCCGAGCGCGCCGGGGTCACCAAAAGCACGTTCTTCCGGCACTTCCCCGATAAGCGCGAGCTGCTGGTGGCCGGGCAGGAGACGCTGAGCCGGCTGCTGGCCGAGGGGATCGCCGAGGCGCCCGAGGGCGCCAGTCCGCTCGAGGCGGTCGCTGCCGGTCTCGAGCGCGCCTCGAGTGCGATGGGCCCCATCAATCGAGAACTGGTCCCTCGTCTGAAGGCGGCCGTCGCCGCCAGCGCCGAGCTTCAAGAGCGTGACGCCCTCAAAAGCGTCAGCCTCGCGGCCGCGATGACAACCGCTCTGGTCGCCCGTGGCGTACCCGATCCGACCGCGGCTCTCGCGGGCGAACTGGGCCTCCTCGCCTTCAAGCGGGGGTACGCCGAATGGTCCGAGGGTGACCGTGACGGCAAGGACGAGCTCGCCGGGTACGCCCTGGCGGCCCTGGACGAACTGCGTGCGGCCAGCGCGTCGCTGGGCTGACCGGACGACCTCACGGTGTTGTCCATGGACTGGATGGCTTCACGCGCCGGATGTGCGGCAGCGGCGGGCGCAGGTGCGCTCAGCCGGGAAGGCTGACGCCGAGAGAGAAGTTGTAGTTCCCCACGCCATGGCGGCCCAGGCCCATCATCAGCAGGCCCGCTCCCTCCAGCCACCGCGCCATCTTCAGGTCGCCGGTGTCCAGCGGGCGCAGTCCGATGCTCTCGATGAACGCGGACATGCTCGCCTTGGCCTGCGCGTCGTCGCCGGCCATGAACACGTCCAGCGGGCGGTCCTCGGCCAGGACATGGCCGAAGATGGTGTTGAACGCCTTGACGACATGGGCGCTCTCGGGGGCGGCCTCGGCGATCTGCTGCGCGAGGGCGGTGCCGTCAGGGGTGACCAGCCCGGTGGCAGTGGGGTTGAAGGGGTTGGTGATGTCGACGATGACCTTGCCGGCCAGCGCGTCCCCGTACTGACTGACGACCGGCGCGGCGCTGGTGGCGGGCACGGCGAGGATGACGATGTCTCCGGCCGGGGCGGCGCCGATTTGTCCCGCCGTGGCGCCGCGGCCGAGCGCGTCGACCACGTCGGCGGTCTTGGCCGCGTCACGGCCGATGATCTCGACGGCGTTGCCGCCATCGAGCGCGCGGGTGGCGAGAACGCGGGCCATTTGTCCCAGGCCGATGATGCTGATGTTGCTCATGTGAGTGCTCTCTTCCTTGTCGCTGCTCTGTACTTGTGCGGCTTCGGCCGGGTTCAGGACCAGCGCGCTCCGCCGTCGACGTGGAGGGTCTCGCCGGTGATGTACGGGTTGATCAGCAACGCGCGGGCGGCGGCCGAGACGTCGGAGGGATCCCCGACCCGGCCCACCGGCGCGGAGGTTGCGATGTGCCGGAACCACTCCTGCTTGTCGGGTACCGCGGTGTCCCAGTTGCTGGTGTCGATCACGCCGGGCGAGATGGCGTTGACACGCGTGGGCGCCAATTCGACCGCGAGGGCGGACGCAAGCGTGCTCACGCTGCCGTTGGTGGCCGCCATCGCCACGAGTCCCGGCGACGGCCGCCATGCGGCCAGGCCGGAGAAGAACAGCAGCGACCCGTTCTCGGCGATCAACTGGGCGAAGTGCTTGGCCAGCAGGATCGGGCCCACGACCTTGGCGTCGAAGGCCGCGAGCAGCGCGCGGCGCTCAAGGGAGGCGACCGGTCCGTTGCTCCGCTCCGTGGCGACGCTGACGAGATGGTCGAGTCCGCCGTCGGCCCTGACCTGATCCGCGGCTGCCTTGATCGACTCCTCGTCCGAAAGGTCGAGGGCGATGGGCCGGACGGTATCCCCGATGGACTTCGCCGCGACGGTCGTCTTCTCGATGTTCCGGCCCGCGAGCGTGACCCGCGCGCCCTCCTGGAGGAGATCAGTGGCCAGGGCGGCAGCGATGTCCGAGCTGCCTCCCACGATCAGAACGCGTTTGTCCTTCAGTGAATACGGCATCGAATGCTCCACGCATGTAGCGCAGGACAGGCGGTGCACCCGTCCTCGTCGGCCAGTCCAACAGCCAGGGAGGTACGAGTCCTTCCCGTCGGAGCATCGATAAAAATACGCGTTGCCATAGATTCTTCTCATGCCAGAAGGGGTAGGGCCTTACATCGACGTCATTCATGCTTCAGTCCGCTGCGATAAGATTGATATATGGCTACCCTTCGGGCACTGGAGTGCCTTGTCGCGGTCGCGGACTCCGGATCGATCACGCAGGCCGCCCTGCTGCTGCATTCGTCGCAGCCCGCTGTCTCTCACCAGATCGCCTCCCTGGAACGCGAGGCCGGAACGATCCTGCTTCGACGTGAACCCCGGGGGGTCAAGCTCACTCCCGCAGGGCGTGCCGCCGTCGCGGATGCCAGGCGGGCGATCGAGGCGGCCGCCTCCGCGGTGCGGTCGGCACGTGCGGCGGGGCAGGCGGCCGGAGGAGTGCTGCGGCTGGTCAGTGCGCAGAGCCTCAGCGTGGCGCTGCTCGCCCCGGTCATTCGCCAGTGGGACCGCCGCCACCCGGACGTGGCGATCACTCTGCGCGAGTCCACGTCGATGGACGAGGCACTCGGCCTCGTCGACTCCGACGAAGCCGATGTCGCCCTGTTGCCCACTCCCTCGTCCGACCGCTTCACGATCACTGCCGTCGCCGAGGAAGAGATCGTGCTGGCGACGCCCAACAGCCACCCGCTGGCCCGGCAACCGGCCGTACGCCTTGAGGATCTGGAAGGGGCGCCGCTCGTTCACTTCGCACCGGACAACGGCCTCAGCGCCTGGCTCGACCAGTCCTTCGCCCGCGCCGGAGTCCGCCTGGAGACGGTGATGAGGACATCGGTGACGACCGCGGCACCACAGCTCGCGGCCGCCGGTCTGGGAGTCGCCGTATGCCCCGTGAGCGCGGTCAGTGACGGCTTTCCGGGCGCCGTGCGGCCGTTCTCGCCGCGGTGGGTCAGGCAGTTGGTGGCGGTGACGTCCGGAGAACCGGATCCGCTCGTCGCACGGTTCATCGGCAACCTGCGCAGTCACGGCGTGCGTGTGCCTCGCGGTGTGCGGACTCAGCTCGCGGAGGGCGGCGCGTCGGCCGCGACGCCAGGGCCGTCCTCCTGACCATCGCCGCGCGACCAACCCCAGCAGGCGAGTTCATCTCCGGCAAGAAGTGCCACGGCTGCCGCCGCACCTCCTCCTGACGTGCTGCCTCGCAGGTCGGACCGGGTGCGGCGGCAGACGCTGGGTCAGATGTCGCGGAAGGTCTCGATCTGGGCGCCGATCGAGTTCAGCCGCTCGGCCAGGTCCTCGTAACCCCGGTTGATGACGTACACGTTGCGCAGGACCGAGGTGCCCGGCGCGGCCATCATCGCCAGCAGGACGACCACCGCGGGGCGCAGGGCGGGCGGGCACATCATCTCGGCGGAGCGCCAGCGGGTCGGGCCCTCGACCAGGACGCGGTGCGGGTCGAGGAGTTTGACGTGGGCGCCGAGCCGGTTGAGCTCGGTGAGGTAGATCGCGCGGTTGTCGTAGACCCAGTCGTGGATCAGCGTCGAGCCCTGGGCGACGGCCGCGATCGCCGCGAAGAAGGGCACGTTGTCGATGTTGACGCCGGGGAACGGCATCGGGTGGATCTTGTCGATGGGGGCCTGCAGCTTGGACGGCCGCACGGTCAGGTCGACCAGCCGGGTGCGGCCGTTGTCCGCCGCGTACTCCCGGCCGCGCTCGTGATCCAGCCCCATCTCCTCCAGGACGGCCAGCTCGATCTCCAGGAACTCCACCGGCACCCGGCGGATCGTCAGCTCCGACTCGGTGATCACGGCGGCGGCCAGCAGGCTCATCGCCTCGACCGGGTCCTCGGAGGGCGAGTAGTCCACATCGCGGTCGATGTGGGCGACGCCGTGGACGGTCAGCGTCGTGGTGCCCACGCCCTCGACCTTGACGCCCAACTCCTCCAGGAAGAAGCAGAGATCCTGGACCATGTAGTTGGACGAGGCGTTGCGGATCACCGTGACGCCGTCGTGCCGGGCGGCCGCCAGCAGCGCGTTCTCGGTGACGGTGTCGCCCCGTTCGGTCAGCACGATGGCGCGGGTGGGGGCGACCGAGCGGTCGACCGCGGAGTGGTACATCCCGTCGGTGGCGGTCACTTCGAGGCCGAAGTGGCGCAAGGCGGTCATATGCGGCTGAACGGTACGGGTGCCGAGGTCGCAACCGCCCGCGTAGGGAATCCGGAAGTGGTTCATCCGGTGCAGCAGCGGACCGAGGAACATGATGACGCTGCGCGTCCGGCGGGCGGCCTCGGTGTCCATGGCCTCGAGGTCCAACTTGGCGGGCGGCACGATCTCCAGATCGGCGCCGTCGTTGATCCAGCGGGTGCGTACGCCGATGCTGCCCAGGACCTCGAGGATCCGGTAGACCTCCTCGATCCTGGCGACTCTCCGCAGTGTCGTACGGCCCGCGTTGAGCAACGTGGCGCACAGCAGCGCCACACACGCGTTCTTGCTCGTCTTGACGTCGATGGCACCGGACAGACTCCGGCCGCCGACCACCCGAAGGTGCATCGGGCCCGCGTAGCCAAGGGAGACGATCTCGCTGTCCAGGGCCTCGCCGATCCTGGCGATCATCTCAAGGCTGATGTTCTGGTTTCCCCGCTCAATGCGGTTGACCGCACTCTGGCTTGTGCCGAGCGCCTCCGCGAGCTGGGACTGGGTCCAGCCTCGGTGTTGGCGGGCGTCACGGATGAGCTTGCCGATACGTGCGAGGTAGTCGTCAGTCATGCAGAAGAGGCTATCTCACATATGAGATGCGCACGCGACCGGAGGGGGCGGAGGAGTGACGGCCGTCCGGGTGTGTTTCCTCTCGTTGGCGCGCGCTCAGCCGCCCGCCTCGCAGGCGGCTGCCGCCCATCAGAACTCGGAGGTGTCCAGCTCCAGATCGAACGGCTCCGGGAGCGCGAGGGGGGTGCCGAAGGGGTGGGGGCCGTCCACCTTGGTGTAGCCAAGGCTCCCTGGTACGGAATAGAGCGTGCAGGCGCGCTGCTGCCGGTCGACCAGCAGATACAGCGGGGCGCCGTACTCGGCGTAGCGCCGCCGCTTGACGATCCGGTCGGTGTCCCCGTTCGAGTCGGAGGTCACCTCGACGACCAGGAAGGTCTGGTCGGGAAGCAGGGCTCCTCCGCCTTTGGCGAGCTCGCGTGGCACAACGGCCAGATCCGGTACGTACCAATTGCTGCTGCCCGGCAAGTCCAGATTTCCCGACCCAGCTCTGCAGTCGAGCTTGCGCATGACCGGCCCGATCTGTTCGCGGATCACGTCGGCGGCGTTCTCGTGGTCCCATGTCGGTGACAACTGCTCGATGACCCCCTCCACGATCTGCACCCGGCCATCCCCCCGGATGTGCTGGATCGCGTACTTCAATGCGGTTTCGGGGTCGTCGGCCACATACGAAGCCGTTTCCGAATGGGGTTGCGCGCTCATCGGTCCTCCACCAGGCGTCGTCACTGCAGCATGACGACTGCGCAAGGTCTATCGCAATCCTCCATGAGCTTGGGTAAATGTGCCCAGCGATCACCCGTACCGGTGACGATCCCCCGTCACCACCGCCGCCAGCGTCCGCGCCGGGCCGTCGACCGCGGGGCCGTGGAGGAGTTCGGTGCGGTGGACCAGGCGAGGGGCGATCAAGGGGGCCGTGACGATGCCGGGGGCGCCCTTGGTGGCGGGGTGGGGGAGGAGGGTCAGGCCGTGGCCCGCGGCGGTGAGGGCGACGAGGCCGCGTACATCGGTGCCCTCGTACGTCAGCGAGGCACGGAAGCCGCCGCTCCGGCTCATCGCGCGCAGTTGTGCGAGCGGCATGGCGGCGTCCGGGGCGTCCAGCCACTGGGCGTCGGCGAGGTCGGCCAGCCGCAGGCCGAGCCGGCGGGCCAGCGGGTGACCGGTGGGCAGGGCCACCACCAGTGGGGCCTCCGCGACCGTGACCGCGGTGAGCGGACCCACCTCGGGCAGCGGCAGGGCGTCGGCGGGGGTGGCCGGGCCGTCGACCAGCCCCAGGTCCAGCACCCCGGACGCCACCGCCGCCGGGATCTCCCGGCGGCCGAGGATCCGCAACGAGGCCCGGATGGCCGGATGCGCCTGGCGCACCCGGTCCAGGGCCGCGGCGATTCTCGGGGTCATCGCCAGCGGCGAGGCCCCCACCACCAGCCGGGCGGCGCCGGACCCCGACAGCCGCTCGACGTCGGCCCGCGCCGCGTCCAGCCGCAGCAGCAGCGGACCGGCGTGTTCCAGCAGCCGTGCGCCCGCGCTGGTGAGCATGACCGGCCGCCGGGTCAGCAGTGACGTGCGCAGATCCGCTTCGAGGGACGCGATGTGCTCGGAGACCGCCGCCGGGGTGAAGCCCAGCTCATGGGCGGCGTCGGAGAAGGATCCGCAGCGGGCCACGGAGACGAACGTGCGGAGCAGGTGCGGGTCCATGGCAGCAGTATCGCGGGGGCCGGGGCGGCTCAGTTCCGAACTCGGGGGTGACCGGGGCCGGTTCGGGCCCGGCCGTCGTCCGTTCCGGGGCCGTCGGTCGCGTCCGCGCACATGCTCATGGCCTCAGGTCTAACGCGGAACGCCGTCATCCGGGGCCCTTACGGCAAGCGGTCACCCTTACCGGTGAACGCCGGTGAGCACCCATGAACCGACCCGGGGGCGCGCTCGCACCCGGGCAGGGCATGACCGCGCGGGGGCGATGTATTAGAGTTATCTCGACATCGAGATATCTGCTGGAAGGCACATCGCCGCCCCGCGCCGGTAAGGCTTGCCTAACTTAGCCATACCTTAGCGGATCGGCGCGGGCATGTGACGGCAGCATTGCGGTGGTACGCGCGAAATCATGCATGAAGGAGACTGTCGTGTCGGCGAACAGCTTCGACGCCCGCAGCACCCTGCAGGTGGGCGACGAATCGTACGAGATCTTCAGGCTGGACAAGGTCGAGGGGTCGGCCCGGCTTCCATACAGCCTGAAGGTTCTGCTGGAGAACCTGCTCCGCACCGAGGACGGCGCGAACATCACCGCCGACCACATCCGCGCCCTGAGCAACTGGGACTCGCAGGCCCAGCCCAGCCAGGAGATCCAGTTCACGCCGGCCCGCGTGATCATGCAGGACTTCACCGGTGTGCCGTGTGTGGTGGACCTCGCCACCATGCGTGAGGCCGTCAAGGAGCTCGGCGGCGACCCGGCGAAGATCAACCCGCTGGCCCCGGCCGAGCTGGTCATCGACCACTCCGTGATCGCCGACAAGTTCGGCACCAACGACGCCTTCGCCCAGAACGTGGAGCTGGAGTACGGCCGCAACAAGGAGCGCTACCAGTTCCTGCGCTGGGGCCAGACCGCGTTCGACGAGTTCAAGGTCGTCCCGCCCGGCACCGGCATCGTCCACCAGGTGAACATCGAGCACCTGGCCCGCACCGTCATGGTCCGGGGCGGCCAGGCCTACCCGGACACCCTCGTCGGCACCGACTCCCACACCACCATGGTCAATGGCCTCGGCGTGCTCGGCTGGGGCGTCGGCGGCATCGAGGCCGAGGCCGCGATGCTGGGTCAGCCCGTCTCGATGCTCATCCCGCGCGTCGTCGGCTTCAAGCTGACCGGTGAGCTGAAGCCCGGCACCACCGCCACCGACCTCGTGCTGACCATCACCGAGATGCTGCGCAAGCACGGTGTCGTCGGCAAGTTCGTCGAGTTCTACGGCGAGGGCGTCTCCGCCACCTCGCTCGCCAACCGCGCCACCATCGGCAACATGTCGCCGGAGTTCGGCTCCACCGCCGCGATCTTCCCGATCGACGACGAGACCCTGAACTACCTCAAGCTCACCGGCCGCTCCGAGCAGCAGGTCGCGCTCGTCGAGGCGTACGCCAAGCAGCAGGGCCTGTGGCTCGACCCGGCCGCCGAGCCCGACTTCTCCGAGAAGCTGGAGCTGGACCTGTCGACGGTCGTCCCGTCGATCGCCGGTCCCAAGCGGCCGCAGGACCGCATCGTGCTCGCCGAGGCGGCCGAGAAGTTCGCCCAGGACGTCCGCGCCTACCTCCCCGTGGCCGACCTGGACGAGGCCGGTGAAGAGTCCTTCCCGGCCTCCGACGCCCCGGCCGTCTCCAACGGCGTGCCCACCAAGCCGACCCTGGTCACCGCCCCCGACGGTTCGACGTACGAGATCGACCACGGCGCCGTCACCGTCGCCGCGATCACCTCCTGCACCAACACCTCGAACCCGTACGTCATGGTCGCCGCCGCCCTGGTGGCCAAGAAGGCGGTCGAGAAGGGCCTGACCCGCAAGCCGTGGGTCAAGACCACCCTGGCCCCGGGCTCGAAGGTCGTCACCGACTACTTCGACAAGGCGGGCCTGACCCCCTACCTCGACAAGGTCGGCTTCAACCTCGTCGGCTACGGCTGCACCACCTGCATCGGCAACTCCGGCCCGCTGCCGGACGAGGTCTCCAAGGCCGTCAACGAGGCCGACCTCGCCGTCACCTCGGTGCTCTCCGGCAACCGGAACTTCGAGGGCCGGATCAACCCCGACGTCAAGATGAACTACCTGGCATCCCCGCCGCTGGTCGTCGCGTACGCCCTCGCCGGTTCGATGAAGGTGAACATCACCACGGACGCGCTGGGCACCGACCAGGACGGCAAGCCGGTCTTCCTCGAGGACATCTGGCCGACCGAGGCCGAGGTCAACGACGTCGTGGCCAACGCCATCGGCGAGGACATGTTCAACAAGTCCTACCAGGACGTCTTCGCCGGTGACGCGCAGTGGCAGGCCCTGCCGATCCCCACCGGCAACACCTTCGAGTGGGACGCCGAGTCCACCTACGTGCGCAAGCCCCCGTACTTCGAGGGCATGACCATGGAGACGAGCCCGGTCCAGGACATCGCGGGCGCCCGCGTGCTGGCCAAGCTGGGCGACTCGGTCACCACCGACCACATCTCCCCGGCCGGTGCGATCAAGGCCGACACCCCGGCCGGCAAGTACCTCACCGAGCACGGTGTCGAGCGTCGTGACTTCAACTCCTACGGCTCGCGCCGGGGCAACCACGAGGTCATGATCCGCGGCACCTTCGCCAACATCCGGCTGCGCAACCAGATCGCGCCCGGCACCGAGGGCGGCTTCACCCGCGACTTCACGCAGGCGGACGGCCCGGTCTCGTTCATCTACGACGCGTCGCAGAACTACCAGGCCGCCGGGACCCCGCTGGTCATCCTGGCGGGCAAGGAGTACGGCTCCGGCTCGTCCCGCGACTGGGCCGCGAAGGGCACCGCGCTGCTCGGCGTCAAGGCCGTCATCGCCGAGTCGTACGAGCGCATCCACCGCTCGAACCTCATCGGCATGGGCGTCCTGCCGCTCCAGTTCCCCGAGGGGGCCTCGGCGGAGTCGCTGGGCCTGACCGGCGAGGAGACCTTCGACGTCACCGGCGTCACCGCGCTCAACGAGGGCGGCATCCCGGAGACCGTCAAGGTCAAGGCCGGCGCGGTGGAGTTTGACGCCAAGGTGCGCATCGACACCCCCGGTGAGGCGGACTACTACCGCAACGGCGGCATCATGCAGTACGTGCTGCGCTCGCTGATCCGCAAGTAAGCACGGCTTAGGGCGGCGGCTTACGGCAGCGGCGACGGGCCGCACCCCCGGCGGGGGTGCGGCCCGTCCGCGTACCAGATGCCTTGCGATCAGAGAAACGTCCCGGACGGGATGTAGGGCATCGGCGGCGGCATGCCCCGCAGACACACATAGCCGCTCGTGGACAGCTCGAGCCCGGCCTCCAGCCCCACGTCCACCGCCCACTGCTGCTCGGCCGTCAGCGCCGCGACCCGGGCGTCGGTGCCCTCCGGAAGGCACAGCAGCGCCGCCGTCAGCAGCCGTTTCGCCAGCCGCCGCGAGGTCGCGGCCAGCAGCTCGACCTTGCCGTCCTCGGCGACATAGCAGTAGCCGCTGCCCGCCAGGTCGTCCACGACCAGCAGTCGCCGCTGGCGCACGAGCAGTTCGTGGTCGGCGCCGTGCGCGCCGCCCCGGGTGCGGCGGTCCACCGAGTCCAGCAGATCCCGGTGGCGGGCCAGGCCCTCGTGGACGGCGCCGTCGGGCGGGGACAGCCGCTCCTTGGTCTCCGGTCCGACGGTGCCGCGCAGCCGCATCGCCGGATGCAGCGCGAATCCCGCACGCCGGTAGGTGCTCGCCGCGCGCGGATCCTCCGATCCGCAGATGATGCCGCGCAGGCAGCCCCGTCCGTACAGCAGCGCGGCGGCCAGCAACTCACGGCCCACGCCCTGCCGTTGGGCCCGGGGCAGCACCGCGAGCAGCGCGAGCCCCCAGGTGCCCTCGCGCCGCGCGGACAGCGCTACGCCGAGCGGCATACCGGCGCCGTCCAGGGCGATCCAGCAGCCGCCCGGGTCGGTACGGGCGAGATGCCGGTGCCGGTCGTGGATCTCGGTGATGTACCCCGGCGGCCATCCGTCCTTGCCCGCGAGGGCGGCGGCGTCCCCGAAGGCGGCGGCCACCACCTCCCAGGCGGCCTCGGCGTCCTCGTCGGTGTCGCGTAGCTGGCGGAGGATCATGAGCCCATGATGGCGCGTCCGGTGAGGGGATTGTCGGTACGCGGAAGCGGCTTGCTCGACCGGCGAACGCGACAACGTTGTCAGCATGACTTTAACGATCAGTACGCCGCCAACCGGGTGTCCCTGTCAAGACCGTTCGCGCACTCTTACGGCCGACGGCCCCCGTGCGGTACGGTCCCCACGGCTTGTTCGACCCGGTGATCGCGGCCCTTCCGACAAGGTGGGACCGCAATGCCCTCAAGACCCCTGGCCGCCCTGGCGGCCGCGGCCCTGACCGCGGGGCTCCTCGCCACCGCGGCCGGCGCGCCCGCTTCGGCCGCTCCGCCGCCGACGCTGGTCAAGGATCCGGCGGCGTACGTCGATCCGCTGATCGGCAGCTCGGCCGGCGGCAACACCTTCCCCGGCGCCGTCGCCCCCTTCGGCATGCTGTCGTGGAGCCCGGAGAACACCCGCGGCGACGCCACCCGTACCGCCGCGCCCGGCGGCTACCACTACGACGCCACCCGCGTCCGCGGCTTCAGCCTCACCCATATGTCCGGCACCGGCTGTGCGGGCGGCGCGGGGGACATCCCCTTCTTCCCCCACGTGGGCGAGGTCACCTCCTCACCCGCCGCCGACACCAAGGACCAGGTCTACGCCTCCGACTTCAGCCACTCCGACGAGACCGCCGAACCCGGCCGTTACAAGGTCTCCCTCGCCTCCGGCGCCGGGGCGGAGCTGACCGCCACCGCCCGTACCGGCTCGGCCCGCTTCAGCTACCCCGCGGACAAGACCGCCTCCCTGCTGATCCGCACCTCCTCCTCGGAGGTCGGCAGCAGCGACGCCGACCTCACCATCGACCCGGCGCACCGCACTGTCTCCGGCTCGGTGACCAGCGGCAACTTCTGCGGCTATCTCGACCCCGAGGGGCGCCGCAGCTACTACACGCTGCACTTCACCGCCACGTTCGACACCGCGTTCACCGCACAGGGCACCTGGCAGGACGGCACGCTGCGGCCCGGCACGACCAGCGCCGAGGGCGGCTCCGGCGGCTTTGGCACCGACGGCCGCCCGGTGGCGGGGAAGGGCTCCGGCGGCTATCTCCAATTCGCCCCGGGCACCCGCCGGGTGGGCGTCAAGGTCGGCATCAGCTACGTCGACGACAAGGGCGCCCGGGCCAACCTCGCCGCCGAGAACCCGCCGCGGCGCGGCTTCGACCAGGTGCGCACTGCGGCGTACGACGCCTGGCGGCGGCAGCTTTCCGCCATCCGGGTCGGTGGCGGCGCTGACGCGGACCGTACCGCCTTCTACACCGCGCTCTACCACTCCCTGCTGCACCCCAACGTCATCAGCGACACCGACGGCCGCTACCGGGGCAGCGACGGTGAGGTGCACCGGGTGAGCCGGGGCCACCGGGCCCAGTACGGCACCTTCTCCGGCTGGGACATCTACCGCTCCCAGCTCCAGCTCCTCACCCTGCTGGAGCCGGAGGCGGGCTCCGACATCGCCCAGTCCCTGCTGAACCTCGCCCAGCAGAACGGCGGCGTCTGGGACCGCTGGCTCCAGGGCGCCTCGGGGACGCATGTGATGAACGGCGATCCGTCGGCCGCCGCCCTCGCCGGGATCCGTGCCTTCGGCGGCGGCGACTTCGACCTCGACGCCGCCCTCGACTCGCTTCTCAAGGCGGCCACCGTGCCGACGGAGAAGGACCTCAGCCCGGCGGGCAAGCCCATCATGTCGGCCGGCCAGCGGCCCTCCCTCGACAAGTACCTCAAGCTGCACTACATGCCGTCCGTCTCCAACGCGTGGGGCGGCGCGGCCGAGACCCTGGAGATGTCCGGCGCGGACTTCGCCCTCTCCCAGCTGGCGCGGGCCGCGGGCCGTAAGGACACCGCCGACACCTTCGCGCACCGCGCCCAGTGGTGGCAGAACAACTTCAACGCCGCCGCCGACCCGGAAACCGGCGGCTATATCGCCAACCGTAAGGCCGACGGCAGTTGGGTCACCGGCTTCACCCCGGCCACCGGCAACGGCTTCGTCGAGGGCACCAGCGCCCAGTACACCTGGATGGTCCCGCACAACCCCGCCGGTCTCTTCGCCGCGATGGGCGGTAAGGACGCCGCGATCAAGCGCCTGGACGCCTTCTTCCACGGCGCCGACGGGGGCTGGGCGCTCACCGGTAAGGGCGGTGAGAAGTCCGAGCTGGACAACGAGCCGTCGATCAACGTCCCCTATCTCTACGCGTACGCCGGGCAGCCGTACAAGACCCAGGAGACCGTGCGCGCCGCGATGCGTCAGCTGTGGACCACCAAGCCCGACGGCATCCCCGGCAACGACGACCTCGGCGAGATGTCCTCCTGGTACGTCTTCTCCGCCCTCGGCATGTACCCGCAGGTGCCCTCCCGCGCCGAACTCGTCCTGGCCTCGCCCCTCTTCCCGCGGATCGAGATCGACCGCGGCGCCCGGGACATCTCCATCCGCGCCCCGCAGGCCGCGCCCGACGCGCCGTACGTCCAGTCGCTGAAGGTGAACGGGCGGGCGAGCGACCGCCCCTGGCTGCCGGAGTCCTTCGTACGGCACGGCGGCACGCTGGACTACACCCTGTCCGACGCCCCCGACCACGCCTGGGGCGCGTCCCCGTCCGACGCCCCGCCCTCCTTCCGCGAGGGCGAGCAGCCGTACCAGATCGGGGTCGGGCCGACCACGGGCACGCTCGCCCCGGGCGAGAGCCTGACCGTGAAGGTGGCCGCCGTCCCGGTCGGCGAGGGCGACCGCCCCGAGGTGCGCTTCACCACCGACGCCCCCGACGGGCTCACCGCCTCACCCGCCTCCGGGACGGTGGGCCCGGACGGCACGGCGGAGATCTCCCTGCGCGCGGGGAAGGATACGGCCGAGGGCTTCTACGACGCGAAGGTGACGGTGACCAGCGAGGACACCAAGGTCGTCCAGCCGATCACGCTGACCGTCGCCGCCCCCGGCACTCTGCTCGCCGCGTACAACAACACCGGCGCGACCGCCGACGACGGCGAGCACGACGAGGGCGACTACGACGGCGGCGGCTGGAGCTACTCCCGCCAGGCCCTCGCCGCCGCCGGCCTGGAGCCGGGCGCCAAGGGCACCACCCAGGGCCTGGACTTCACCTGGCCCGCCTCCCCGCCCGGCCGCCCCGACAACGCCTCCGCCACCGGTCAGACCATCACCCTGCCCGAGTCCACCGGCCTCTCCTTCATCGGCAGCGCGGTCAACGGCAACCAGAAGGCCACCGTCAAGATCACCTACACCGACGGCAGCTCGGACGAGGCGGAGCTGGCCTTCACCGACTGGACGGTGGGTGGCGGCGGCGGAACGGTCCAGTACGGGAACGTGACCCTCGCCAAGACCGGCTACCGCAACATCAGCGGCGGCGACAAGGACGTGGTGGACGCGTACATCTTCGCCACGAAGGCGTTCCACGCGCCCGAGGGCAAGACGGTCAAGAGCGTCACCCTGCCCGACAACGCGGATCTCCACGTCTTCGCGATCGCCCGCGGCTGACGGACGCCCACGCACGGAACCGTCCTGATCCGCGCACCGACCAGCCGCTGGACCAGCCGGTGAACCAGCCGTGAACTAGCCGATGACGGGGGCGAGATAGCCCCGCAGGGCCTTCTTCAGTTCCCCCGTCATCGCCTGGCGCTCGTCGCCCTCGGCGGCGACCACCAGCACCACCATGGCCTGGAAGATCTGCGCGCAGACCCGGGCCGTGCGCTGCCGTTCGCCCTCCGGCAGGCCGGGGGCCCGGGCGCCGATCATCGTCTCGATCCGGCCGAGCAGGGCCGCCTGGATGGGGCGGGCGGCGTCGCTGAGGCCATCGGGCATATCGGGGCGGGCGAAGAGCGCCTTGAAGCCCGGGTTGGTGATGTTGAAGCCGACGATGGGATCGACGATCCGGTCCAGAAGGTCGTCAAGGGTGAGGGCGGCGAAGTCGATCGCGTCGAACGCCTCCCGGTGCGCGGCCCCCATCTGTGTGACGAAGCGGTCGGCCAGCGCCTGCGCCACCGCGTGCTTGTTCGGGAAGAACTGGTAGAGCGAACCGGGGGAGATGCCCGCCTCCGCGGCGATCGCGATGGTGGTGGCCTTCTCGTAGCCGACCCGCGCGAAGACAGCCGCCGACGCGTCGAGGATCTGTGCCATCCGTCGCTCGCCCCGCGCCTGCCGCCGTCGCGGCCGTACCTCGTCGGCCATGTTTCCGCTCCCTCCTCGCGCGACCGCACTCCGGCATGCCGACGCGTCTTGAAAATGCGAATCATCATTCGTATTGTGGCGCTCACCGGAACGCGAATGACTATTCGTAAATGCTACCGCCGGGGGGCTTCGTGCTGGGCACTGTCATCGCAAGACGGGCACGCTGGATCGTGGTGATCGGCGTGGGCATCGCCCTGATCGCCGCTCTCGTGGGGGCGGGCACTCTGAACGCCCTGTCCCTGAACCGCTTCGAGGCACCCGGATCGGAGTCGATGCGGGTACGCGACGCCCTCGCCGAGGAGTACGGCACCGGCAGCCCCAACATCGCTCTGCTGGTCACCGCGCGGGACGGCACCGTCGACGGCGCCAAGGCGGCGGCGGCCGGCGCGAGCCTCACCCGTGAGCTGGCCGATTACCCCGGAGTGGGGGACGCCTGGTCCTACTGGACCCGTGGCGCCCCCGCCACCCTGCGCGGCGCGGACGGCCGCCAGGCCCTGGTCCTGGCCCACGCGCCGGGCGACGCCAACCAGGTACGCCGTGAGCTGCTGCCCGACCTGGTAGCGGAGTTCACCCGCACCGGTGAGGTGGTCCGCGTCGAGGTCGGCGGTGGCGACGAGGTCTTCCGGCAGACCATGGAACGGGCCAGGCAGGACTTCCTCCGGGCCGAGCTGGTGATCCTTCCGCTGGTGCTCCTGCTGCTGTGGTGGGTCTACCGGCGGCCGTCCGCCGCGCTGGTCACCGTCGGCATCGGGCTCTTCGCCGTGCTCGGCTCGCTGGCCCTGCTGCGCGGCGTCGTGGCGTTCACCGACATCTCCACCTTCGCCTCGAACATCGCGCTGGTCATGGGCATCGGGCTCGGCGTCGACTACGGGCTCTTCGTCATCTTCCGGTTCCGTGAGGAGCTGCGGCGGGGCGCCGACGTGCCCGAGGCCGTCGCCCGGACCGTACGGGGCGCGGGCCGCACCGTGGTCTTCAGCGGCGTCACCGTCGCGGCCTCGCTGTCCGTCCTGCTCGCCTTCCCCTTCCCGTTCCTCAGCTCCTTCGCGTACGCGGGCGTCGCCGTCGTCCTCGCGGCCGTATCCGGCGCGACCGTGCTCCTGCCCGCGGCGCTCGCGCTGCTGGGCCGCCGGGTCGAGCGGCGCGGGCCCGTCAGGCCCGAGACGGCGGGCTTCTGGTTCACCACCGCCACCCGCGTGATGCGCCGCCCGCTGCTGCTCGGCGGGGCCGCGCTCGCCGTACTGCTGCTGCTCGGGTCACCGTTCCTGGGGGTGCGTTTCGGGCTGCCCGACGACCGGGTGCTGCCCGCCTCGGCACCGGCCCGCCAGATGTACGACCAGGTCCGCGACGGGTTCACGGTCGAGGAGTCCGACGCCGTCCAGGTCGTGGCCCCAGCGGGAAACGGAGGCTCGGTGGGCGCCTACGCCGCCGAACTCTCCGGAATCGAGGGGGTCGTACGCGTCGACTCGGCCGCCGGCTCGTACGCCGACGGACTCCGCGTCACCTCGCCCTCCGGGGTCTCCTACGACGCCGAGGACGGTACCGGCACCCGGCTGGCGGTCATGCCCTCCTCCGCCCGGCTGGACGCCGACGCCACCGGCCTGGTCCGTGACGTACGGGCGGTGCCCGCGCCCTTCGCGGTGGAGGTCGGCGGCTATCCGGCGGAACTCACGGACTACCGCGACGGGGTGACGGACCGGCTCCCGCTCGTCGCCGGTCTGATCGTCGCGGTGACCTTCGTCGTGCTGTTCCTGATGACGGGCAGCGTCGTGGCCCCGCTCAAGGCGTCCGTACTCAACGTCCTCAGCCTGTCCGTCATGTTCGGCGCGCTCGTCTTCGTCTTCCAGGACGGCCATCTGTCCGGCCTCCTCGGCTTCACCCCCACCGGCGTGATCGAGCCGAGCATCCCGATCCTGATGTTCTGCGTCGCCTACGGGCTGTCCATGGACTACGAGGTCTTCCTGCTCTCCCGGATCAAGGAGGAGTACGACCGCACCGGCGACGCCATCGGCTCCGTCCCGCGCGGCATCGCGCGCAGCGCGCCCCTGGTCACGGCCGCCGCCGTCATCCTGGCCGTGTCCTTCGCCGGGTACGCCACGGGAGATGTCGTCTTCCTCAAACAACTGGGGGTCGGCATGGCCCTCGCGGTGATCGTGGACGCCACCTTGATCCGCGGCGTGCTGGTACCCGCCTTCATGCGACTGGCCGGGCGGGCCAACTGGTGGGCTCCCGGGCCGCTGCGCCGCCTGCACCACCGCATCGGCCTGACCGAGCGGCCCGCGCCCGCCACCGCGGATCCCGTCACCGCTAGCGCGCCGCCCGCCACCGCTGCCCCGGATCCCGCTCCGGCACCCGTGGAGTAGCGCCCCAAGCCGGTGCCGTCCCGTCGCGGGGGTGCGGGGCGGCACCGAAGTCCTGCGCGGCACGGAGGCGCGGCGCGGAGGCGCTTCGCGGGTCCCCGAACGGCCCCGCGGGGCCCGCCATCTCGCCGCCCTGGAGCACGGCGAGTGGGACATCGTCGTCGACACCTGGGCGGCCCGGCGCCACAGCGTGCGGACCGACCGCGAGTCGGGCCGGCCCCGGAGCGGGAGGCGGAGGTGTTGAGGGGACCCGGCGGTGCGTCGAGTCAACGCGAACAGCCGCCACATACGAGGCCCTCCACCGGATTTTCCAGGAGGACACGGGGGCCATTGTCCGAGCGCTCAGAAAACTCCTCGGCGTCCCCTTCCCTGAGCCGGACAGGGCGTTTGTCGTCAGCCCAGACCTCACCGAGATCGCGCCGATCGAAAGACGCGTGGACACACTCCTCCAGGTCGAGACCAAGGGCGACGGCACATATTTATTCGCCATCGAGTCGCAGAGTAGAAGAGACCCGAAAAAGCCGGCAGCCTGGGCCTACTACCTCTCGTATATGCACGCCAAATTCGGTCACCAGCCGGTGTTGATCGCGCTCTGTCCGGACGAGGCCACCGCCCGTTGGGCCGCCCGCCCGATCACGCTCGGCATCCCCCACTCCCCGTCCCTGACAGTTCGCCCACTTGTTCTGGGTCCCGGCAACGTCCCCGTTGTCACCGACGCGCAAGAGGTGACCCGTGATATCCCGATCGCTGCCTTCTCTGCGATTACGCACAGTAGAAGCGAAAGCATCGATGCCATACTTAAGGTGCTTGCGACCACGCTCGGCAGTCTTGACCCCGTTCAGGGGATCATCTACGCCGAACTCGTTGAAGCCGGTCTCGGAAACACCCCGGCACGAGAGATCTGGAGAGACCTGATGCCCGCACTGATGAACTACTTCCGTTCCCAGCAGGCCCAGCACGCCTTCGCTGAGGTGCGTGCTGGCGATCTTCTGCGGTTCCTCAAGGGCCGGGGGCTTGCAGTCACTACCGAGACCCGTGAGCGCATCCAGTTGTGCACGGATCTGGATCTCCTCGACACCTGGCTGGACCGTGCCGTGACCGCCTCCTGCGCGGAAGAGCTGTTCGTCGGAGATTAGCGCTGAGAGGGCCGGGAGAGGGAGGCGTCGATGAACCACTCCCGGCCCAGCAGCAGACCGAAGAGCGGGGCCGGCAGCCGGAGCATCGCCCGCATGACGGCGCTCATGCGGCCCGTGCCGTTCATCTGGGAGCGGTGGGCGGCCAGGGCCGCCTGCTTCTGGCGGGCGTAGCGGCGCACGTCGTAGCGGTGGGTGACGGCCGAGCGGGGGCTGAAGCGGGTGCTCAGCTCGTCGGGAGCGAAGCGCAGGGGGATGCGCAGGAGTTGTATGAGTCGGACCAGGCGCTCGGCGGTGTCGCGGGGGAGCGTCGCCTCCAACACCCTGGGGGTCTTGGCCAGTTCGGCGGCGCGGCGGCCGACCTCGTGGACCTTGATGTGGTCGCGGTGGCCGTAGCCGCCGTTGGGGTCGTAGGTGAGCAGCATCGCCGCGTTCTCCTCGCGCAGGATCGCGGCCAGTTGTTCCGCCGCCTTCTCTGTGTCGGCCCGGGCGAAGCGCGTACGGTCCGGCGGGTCGGCGTAGAAGAGCGGGCCGTGGCCGCTGTCCGCGTAGCCGAGGTGGACGACGCGGTCGATGCCGAGCACGCACGCGCTCTTCCGCAGTTCGTGCATACGAGGCGGCTCGCGGCCCGGTGGGGCGGCGTCCATGTGGCCGTCCGTGGCGACCACGAGCACCACCCGGTGGCCCTCGTCGGCGAGTCGGGCGAGCGTGCCCCCGGTCAGCAGCGCCTCGTCGTCGGGGTGGGCGTGGAATGCCAGGACGGTAGCCATGCGGGCCATCCTGGCATTCCGGGATCAGCGGAAGGCCGCGATGTTGCGCATTGCCCAATCGGTGAAGGCGCGCGGCGGACGGCCCAGGACGCGCTCGACATCGGGGCTCACCCGCTGTTCGGCGGCCGTCGGCTCGCCCAGGATGTCGAGGGTGCCGTCCGCGACGGGCTCCGGCATGAACCGCAGCATCTCCGCCCGTGCCTGCTCCCGGCTCAGCTCGGTGAACCGTACGGGTTCGCCCAGCGCGTCCCCGATCGTCTGCGCCTGCTGGCGCGGGGAGACCGGCGCCGGGCCGGTGAGTTCGTATGTACGCCCCGCGTGGCCCCGCCCCCGCAGCGTCGCCGCCGCGACCTCGGCGATGTCCGCCGGGTCCACGACCGGCAGCCCCACATCGCCGAACGGCGCCGCGACCGTCCGCCGGGTACGGACCGACCCGGCCCAGGCGAACGCGTTGGAACCGAAGCCTCCCGGTCGCAGGACCGTCCAGTCCAGCCCCGACGCCCGCACGGCCTCCTCAAGCGCCCGCAAGGGGGCGTGGGACATCGCCTGCGGCCGCGATCCGGCCGCCTGGGACGAGAGCACGACCACGCGCCGCACCCCCGCGGATCCGGCGGTCTCCAGGAGTTCGCGGACGAGCTGTTCGCCGATCGGCAGTTCGCCCGCGAAGAGCAGGAACAGCGCGTCGGCCCCGTCCAGCGCGGGTCGCAGGCTCCCTGGGTCGGCCAGATCGGCCTGATGGTGACGTACCCCCTCCGGCAATTCCGCGCCGCCGGGCCGTCGCGACACGGCCGTCACCTGCTCGCCGATTGCGGCCAGCGCCTCCACCAGTGGTCGACCGACATTCCCGGTCGCTCCGGTTACCACGATCATGTGCGACTCCCCGTTCCGTAGTGACAGACGTTGTCCTCGCCGCGGCACGGTGAAGCTAGCATCGTGGGGATAGTAGGTACCTAGAGGAAAGTGACTATGTCCAAGGAACCGGAACAGGCGTGCCCGATCGCCCCCGTGGTCGACATCGTCTTCAGTCGCTGGACCACGCCCATCCTCTGGACGCTCCATGAGCACGGCCGTCAGCGGTTCGTGGAGCTGCAGCGCCGCATCGGCGCGGTCACGCCGAAGGTGCTGACCCAGCGGCTGCGGCAACTGGAGCGCGATGGGCTGGTGTGCCGTACGTACCATCCGGAGGTCCCGCCCCGGGTGGAGTACGAGATCAGCGACCTCGGCCGCAGCCTGGGCCCGCTCTTCGCCACACTCGCGACGTGGTCGGCCGAGAACCTGCCCGAGGTCGAGCGTGCCCGCCTGCACTACGACGGCGCGGAGGCCGCCCCTACCGGTTCCCGATGAGGCCGTCGAACGCGCCGCCCTTCGCCGCGCGTATGAAGGTGCCGAGGGCGGCGGGGGTGCTGGTGAGGATGACGTCGGGCTCGTCGCTCTCCCGTATGGGTGGCGGCAGCCGCCGGAGCCGCCTACTGGCAGCTACAGCCGGGCAGGCCGGGTCCGAACGCCGGACCCGGCCCACCCGACGGCTCAGCTCAGCAGCTCTACCTCCGCCAGCGTCGCCTTGCCGTCCGGCACCAGCCGGTAGTGCTCATACGTACCGGGCGTCCGCACCGAGAAGACGCGGGTCTGTTTGTCCCAGGTGAAGGACTCTCCCGACCTTCGGTCCAGGTCCCGCCACTTCTCGCCGTCCCGCGAACCCTGGAGCACCCACCCCGCCGGGGCCTTGCTCCGGTCGGACGAGGTCAGGGTGTACTGGACCGCGCGGCCCGCCGCCGTGACCGGCAGGTCCACCGTCTCGAAGGTCGCCTCCGTCCCCGACGTGTTGTCCAGCAGCGCCGTGCCACCGCTCGGCACCGTCAGGTCGTGGCGCGGGGTGGGCACCTTGTCGTCCTGGGTGATGGAGGACGGCGCGGCGTTCTTCCCCGTGCCCCAGGCCGACGGCTTGGCGCCCATCGCGAACTCCAGGGTGCCGCCCTTGGCGAGCACCGAGTGGGGGAGGGCCGTGGAGTTCCACGCCTTGCCGTTCACCTTCAAGCCCTGGACGTAGACGTTCGTCCGGCTGTTGCGCGGGGCCTTGATGACCAGATCGCGGCCGTTCTCCAGATGCACCGTGGCCTTGGTGAACTGCGGCGATCCGACCGCGTACTCGGAGCCGCCCATCACCAGCGGATAGAAGCCCAGCGAGCTGAAGATGTACCAGGCCGACTGCTCGCCGTTGTCCTCGTCGCCGTGGTAGCCCTGGCCGATCTCGCTGCCGGTGTAGAGGCGGGAGAGCACCTCGCGCACCTTCTCCTGGGTCTTCCACGGCTGGCCCGCCGCGTCGTACATGTACGTCACATGGTGGGCGACCTGGTTGCTGTGGCCGTAATTGCCCATGCGGACGTCCCGCGCCTCGGTCATCTCATGGATGACGCCGCCGTAGGAACCGGCGAACTCGGGGGAGGCGGTCTCCGGGGTGGAGAAATAGGTGTCCAGCTTCTTGGCCAGGCCCGCCCGGCCGCCGTAGAGGTTGGCCAGGCCCCGGCTGTCCTGGGGCGCGGTGAAGGCGTAGCCCCAGCCGTTGGTCTCGGTGTAGTCGTAGCCCCAGATCCGGGGGTCGTACTTGTCGGAGGGCACGCGCCACTTCCCCGCCGCGTCCTTGCCCTGGAAGAAGCCGGCCTTGTCGTCGAAGAGCGAGACATAGCCCTGCGCGCGGTGCAGGAAGTACTCGGACTCCTCCTTGTAACGGGCCTTCTTCGTCTTCGCGTAGAGCGCCTTGCCCATATTCGCGAGGCCGAAGTCGTTGAGATAGCCCTCCAGCGCCCAGGACAGCCCCTCATGGGTCTCGGTGCTCGTGTAGCCGAGGAAGGGCGAGCTGGACATGCCCTTACGGCCGACGCCGGACGAGGGCGGCACGGCGGTGGCGTTCTTCAGCGCCGCCTCGTACGCCGCCTCGGCGTCGAACCGTACGCCCTTCAGATACGCGTCGGCGAAGGCCACGTCCGAGCTGGTGCCGGTCATCAGATCGGCGTAGCCCGGCGAGGACCAGCGGGAGATCCAGCCGCCGTCCTTGTACTGCTGTACGAAGCCGTCGACCATCGTGCCCGCCCGTTTGGGGGTGAGCAGTGAGTAGGCGGGCCAGGTGGTGCGGTAGGTGTCCCAGAATCCGTTGTTGACGTACACCTTGCCGTCGACGATCTTCGCGCCGGTGTGGGTCGGGGTGTTCTCCCCGGTGCCCGGCGAGAAGGCGCTCGCGTACTGGTGACGGGGCTTCGCCGCCGTCCCCGTGTTCTCGAAAGCGGAATTGGGATAGAGGTACAACCGGTAGAGGCTGGAGTAGAGCGTGGTGAGCTGGCCGCGGTCCGCGCCCTCGACCTCGATCCGGCCCAGGATGTTGTCCCATTCCGCCTGTGCGGCCCGCTTGACCTGCTCGAACGACGTCGAGGCGGGCAGCTCCCGGTCGAGGTTGGCCTTCGCCTGGTCGACGCCTATGAGCGAGGTGGCGAGCCGGAGCGTGACGGCGCGGTCCTTCCCCGGCTTGAAGCGGAAGTAGCCGGTGACGTCCTTGCCGCCGCCTCCGTCCAGCTTGCCGCTCGCGCTGACCGGGGTGTCGAAGACGCCGTAGACGAACATCCGGGTGGCGCCGGTGGACAGTCCGCTCTTGACGTCGGAGTAGCCGGTGACGACGCCGTGCTCGGCGTCGAGGGTCAGCCCGCCGTCGCCCGTGACGTTGTCGAAGAGGACGCTCGCGTCCTCGCCCGGATAGGTGAAGCGCATCGCCGCGGCGTGATCGGTGGGCGCCATCTCCGCCTTCAGGCCGTTCTCGAAGGTCACCCCGTAGTAATACGGCCGGGCGGTCTCCTTCTCGTGGCGGAAGGGGAGCGCGCGGGAGGTGCGCCCGGCGTCGGGGGTGCCGGCCGCGCCGGACGGCATCACCTGGAAGGTCTGCCGGTCGCCCATCCAGGGGCTGGGCTCATGGCTCGCGCTGAACGCCTGGATGGTGGGGAGGTTGTCGGCGTTGTTGGCGCGGGCGTACTGGTAGAGCCAGTCGGTGGAGCCCGCGTTGGTCACCGGCGTCCAGAAGTTGAAGCCGTTGGGGACGGCGGTGGCCGGGAAGTTGTTGCCGCGCGAGAAGCTGCCGCTGGAGTTGGTGCCGCGGGTGGTCAGCGCGTAGTCCGACAGGTGCTTCAGCGGCTTCTCGGGCGCCTTGGGGGCGATCGAGACGTCGTCCACCCAGCCGCGGAACTGCGCGGGGCCCTTGGGGGAGTCGTAGGCCACGAGTATCCGGTCGACCGTCTTGCCCGCGGCGACCGCGCCGATCCGCGACTCCTTGTTGTTCCACTGGTTGACGTAGAGCGTCTTGGAGTCGGCCTGGCCCTGCGGGCTCATCCGGGCGCCGTGCTGGTCGACCGCCCCGGGCAGATCGCTCAGATAGGTGCCGTCGGTGAAGGCGAGATCGACCGAGACATGGGTGGCCGGGTAGTTGAGATCGGTCTCGGGCATCGACGGGAAGATCCGGTAGGACAGCCGGGTGTCCCGGGTGACGGCCGTGTCGACGTCGAAGACCTTGTTGTACGAGTACGCCCGGCCGTCCGGCTTGTGGGTGCCCGCGTACCGCAGGGCATGGGCGCCGGTGAAGCCCGCGTTGGCCTTGGCGGTGGGTGAGCCGGTCGGGCCGCGGTCGATCTGGGTGCGCATGTCGGAGGGCGCGGGCGGCGTGGTGTCGCCGGTCGCGAACTGCACCTCCGCGAGCTGGATGAGGTCGTCCCCGGCGTTGCGGGTGATCTCCAGCCGGAAGTGCTGGTACGCCGTGGTGCCGTCGAAGGAGAACTCCCGCGTCTGCTGGCGCGAGGAGAACGTCTCGTCCTTACGGGTGTCCAGCGTCGTCCAGCCGGAGCCGCCCGCCGAGCCCTTGAGGGTCCAGTCCTTCGGGTCCCGGCCGGGGGCGTCATTGGCGGAGGTGAGGGCGTAGCGAACGGCCTTCACCGGCTCGCTCAGATCGAACTCGAGCCAGGCGGTGGTGGTGTCGAAGGCCAGCCACTTGCTGGTGAGCTCGCCGTCGACGAGGTTCTCCTTGACCTCCCCGCCTTCGGCGTTCTCCCCGCTCGCCCGAACCTCGGTGACCTTGTCGGTGACATTGCCGGGGATCCCGGAGGAGTAGCCTCCGTCCACCCCGGACGCCTTCTTCTTTCCATCGGGTCCGGTCTCGACCGTGTTGCGCCAGTCGGGCTGGGGGTCGCCCGACTCGAAGGACGAGGCGAAGGCGCGGTCGGCGTGGTGCGCGGAGGCCGGGCCGGCGGGGGCGGCGACCGCACCGCCCTGGGCCGTCACCGCCAGCAGGACGGCCGCCACCAGGGGGGCCGTCCGTCCGATCCCACGCCATCGTCTCTGTGGTCGTCTCTGTCGCATACGCAGCCTCTCAACGAGTCTGACAACGTTGTCCTCTGAGTCGGGCAGAGATAAGTAGGGAGGCAGGGGGAGGGTGGTGTCAAGGATGCGGACAACCGCCAATTCGGCTCTGCCCGGCGGACGGTACGACACGGGCCGTACCACCATCGGTGGTACGGCCCATGTCCATGGGGGCGTTTCGGCGCGCCCGATGAGACTGTGTCTGGTACGTCGTCAGCCGTCGCTGTCGGACTCGGCCGCCGCAGTCGGACTCAGTCGGCGCTGTCGGACTTGGTGGCGAGCGAGAGCCGGCACTTCTTCGCGGTGTGGGAGCTGTCCGCCTTGAGCCCGGTGACCTTGATGGTCTTGTCGGCGCCGCCCGCCACGGCCGCGTCGGACTCCACCCCGGTGGTCACGGCCTTGTCGGAGCTGTCGACGAAGCCGACCAGCAGCGAGTAGTAGGCGGTACTGGAGCCGGAGTTGCTGATCTTCACATTGGCGTAGGGCTTGCCGTCCGAACCCCATCCGCACGTTCCCATCTTGGCGTCCGGGGTGATGAGGCCGGAGCCGCCGGTGGGGGAGTCCGACGGGTCGTCATACGGGTCGTCGGTGGGGTCGTCGGTGGGCTCCTCGGTCGGCGCCTGGGTGGGCTTCACCGGCAGCTGGGCCATGCCCTTGCCTATCGCCGCGCCGCCCTTGCTGTCCCCGGCCGACGAGCCCCCTTTGCCGGAGCCGCACCCCGCGGTGATCGCGAGTGTCGCGGTCACGACAATGCTGGTGGCGAGGGTGAGCTGCTTCCGGGACACGGGAACCGCCTTTCGTGGAGCGCGCACGGCGGCGTGCCGCACGGACTGTCTCCACCTACGGTATGTCGGGCAGGTCTCAACTCGGGAAAGACTGATACCCGATGACCTCTCGATCTTGCCCATATGAGGCCCAGTGGACTATACCTGTCGCCCCAGGGGGAAGGCCGCACCACGGCCCATATCGGAGGGCCTCGGCGGGTCATCCGCACTCCCCGGCGTACACCCAGCAATACTCCGCTTGACGCTTCAACTGACCCGCGGTGTCGGGCCCCTCGCCGGAGGCGAGTATGTACGGGAAACCGTTACACCGCCTGAGTCCTGACGAAGGCGAGGACTTGAGCATGGGATCCACCTCAGATGTCGGCCGTCGCGATCTGATCAAGCGCTCGGCGGCGCTCGGATTGATCTCCGTGCCCGCGATGAGCGCGCTGTCCGCCTGTGCCAGTGGCGGTGACGACGACGCCAAGAAGGTCGACAAGGGCAAGAAGAGCGCCAAGAACCCGCTCGCCGTCAATGAGAGCGCCGCGCTCGACGTCGTCATCTTCGACGGCGGCTTCGGGCAGCAGTACGCCAAGGACGCCGAGGCGGAGTACGCCGCGGCCTTCCCGAAGACCAAGGGCAAGGTCAAGCACGCGTCCACCCAGAAGATCCAGACCGTGCTCCAGCCGCGCTTCAACGGCGGCACCCCGCCGGACCTCGTCGACAACTCCGGCGCCGAGCAGATGGACATGGGCACCCTGGTCGGGAAGAACCAGCTGACCGACCTCACCCCGCTGCTGGACGCGCCCTCCCTCGACGACCCCAGCAAGACGGTGCGCGAGACCCTGCGCCCCGGTGTCGTGGAGATGGGCCAGTTCGACGGCAAGCCGGTGTGGATCCTCTACTACGCCTACACCGTCTACGGCGTCTGGTACTCCAAGAGCAATCTCGCCAAGCTCGACGTGGAGTACCCCGAGACCTGGGACGACATGCTCAAGGTCTGCGAGGCGGCGAAGAAGAAGGGGATCGCGGGCTGGACCTACCCCGGCAAGTACCCCTACTACCTGCCGTTCAGCCTCTACCCCTTCATCGCCAAGATCGGCGGCCGGGACGTCCTGGACTCGATCGACAACCTGGAGCCGAACGCCTGGAAGCACCCGGCCGTCAAGGCCGCCTTCGAGGCGTACTACGAGCTCTACAAGAAGGGCTACATCCTCAAGGGCACCCCCGGCCTGACCCACATCGAGTCCCAGACCGCGTGGAACCAGGGCAAGGCGCTGTTCATCCCCAACGGCTCCTGGGTGGAGAACGAGGCGAAGAAGACCACGCCCAAGGACTTCCAGATGGCGGTGGCCGCGCCGTCCAGCCTGGACAAGAGCGACAAGCTGCCGTTCGGCACCCTCTGGGCCTCCGGCGGTGAGCCCTTCATCGTCCCGAAGGCGGCCAAGAACCCCCAGGGCGGCATGGAGCTGCTGCGGATCATGCTCGGTGAGAAGTCCACCAAGAACTTCATCAAGCAGGTCTCCTCGCTCTCCTCCCTCAACGGCGGCACCGAGGGGCTCAGCCTGCCGTCGGGCCTGGCGTCGGCGCAGGAGGCGCTGACCAAGGCGGGCAAGAACGTGGTCAACCCGCGGCTCCAGGACTGGTACGTGACGCTGCAGAAGCAGCAGATCGGCGTCGGCGCGCTCGGCGAGATGATGGCGGGCCGGATGACCCCCGCCGAGACGATCAAGAAGTGCCAGAAGTTCGCCGATGAAACGGCCAAGGACGACGCCGTCAAGAAGTACAAGCACGTCTGATGCGGCTCCACGCGTCGCCGGCGGCATTATCCGTAGGGGAAGACCGAGGTCGGTAGAAATGCAGCATGGGAAGTACCGGTTCATCGCGGGGTTCCTGGCCCTGCCGGTGATCCTTTACGCGGTCTTCGTGATCTCGCCGTTCGTCCAGGCCATCTACTACTCCTTCACGGACTGGACCGGGCTGAGCTCCGACTTCAAGATGGTCGGGTTCAAGAACTACAACTGGCTGCTGCATGACGACCTCTTCTGGAAAGCGGTCGGGCACAATGTCGTGCTGCTGCTGGTGGTGCCGCTGGTGACGCTCGGCCTCGGGCTCTTCTTCGCCTTCATGCTCAATGTGGGCGGCCGGGGGAGGAAGAACTCGGCGATCTCCGGGGTGCGCGGGTCGAGCCTGTACAAGGTGATCTACTTCTTTCCGCAGGTGCTGTCGATCGCGATCGTCGCCCTGCTGTTCCAGTTCACCTACAACCCGCGCAACGGCGCGATCAACGCCTTCCTCGGCGGAATCGGCCTGGAATCGTTCCAGCAGCAGTGGCTGGCCGATCCGAAGCTGGCGCTGTGGTGCCTGATGGCGGTGATGGTCTGGAGCAACGTCGGCTTCTACGTCGTCCTCTTCTCCGCCGGGATGAGCTCCATCCCGAGGGACTTCTACGAGGCGGCGCTGCTCGACGGGGCCAACCGGATCAAGACCTTCTTCCGGATCACCCTGCCGCTGCTGTGGGACACGGTCCAGACCGGCTGGATCTATATGGGCATCATCGCGCTCGACGCGTTCGCCGTGGTGCAGATCATGACCGTGGGGCCGGGCGGCCCCGCCGACTCCACGCAGGTCATGGGCTACTACGTCTACACCAAGACCTTCCACGACGGGCAGGCCGGACGGGCCACCACGATCGGCGTCGCGATGCTCATCGTCACCCTGATCTTCGCGGTCATCGTGACCAGGCTGGGCCGGCGCGAGCGGCTGGAGTACTGATGCCGATCACACCGGCCGCACCCGGCCACCGCCGCCCGACCACCGATCTGGGGGTACCGCAGTGACCTCGCACGCAGAGCCCTCGGAACTCCCGGGCGTCACCAAGGAGGACGAGGCGCCGCCCGCCGGGCCCGTCCGCAAGCAGCCGCCGCCGGGCTTCACCCCCGAGGGCCGGGTCGGCAGCGAGGGCAAGGTCCTCAACGTCTTCTCGCACGGCATCCTGGTGGTCTGGGGGCTGCTCGTCACCCTGCCGCTGCTGTGGGCGGTGATGAGCTCCCTCAAGACCGACAAGCAGATCTTCACCTCGCCCTGGGGGCTGCCCTCCGCCCTGCACTTCGACAACTGGACCCGGGCCTGGAGCAAGTCGAACATCGGCGACTTCTTCCTCAATACGATCCTGGTGGTGGGCTGCTCCCTGATCGGGACGATGCTGCTGGGCTCGATGGCGGCATACATCCTGGCTCGCTTTGAATTCCCGGGAAAGCGATTCATCTATTTCATGTTCGTCGGCGGGATGAGTTTTCCCATCATCCTGGCGCTGGTGCCGCTGTTCTTCGTGATGAAGAACATGAGCCTGCTCAACACCTTCCATGGGCTCATTCTGGTCTATATCGCCTATTCGCTGCCGTTCACGGTCTTCTTCCTCACCTCGTTCTTCAAGACGCTGCCGTCCTCGGTCGCGGAGGCGGCCCTGATCGACGGGGCGTCCCATACCCGTACGTTCTTCCAGGTCATGCTGCCGATGGCGAAGCCCGGCCTGATCAGCGTCGGGATCTTCAACTTCCTCGGCCAGTGGAACCAGTACATGCTGCCCACGGTGCTCAACACCGATGAGGACAAGCGGGTGCTCACCCAGGGGCTGGTGCAGCTCGCGGCCAGCCAGCAGTACAAGGGCGACTGGTCCGCGCTTTTCGCCGGTCTGGTGCTGGCGATGCTTCCGGTGCTCGGCGTCTACATCCTCTTCCAGCGGCAGGTCCAGGCGGGCCTGACCGCGGGCGCGCTCAAATAGGAGCGGCCGGAGAACGCTCTTCACGGCCCCGTCCTTTCCGCCGCGCGGAAAGGACGGGGCCGTGTGCTGTGGGCCGCCCCAGGGATTCCGTTCCGCCGCGCCGGCCGTACGCTGGCGGGGATATCGCCGCGATGGCGTGGACCCGCCGGGAGACGGGCGGGAGGTATCCAGAGGTGCCCGGGAGCCATCCGGAGGTGCGCGAGCGGCATCCGGAGGCGGGCGGGAGATATCAGGAGGCGGACCGGAGATATCAGAAGGTGCCGCCGGGCGTCCCGCGACGGTCAGGGACTTGACGTGGGACAACCGTGGCGGCTCAGCTTAGAGTTCACATGTTGGAGACACCGCTGGGCCTCACTGCTGCGGCCCGGCCGGCGGAGCGGCCGTCGTGCCGCCCGCGAAGGCGGGAGTGGATGGGCGTGGAGACTCCGGGATCGCAGTCGTCGCTGCACCGGGCCAATCTCGAGCGGGTGGTCCGTGCGGTGCGGATGGCGGGCTCGCTGACCCAGGCGGAGATCGCCCGGTCCACCGGGCTGTCCGCCGCCACCGTCTCCAACATCGTGCGTGAGCTCAAGGACGGCGGAACGGTCGAGGTCACCCCCACCTCGGCGGGCGGCCGCCGGGCGCGCAGCGTCTCGCTCAGCGGCGACGCGGGCATCGTCGTAGGGGTGGATTTCGGCCATACGCATCTGCGCGTCGCCATCGGCAACCTCGCCCATCAGGTGCTGGCCGAGGAGGCCGAGCCGCTGGATGTGGACGCCTCCTCCTCACAGGGGCTGGACCGGGCGGAGCAGCTCGTCAGCAGGCTGATCACGGCCAGCGGGCTCAGCCAGGACAAGGTGGTCGGCGTCGGTCTCGGGGTGCCCGCCCCGATCGATGTGGAGACCGGCACGCTGGGCTCGACCGCGATCCTGCCGGGCTGGGCGGGCACCAATCCGCGCGATGACCTGGCGCAGCGGCTCGGGGTGCCGGTGCATGTGGACAACGACGCCAACCTCGGCGCGCTCGGCGAGCTGGTCTGGGGCTCCGGCCGCGGGGTCGCCGACCTCGCGTACATCAAGGTGGCCGACGGTGTCGGCGCGGGGCTGGTGATCAGCGGGAAGATCTACCGCGGCCCCGGCGGTACGGCGGGCGAGATCGGCCATATCACCCTCGACGAGTCGGGCCCGGTGTGCCGCTGCGGCAACCGCGGCTGTCTGGAGACCTTCACCGCGGCCCGCTATGTGCTGCCGCTGCTGCGATCCAGCCATGGCGCGGATCTCACCGTGGAGCGCATGGTGCAGCTGGCCCGCGAGGGCGACCCCGGCTGCCGGCGGGTGATCGGGGATGTCGGCCGGCACATCGGCAGCGGGGTGGCGAACCTCTGCAATCTGATCAATCCGAGCCGGATGGTGCTGGGCGGTCAGCTCGCCGAGGCGGGGGAGCTGGTGCTGGGCCCGATCCGGGAGTCGGTCGCGCGGTACGCGATCCCCAGCGCGGCCCATCAGCTGTCGGTGATGCCCGGGGCGCTCGGCGGCCGGGCCGAGGTGCTGGGCGCGCTGGCGCTGGTGCTCAGCGAGATGGGAGATTCGACGCTGCTGGACGGTGCGCTCTCGGCGGGGGCTCCGGCCCTCACCTGACCGCCGAACCGCGGCCGCCCGCCCCGGTCTTGCCTGAGCGGCTTTGTCCGGTCACGCTCCGTCTATCCGGCCTGTCCGGCTGCGTTCACTCAGATAACGAATGGCACCGTTGCCATCTCGTTAAGGATTTACTTCTTGACGCCATGCGGGCGGCCGAGTTGACTTCCAGCCACCTCGGCCGCAATGACGCGGCCTCGTCAGGGAGGTCACCCCCAAATGAACGCAACGATGCGTCGCGTCACTCTCGCTGCTTCTGTCCTGTCGATGACCGTCGCCCTCGCCGCCTGTGGTTCGGCGAAGGAGGCCGACAGCGACAAGAAGGACGAGAAGAAGAAGACCGGGCCGCTCACGATCGGGCTGCTGCTGCCCGAGGATCAGACGGCCAGATACGAGAACTTCGACCGGCCTTTCGTCACTCAGAAGATCAAGGCACTCTGCGCCGACTGCAAGGTTCTGTACGTCAACGCCAAGTCGGACCCGTCGGTTCAGCAGCAGCAGGTCGACTCGATGATCACCAAGAAGGTCGACGCGATCATCCTCGACTCGGTGGACTCCAAGTCCATCGCCAGCTCGGTCAAGAAGGCCGACGAGGACGGTATCCCCGTCATCGCCTACGACCGGCTCGCCGAGGGCCCGGTCTCCGCGTACACCTCGTTCGACAACGAGACGGTCGGCAAGGTCCAGGGGCAGGCCCTGCTCAAGGCGCTGGGCAACAAGGCCAAGAGCGGCAAGATCGTCATGCTCAACGGCTGGGAGGCCGACCCCAACGCCGCCATGTTCAAGAAGGGCGCGATGTCCGTCCTCAAGGGCAAGGTCAACATCGGCAAGTCGTACGACATCGACCGCTGGCTGGCGGACAAGGCCAACGAGGCCATGACGGGCGCCATCTCCTCCCTCGGCAAGGACAACATCGTCGGCGTCTACTCGGCCAACGACAGCATGGCCGGCGGCGCGATCACCGCGCTCAAGAGCGGCGGCCTCAACCCGCTGCCCCCGGTCACCGGGCAGGACGCCGAACTCGAGGGTGTGCGCCGGGTCGTCTCCGGCGAGCAGTACATGAGCGTCTACAAGTCCTACCTGGACGAGGCCACCGCCGCCGCGGACATGGCCGTCGCGCTCGGCCGCGGGGAGAAGGTCAACGAGTCCAACACGGTCGACAGCCCGACCACCAAGGACATCCCGGCGACGCTGATCACTCCGGTCTCGCTGACCAAGGAGAACATCAAGGACACCGTCATCAAGGACGGGATCTACAAGATCGACCAGATCTGCACCGCCAAGTACAAGGCGGCGTGCGCCTCGGCCGGTCTGAAGAAGTAGCGGCGCGGGGCCGTCCGGACCTTCGCGGACGGCCCGCCCGCCCCCTGACACACCCCCCAACCGAGGGGAGAGCGCGCTCTTCCCTCCGTCACACAGCAGGGACTCCCTGCCCGGAACGGAGATGGCCATCGTGCCGAACGGACCCGTGTTGGCGTTGCGCGGGATCTCCAAGCGGTTCGGCGCCGTCCAGGCGCTCACCGACATCCATCTGGAGGTCCACGCCGGTGAAGTCGTCGCCCTGGTGGGCGACAACGGCGCCGGCAAGTCGACCCTCGTCAAGTCCATCGCCGGAGTCGGTCCAGCCGACGAAGGCGTCATCGAGTGGCAGGGCAAGTCCGTCCAGGTCACCCGGCCGCACGACGCCCAGGAGCTGGGCATCGCGACCGTGTACCAGGACCTCGCCCTCTGCGACAATATCGACGTCGTCGGCAACCTCTTCCTCGGCCGCGAGATCCTGCGCGCCGGGGTACTCGACGAGGTCGAAATGGAGCGGCGCTCCCGCGAGTTGCTGCAGACCCTGTCGATCCGCATCCCCAGTGTGCGGATCCCGATCGCCTCGCTCTCGGGCGGCCAGCGGCAGACCGTCGCCATCGCCCGTTCGATGCTCGGCGAGCCCAAGCTGGTGATCCTGGACGAGCCGACCGCCGCCCTCGGCGTCGAGCAGACCGCGCAGGTCCTCGACCTGGTCGAGCGGCTGCGCGACCGTGGCCTCGCCGTCATCCTCATCAGCCACAACATGGCCGACGTCAAGGCCGTCGCGGACCGCGTCGCGGTGCTGCGGCTGGGCCGTAACAACGGCATCTTCGATGTGAAGACCACCTCTCAGGAAGAGATCATTTCCGCCATCACCGGCGCCACGGACAACGCCGTGACCCGTCGCAAGGCGCGTAGCGGGGAGGTCGCGAAGTGACCACGAACGTCGACAAGACCAACGGCGGCGCGTCGAACGGCGGCAACAAGGCGAGCGGCCCGGCCGACGTCAACCCCGTCGCCAAGGACGCGGTCACCGTCGTCGACCCCCGGCTGCTGGTCCGTCAGGAGGGGTTCAAGGGCTATCTGACGGAGTTCGGCCGGAAGATGCGCAGCGGCGATCTGGGCGCGGTCCCGGTCATCGTCGGCATCGCCATCATCTGGGCGGTCTTCCAGTGGAAGGACAGCGCCTTCCTCTCGCCCAAGAACCTCTCCGACCTCTCCATCCTGCTCGGCGGCACCGGCATGATCTCGGTCGGGATCGTCTTCGTGCTGCTGCTCGGTGAGATCGACCTGTCCGTCGGCTCGCTCAGCGGTCTGGCGGCGGCCACTTTGGCGGTGCTCAACGTCAACGAGGGGGTGCCCGAGGGGATCGCGGTGATCGCCGCGCTCGCCAGCGGCGCGGCTCTCGGCGCGCTGCACGGTTTCTTCTTCGCCAAGATAGGCGTCCCGGCCTTCGTGGTGACCCTGGCCGGTCTGCTGGCGTGGAACGGTCTGATGCTCCAGGTGCTCGGCACCACCGGCACCATCAGCATCGCGGACGACAGCTTCGTGCGGGATCTCACCGCTCATTACTTCAGCCAGCTCATCGCCGCGTACGGGGTGGCCGCGCTGGCGACGGCGGGCTTCTTCCTCGCCCAGTTCCTGGACAGCAGGCGCCGTAAGGCGGTCGGCGTGCCCTCGCGGCCGCTGAGCGAGATCCTGGTCCGCACGGGCGTGCTCGCGGTGATCACCTTCGTCGCGGCCTGGCGGCTGAACGAGTACAAGGGTCTGCCCCTCGCCTTGGTGATCTTCGTGGCGGTGCTGGTGATCCTCGACTTCGTGGTCCGCCGCACCGCCTACGGGCGCAAGGTGATCGCCCTGGGCGGCAGCGTCGAGGCCGCCCGCCGCGCGGGCATCAACGTCGTCGCCATCCGGATCTCGGTCTACTCGCTGGCCGGGCTGATGGCCGCGTGCGGCGGCATCATGATCGCCTCCCGGATCGGCTCCGCCAGCCAGCAGGCCGGCACCGGCAACCTGCTGATGGAGGCCATCGCGGCCGCGGTCATCGGCGGCACCAGCCTCTTCGGCGGCCGGGGCTCGGTCTGGTCGGCGCTGCTCGGCATGCTGGTCATCGGCTCGATCTCGTCGGGGATGAACCTGCTGGGCGTCGCGAACTCCGTCCAGTACATGATCACAGGTGGCGTGCTGCTGGCCGCCGTCGTCATCGACTCGGTGTCCCGCAGGACACAACGGTCCGCGGGTCGCGGCTGACCCGGACGTCTCACCCGGCTGCCCGGTGCCTCCACGGAGGCGCCGGGCAGCTGTCTGAAAAGAACACGCGTGACGGACATCGCATGGGGGGAGGTCTGCGCCGGAGGGCGGAACATTAGACTCGGGCGGACCGGCAAGCTCCATGGAGACGCTCGAAGCAAGGAGGCACGGGTGCTGCTGACCCGCATCACGGGACCGCGCGATCTGGACCGGCTCACTCCGGAGGAGCTGGACCAGCTGGCCGCGGAGATCCGCTCCTTCCTCGTCGACGCCGTCTCCAAGACCGGTGGCCATCTCGGCCCCAATCTCGGCGTGGTGGAGCTGACCATCGCCCTGCACCGGGTCTTCGAGTCGCCCCGGGACAAGGTGCTGCTGGACACCGGGCACCAGTCCTACGTCCACAAGCTGCTCACCGGCCGCCAGGACTTCTCCAAGCTCAAGAGCAAGGGTGGTTTGTCCGGTTATCCCTCGCGGTCCGAGTCCGAGCACGACGTCATCGAGAACAGCCACGCCTCGACCGTCCTCGGCTGGGCCGAGGGTCTCGCCAAGGCCAATGAGCTGCTCGGCAAGCAGGACCATGTGGTCGCCGTGATCGGCGACGGCGCGCTGACCGGCGGTATGGCCTGGGAGGCGCTCAACAACATCGCCGCGGCCAAGAACCGCCCGCTGGTCATCGTCGTCAACGACAACGAGCGCTCCTACGGCCCGACCATCGGCGGCCTGGCCAACCACCTCGCCACTCTCCGCACCACCGACGGCTATGAGCGCTTCCTGGCCCGCGGCAAGGACCTGCTGGAGCGCACCCCGGTCGTCGGCAGGCCGCTGTACGAGACGCTGCACGGGGCCAAGAAGGGGCTGAAGGACTTCATCACCCCGCAGGGCATGTTCGAGGACCTGGGGCTGAAGTACGTCGGCCCGATCAACGGCCATGACATCGAGGCGCTGGAGTCGGCGCTGCAGCGGGCGAAGCGTTTCGGCGGCCCGGTCATCGTGCACTGCCTCACCGAGAAGGGCCGCGGCTACCAGCCCGCCCTGCAGGACGAGGCGGACCGCTTCCACGCCGTCGGGAAGATCCACCCGGACACCGGGCTGCCGATCTCGGCCTCCGGCGCCGACTGGACCTCGGTCTTCGGCGAGGAGATGGTCAAGCTCGGCGAGGAGCGCGAGGACATCGTCGCGATCACGGCGGCCATGCTGCACCCGGTGGGGCTCACCGAGTTCGCCAAGCGCTTCCCGGAGCGGGTCTACGACGTGGGCATCGCCGAGCAGCACGCGGCCGTCTCGGCGGCCGGGCTCGCCACCGGCGGGCTCCACCCGGTCTTCGCCGTGTACGCCACCTTCCTCAACCGCGCCTTCGACCAGGTCCTGATGGATGTGGCCCTGCACAAGTGCGGGGTGACCTTCGTACTGGACCGCGCCGGTATCACCGGCACCGACGGGGCCTCGCACAACGGCATGTGGGACATGTCGCTCCTGCAGGTCGTCCCGGGCCTGCGGATCGCCGCCCCGCGCGACGCCGACCAGGTCCGCGCCCAGCTGCGCGAGGCCGTGGAGGTGGCGGACGCGCCGACCGTGGTGCGCTACTCCAAGGGCGCGGTGGGCCCGGCGGTCGCGGCCGTCGGCAGGATCGGTGGCATGGACGTGCTGCGGGAGCCCGCGGCTGCCGACCGTGAGCGGCCCGATGTGCTGCTGGTCTCGGTGGGCGCGCTGGCCCCGATGTGCCTGGAGATCGCCGACCTTCTCGACAAACAGGGCATTTCCACTACGGTGGTCGACCCCCGCTGGGTCAAGCCGGTCGACGAGGAGCTGCCCGCCCTCGCCGAGCGCCACCGCGTCGTCGTCACCGTCGAGGACAACAGCCGGATCGGCGGTGTGGGCTCCGCCGTGGCCCAGGCGCTGCGCGACTCGGGCGTCGACATGCCGGTGCGCGACTTCGGCATCCCGCCGCGCTTCCTCGACCATGCCTCCCGTAAGGAGGTCATGGCGGAGATCGGGCTGACCGCACCGGACATCGCCCGGCAGGTCACCGGGCTGGTCTCCAGGATCGGCGGCCGCTACGGGAGCGAGTCGGCGGACGCGGGCTCCCATGGCGCGGATGTGACCCGGTCGACGACGGCCGAGCCGGTGCGCGACTGAACCACCGGGCCGCCACCCCCTTCCCACCCGGGCCGGCCGGAGCCTCCTGCTCCGACCGGCCCATCGTGTGTCCCCCGGGCCCGCCCCCATCGGGTGAATCGGCCGGGGCTTCGGGTGTGCGCAGCTCCCTCCCGCCCGGTTGGCAGAACCATGGGCGCCCACGGGGCACGGGCAGGCGCGGAGGTGGCATCGGTGAGCGAGCGGGAACCCGAGGGCCGCTCCGGCGGCGGCACTGGTGGCGATGGCGGCCGTAAGGTCCGGCCGGACTATCTGCGGACGAAGTCGATCGAACAGTCCATCAAGGACACCGAGGAGCCCGAGCACGCCCTGACCCGGTCGCTGTCCGCCCTGGACCTCACGGTCTTCGGCGTCGGCGTGATCATCGGGACCGGCATCTTCGTCCTCACCGGGGCCGTCGCCAAGGAGCAGGCGGGCCCCGCGACCGCCCTCGCCTTCGTCGTCGCGGGCATCGTCTGCGCGCTGGCCGCGCTCTGCTACGCCGAGTTCGCCTCGACCGTGCCGGTGGCCGGATCCGCGTACACCTTCTCGTACGCCTCACTGGGCGAGCTGCCCGCCTGGACCATCGGCTGGGACCTGGTGCTGGAGTTCGCGCTCGGCACCGCCGTGGTCGCGGTCGGCTGGGCCGGCTACATCCGCTCGCTGCTGGCCAACGCCGGCTGGGAGCTGCCCGCCGCCCTGTCCGGGCCCGACGCCGCGCACGGCTTCTCCTTCGATGTGCTCGCCGCCGCGCTGGTGCTGGTGATCACCGCGATCCTGGTCCTCGGGATGAAGCTGTCGGCGCGGGTCACCTCGGTGGTGGTCGGGGTGAAGGTGGCCGTGGTGCTGCTGGTCATCATCGCGGGCTCCTTCTTCATCGACCCTGCCAACTACCGCCCCTTCATCCCCGAGGCCAAGGGCACGATCTCGGGCTCGGGACTCACCGCGCCGCTGATCCAGCTGATGTTCGGCTACCAGCCGACGACCTTCGGCGTCGAGGGCATCTTCACCGCCGCCGCCGTGGTCTTCTTCGCCTTCATCGGCTTCGACGTGGTGGCGACCGCGGCGGAGGAGACCAGGAACCCCCAGCGGGACATGCCCCGGGGCATCCTCGGCTCGCTCCTCATCTGCACCGTGCTCTATGTCGCCGTGTCGATCGTGGTCACCGGGATGCAGAAGTACACCCGGCTGACGGTGGACGCCCCGCTCGCCGACGCCTTCAAGGCCACCGGACACCCCTTCTACGCGGGCGTCATCAGCTTCGGCGCCGCGGTCGGGCTGACCACGGTGTGCATGATCCTGCTGCTCGGCCAGAGCCGGGTGTTCTTCGCGATGAGCCGGGACGGGCTGCTGCCCAGGGTCTTCTCCCGGGTGCATCCGCGCTTCGGCACGCCCTACCGCTCGACGGTCCTGCTCGGCACGCTCATCGCCATCGTCGCCGGGTTCACCAGCATCTCCCAGCTCGCGGCCCTGGTGAACATCGGCACGCTCTTCGCCTTCGTCGTGGTCGCGCTCGGCGTGCTGATCCTCCGCAACACCCGGCCCGATCTGCCCCGCGCCTTCCGTACGCCATGGGTGCCGGTGCTGCCGATCGTGTCGGTGGCCGCCTCGCTGTGGCTGATGCTCAATCTGCCCGCCGAGACCTGGCTGCGGTTCGCGGTGTGGATGGCCATCGGCTTCGTCGTCTACTTCCTGTACGGGCGCCGCCACAGCCGGGTGACCGAGACGGGGACGCGTACGGAACAGGGCCCGCGAGGAGCCGCCTGACCGGTCCTGCCGTCCTAGGACGAGCCGTCGGGGCGGACCGACCGGGGGCCCGTCGTCTGCGCGCCCAGCGCCGTGACCCGCGCCCGCAGCCCCTGGTCCGCCGTCACCACCAGGCAGGGGCGGCCCTCGTCACGGGCCGCCACCACCTCCACGATCTGGTCGTCGCCGCTGCCCGGCGCGCTCTCCACCCGCACGCCCTCCACCGGCTCGATGCCCCGCGCCGCGCCCTCGACCACCATCACGATGTCCACCGGAGGTCGGGTGGCCCAGCCGGGCACGCCCGGGCGGTCGGGGAGCCCGGTCCTGGCGAGGACGGCCAGCCGGTCGCGGAGCCGCTCGGCGGCGCCGCGGCGGTCACGCCACCAGCCGTCGGGGACCGAGCCGATCACGTTGGCGGCATCGACGACCACAAGTCCATCCATAGTCCAGGCAAATTACTATGGACTTCGTTCGATCAGGTGGACCAGCTCGGGGAAGGTTGGCAGCGGGCCATGGCGTTGCGGTTGCTCCGCGGCAAGGACGACAGGCTCACAGCCTATGCACTGGTGGCAGGCGGTGTGGCGCGCTGGACGGAAAACCGGCCCGCGGGGCCGGAGTGGACGGGCCCCTGGCTGATCGAGGCCCCCGGCCTGGTCAGCCTGACCGTCGCTCAGAGCGCGGAGGGGTACGCGCATCTGGTAGGGCTTCGGCACCGGCCGGGCGGCGCCGGCGAGCCGGCGCGCGTCGACATCGTCCACGCCACCCAGTTCCAGACCGGCCGCCCCCTGACGGCGTGGCACTCGCTGGGCACCCCGCATCCGAAGGACCCCCGTAAGGCCGCGCGGACCGGCGCGCCCGCCATGGCGGTGGACTCCTCCGGCGCCCTGCGCGTCTTCGTCCGCAACGCCGGGGGCGGGGTGAGCGCGCGGCGGCAGGACCCCAAGGGGACCTGGGAGCGCTGGACCGACTGGAAGGGCACGCATGTGCTGGGCGGACTGTCGGCGGCCGCGACCGCCGACGGCCGTCTCGAACTGCTCGCACCGGCCGGAAAGGGCGCCGCGCTGCGCTGGTACCAGCCCAAGCCCGGCGCCGCCCCGAAGCGGGGCGAGGACGTCCCCGCCGACGCCCGGCCGGACTCGGCGGCCGTGGTGGAGACCAGCCCCGGCACCCTCACCCACTACTGGCGCGACGCCGACAGCGGCGAGCTCCTGGCCTGGCGGCCGGACGCCCCGGCCCCCGCGCCGCTGGGCGGGTCCACGGGCACCGGCCCGGTCGCCGCGGTGCGCGCCGTGGTGGACGGTCACGACTGCACCGTCCTGGCCCACCAGGACGCCGGGCGGCTGGCCGTCGCCGCCCACCCCAGCGAGGACGAGGCGGCGGGGGTGTGGTGGACGCCCTCGGGCGAGCAGGGTGCTCACACCCCGGCGCTGGCGCTGGACGGACAGGGCCGGGTGGTGCTGGCCGCCCTGGGAGTGGACGGACGGCTCCTGGTGGCCCGTCAGAAGACCGACGAGGACGGGCTGGCCCTGAGGGCCTGGAACCGCGTGGGAAGCGGCTGAGCGGCCCCGCAGCCCGCCTGAGAGCCCGGTCGGCGCGACCCCCGGGGAAGGTGCCGCCGGTCCGTTGCCCGCCCCGGGCGTGACCCGACCACCGGGAGTGACCGGCCCCGGATGCGGGTGGCGGGTGTTGCCGCCGGGCCGTGGTCCGGCCGCGGCGGGTGTCGGGAGCGGGGCGCCCTGCGCCGGAGCGCGGGGGCGACGCCGGTAGGGCGAACCCCCAAACGCCCGGGTGCCGGACGGGCTTTCGCCCGCCCGGCACCCGGGCATGCCCTGCGCCGCCGGCGCTACGCGGGAACGCTCGCCACGCCCGGGGCCAGGAACGCCTTCCCGTTCACCCGCTCCGAGACGCCCTCGCGGTCCAGGTACGGCGTGATGCCGCCCAGGTGGAAGGGCCAGCCCGCACCGGTGATCAGACACAGGTCGATGTCCTGCGCCTCGGCGACGATGCCCTCCTGGAGCATCAGGCCGATCTCCTGCGCGACGGCGTCCAGCACCCGGGTGCGCACCTGCTCCTCGGTGAGGACGGTGTCGCCCTGCTGCAGCAGCGCGGCGACCTCCGGGTCCAGCTCCGGCTTCCCGGAATCGTGGACGTAGAAGCCGCGCTTGCCCGCCTCGACCACGCGCCGGAGGTTCTCCGAGACCGTGAAGCGGTCCGGGAACGCGCCGTGCAGCGTCTCGGAGACATGCAGACCGATCGCCGGGCCGACCAGCTCCAGCAGCACCAGCGGGGACATCGGCAGGCCCAGCGGCTCGATGGCGCGCTCGGCGGCGTCGACCGGGGTGCCCTCGTCGATGACGTTCTGGATCTCGCCCATGAAGCGGGTCAGGATCCGGTTGACCACGAACGCCGGGGCGTCCTTGACCAGGACGGCGGTCTTCTTCAGCTTCTTGGCCACGCCGAAGGCGGTGGCCAGCGCCGCGTCATCGGTCTGGTCACCGCGGACGATCTCCAGCAGCGGCAGGATCGCGACCGGGTTGAAGAAGTGGAAGCCCACGACCCGCTCGGGGTGCCTGAGCTGGGACGCCATCTCGGACACCGACAGCGAGGAGGTGTTGGTGGCGAGGATGGCGTGCTCCGGCACGACCGCCTCGACCTCGGCGAACACCTTCTGCTTGACGCCCATCTCCTCGAAGACGGCCTCGATGACGAAGTCGGCGTCGCCGAAGGCGGCGGCCTTGTCCAGCGAACCGGTCACCGCGGCCTTGAGGCGATTGGCCTTGTCCTGGTTGATCCGGCCCTTGAGCAGCAGCTTGTCGATCTCGCCGTGGACATAGCCCACGCCCTTGTCGACCCGCTCCTGGTCGATGTCGGTCAGGACGACCGGCACCTCCAGACGCCGCACGAACAGCAGCGCAAGCTGCGAGGCCATCAGACCCGCGCCCACGACGCCCACCTTGGAGACCGGGCGCGCCAGCGACTTGTCCGGGGCGCCGGCCGGGCGCTTGCCGCGCTTCTGCACCAGGTTGAAGGCGTAGATGCCGCTGCGCAGCTCACTGCCCATGATCAGGTCGGCGAGCGCCTTCTCCTCGGCCTCGTAGCCACGGGCGAGGTCACCGTTGCGCGCGGCGTCGATGATCTCCAGCGCGCGGTAGGCGGCCGGGGCCGCCCCGTGCACCTTGCCGTCGGCGATGGCCCGGCCGCGCACCACGGCCTCGTGCCAGGCGTCGCCGCGGTCGATCTCGGGCCGTACGACCTCGATCTCGCCCTTGAGGACGGAGGCGGTCCAGATCAGCGACTGCTCCAGGAAGTCCGCGCCCTCGAAGATCGCGTCCGCGATCCCGAGCTCATAGACCTGCTCGCCCTTGAGCTGCTTGTTCTGGTTGAGCGAGTTCTCGATGATGACCGAGACCGCGCGGTCGGCGCCGATCAGGTTCGGCAGCAGGGTGCAGCCGCCCCAGCCGGGGACCAGGCCCAGGAACACCTCGGGCAGCGAGAAGGCCGGCAGCGCCGCGGAGACGGTGCGGTAGGCGCAGTGCAGCCCGACCTCGACCCCGCCGCCCATCGCCGCGCCGTTGTAGTACGCGAAGGTGGGCACGGCGAGCGAGGACAGCCGCTTGAAGACGTCATGGCCGCCCTTGCCGATGGCCAGCGCGTCCTCATGGCGCTTCAGCAGCTCCACGCCCTTGAGGTCGGCGCCCACGGCGAAGATGAACGGCTTGCCGGTGATGCCGACACCGGTGATCTCGCCGTCCGCCGCCTCCTTCTCGACCTGGTCGATCGCCGTGTTGAGGTTGGCGAGCGAGGCCGGGCCGAAGGTGGTGGGCTTGGTGTGGTCCAGGCCGTTGTCCAGCGTGATGAGCGCGAAGCGGCCCGCGCCCAGGGGGAGATCGAGGTGGCGGACGTGCGCCTGCGTCACGACCTCGCCCGGGAACAGCTCTGCCGCCCCCTTGAGAAGCTCTGCGGTGTTGGTCACTTGTTCCCCTCGAAGTGCGGGTTCTCCCAGATCACGGTGCCACCCATGCCGAAGCCGATGCACATCGTGGTGATGCCGTAGCGGACCTCCGGCTGCTCCTCGAACTGCCGCGCCAGCTGCGTCATCAGGCGGACACCGGAGGAGGCCAGCGGATGGCCGAAGGCGATGGCGCCGCCGTACTGGTTGACGCGCGCATCGTCGTCCGCGATGCCGTAGTGGTCCAGGAACGACAGGACCTGGACGGCGAACGCCTCGTTGATCTCGAACAGGCCGATGTCCTCGATCGACAGACCGGCCTTGGCGAGCGCCTTCTTGGTCGCCGGGACCGGGCCGTAGCCCATCACCTCGGGCTCGACGCCCGCGAAGGCGAAGGAGACCAGGCGCATCCGCACCGGCAGGCCCAGCTCCTGGGCGAAGTCCTCGGAGGCGAGCAGCGAGGCGGTGGCGCCGTCGTTGAGCCCCGCGGAGTTACCGGCCGTGATCCGGCCGTGCGGACGGAACGGGGTCTTCAGCGCGGCCAGGCCCTCCAGCGTGGTGCCCGGGCGCATCGGCTCGTCGGCGGTCGCCAGGCCCCAGCCCAGCTCCCCGCCCTCGGGGGACGTGCGGCGCACCGAGACCGGCACCAGGTCCTGCTGGATCTTGCCGTTGGCGTACGCCTTGGCGGCCTTCTCCTGGCTACGCACCGCGAACTCGTCGGCGCGCGCCTTGGTGATGTGCGGCAGCCGGTCGTGGAGGTTCTCCGCCGTCATGCCCATGAACAGGGCCGACTCGTCGACCAGCTTCTCCGAGACGAAGCGGGGGTTGGGGTCGACCGCCTCGCCCATGGGGTGGCGGCCCATGTGCTCCACGCCGCCCGCGACGACGGCGTCATAGGCGCCGAAGGCGATGGAGCCCGCGGTGGTCGTCACGGCCGTCATCGCACCGGCACACATCCGGTCGATGGCGTAGCCGGGGACCGACTGGGGCAGCCCGGCCAGGATGCCCGCGGTGCGGCCGATGGTCAGGCCCTGGTCGCCGATCTGCGTCGTCGCGGCGATGGCCACCTCGTCGATGCGCTCCGGCGGCAGATCCGGGTTGCGGCGCAGCAGCTCCCGGATGCACTTGACGACCATGTCGTCGGCGCGGGTCTCATGGTAGATGCCCTTCGGGCCCGCCTTGCCGAATGGGGTCCGGACGCCGTCGACGAAGACGACGTCCCTAGCGGTACGAGGCACGTTGGCTCTCCTCCAGGTGCGGGATGGCACTGCTGCGGGCACGCCCGGGGCGCGCCTCACAGCCTCATGCTACTTATGAGTAACCAAGCTGCCCAGTCCTCACGACCGGAGGGTTGAAGGTCACAGCCGCGAGCCGGCGGCGCCCGCCGCCGGTCCACGCGCGTCACATCATGCCGGGGTCGCCAGCAAGGCGGCCGCGAGCACCGGGGTCACCTGGTCGATCTGCCAGGGACGGGCGCCGTGACCTGCGAGAACGGAGGCGACCGCGTCCGTCGTCGGCTCGGCGGGCGGCTCCCAGCACAGCCGCCGGACGGTGTCCGGGGCGATCAGGTTCTCCTGCGGAAGATTCAGCCCTTCGGCCAGTTGGGTGACGGCCGCACGCGCCGCGGAGAGCCGCGCCGCCGCGGCCGGGTCCTTGTCGGCCCACGCCCGGGGCGGGGGCGGACCGGTCACCGGCTGACCCGGCTGGGGGAGGTCGGCCTCCGGCAGCTCACGAGCCCGGTCCACCGCGGCCTGCCACTGCTCAAGCTGGCGCCGGTTCATCCGGTGGCCGAAACCGTTCAGCGCGGCCAGCGCCCGGACGTTCGCGGGCAGGGCCAGCGCGGCCTCGACGATGGCAGCGTCGCCCAGCACCTTGCCCGGCGAGACATCGCGGCGCTGGGCGATCCGGTCCCGGGCCGTCCACAGCTCGCGCACCACGGCCATCTGCCGGCGCCGCCGGACCTTGTGCATCCCCGACGTCCGCCGCCAGGGGTCCTTGCGCGGCGGGGCGGGCGGGGCCGCGGCGATGGCCGCGAACTCCTGATGCGCCCACTCCAGCTTGCTCTGCCGCTCCAGCTCCTCCTCCAGCGCGTCGCGGAGGTCGACCAGCAGCTCGACATCGAGCGCGGCGTAGTGCAGCCAGGGGTCGGGCAGCGGGCGGGTCGACCAGTCGACGGCGGAGTGGCCCTTCTCCAGGGCGTATCCAAGGATGTTCTCGACCATGGCGCCGAGCCCCACCCGGGCGAATCCGGCCAGCCGGCCCGCGAGTTCGGTGTCGAAGATCCGGGCGGGGATCATGCCTATGTCACGCAGACAGGGCAGATCCTGGGTCGCCGCGTGCAGGACCCATTCGGCGTCGGCGATCGCGGCGCCCAGACCGGAGAGGTCGGGGCAGCCGACGGGGTCGATCAGTGCGGTCCCCGCTCCGGCCCGGCGCAGCTGGACCAGATAGGCCCGCTGTCCGTAGCGGTAGCCGGAGGCGCGCTCGGCGTCGACGGCCACCGGGCCGTGGCCCGCGGCGAAGGTCCCGATGACCTCGGCGAGCGCGTCCGCGTCTGCGGTGACGGGCGGGATGCCCTCGCGCGGCTCCAGCAAGGGGACCGGCGCCGGGGGGAGGTCGTCCGGAGGAGCGCCCCCGGTGGTTCGCAGTGTCGTCTCTGCTGCGGTCTCTTGGGCGTCGGTCACCTGTCAAGGGTAGCTGTGTGCGGCGAGTACGCAGGGCGCCCGTCGACGGAACGTTCCGTCGACGGGCGCGGGGATGGTGGGGAGAGGCGCGACGGCCGGGTGGGCGATACGGCTCAGTGGATGATCCCGGTGCGCAGTGCGACCGCGACCATGCCGGCCCGGTCCCCGGTGCCCAGCTTGCGGGCGATCCGGGCGAGGTGACTCTTGACGGTGAGGGCGGACAGGCCCATCGAGACGCCGATGGCCTTGTTGGACTGGCCCTCCGCAACCAGCCTCAGCACCTCGACCTCGCGGCCCGACAGCTCCCGGTAGCCGCCGGGGTGGCCGGGGGCGCCCGGCGGGCGGCGGTGCATCCGGGCGGCGGCGCCGAGCGGGGCGGTGCCGGGACGGCCCGGGATGCCGAGGTTGGTGCGGGTGCCGGTGACGACATAGCCCTTGACGCCGCCGGCCAGCGCGTTCCTTACGGCGCCGATGTCATCGGCGGCGGACAGGGCCAGCCCATTGGGCCAGCCCGCGGCGCGGGTCTCGGAGAGCAGGGTGAGGCCGGAGCCGTCGGGAAGGTGGACATCGGCGACGCAGATGTCGCGCGGATTTCCGATGCGGGGACGGGCCTCGGCGATGGACGACGCCTCGATGACGTCGCGCACCCCGAGGGCCCAGAGGTGGCGGGTGACGGTGGACCGTACGCGGGGGTCGGCGACGACGACCATGGCCGTCGGCTTGTTCGGGCGGTAGGCGACCAGGCTGGACGGTTGCTCGAGGAGAACAGACACCAGGCCTCCTGGGAGTTGTGGGACGGGTCACCACGTCCTTCGGCACCGATACGGCCCGGCTTTAGGGAAAGATCACGATTTGGTGAGTAACAATTCGGGCAATTAGGACGACTGATCGATCACGGCTGTACTTTTTTGAGGCTCGGTTCGCCTCCGGGGCGCTTTAATTTCCCCCGGCTGCCGCTGGGAGGTGCCCCTGCCGGTACGCCCAAGCACCCGGATGCGTCGCGGCGCCCATCGGCTTACTCGGTTGCCGCAGGGAGGTGGCCCGGGTCGGAAGACCCGAGCCACCTTGTGTGCTGCGGCGCTCTTGGGGCTTGGCTGGTTGCCCCTCAGCGGGCCTGAGGGCCCCGTCGTTGGGGCAGCGAGACGACCCCCGCCTCCGCGGCCCCTGCCGGGGGCAGGCCCGCGATCTGGCACAGGAGGTCGCACCAGGCGGCCAGATGTCCCGCGGTGTCCGGCACGCCCAGCGGTTCGCCTGCGCCCTCTTCCGCGGGCTCCGGGCGCCGCGGGCCGGGGTGGGCCGGTTCGGGGGCCGGGTGGGCGGCCGGGGTCCACGAGGCGCGGATCTCGATCCGGGTCGACGGCTCCCGTTCGCCCATCGCGCCGAAGTAGTGCGAGCTCGCCCGGGTGACCGTGCCGCTGGGCTCCCCGTACGGCAGACCGCGGGCCTCCAGTGCGCCGGTGAGCCAGGACCAGCACACCTCCGGCAGCAGCGGATCCGCCGCGATCTCCGGCTCCAGGTCCGCGTGGACCAAGGTGACCAGGCGGAAGGTGCCGCGCCAGGAGTCGTGCCCGGCCGGGTCGTGCAGCAGGATCAACCGCCCCTCGGCCAGCTCCTCGTCGTCCGACGCGCCGGTGACCACCGCCTCCAGCGCGTATGAGTAGGGTGCGAGCCGACGCGGGGGTGGGGTCGGATCGAGCTCCACCTCGGGCCGTACCCGCACACCGCACAGCGCGGCGACGGCATGCCGGAAGGCGGGAGGGGTGTCCTCACCGCCTGCTTCCGTGCCGTCAGGGCCGTCAGCACCGTTCGAGAGGTGTCCTTGAACCGCTGCCATGCCCGGAAGACTAGGCGCAGTGAGGGCCCTAACCGGGGAGGAACACCCGGGTTGGCGGGTCACTCGTTCGGCCCGTGCGAAGATTTGGGGCATGAGCGCCAATGAGCGGCCCTCGGGCCAGCAGCAGACCGGCCGCGCCGCGGCTCGTGCCACAGCCGATTCGGCCTTTCTGCGGGCCTGCCGTCGGGAGCCGGTGCCTCATACGCCGGTGTGGTTCATGCGGCAGGCGGGGCGCTCGCTTCCGGAGTACCGCAAGCTGCGTGAGGGCACCGCGATGCTCGAGTCCTGCATGCGGCCCGACCTGGTCACCGAGATCACCCTGCAGCCGGTGCGCCGGCACCGGGTGGACGCGGCCATCTACTTCAGCGACATCGTCGTGCCGCTCAAGGCCATCGGCATCGACCTCGACATCAAGCCCGGTGTCGGGCCCGTCGTCGAGCGGCCGATCCGTACCCGGGCCGATCTGGAGCGGCTGCGTCCGCTCGACCCGGACGATGTGAAGTACGTCACCGAGGCTATCGGGGCGCTCGTCGGCGAGCTCGGCGCGACCCCGCTCATCGGCTTCGCGGGCGCCCCCTTCACGCTCGCCAGCTATCTGGTCGAGGGCGGCCCCTCGCGCAACCACGAGCACACCAAGGCGCTCATGTACGGCGACCCGGCGCTGTGGGCCGCGCTGCTCGACCGGCTCGCCGACATCACCGCCGCCTTCCTCAAGGTGCAGATCGAGGCGGGCGCCTCGGCCGTCCAGCTCTTCGACTCCTGGGTGGGCGCCCTCGCCCCCGCCGACTACCGCCGCAGCGTGCTGCCCGCCTCCACGAAGGTCTTCGACGCCGTCGCCGGATACGGGGTGCCGCGCATCCACTTCGGCGTGGGCACCGGTGAGTTGCTCGGACTGCTCGGCGAGGCGGGCGCGGATGTCGTGGGCGTCGACTGGCGGGTGCCGTTGAACGAGGCCGCCCGGCGGGTCGGCCCCGGCAAGGCGCTCCAGGGCAATCTCGACCCCGCCGTGCTCTTCGCCCCGCGTACGGCGGTCGAGGCCAAGGCGGAGGAGGTGCTGGAGGCCGCCCGGGGGCTGGAGGGGCACATCTTCAACCTCGGCCACGGCGTGCTGCCCAGCACCGACCCGGACGCGCTGACTCGCCTTGTGGAGTATGTGCACACAAGGAGCGCATCGCGCGCACCTTCTGTGAAGGTCTGAACCAAGCGGGAACCCGCGTGCCTCCCGTGGCGTCGTGAGGGGCATGACCGACATGCCCGCCACCGCGCTGTCAGATTCGCCAGAGTTGTCGGAGTGTGTCCATTTCGTCGACGAATGGGACGGCATCCTCCACGAGACCTACGGCGGCGACGCGGACCGGGCCGTCCTGGACTGTGCCAGGCGGCTGGCGGCCGATCCCGCGGGCGAGGAGGCGTACGCCTGGACGCTCGGGCTGGTCATGATGGCCGCGTACATCGGCCGGTTCTCCCGTAAGGACGTCGCGGCGGCGGCCCTGGAGGCCCTCCACGCCACCGACCGGCGGCTGCGTGACCTGCCCTGCGCCCACCGGACGCATCCTTACGAGAGCGATCTGGACGACCGGATCGACCACTTCGTGGACGATCTGCCGCTGCTCACCAACGGGTTGGCCGAGGACGAGGACCCCGACTGGGAGGACGACGCGACCAAGGAGCAGTGGCTGTGCCCGCGCGACATCGCCGGGTACGCGCGGGTCGCCGTGGACATCATCGCCCCCGGCAGCGTGGGCGGCATCCCGCCCCGGCTCCCGGCCCGCGACGCGCGCCGCGCCGAGGATCTGCGCTCGATCGTCTGGGACTACCCGAGCGCGGCCGTCGACCCCGGCCAGGAGCTGTCCGCCTACGCCAGGAACCTGGTCGCCAACCCCCTGGGCTATCACCGCGCCGGGCTCGTGGTCGTCCTGCACGCCGCCTGCTGGTATGCCGCCAGCGGCCGGATCCGCGACCAGCGGGTCCTGGACACCATGGTGGAGGCCCTGGAGGCGGTGCTGCCCGGCCTCGGCGACGCGTCCTGCGCACACGGCGAGGGCGACCACCCCGAGGTCGGCCGGGACACCGCGGAGCAGGCCACCGTGGGTATCCATCTGCTCAGCCCCGGCGGCCGGGGCGTCTACCGCCACTGGCACCGGGAGGAGCTGGAGACGGCGCCGCTGGAGGCGTGGCTGTGCCCGGCCTTCCTCGCCGCGATCGCCCGCGAGGCGCTGGACCATCTGCGGACCGGCCGGGAGCAGCTGTTCGGCCTCCGGGACACCGCCCACCTGGACGAGGCGCTGCTGCGCCCCGACGGACGGCTCGACATCGAACGGCTCACCCACGCCGTGCGCTTCCGCTGCCGGGACGGACAGGCCGCGGAGGACGCCGGGCTGTGGGCCGCCCGGCGGTTCGCGGCGGGCCCGGCCGATCCGCGCGAGCGGCTGGTGCTGCTGCTGGTCGCCTGCTGGTCGGTGACCTCGGGCGAGGAGCCCCCGCCCGAGGCCGTCCACCGGGATCTGCGGGCGATCCTCGGCGCGGTGCGGACCGCTCCGGCGGCCGAGACCTGCCCGCATGGGGACGCGCATCCCTGGGACGTGCTGACCGAGCTGGTCGGGCGCCGTCACTTCGGCTTCCACGAGGACCCTTACGGCGCTCATCTCAACCATCTCTACGCGCCCGGGGAGTACGACACGCCCGAGCGGCCCTTCGACTCCGAGGCGTGGAGCTGCCCCCGCCATGTGGCCCAGCGGGTGCGGCTCGCGCTCCGGGTCATCGACGGCGCGAACTGATCGGTGGCCGGGCGCCCAGGGGGCCGCGGCGCCCCGGCGCCTCGCTGCCGGACCTGACGCGGGCGTACGGGCAGGGCCCGCCCCCTGGGGTAGCGCGCCTGCGGCGAGCCTTCCCCTACCCGCCCCTCCCCGCAACCGGGGCTCCGCCCCGGACCCCGCTCCTCAAACGCCGGAGGGGCTGGTTTCAGCCCGCTCCTCAAGCGCCGGAGGGGCTGGTTTTCACGGTTCCCGCCGCCTTGCGTGCCGCCACCAGTACCGGGTCCCACACCGGGGAGAACGGCGGGGCGTAGCCCAGGTCCAGCGCCGTCATCTGCTCCACCGTCATCCGGGCGGTCAGTGCGACCGCCGCGATGTCGACCCGCTTGCCCGCGCCCTCGCGGCCGACGATCTGCGTGCCGAGCAGCCGTCCCGTGCGCTGCTCGGCGAGCATCTTCACCGTCATCGGCCGGCTGTCCGGGTAGTACCCGGCCCTGCTGGTCGACTCGATGGTGACCGCCTCGAACTTCAGCCCCACGGCGGCGGCTTCGGCCTCCAGCAGCCCGGTGCGGGCGATCTCCAGATCGCAGACCTTGCTGACAGCAGTGCCGACGACACCGGGGAAGGTCGCGTAGTCGCCGCCCACATTGGCGCCGATGACCTGCCCGTGCTTATTGGCGTGGGTGCCCAGCGGAATGTGCCGGGTGCGGCCGGAGACCAGGTCGAGGACCTCGACGCAGTCGCCGCCCGCCCAGATGTTGTCGTGACCGCGCACGCGCATGGCCAGATCGGTCACCAGCCCGCCGTAGGGGCCCACCGGCAGCCCCGCCGCCTGGGCGAGCCCGGTCTCGGGGGCCACCCCGAGGCCCAGGACCACGAGGTCGGCGGGGTATTCGCTGACCTTGGTGGCCACGGCCCGCACCCGGCCGTCCTCGCCGGTGACCACCTCGGTGACCTCCGCGCCGGTCACGGTGTCGATGCCGAGCCCCGTCATCGCGTCGCGCACCAGCCGCCCCATGTCGGGGTCGAGCGTGGACATCGGCTGCTCACCGCGCTCCAGGACGGTGACCTGGCAGCCGCGCTGGATGAGCGCCTCGGCCATCTCCACCCCGATGTATCCGGCGCCGATCACGACCGCGCGCTCGACCCGGGTGGACTCCAGGGTCTCCAGCAGCGCCCGCCCGTGGTCCAGGGTCTGCACCCCGTGGACGCCGGGGGCGTCGATCCCGGGCATGTCGGGGCGGCGCGGCCGGGCGCCGGTCGCGATGACCAGGTCGTCGAAGCCGTGCCAGCGCTCGTCGCCCTTACCGCGCGGGTCGACGTCCCGCGCCAGGACCCGCTGGCCGGCGAGGTCGATCTCGACGACCTCGGTGTGCGTTCGTACGTCGATCCCGCGGCCCTGGTGGGTCTCGGGCGTACGGGCGATGAGCTCGTCGGGGCCGTCCACCACCCCGCCGACCCAGTACGGGATGCCGCAGGCCGAGTACGAGGTGAACTGGCCGCGCTCGAAGGCGAGGATCTCCAGCTCGCTCCGGCTCTTGAGCCTGCGCGCCCGCGACGCGGCGGACATGCCCGCCGCGTCGCCCCCGATGACCACCATGCGTCGTGCCGCCGCCATGTATGCCCCTCCGCCACTGGATGTCCGGCTTTAGGGGACCAACCTATGCGCGCGAGGTGTTCTCCCGGATCAGCACATACAGCCCCGCGCTGGCGAGCATCAGCACGCCGTCGATGTAGACCGCGTGCGTCCAGCTTCCGTAGTGGTCGAAGAGGGTGCCGCTGAGGGCCGGGCTGACCACCGCGCCGATCTCCCCGACCAGGTTGAACAGGCCGAAGGCCGCGCCGCGTTCGGCCGCGTCGACCACATCGTTGAGCAGCGCGTGCGCCATCGGCTGGAGCGCGTTGAAGAACAGGCTGGTCACGAAGAGCAGGATGGACATCACCCAGAGGGAGGGCTTCTCACTGGTCTGCAGATACGCGGCGAACACCAGCACCAGCACGCCCTGGACCAGGGTGAACGCGATCAGCAGCGGCCGCCGCCCCCAGCCCCGGGCCTTCGCCCGGTCCGAGAGCCGGCCTCCGGCCGGGAAGCCGAGGATGCCCGCGCCCGCGTTGAAGGTGGCCACCAGCGCGGCGTTCTGGAAGGAGCTGTGGGCGGCGTCCGCGACGATCGACACCGACCAGAAGCTGAAGAACCACAGATTCCACATGACCGCGATGAAGGCGAAGCTGAGCAGCAGCACATTGCGGTTCCGGGAGACCGAGCCCAGTTTGCTGCTCCGCCGGGCGAAGATCGCCCCGATGAGCAGGAACGCCAGCACGCACTCCAGGACGGCCACGCCCCAGCTCGGCATCCCCGCCCCGTCGGCGATCAGATAGACCGCCATGACCGCGGCGCACAGCACCGCCGAGATCCCCAGCAGCCGCAGGGTGGAGCCGGTGGCCTTGAGCGGACCGCCGATGCGGCGCATATAGACCGCCGTGACCCAGCCGAACGCCAGCGTCGCACCGCCCAGCACCAGGAACGGCATCCGCCAGGCGTCCTCCTCGCCGAGCACCTCCCCGCCCCAGTCGATCAGATACGGCGCGCTGATGGTCGCGACCGTCAGCCCGATGGCCAGTCCGGTGATCGCGACGCCCATGCCCAGACCGGCCTTGGCGGGCGGGGTGCGCTGGGCGATCAGCGAGCGGTCGTTGGAGTAGAAGACGCCCTCGCCGAGGCCGGTCAGCACCCGCAGCACGACGAAGGCGATCAGCCCGGTCATCAGGCCGCTGGCGAGGGTCGCGACCCCCGCCCACAGCAGCGAGACCGCGAGCATGGTGCGATGCCCGAAGCGGTCGCCGAGATAGCCGCCGGGGAACTGGGTCAGCATGTAGCCCGCGAAGAAGAGGCTGCCGATCAGGCCGCCGAGCGCGTGCGGATGGCTGGCGGAGCCCAGCATGGCGTGGTCGTGCTCGATCAGCCAGGTGACGACCGGGCCGGTGATGGTGCGGTCGGCGTACGAGAAGAGCCAGCCGCCCAGCAGCATGGCCCACAGGGTGTGGTATGGCTGCCAGCCGCCCCGGGGCGCCTCCCGCCCCTGCGCGGTGGGCTCTGCGGTCACTTCGGGCATGTCTCCATGTCCCCCTTCGGGCCTGGGCGTTCAGGCTCGGCAGCTCGGTATGTGCCACACAGAATGTGGCCGGACATCGGCCGCGGCAAGGCGCGCTCCGGGGTCTTTCACCGACCGGAAGCCTCCGCGACGGGCTCTTGCCCCAGGGCGGCGGCGAGGGTACGGGAGATGCCGTGGGCGGCGACCCGTACGGCCGGGATCAGCCCCGGGGCCCGCCCCTCCGCGGCCGGCACCACCACCGAAAGCGAGGCCACCACCTCCCCGCGCGGTCCGCGCACCGGGGCGGCGATGGACAGCCCGTCCATGGTGATCTGCCGGTCGCTGACCGCGATCCCGGTGCGCCGCACCTCGGCGAGGGCGGCCCGCAGCCGGTGCGGGTCCTGGATCGTCAGCTCGGTGTAGCGGCGCAGCGGGCGGGCGCACACCCGCTCGTACAGCCGTGGCGGCCCGTACGCGAGCAGCACAAGACCGACGCCGGTCGCGTGCAGCGGCCAGCGGCTGCCGACCCGGGTGCGCACCTGGACCGCCGAGTGTCCCGAGATCAGCTCGACATAGACCACCTCCAGGCCGTCCCGCACGGCGAGCTGGACGTTCTCGTGGGTGGCCTCGTACAGGTCCTCCATGAACGGCAGCGCCGCCTCGCGCACCCCGACCCCGCGCGGTGAGAGCGTCGCCACCTCCCACAGCCGCAGCCCGATGTGGTACGCCCCGGTGGCGTCGCGCTCCAGGGCGCCCCAGCGGGTGAGCGAGGCGACCAGCCGGTGCGCGGTGGCCAGTGGCAGCCCGGCGCGCCGGGCGAGGGCGGTGAGGGACAGCGATCGGTGCGAGGCGTCGAACGCGTCGAGGACCGCCAGCATCCGGCCCGCGACCGAGCGGCCCGCGTCCGGACTGCCGGGGGCGCGGGAGCCCGGTGGGCTCATGGGGGTGAGCGGGCCCGGGGCCGTCATGACAGCGGGAGGCCGACGTAGTTCTCGGCGAGTTCGGCGGAGGCGGTGGGGGAGGAGACGATCCGCTCCAGCCGTGCGAGCCGCACCCGGTCCTCGAACGGGCTCTCGTCCGGGCGGCGGTGGAGCGTGTCCGTCATGAAGTACGAGAACCGCTCGGCCTGCCACACCCGGCGCAGACAGGTCTGCGAATAGCCGTCCAGCAGTTCGGGGGAGCCGGTCTCCTGGTGGTGGATCAGCGCGCGGGCCAGCGTGATCACGTCGGTGACGGCCAGATTGAGCCCCTTGGCGCCGGTGGGCGGCACGATATGTGCCGCGTCGCCCGCCAGGAACAGCCGGCCGTGCCGCATCGGCTCCTGGACGAAGCTGCGCATCGGGGTGAGCGAGGTGGCGGTGATCGGGCCGCGCTCCAGCGTCCAGTCCCCGTCGAGTGCGAAACGGGCCGACAGTTCGTCCCAGATCCGCTCATGGGACCAGTCGGCCGGATCGGTGTCGTTCGGCACCTGGAGGTAGAGCCGGGAGACCTGGGGGGAGCGCATGCTGTGCAGGGCGAAGCCGCGCTGATGGCGGGTGTAGATCAACTCCTCGCAGGACGGCGCCACATCGGCCAGCACACCGAGCCAGGAGTAGGGGTAGGTGTGCTCGAAGGTGCGGACCCGGTCGGCGGGGAGCGCGCGCCGGGCGATGCCGTGGAAGCCGTCGCAGCCCGCCACGTAGTCGCAGCTGAGGGTCTGCTCGCGGCCTTGGTGGCGGAAGCGGATGACGGGCGCGGCGGAGTCCGGCTTCTCGATGGCCAGCGCCTCGGCCTCGAACAGCAGCGGCGGACCGCCGGGCTTCTCGAGCTGAAGCGCGATCAGATCCTTGACGATCTCGGTCTGGGCGTAGACCATCACCGACTTGCCGCCGGTGGCGGAGGGGAAGTCCACGCGGTGGCCGCGGCCCTCGAAGCGCAGCTCGATGCCCTGGTGGGGCAGCCCCTCGCGGTCCAGGCGCCCGCCGGCGCCGCACTCCCGCAGCACATCCACGGTGCCCTGCTCCAGGATCCCGGCCCGCTGGCGCCGCTCGGCGTACGCCCGGTCCCGGCTCTCCAGCACCACGCAGTCGATCCCGGCGCGGTGCAGCAGACGGGCGAGCAGCAGCCCGGCGGGTCCGCCGCCGATGATGCCGACGGTCGTGCGCATCACATCGTCCCCTCGCTGTGGTGGTCCATGCGGCTCGCTACTTGTTCGCTGAGTGAAACTTCGTTCATAATTGGTTGGTGATGAGTCTCAGCCCGGTGCCACCACCTGTCAATGGCCCCGTCGGGCCTCTCGAGCGCGGTCTCGCCGTGCTGCGCGAGCTGACCCGGCAGGCCGCGCACGAGGGGCGCACGACGGTCCGCCCCGGCGATCTCGTCCGCGGCACGGGGCTCGCCCGGTCCGTGGTCGACCGCGTGGTGGGCACCCTCGAACAGCTCGGATATGTGACGCTCGACGGGCGCGATATCGGCCTGTCGGTCCGGCTGATGGAGCTGGGCAACGCGTATCTGGCCGCGAGCGGCCTGCCCGCCGCGCTCGGCCCGTTCGCCGAGCGGCTCGCGGACGGGCTCGACGAGTCGGTCTCGGTCGCCGTCCCCGACGGCGACGGGGTGCGCTTCGTCGTCCAGATGACCCGCCGCCGCACCATGTCCCTCGCCTTCCGCATCGGCGATCTGCTCCCCGCCGAGCGCTGTTCCCCCGGCGCGCTCTTCGCCGCCGAGTGGTCCGGGTCCGGCTGGGCCGCCTGGCGCGCCCGCCGCGCCGAGGACCCCCTGGACACCTCCTTCCCCGCCGTCCCGCCGCGCCACCGGCCCGCCTCCGGCGGCGACTTCGAGGCCCGCGTCAAGGAGGCCGCCCGCGACGGCTGGGCCACCGACGACCAGCTGATCGAGCCGGGCCTGGTGGCGGTCTCCGTTCCGGTACGGGACGCCTCGGGCCGGATCGCCTGCGCGGTCAACGTGGTCAGCCACACCAGCCGCCATGACGTGGACTCGCTGCGGGCGGCGGTGCTGGGGCCGCTGAGTGCGGAAGTCCCGGCGATGGAGGCGGCTTTGGCGGCGGCGGCCGGGCGGGGGCGGCCACGCCCCGCCGCCGAGCGTGCGTGGGGCACCCCGGGCGGCGCGCAGACGGCCCTGGGGGAGGACCCCGCGCGGATGGCGAAGCGGGAGCTGGGAGCGGGGTTCCTGCAGTCGCTCGCGCGCGGATTGGCCGTCCTGCGGGCACTGGGCGGGGCGGAGGGCGCGGGCCAGGGCGAGACCGTCACGGCGGGCGGCGGCGGCCGGGGCGGAGGAATGACGCTCAGCGCCGTCGCGGAGGCCACCGGGCTGGCGCGGGCCACCGCCCGGCGCTCGCTGCTGACCCTCGTCGAGCTGGGGTACGTGGAGGCCGACGGCCGGGCCTTCCGCCCGCTGCCGCGCGTGCTGGAGCTCGGCTACGCCCCCCTCGCCGAGCTCGGCTTCACCGATATCGCCCAGCCGCATATGCGCGAACTGGTCCGCACCGTCCATGAGTCGGCCTCCCTGGCCGTCCTGGACGGCGGCGACATCCGCTATATCGCGCGCGTCCCCACCGTCCGCATCATGAGCGTCAACATCACCATCGGCACCCGCTTCCCCGCCTACGCGACCTCCATGGGCCGGGTGCTGCTCGCGGGCCTGGACGCCGACGCCCGTGCCGCCCAGCTCGCCGGGGTGCGGCCCCGGCCGCTGACCCGGCACACCGTGACCGACGTGCCCGAGCTGGCGCGCGTCGTGGAGCGCGCGGCGGCGGAGGGGCACGCCCTGGTCGACCAGGAGCTGGAGGAGGGGCTGCGGTCGCTCGCCGTGCCCGTAAGGGACGCGCGCGGACGGGTGGTGGCCGCGCTCAACGTGGCGACCCACGCCGGCCGCGGCACCGCCGAGAGCGCCCGCCGTGAACTCCTCCCGGCGCTGCGCGCCACCGCGGCCCGGATCGAGGCCGATCTGGCGACGGCCTCGGCACATCACGCCCTGGGGGCGGGTGAGAGAGTGGGGGCATGAGAGCGGCGAACTCCCCGGGGACGGGACGCACCGGCCATGTCGTGGTCATCGGCGGCGGCATCGCGGGCCTCGCGGCGGCTCACCGGCTGCTGGACGGCGGGGCGCGGGTGACGCTCCTGGAGGCGTCGGGGCGGCTCGGCGGCAAGCTGCGCGCGGGGGAGATCGAGGGCGTACCGGTCGACCTCGGGGCCGAGTCGATGCTCGCCCGCCGCCCGGAAGGCGTCGAGCTGGCGCGCGCCGTGGGCCTCGGCGACCGGCTGCAGCCGCCCGCGACCGCGACCGCCTCCCTCTGGACGCGTGGCGGGCTGCGCCCGATGCCCAAGGGGCATGTGATGGGCGTCCCCGGCGATCTGGCGCCGCTGGCGTCCTCCGGGGTGATCTCGGAGGAGGGGCTGGACCGGATCGCCCGCGACCGGGAGCTGCCGCCCACGCCGGTCGGCGAGGACGTGGCGCTCGGCGAGTACCTCGCGGCGCGACTCGGCCGCGAGGTCGTGGACCGGCTGGTCGAACCGCTGCTGGGCGGGGTGTACGCGGGCGATGTGTACCGCACCTCGATGCGCGCCTCGGTCCCCACCCTCTTCGAGGTGGCCCGCTCCGGCGGCCCGCTGACCGAGGGCGTCCGGGAGCTGGCCGAGCGCGCCGCGCGACGGCAGGACGGCCCGGTGTTCATGGGCATCGACGGCGGGATCGGCCGACTGCCGCTCGCGGTCGCCGACGCGGTACGGGCCGCGGGCGGCGAGATCCGCACCGGGGCGGCCGTACGGGAGCTGCGGCGCACCGCCGACGGCTGGACCCTCGCCGTGGACGGCACGGACGGCACGGACGGCACGGAAGGCACGGACGGCACGGACGGCACGGACGGCCCGCCGGTGGTGACGGCCGACGCCGTGGTGCTGGCGGTCCCCGCGCCCGCCGCCGCCCGGCTGCTGGCCGCCGAGGCCCCAGCCGCCTCCACCGAGCTGGCCACCGTCGACTACGCCTCGATGGCGCTGGTCACCATGGCCTTCCGGCGCGACGCGCTCACCGGCGTGGACGCGTTCGCCGAGCGGAGCGGCTTCCTGGTGCCGCCGGTCGACGGCCGGACGATCAAGGCGGCGACGTTCTCCAGCCGCAAGTGGGGCTGGCTGCGGGACGCCGGACCCGATCTCTTCGTGCTGCGTACCTCGATCGGGCGGTTTGACGACGAGGTGGATCTGAAGCGGGACGACGCCGACCTGGTAAGGATGTCGCTCGCCGATCTCGGCGAGGCCGTCGGCCTGACGGCCCGGCCCGTCGCGAGCCGGGTGGACCGCTGGGACGGTGGACTGCCGCAGTACCCGGTGGGCCATCTCGACCGGGTGGCCCGCATCCGTGCCGAGGTCGCCAAGGTGCCGGGGCTGGGGGTGTGCGGCGCGCTCTACGACGGGGTGGGCATCCCGGCATGCGTCGGCAGCGCCCGTAAGGCGGCCGACGAGCTGCTGGGCGCCCTGGCGGCCACCCTGGAGCCGGGCTCCATAGCCGGAGAGCGAGAATAGGGCCATGACTGCTGCACCTGAGAAGACTCCCAACGCCGGTAAGAAGGCCAAGGACCTCAACGAGGTCATCCGCTACACCCTGTGGTCGGTGTTCCGGCTGCGCGATGTGCTGCCGGAGGACCGCACCGGCTACGCCGACGAGGTCGAGGAGCTCTTCTCCCAGCTCGCCGCCAAGGACGTCACCGTGCGCGGCACCTACGACGTGTCCGGGCTGCGCGCCGACGCGGACATCATGATCTGGTGGCACTCGGAGACCTCCGACGCCCTCCAGGAGGCGTACAACCTCTTCCGACGCACCCGGCTGGGGCGCACCCTGGAGCCGGTGTGGTCCAACATGGCGCTGCACCGCCCGGCCGAGTTCAACAAGGCCCACATCCCGGCGTTCCTCGCGGACGAGAACCCGCGTGACTACGTCAGCGTGTACCCGTTCGTCCGCTCCTATGAGTGGTACCTGCTGCCCGACGAGGACCGCCGCCGGATGCTCGCGGACCACGGCAAGATGGCGCGCGGCTACCCCGATGTGCGCGCCAACACGGTCGCGTCCTTCTCGCTCGGCGACTACGAGTGGATCCTGGCCTTCGAGGCGGACGAGCTGCACCGCATCGTCGACCTGATGCGCCATCTGCGCGGCTCCGAGGCGCGTCGGCATGTGCGCGAGGAGGTGCCGTTCTACACCGGGCGGCGCAAGGCGGTCTCCGAGCTCGTCGCCGGTCTGGCCTGACGGCCTTACGGCGGTCCCCTTAGGGCGGTTATGGCGGTCGGGACGGCCTTACGGTCGTCCCGTACGGGCCCCCGTGTCCTCTTACGGCCTCTTGCGGCCTCTTACGGCGTGCCCGGGATCGCGGCCGGCTGCTTGCCCGACTCGGGCAGCGGGGCCGGGGCCGGAAGCGGTGCGGGCTCCGGGCGCGGGGCGCAGGAGGCGGACCGGCCCGGCGTCCTCCCGGTCAGCAGATACGTGTCCACATGGCGGTTGACGCAGTCGTTCGGCCCGCCCCACACCCCGTGGGTGCCCGCCTTCCGCTCGGTCACCAGCGAGGAGCCGGGCAGCCGGTGCCACAGCTCCTTCGCCCCCGCGTACGGGGTGGCCGCGTCCCGCTCCGCTGAGAGCAGCAGCACCGGCGGCAGCGCGACCCGCCCCGTCCGGGGGCCCACCGCCTCCAAGTTCCCCACGTCGAGGGGGCGGCCGGGCTTCAGCGGCCAGAAGGCGCACGGCAGGTTCATCGCCACGTTGTCCCAGGTCTCGAAGGGCGCGCGGCGGGCGAGGGCGGTGTTGTCGCGGTTCCAGGCGGCCCAGGTGCGCGGCCAGGGCGCGTCGTTGCACTCCACGGCGGTGTAGACGGCGTTGCCGTTCTCGTCGTCGGCCGCCTGCGCCGGATCGGGCGCGGCGAGCGCGATCAGCGGCTCGGGGTCACCGTGCAGATAGGCGGCCAGCGCCCGGGCGGCCGGATCCCAGTAGGCGTCGTTGTAGCCGGTCCGCAGGAACGCGCTCTGGAGCTGGGCGGTGCCGACGACCCCGCCCGCCGGCTTGTGCCCCACCCGCCGCCGCGCCCTCTCGTACGAGGCGAGCACCCGGTGCTCGGTGGTGCCCAGGTGGTAGACGGCGTGGTGCCGGGCGACCCAGCGGCGCCAGTCCCGCCAGCGCCGCTCGAAGGAGACCGACTGGTCGAGGTTGTCGCGGTACCAGATCCGCCAGGGGGCGGGGTTGACCACGCTGTCGAAGACCATCCGGCGCACCCGCCCCGGGAAGAGCGTGGCGTAGACGGCCCCGTAGTACGTGCCGTACGAGGCGCCCACGAAGGTGAGCCGCCGCTGGCCCAGCGCCGCGCGCAGCACCTCCAGATCGCGGGCGTTGTTCAGCGTGGTGTAGTGCGCGAGCGCGCGGCCCGCGCGGCGCACACAGCCCCGCACATAGGCGCGCGCCCGCGCCACCAGCCGCCGTTTGAAGGCGGCGCTGGGGTGCGGCGGGGAGCTGGTCGGCGCCTTGGCGTAGGCCGACGGCCGCTGGCAGGACAGCGGGGCTGAACGGCCCACGCCCCGTGGGGCGTAGCCGACGAAGTCGTAGGCGGCGGCCACGCGGCGGAAGGCGCCCTCGGCCGCGTACTCGGGGAACGCCATACCGGAGGCGCCCGGTCCGCCGGGGTTGTAGACCAGCGCCCCCTGACGCCGGGCCTTGGGGCCGGTGGCCCGGATCCGGCTGACGGTGAGGGCGATGTGCTTGCCGCCGGGACGGGCGTAGTCGAGCGGGACGGAGACCTTTCCGCAGGTGATGGGGGCGGCCAGCGCCTCGGCGCGGGGGCAGCGGCGGAAGACGATGCCCCGCTCCGCCGCGCGCCGGGCGGCGAGCGCCACCCCGCGGGCCGCGGCCGCGTCACCGGGCGGGGCGGCGGCCGTGGCGGCCGAGGCGGGTGAGCCGGACCAGGAGCTCCAGGCGGGCGCGGCGGGGGCGACGGGCGCGGCGGAGGCCGAACGGGCGGTGGGGGAGGCCGGGGCCGTAAGTGGCGCGCCCGCCGCACCGGCCGGGGCCGGGGCGGACCGGTTGGACGCGGTGGCCGTCGTGGCGGCGCGGGCGGTGGACGCGGCGAGCGGGCGGCCGGTGGCGGGCGTCGCGAGCAGCGCGCTCATGGCCAGCGACAGGGACAGCGGGCCGAGGATGCCGTACAGCGCTGCTGCTCTCACTGGACATCCCTTCGTGCATCGCGCGATGAAAGGGATATTTGGCGCGGCGGATGACCATGTAAAGCACCGGGCCGCGGTGTCGGGGTCAATGACCCCAATGCCCCTTCAGCGCCGCGCGCAGTGCCCGGTCGGGGAGGGCGGCGGTGCCGTGCACCGCGAGCGCGGTGAGCACCTCGCCGTCGTCGTCATCGCCGTCCGGGCCGCCGCCGGAGCGCTGGGCGAGGGTCCGCCGCGGGGGCACGTCGATCCGGCCCAGCAGCCGCTGACCGGCGGGGGAGGCCCACCGCGAGTACGGATGCGCCTCGACCCGGGCGATCAGCAGACAGCTCACCGTCAGCAGCAGCGGCAGCATGAACCACGAGGCCACCGGACCGCGCCCCGCCGCGGGCGGCACCAGCAGCAGCGCGGCGGCCGCCGTCGCCAGAACCAGCGCGCAGGCCGCCCGCACATGCCGCACCGCGACCGCCACATTCGTACGCGCCGAGGCGGGCACCGCGAGCCCCGCCGCCACCAGCCGGTCGCCCAGCGCCCGCACCGGGGCGGCGGTGGCGAGCGCGGCCCGCACCGGCCGCACCGGGGACTGGCCCTCCGGCCCTATCGCGGTGATCACGGACCGCTCCAGCTCGTCCCGCCCGTCCGGGACCACGACGGTGACCCAGCCGGTGTGGGCGAGCAGCAGCCGGCGCTCGCGGTACATCGTGACGAGAACCAGCTCGCCCACCCGCCGCGGACCGCCGGACAGAAACGCCGCCTCGTACAGGCTCAGGCCCTTCGCATCCGCCGCCGGATCAGGATCCATCGGCTGGGCGGCGGCGACCGCCGCCAGGCACAGACGCGTGCAACCGACAACCGCCGCGCCCCACGCGACGAGCAGGAAAAGGACCCACAACATGGCCGAGTTCTACTGGACCCGACCGCTGTCGCGCCACGGTTTTCACGATATGAACGACTCGCCCGGGCGCGCGACTCGCCCTGACGTGCAGCTCGCCCGGACGCGCGGCTCGCCCGGACGTGCAGCTCGTCCTGATCGAGGGCCGCGACCGATCGCGCGGCCTGCCCGAGGGCAGCGACCGATCGCCCGCGACCCGCACGGCCACGGCGCGGGAGGCGTTGCCGGGGTCGCTGCGGATCGGTCAGGACGCTTTGGCTGATCGTCATCGGCGGCGGGGGGGTGGGCGGTTTCACGGGGCTGCGGCTCGTGCCGGTTGCCCATACCCGGCGCCCGCTGGTGGCGGACGGGATCGTCATCGTCAGCGGGGGCTGGGCGGCTTCATCGGGCGGCGGTTCGGCCTGGCTGCTCGCACCCGGGGCCCTCTGGCGGTGGTGGGCGGGATCGTCATCGGCGCTGGGGGCTGGGCGTTTGCACCTGGCTGCGGCTCGGCCCGGCAGAGCTACGGCCGACCGCCGCCCCGGCGCCCGCTGGCCGTGGCGCGTCATCGGCACTGGGGGTTGGGCGGTTTCACCGGGCTGCGGCTGCCGCCCACACCTGGCGCCCGCTGGTGGTTGACGGTGCGCGGCGGGCCCTGCCGTACCCCCCGCCCTGCCGGGCCTCCCGGACGTCCTGGTGGCAACCCGGCCCGTTGTGCGGCGGCTCAGCTGCCTCCGCCGCATCCCCCGCCTCCGCCGCAGCTCGACCCCGAGGAGCCGCCGCACGAGGAGCCCCCGCCTCCGCCGCAGGACGAGCCGCCGCACGAGGAGCCTCCGCAGCCGGAGCCGCCCCCGCCGCACCACGATCCGCCGCCGGAGCCCGAGGTACCCGAAGACCCGGAGTCGGTCGACGACCCCGATCCGCCCGGCACCTTCTGCGCGTCCAGCAGTTGCTTCCGCAGCAGCGGATCGTCCGTCAGGGCGGCCGCCCCGGTCAGCGCGACGACGACCGCGACGGGGACCGTCGCCGGATGGCCGACGGACAGGGCGTGCCGCCGTTCGCCGACCCCCGACTCCCTCCGGTACGCCGCCAGCGCCCGCTTCCCGGCGGCGGTCAGCCGGCGCTTGGCCGCACCGGCGCAGATTCCGCCGATGAGGAAGCCGGTGAAGAGCGCGGGGGCGATCGCGAAGATCAGCGGAAGTCCGCCGTCGGCGATGGAGCCGACGCTCATCATGATGCCCAGGAACATGCCCACCGCGCAGAGCGTGTTCTGCGCCCGTGCCGCGCCCCGCCAGAGCCGGAGGACGTCCGGCCGCACCATCAGCCCGCGCCCCGCCAGCCGGTCGCCGGTCGCCTGCACCGCCGCACTGCGCATCAACTCCCGGCGCAGCCACTTCAGGGCGCCGTGCGGGGAGCGGGCGCACAGCCGCAGCAGGTCCTCCTCGACCGGGCCGCGCGCGATCGGCTGCCGCACCGAGACCACTCCGGGGTCGCCGATCGCCAGCCGCCCGTCCGCGTACATGGTGCTGATCACGGTGTCCGCCATCCGGCCCGGCCCGCCCGCCAGGAAGGCGGCCTCCAGCAGGTCGTACGCCCGGGCGTCCACCGGCCCCACGGCCTCCCCGCGCCGGGCCCGGACCGTGCCGGTGATGAGCACCACCGACGACAGCGCGACGGCCACGTACACCAGGATCACCGCCGCGCTCATGCCGCTCGCCGCCCGCTCAGCGCGAGCCGGACCCGGCGGGCCAGCCGCGCCGCCGGATGGGACGCCAGGGGCGCGGGCCCGGACCGCTCCTGCCACCACAGCGTCAGACGGCGCCGGGCGGCCGGGTCGTCGGGCCGCCTGTCCGCCAGCAGATGCTCGGCGAACGCCAGCGCGTCGCGGCGGTAGCCGCCGGTCATCGGGCGGCCGTCGGCGTACCGCGCGAACGCCGGGCGGTAGCCGGTGCCCAGGATCTCCGGCAGCTCCGGGGCCACCTTGGCGACCACGGACGCCCGCTTGGCCGTCAGCGCCGCGCTCTGCACCCGCAGCCGCCGCCGGTCGAAGCCCTCGGGCGGCGGCGTGCCCCCGACCAGTGCGGACAGCAGCGAGGTCTGGGCGAGCGCCAGCCGTTCACGGACGGCGTCCGGCACGGGATCCTCGGGCGCGGCGGAGGGCCTTACGGGGGCCGAGGCCGTCACCGCGGCGGCAGCCTCTTCCGCCATCCCCACCACCGCCCCCGCCGCCGTCACCCCACGGATCGCGTCCAGCTCGTCCGCCAGTTCCCCCGCCGCCGGGAAGTCCTCGTCGCGCTCCAGCAGCACGCCGGGCGGTGCCGTACGGGCGCACAGTTCGGCGAGGACGTCGAGCACCGGCTGGGTCACCGGATGGGCGTGGCTGTCGTGCCACACCCCGTCCTTCTCGACCCCGCCCGCCACATGGACGTAGGCGATCGCCCAGGTGGGCAGTTCGTCCAGCGCCTTGGCCGGGTCCTCGCCCCGGTTGACGTGGTTGGTGTGCAGATTGGCCACGTCGATGAGCAGCCGCACCCCCGTGCGCTCGACGAGCTCGGCCAGGAACTGGCCCTCGGTCATCTCCTCGCCGGGCCAGGAGATCAGCGCCGCGATGTTCTCCACCGCGAGCGGCACCGGCAGCGCGTCCTGCGCGATGCGCACGTTCTCGCACAGCACGTCCAGCGCGTCACGGGTCCGTGGCACCGGCAGCAGATGCCCGGCCTCGATGGCCGCTGACGCGGTCAGCGGCCCCCCGGCCCTGACGAACGCGATGTGTTCGGTGACCAGCGGTGAGCCCAGCGCCTCGGCGCGCTCGGCCAGCGCCCGGAGGCGGCCGGGGTCGGGCCGCTCGGCTCCCCCGAGGCCGAGTGACACCCCGTGCGGGACCACCGTGGTCCCGCGCTCGCGCAGCCGCCGGAGCGCGTCCGGCACATGGTCGGGGCAGATGTTCTCCGCCACCACCTCGACCCAGTCGATGCCGGGCAGCCGCGCGATGTCGTCGGCGATCTCCGGTCGCCAGCCGATTCCGGTACCGAGGCGCACCATGGCTCCCCCTCCTCGTTCCGTACCGCGTCCCCCGCGGTGTTGTTCTCGCGTGCTGGGGTGATGACCCCGTAGAAGGAGGACGAATCCCCCGGCCCCCTGGTTCAGAGCTTCATTTGAGCTTCGCGGCATCACGCCGGAGGGGCGTACGCGGGGGCGTCGGGCAGCGGTGGTCCGGGCGGTGCGAAAGGTCACCGGGTGGGTGGTGTCGCTGAATATGGTCACTGTTACAAAAAATTCGGGCCCTGTGGCGACAGACGTTCAGAGGGGAAAATAGGATCGGTCTGGTCCGGGGGGATGGAAGATCACACCTTTGTGCCGCGCCCGCGCGCGGAGCGAGCGTGGGGGAAACACGTGCTGGGCAGCAGTGACAACGCCATGGGGAAGCACCGCAAGCACCGCCGAAAGCAGTCCTCGGGGAGCCGGGGGATGCGGCTGCGCCGCTGGGCGGCCGCGCGGGTCCGGCTGGACTATCCCCGGGCGGGGCGGCGTGGTGTGGGGCGATGGCTGCCGACGTGGCGTCAGATCACCCTGCTCTTCCTGTTCTGCCTCGGCTCTCTGACCGGTCTGCTGAGCTATCTGTATCTGCAGACCGACATACCCAAGAACCTGAACGACTTCGCCACCCAGCAGGACAACGTCTACTACTGGGCCGACGGCACCGAGATGGCCCGCACCGGTCCGGTCAACCGGCAGGAGGTGCCGCTGGGCAAGGTGCCGCAGGATGTCCAGTGGGCGGTGCTCGCCGCCGAGAACGCCAGTTTCTACTCCGACAGCGGAGTGTCCCCGAGCGGGCTGATGCGCGCCGTGACGCGGATGGTGACGGGCGGTGAGACCCAGGGCGGATCCACCATCACCCAGCAGTATGTGAAGAATGCCTATCTGAATCAGCGCCAGACATTTTCCCGCAAGCTCACCGAGATGTTCATGGCCATCAAGCTGGACGACCGGATGAGCAAGCGGGAGATCCTTCAGCGCTATCTGAACACCAGCTGGTTCGGGCGCGGCAGTTACGGCATTCAGCGGGCGGCGTACGCGTACTACGGCAAGGACGTCTCGGAACTCAACGCGAGCGAGGGCGCGTTGCTCGCCTCGCTGCTCAAGGGCGCCGGGACATTCGATCCGACGCTCAGCGCCAAGAACCACAAGCGGGCCGTCGACCGCTGGAAGTGGGTGCTGGACCGGATGGTCGACATCGGAAAGCTCTCCCGGTCCGAGCGGGCCCGCTATACGTCGTTCCCCGAGCCCAAGGCGCCGCCCAAGCCGGCGGGGCTCACCGGTCAGGTCGGCTATCTGGTGGAGACGGCCAAGGCGTATGTGAGCTCCCATACCGAGATATCCGCCGCCGATTTCGACCTGGGCGGCTATCAGATTCACACCACCTTCGAGAAGCCGAAGGTCCAGGCGCTCGCCAAGGCGGTGAAGAAGACCCGGGACACGCTCGATCCCGAGGAGCGCCCCGAGGACCGCCATGTGCGGATCGGCGCCGCCTCGGTGGCTCCTGGGGGCGCGATACGCGCGCTGTACGGCGGCCCCGGCTATCTGGAGCAGGGATTCAACGACGCGAACGCCTCCAACGTCCCGGCCGGCACCTCCTTCACCCCCTTCGTCTACGCCGCCGCGCTGCGCGACGGCGTTCTGCTGAAGCGCAACGGGGAGCGGACGCCCGTGACGCCCTCGACGCTCTACGACGGCGACAACAAGATCGCGGTGCATACGCCCGAGGGGCCGTACTGGGACCGCAGCGGCAAGATCGTGCGGGCCGGCAACGACGGTGACGCCTCCTATGGGCAGGTCTCCCTGCGCCAGGCGATCGTGCGGTCCATCAACACCCCGATGATCCAGCTTGGCATGGACGTCGGACTGGACCGGGTCCGGCGGGCGTCCATCGACGCGGGGCTGCTGCCCAGCAGCTTCGGCGCGCGGGTGCCCGCGTTCTCGCTCGGCACCGCGACGCCCAGCTCGATCCGTATGGCCAGCGCCTACGGGACGTTCGCCGCCGAGGGCACCCACTACGCGCCGTACTCGGTGAGCGGGCTCACCCACGGCGGGCAGCGCCTCGAACTGCGCAAGGACAGCGCCAAGCGGGCCTTCAGCCCGGCGGTCGCGGCGCAGGTGGACGAGGCGCTGCGGGGCGCCGTCCAGAGCCCGGACGGCGCGGCGCACGGGGCCGCCGCGGCCGGTGGTGAAGTGGCCGGTAAGGCGGGCACGGCGCAGGACGGCAACTCCGCCTGGTTCGTCGGCTACACCAAGAAGCTGTCGACGGCGGTCTCGCTGTCCCGGGTGGACCCCAAGTCGCAGGAGCTGATGCCGCTCAAGGGGATGGGCGGGGAAGCCACCGACACCTCGGGCGACACCTACCCCCTGGACATCTGGAAGAGCTATATGACGGACCGGGCGGCGGAATAAGCCCCGGCGGAACAAGCCCTGGCGGAAGGCCGTCAACAGGACCGCTTCCGCCGCTACTTGGTCTTGGTGTACGTGGACCAGTCCGGCGATTCCGCCGGGTCCAGCATCCGCAGCTTCGCCAGGACCTTCGGGTCCTGGGCGTCCAGCCAGTCGGCGAGCTGCTTGAACGACACGCACCGCACCCCGTCGCGGCGGCAGACGCTCCGCATCACGTCCTCGATGGCCTGCATATAGATGCCACCGTTCCAGGTCTCGAAGTGATTGCCGATGAACAGCGGCGCCCGGCTGCCGTTGTAGGCCCGCTCGAAGCCGTTCAGATACCCCTCGCGGGTCAGCCGCTCCCACTCCGCGTACTTCGCCGGATCGCCCTCGGTGCTGTCACCGGACTGGTTGAAGAGGAAGTTGAAGTCCATCGAGAGGACCTGCTTCTCGCTCTCCGGGTACGGCACTAGCTGCAGCGGGAAGTTCCAGATCCCATCGATCTTGGACGGCCAGAGCTGGAAGTCGCCCGGGGAGCTGGCGTCATAGCGCCAGCCGAGGGATTTGATGGCCGGAATCAGCGTCTTCTGGCCCTCCAGGCACGGCGCGCGCCCGCCGGCCAGCTCCACGTCGTAGTCGAACGGCAGCGGCTTGATGTCGGTGAAGCCGGTGTTGGTCTTCCAGTGCTTCACAAAGGAGACGGCCTGCTCCGTTTCGCTCTTCCACTCCTGGGTGGACCAGTCCTCCCCGCCCTTGGCGCCGCAGAAGTGGCCGTTGAAGTGGGAGCCGATCTCGTTGCCGTCCTGCCAGGCCCCGCTGAGCTGCTCCAGGGTCTCCCTGATGTGCTCGTCGGTGGGGAAGGATATGGCGGCCGAGCCCGGCTTGTGCTGGGGCGGCCGATAGAGGTCGCTCTTCGCCTTGGGCAGCAGATACATGCCGCTCAGGAAGAACGTCATCGTGGCGTCGCTCTCCTTGGCCACCTGGCGGAAGCGGGAGAAGAGATGGTCGTCGTTCTCCAGCGCGCCGTCCCAGGAGAAGACCACGAACTGCGGCGGCTTCTCACCGGGTTTCAGCTTCTCGGGCTTGAGCTGATGGGGCTGCGGTCCGGTGTAGGACGTGGAGCCGTCCCCGAGCACCTTGACCTTGCCGTCCCAATGGGCGTACTTGTCCTTCTTCTTGGGCTCCCTGGGGACCCGGTCCGACTTGGGAGACGCCGCGGCGGCGGGGAGGTCCTTGTCCTGTGTGCCGCCCCCGTCCCCCGGCGAGGTCAGGGCTATCAGCAGCGCCACCACGACGGCCACGGCCGTGAGCGCGCCTATGGGCGCAGCCACGCCATAGGCGTTCTTCGCGTTTAAAGCCTTCAACGCTTTCACGATCTTCAGCGCCTTCACGGGTCCCGCCCCCTGGCAACAGTACAGATGTACGTCCCCCTCAGTATCACAGAAGTATCACGTGCCCTTCACATCGGTCTCCTCACCAACCGGTCAAAAGCAGGTGGTTGACGAGCAGTCCGAGACACGCCTGGGCCACAAGCCAGCGGCGACGATCAACAGCGGGTAGGAGCGCGGCGGTGGGCAGCAGCCAGACCAGGAAGGGAAGCCAGATCCGCTCCGTCTCGGCCTTGCTCATCCCGGACAGATCGGCCACGACGAGCGCGAACAGCACGGCGAAGGTCAGCACCACGAGCCCGTCCGGGGCGCCCGGACCGCCCGGGCGCAACCGCCTTACGGTGTCGGGCACCGCCGACAGCATGCGCCGCGCGCCCGCGACACAGGCCGGACCGGCGACCACGGTCGCGACCGCGAGGTTGGCCCAGACCCAGTACGCGTACGGGCGGTCCGAGGCCACGCCCTGGTAGTAGCGCTCGACCAGCAGCGAGTACCCCTCCCACCACTGGAAGCCGGTCAACGTGAACGCACCGGCCACCACCGCCGCCCCGATCAGCGCGAAGGGCAGCGGCCGGGCGGTGCGGGCGAGCAGGAGCACGGCGGCGGCGGGCAGCGCGAGCAGCGTCAGCCCGTAGGAGAGATAGGCCGTCAGCCCCAGCAGCAGCCCGGAGCCGAACGCGACGGCCCCGGGCGCCCGGACCGTACGCGTCGCCGCGAGCGCCAGCAGCGCGAGCCCCCAGGCCGCGACGGCCGCGAAATAGCCGTCGGCCGAGGCGCCCACCCAGACCGCCCCGGGCGCCAGGACGAGGAACGGGGCGGCAGCGCGCGCGGCCCGCTCCTGCCCCAGGGCGCGCAGCGTGACCAGGATCGCGACCGCCGCCGAGCCGCCCACCGTGATGCAGAAGGCCCCCGCCCACCCGCCGCCGCCCAGGCCCAGCCGGTCCAGGCCCACGAAGGTGAGCACGGCGCCCGGCGGATGGCCCGCGATATGGGCGGGCCAGTGGTCGGGCTGGGTGAGCAGGATGTGGCCGGTGAAGCCGCGCAGGGCCGCGCCGATGTCGTGGAACCGGTCGACACCGCGCAGATATTCGTGGCGCGCGGTCAGCCGCTCCGCCACCCCCCGCTGCCATCCGTCGACCAGCGCCAGTGACCAGATCCAGGCCATGGACGCCGCCCAGACGGTCCCCAGCAGCCCGCGCCACGGCAGCCGCACCGCGAGCCGGGGGCCGTGGACGACGACCGCTGCGGCGACGGCCAGGGCGGCGGGCGTGCCGGGGCCCACATGGGGCAGCCAGTCGGCGTACAGCGGCGCCCAGTCGACGTACAGCGAGTGATGGGCCCGCTGGATCAGGGTGCCGACGACGGCGGCGACGGCGAAGAGCACGGCGGCGGCAGCGGCGGCGAGCACATCCCGGCGGCGGCCGGTCCGCTTCTCGTTCTCGATGGCCCGGGTGTCGATGCCGCTGTGGAGAGGGAGTTTCACGACGTCACGCTACGTCGTGAAGCCCGCGCCCGGGCCGCCGCGCCGCGCGCTGTCACCGGACCGTCAGATCCTTGCGGCCGGGGCGGCTGACGTCACCGTTTCGTCATGGGCTCAAGGCTCCGGATCGCGGCGCGGCCGCCCTACGGTCATGCCATGAGCCACCCTCCCCGTACCCACCGTGACCGCCGCGCGCTGTGGCGAAGCCCGCTGCGCGGCCCCTGGCTGACGTCTGTCCTCGGCCTGATCCTGCTCTTCGGCCTGCCCGTGCTGTTCGTGACCGGACTGCTGTCGTACGCCGCCTACAACCCCGATCTGTCCCCGGTCAACGACCAGACCCCGGACAAGGGGCTGCTCGGCTTCTATCTCTTCACCTGGCCGACCAACCCCTCCTGGCTCTACCGCGTCAACCAGGGCGTGCACGTCACCCTCGGGATCGTGCTCGTCCCCGTGCTGCTGGCCAAGCTGTGGTCGGTCATCCCCAAGCTGTTCACCTGGCCGCCGGTGCGGTCGGTGGGGCACGGGCTGGAGCGGCTCTCGCTGCTGGCGCTGGTCGGCGGCGGGCTGTTCGAGTTCGCGACCGGGGTGCTCAACGTCCAGCTCGACTACATCTTCCCCGGGTCCTTCTACCCGCTGCACTTCTACGGCGCGTGGATCTTCATGGCCGCCCTCGTGGTCCATGTGGCGCTGCGGTTCCCGGCCATGGTGCGGGCGCTGCGCAGTCGCGATCTGCGGGCCGAGCTGCGCACCCGCGCCCCGGACACCAAGCCGGAGCCGCCGGACGAGACCGGCCTGGTCAGCCCGCAACCGGCCGCGCCCACCATGTCACGGCGGGGCGCGCTCGCCATGGTCGGCACCGGCTCGTTCGCGCTGCTGGTGGTGACGGCCGGTCAGAGCATCGGCGGCCCGCTGCGCGAGACCGCCGTGCTCGCGCCGCGCGGCCGCAACCCGGGGTCGGGGCCCAACGGCTTCCAGATCAACAAGACCGCCATGGCCGTCGGCCTCCGCGCCCGCGACATCGGGCCCGACTGGCGGCTGGTGGTGCGGGGCGCGACGGGCCGCGAGACCGTCCTCACCCGGGAGCAACTGCTGCGGCTGCCGCGACACGGCGCGGCGCTGCCCATCGCCTGTGTGGAGGGGTGGTCCACGTCCGACCAGCGGTGGGACGGGGTGCGGCTGGCCGACCTCGCAGCGCTGGTGGGGCATGCCGACCGGCCGCCGAGGGTCCTGGTGGAGTCGGTGCAGCGGCACGGCTCCTTCCGCCGCGTCGTGCTGAGCGACGTCCAGGTCCGCGACTCCCGCTCGCTGCTGGCCCTGAGGGTCAACGGCGCGGATCTGTCGCCCGACCACGGCTATCCGGCGCGGGTGATCGTGCCCGGGGCCCCGGGTGTGCACAACACCAAGTGGGTCGGCCGGCTGACCTTCGGGAACTTCGAGGAGACCGCGTGAAGGGGCTTGGGGGAGGCCGCATGAGGAAGGGGCTTGGGGGAGACCGTATGAAGGGGCTCCGAGGAGACCGTATGAAGGCCGCACTGCGCCGCTTCGGGCCGCGGGCCGTCCTGCACCGCCTCGGACTGCGGCGGCTGGAGAAGGAGTCGCCGCTGCAGCTCGTGCTGCTGCTGTGCTCCTTCGCGCTGACCGCCTACGCCGGGGTCAGGCTGCTGAGCGGCGACTGGTTCGGGATCGTGCTGTGGATCGTCGGCGGCGCGCTGCTCCACGACCTGGTGCTGCTCCCGCTGTACGCGATCGCCGACCGGGCCGTGGGGGCCGTGCTCCCGGCCACGGCCCGGTGGATCAACCATGTGCGGGTGCCCGTCTTCCTCTCCGGGCTGCTTCTGCTGGTGTGGTTCCCGCTGATCCTCGGCCGGCAGGAGCGCCGCTACGAGAACGCGACCGGGCTGAGCGCCGACGTCTTCTGGCCGCGCTGGCTGCTGATCACCGCGGGACTCTTCGGCGCCTCGGCCGTATGGCTGGCGATCCGGGTGGCGATCCGGATGTGGCGCCGCCGCCCGGGGCCTCGGCGTGGGACCCCGGCGGCGGGGGAGCGGAAGCCGCCCGCAGGGCCCGCACGGCCCAGCCGGCCATGACCGCCGCACCGGCGACCGCGTACCCCAGCGTCCCGACCCACGCGCCGTCGTCGACCGCACGGGCCGTCACATACTGGGCAACTCCCGCGAGCGGCAGGCCGAGCCACTCCCAGCGCCCGTCGAGGGCCACCAGCGCCACCACCAGCAGTGCGTACCAGGGATAGCCGGGCGTCATCAGCAGGAACGCGGTCCCGGTCACCACCAGCGCGCCGCGCCAGGGCCGCCCGGGATCGCCGCGCAGCAGCACCCGGGCGACGACCACGAGCAGGACGGCGGCGACCACCGGCAGGGCCCAGCTCTCCGGGGCGGGGTGGAGCAGACGCAGCAGCGCGTAGCGGTTCTTGTCGTCCACGGCGGTGGAGCCCGTCTCGTACCCCTCCTCGGCCACATAGCCGGTGAGATAGCCGAGCACGGAGGAACGCGAGAGCAGGACGTACGGGAGATAGCCGAGCGTGACCACGGCCGCGGCGGGCAGCACGATCGCCGCGGCAGGGCGCACCGCCACGGCAGCCGCGCGGCGGATCCGGGCGGTCGGCGGGGCGGGGCTCCCGGCGTTTTCAGGGGTCTTGGGGGTCTTGGGGTTCATGGCGAGGACGCCGGAGAGCGCACCCGGCAGGGCTACGGCGGGCAGCAGCTTGGCCGCGACCGCCGCGCCGAGCAGCACGCCGCCCAGGGCGCGGCGGCGGGGGACGGCGACCAGGCCCGCGACGGTCAACAGCACGCCCAGCGCGTCGACATGGGCGTTGTTCACCGCCTCCACCGGCACGGCCGGGCACCAGGCCCACAGCGCCGCGCGGGCGGTCGCGAGGCGGGGATCGGGGCGGCGGCGTGCCGCGGCGAGCAGCACGGCGGTGGTGGCGACGGACAGCAGCGCGCCGCCGGTCTGCAGGGGGAGGAGGGTGGAACCTGACGGCGCCGAGCGGTGTACAAGCAGGAAATAGCCCTCTGCGACGGGAGGATAGATCGTATGGACCGCGGGGCGATTGAGGCGGGTGCACTGCGGCTCGGCGGGGCCGGAGGTGCCGCGCGGGTGGTCGGGGGTGCCGAGGGGGTGGTCGGGCGCTGGATTGGCGCTCGGGTGGGCGCCGGGTGCGGGGCGGACGGGGGCGCGGTCGGGGCCATGGCAGGCGGGGCCCTTCGGGAAGAGCCAGCGGTCGCGGAGCGAAGCGAGCGCGGGGTCCTCGGGCGCGTGGTCATAGGGGGACATGCCCGCGGCCTGCACACGTCCGTCCCAGGCGTAGCGGTAGGCGTCGGTGCTGGTGCGCGGCGGCGCGAGCAGGCCCGTGGCGGCGACCGCGGCGCTCCCCACGAGCACGAAGACGGCGGCGTGGCGGGCGCCCAGGCGGTGGACCGTCCATGCCGCCGCGGCGAACAGCACCCAGGCGAGGGCGTACCAGCGGGAGAGCGTGCCGGGCGCGGTGTGGAAGTCGTCCCTGCGGAAGGTCAGGGCGAGGACGGCGACCAGCGAGCCGAGCAGCGTGGCCGGCGCGAGCGGGGTGATCCACGGGTGGGCGGGCCGCGCCCGCGCGGCCCGGGTGGGACGCTCTGTCGGGCGCGGCTCGTCCGTGCTGTCAGGCAGTGGTGCGAGGCGGTCGCGGGCCGGTGGGCGAGGGCCCGGGCCGGAGTGCTGATCAGGTACCCGGCCGGTCCATCGGGCGAGTCGGCCGGGCCGCAGCAGGCCGCGTAGCGCTGCGGGCACGGCTCAGCGCTCCGTGGCGGACCGGGGCAGGGGCGGTGTGCGGCGCAGCGACACAAAGCTCCGGTCCCGCGCGGTCCACTGCTCGACCGGGTTCCAGCCCACCGCGCGCGCGTGGTGCAGCAGCGCCGGGACGCCGACCCGGGCCCAGGGGAAGGCCGTTCCCACGTCGCCCCGGCCGTCGTCCACGCGCACCCGCACCCGCTCGTCCACATCGGCCGTCGCGGCCTCCACGAGCAGCAGCCCGTCGGGGGCTATGAGTTGGGCGACGCGCGCGAGGAGTGCCTGCGGATCGCCGCCGATGCCGATGTTGCCGTCGATCAGCAGCGCCGTGCCCCAGCGTCCCTCGCCGGGCAGCGGTTCGAAGACCGAGCGGCACAGCGCGGGCCCGCCCGCACGGACCGTTCGGGCGACCGCGGCCTGGCTGACGTCGATGCCCAGACAGGGGCGCCCGCGCAGGGCCAGCGCGGCCACCAGCCGACCGGGTCCGCAGCCGATGTCGAGGGCCGGGCCCTGGCAGCGCCGGAGCACGGTCCGGTCGGCCGCGTCGGCGTCCGCACACCAGCGTTCGACGTCCAAGGGCAGCATCCAGCCGTCGGCTCGGCGCAGGAACAGCGGTCCTCGGCCCGCGTGCAGCGCCCGGACATAGGGGTCGGCGTGCCAGGCGGCCGTCGCACGGCGAGCGGGAGTCCGCTCGCGTACCGGTGCGTCTCGTACCGATCCGTCGTGTGCGGATCGGTCTTTCACCAATCCGTCGCGTACGGATCCGTCTCGCACCGTCTCCGCCGCGCTCATCGGGCGGTGGTCCGGGACAGCCGGGCGAGGGTCCGGGCGAACTGGCCGCCCGGGACATCGGCCGCCACGCGTGCTGCGTCCTCCGCCGTATCCACGTCGCGCAGCATCGGCAGGTCGCGCACCCGCAGCCCCGCGTCCGTCAGCCGGCGCCGCTGCGCGGCACCGGTGGTGGCGGTGGACATCGGCACGCCCCGCAGCAGCCCGGGGTCCGGTTGCGCGAGGCCCAGGGCCCAGAAGCCACCGTCGGCGGCCGGGCCGAACCAGGCGTCGCAGTCGTGCCAGCCGTTCGGGCCCAGCGCGGGGGCGAGCAGAGCGGGGGTGACCTGCGGAGTGTCCATGCCGATCAGCAGGGCGGCGCCCCGGCAGGCGGCGAAGGCCGCGGCGAGCCGTTCGTCCAGACCGCCGTCGCACTGCGGCACCACCTCGAATCCCGGCGGCAGCCACGGCCCGGGGCGCCCGTCGAGCACCAGCACCCTGCGGCGGGCGGGCATGGCGAGCGCGGCGTGCAGCGTGTCGGCGAGGCACGCCTCGGCGAGCGAGGCGGCCTCGGCGGGGGTGTACGGGGGAGTGAGCCTGGTCTTCACCTGCCCGGGCACCGGTTCCTTGGCGATGATGAGCAGCGTCGTCCCGTCCTCGTGGGCGGACCGGGAGCCGGTGTCCGCACGGATATCCGCACCGGGGACCGGCCCGTCGGCGGCATCGGGTGCGGAGCCGGGGCGGGCGGGAGCCGAGGGGGCCTCTCCCGCGTTCGCACCCTCGCGTGGCGCGGCGCTCACCGTGCGGTCCTCGTGGAGGCGGCCAGGTCGTGGGCCACCGGCGGTTGGCGCAGCACGGCGCGCATATCGCGCACCGCGTGCCAGGTCCCCCGCCAGGTGCCGGTGACCTTCGACTTCCCGGTGCGCGGCCGGTACGGCACCTCCCGCTCCTCGACCCGCCATCCCGCGTCCGCGGCCCGCACGACCATCTGCAGCGGGTAGCCGCTGCGGCGGTCGGTGAGGCCGAGGGCGAGCAGCGGTTCGCGCCGCGCGGCCCGCAGTGGGCCGAGGTCGCCCAGCGTGAGGCCGGTGCGCCGCCGCAGCATGCGGGTCAGCGCGATGTTGCCGAGCCGGGCGTGCATCGGCCAGACCCCCCGCTCCTGGGGACGTCGCCGGCCCAGCACGAGGTCGGCGCCGCCTTCCGCGACGGTCCGCACGAAGGCGGTCAGCAGGCCGGGGTCGAGCGAGGCGTCACAGTCGCAGAAGCAGACGATGTCGGCCTCGGCGGCGAGGAGCCCGGCGTGGCAGGCGGCGCCGAAGCCACGGCGCGGTTCGTGCACGACGGTGGCGCCGTGGGCGCGGGCGATCGTGGCCGAGCCGTCCGTGGAGCCGTTGTCGACGACGATGGCGCGCCAGCCGGCCGGGATGCGGGCCAGCACCCAGGGCAGGGCGGCGGCTTCGTCCAGACAGGGCAGGACGACGTCCGCACAGGGGATGGTCGAGTTTGTCACCCGCACCACACTACGAAGAAGAAAGCGACATTTCGGGCTTCAGGTTCTTACGAAACACGGACGTCGCCCGGTCCGCGGGCTCCCTGCCGCCCCTTGGCGCCGGACCTGGTGTCACGCTGTGGGGCATGCAGCAGACCCCGTCTCCCGCCCGCGTGCTCGTCGTGGACGACGATCCGACCGTGGCCGAGGTCGTCGCCGGGTACCTCGGCCGGGCCGGATTCGCCGTGGACCAGGCCGCCGACGGCCCCGGGGCGCTCGCCCGCGCCGCCGCCCGCTGGCCCGACCTGGTCGTCCTCGATCTGATGCTGCCCGGTATGGACGGGCTGGAGGTGTGCCGCGCGCTCCGGGACAAGGGCCCGGTGCCGGTCATCATGCTCACCGCGCGCGGCGACGAGGAGGACCGGATCCTCGGTCTGGAGATCGGCGCGGACGACTACGTCACCAAGCCGTTCAGCCCACGGGAGCTGGTGCTGCGCGTCGAGTCGGTGCTGCGCCGCGGCCGGACCGGTCCGCAGGTCCCCGGCTCGTCCGCTCCCGCCCCGGGCGGTGTGGCGCACCGCGCCGGGATCACCCTCGATCCCCTGGCCCGGCGCGCCACCCGGGACGGCCGGGAACTCGCACTGACGGTGCGCGAGTTCGACCTGCTGTCCTTTCTGCTGCGCCACCCGGGGGTGGCCCTCACCCGCGAGGAGCTGATGCGCGAGGTGTGGGGCTGGGACTTCGGGGATCTGTCCACCGTCACCGTCCATGTGCGGCGGCTGCGCGGAAAGGTCGAGGACGATCCCGCCGCGCCCCGGCTCATCCAGACCGTCTGGGGCATCGGCTACCGCTTCGATGCCCCGCCCGAGGCCGACGACGAGGGGCCAGGGGACGACGGCCCACGGGACGAGGCGCGACGGTACGAGGCGCGACGGGACGAGGCACGACGGTACGAGGGGCGACGGGACGGCGACGGGCGGGGGGCGGGTTCCGATGCGTGATGTGGTCCTCATGGCGGCGTTCGCCTTCCTCGGCGCGGCGGCGGCCGGTCTGCTGGGCGCGCTGGCGCTGCGGCTGGTGCGCGGCCGTTCGGTCGCGGTGTCCCTCGCCGTTGTCGCCGCCGTCGCGGTCACGGCGATGCTCACCGGGACGCTGGCCGTCGCCTGGGCGATGTTCCTGTCCCCGCACGACCTGACGGTGGTCACCACCGTCTGCGCCATGGCCGCCGTGGTGTCCCTGGCCACCGCGCTGCTGCTGGGCCGCTGGGTGGTGGCGCGCAGCAACGCGCTGGCCCTCGCCGCCCGCTCCTTCGGGGACGGCGGGAGCTTCGCCGCCCCCGACGGCCAGGCCACCGCCGAACTCGCCGCGCTCGGCCGTGAACTGGCCGCCACCAGCGCCAAGCTGGCCGCCTCCCGCGAGCGTGAGCGCGCCCTGGAGTCCTCCCGCCGGGAGCTGGTCGCCTGGATATCCCACGATCTGCGCACCCCGCTGGCGGGGCTGCGCGCGATGTCCGAGGCGCTGGAGGACGGGGTGGCCCCGGACCCGGACCGCTACCTCCGCCGGATCCGCACCGAGGTGGAGCGGCTGAACACGATGGTCGGCGACCTCTTCGAGCTCTCCCGCATCCACGCCGGGGCGCTCTCCCTCAGCCCCACCCGGATATCCGTCTACGACCTGATCGGCGACGCCCTCGCCGGGGTCGATCCGCTCGCCCGCGAGCTGGGCGTCCAGTTGATCGGCGACCGTGTGGACCCCGTCCCGGTGGAGGTCGACGGCAAGGAGATGACCCGTGTGCTCGGAAACCTGCTCGTCAACGCCGTCCGCCGCACCCCGGCGGACGGCACGGTCGCGGTGACCGCGGAGCGGGAGGCGGATACGGTCGTGCTGTCGGTCACCGACGGCTGCGGCGGGATCCCGGAGGAGGACCTTCCGCGCGTCTTCGACACCGGCTGGCGCGGCAGCAACGCCCGCACACCCCCGGCGGGCGCCGGTCTGGGCCTCGCCATCGTCCGCGGCATCGTCGAGGCGCACGACGGCCAGGCGGCGGTCCGCAACGTCGACGGCGGCTGCCGCTTCGAGGTCCGCCTCCCCGCCGCCGTCACCTAGTGTGATGTGCCGGAAATGACGCTTGCGCGACAACCACCCACGCTACTGCGGTACTTCGCCTGGCGGCCGCCCCGGGCCGGGCGGGCCCGCGAAGCATTGGGCGATGGCGAGCCACTGCTCGGCAACCTCACCTCGGCAGGTCAGAGACGTGTCGAGGTGATGCCTGCGTTGGGTGACCACCAGGGCGAAGTCGAGCGCGTCGCCCGTGATGGAGGCATGGGCGTCCTCCGGGCCGCGGGCCCACAGGCGGCCGCTGGGCAGGCGTAGTTCGACGCGCGGTGGTGACGACGGCACGGGCAGGCCGCGGTTGGTGAAGCTGAATCCGAAGGTGGCGGATCCGAGGTGGCAAACGTGCCGGATCCGGTCCGTGGGCCGGCGGTCGATCTTCAGGGCTTCGGCGATGTCCTGGCCGTGTGCCCAGTATTCCATCAGGCGAGCCGTGGCCAGCGTCGCCGGGCTCATCGGCGGTCCGAACCAGGGAACCTTCTGGTCCCGGCGCGTGGACTGAAACGCCTTCAGCAGTGCCGCGAAGGCGTCGTCCCATTCCTGTCGTAGCCGCTCCGCCGAGAAGTCCCGGCGGGTCGTGATGTGGCTTTCGAGGAGCGCGGTCAGGCCCTCGTCCGTGGCGGGACGGGCACGCCGGAATTCACCGGGAGTGGCCATCGCTTCCTCCGCCACAAGGTCGCAGCCGATCAGATGCGACACGCCGGCTCTGATGTCCCAGCCGGCCGCCGGAGTCGGCCGCCGCAGGTCCGTCCCCGATGTGATGAGTGCCCGCAGCGCTTCGAACTCCGCCGTGAGATCGTCGAGCAGTTCGCGGGGAACTCCGTCGTTCTTGTTGATGGCCCTCCTCCTGTCAACGCTTCCGAGGAATCCGCGGTCTTGAGGCCGTCCCGTGGGGTTTTACGGGGTGCCGTGACTGATCAGGCGGAGACGAGTTGGTTGTAGCCGCTCCGGAAGAACAGCAGGGGTGACGCCGTGCTGTCGGCATCGAGGTCGTTGACACGCCCGATGACGATGTAGTGGTCACCGGCATCGTGCACGGCTTCGACCGTGCAGCCGATCCAGGCGACCACGCCGTCGATGACCGGGTCTCCGTTCGGACCGGACCGCCAGGCCACCTCGGCGAATTTATCGCCTCCCGACACCGACAGCGCACTGCAGATCCGCTCCTGGCCGGTGGCGAGGACGTTCACGCAGAAGGTGCCGCGCTCGGCGATGACCGGGAACGTCGATGACGTCTTGCCGGGCAGGAACGCCACGAGCGGAGGGTCGAGTGAGACCGAGGTGAACGACGCGACGGTCATGCCCACCGGTCCGCCCTGCGCATCGCGCGAAGTGATGGCGGTGATGCCGCTGGGGAAGTGCCCGAGGACGGACCGAAAACGCGCACTGTCGGGGGCCGGGTGCCGAGGATCCGTTGATGTAAGCATGCTTATAGAGTAGAAGCATGCTTACTCGATTGCAAGCTTGCTGATGATCTGGTCCCGCAGGCCGTATGCTGCGCGGGTGACAAGCGATCTCCCCTACATCAACCCGTTCGACGACGGTCGTTCGCCGACCGGGGCCACCGCCGGCATGGACGAAGCGTCGTCGATGATCGATGCCGTCTTCCGGTTCGAGCGGGCGGTCACCAGGATCGGGAACACGCGACTGCGTCCGTGGAAGATGACGCTGTCCAGCTACACCGCGCTGCGCATCCTGGCCAATCAGCCCCATCTCAGCCTCGCTCAGCTGTCACGCCGCTGCTACGTGCGGCCGCAGACCATGACGCGGCTCGTCACGCAACTGGAGAATCGCGGTTTCGTGGCCCGCGACGCGCATCCGGAGAGCGAACGGGCGCTCTCGCTCCGGGTCACCGAGGAGGGTCTGGCCGCCTTGGCCGAGATGAGCAACGAGGTCCTCAAGATCAGTGACACGTTGAACGCCACGCTCGGGCGGGATGACGTCGTCGCCGCTGATGACCGCCTGCGGCAGGCCGCGGTGGTGGTGGAGAACGAACTCCGGGACATGGGCCGCCCCGAGGAATGACCGCGCGGATGACCGCCACCGTCGATGCCACCACGCGATGTCGCCCGGCTGCCGCCTCGATTCATGGGCAGGGCAGCCGGGCGATCGTGGGCCGGATCGACGAACCCGACCGCGGTCCGTCAGTGTTGTCCGGCCGACTTCGTGCTGTTCAGGCCGGGTGCGGAGCCGACTCGGCTTCGGCCGCGGCGGTGTGTCCGGCCGCGCGGCCGAACACCGCGGCACGCATGAGGGCGGCGCCACCAGGATAGTCGCCGTAGAACAGACCGCCGATGGCCTCGCCGGCCGCGTACAGACCGGGCACCGGGGCCCCGTCTGCCCCGAGCGCCCGTCCGTCCGGGTCGATCCGGATGCCGCCGAAGGTGAAGGTGAGCCCCGCCACGGCGTGGTAGGCGACGTACGGTGGCCGGTCGAGCGGTGCGGCCCAGCGGGACTTGGGCGGGGTGAGGCCGGCCGTGCCGCGATCCTCACTGATGCCGTCACCGGGCGGGCAGGCGTTGTTGAACGTCTGAAGCGTGTGTGCCAGCCGGTCGGCGGGCACCCCGATCCGCTCGGCGAGCTCAGGCACCGTGTCCGCGACGATGGGCACTGCCGCGCCGGCGAATTCATCGGCCACCCGGGCCGCGGTGCGCTGGTCGAAGATCTCGAACGCCTCGCACCCGGGCTGCGGCATGATCGCCTTGCCCATCTTCGAGTAGTTCTTGACCCATGGGCCGGGGCCCTCGTCGACGAACCGCTCGCCGTCGCGGTTGACGAGTACGCCGAGCCAGAAGCCGTGCAGCGGGAACGGCGGCGAGGCCGCACTGCTTCCCGGTGAGGGCATGGCCGGGTCGACCGCGGCCGAATGGCAGCTCGACCAGGTGCCGGCCTTGTCCGCCCCGGCGCGAAGTGCGGCCTGGATCCCGTCGCCCGTGGCCAGACGGGTGCCGCGCAGGCGCACCGTTTCCCACTCCGGTCCCAGATGCTCGCGGCGAAGTTCGCGGTTGGCCTGGAAGCCGCCGGTGGCGACCACTACGGCGTCGGCGGGTACGGTCTGGCCGCCGTCGCCGACCGTGACGCCCGTGACCCGGCCGTCGCTGTGCAGCACCTCTGCCAGCGGTGTGAACCAGCGGATCTCGACGCCGATCCGCTCGGCGTGCGCGAGCAGGGGCCGGATCACCTCGAACCCGCGTGACATTCCCTCGCCGACGCACGTGAGGATCTGGCCGGGTGGGATGTGCAGGACGCCGCCGCGGATCTCGGCCCCCAGAGTGCGGTTGAACGTGAAGCGGACGCCTTTCGCGGCCAGCCAGCGGACGGTGTCCAACGATCGTTCGGCGAGCGCGTCGATCAGATGTGGCTCGGCTCGGCCGCCGCTCATCGCCGACAGCTCGGCCGCGTAGGCCTGGCGGGTGTACGGCGGCGCCTCGATCCGGTCGGCTTTCATGCCCGGCTCGAAGTCCTGCGTGATCGACGTCAGATCGTCCGGCCCGTCGTAGCAGAACAGGAACAACCCGCCGGAAAAGGCGGCGTTCCCGCCGACGTCCTTGCGGCTGCCCTTTTCCAGCAGTACGACGCGGGCGCCGGCCTCGCGGGCGGAAATCGCCGCGGAGAGCCCGGTCAGACCGGCGCCGGCGACGACGATCGTGGGCGTATGGGTTTTCGTCACTGGTCCTCCTTGACCCGACGGGGCCTTCTCGGCCCATGGAGTTGAACCGGTATGCGCCGGCCGGGGTGGCTGTGGTGCGCAGGGCACGAGTTCACGGCCGCCGTCACCAGGTGAAGGCGAGCGGTGTGCCAGGCCGGCCAGTGCTCGGTACGGGACCGGTGTGCCGGACGAACCCCTTGCCGGGCACGCCGATCTCGCTGGTGAGCCAGTTCGCCGTCGCGATGAGGCGGGGCAGGTCGATACCGGTGTCCACACCGCAGCGTTCGAGCAGTTGCACGGCGTCCTCGGTGCACAGACCCCCGCCCTGGGTACCGGATATCGCCGGGTGGCCGCCGCTGCCGGCGAGGGAGGTGTCGATGCCGCGGATCCCGAGTTCGAGGATGGGGAGCAGGGCGGCGAGGCCCATGCCGCGGTCGTCGTGGATCTGCACGGTCAGATTTCCGGGCGGTACGTGCGTGAGCGCTGCGGTGAGGAGTTCGCGGATCTGGGGCGGTGCCGCGTAGCCGGAGGAATCCGCGAGGATCCAGTGGTCCACCCCGATGTCGAGGAGCCGCCGGGCCAGCGGCTGGAGATCTTCGCCGGTGCGCGCGGGGCCGGTTGGCCCGCCCCAGGCGAAGATGAGGTAGGACCCGAGCATGATGTTCCGGTCCGCGGCGTACGCGGCCATGCGTTCCAGTTCGCGCAACGAGTCCGCTGTGGACCGCCCGATGTTGGCACGGGCGAACTCTTCGTCGGCGGAGAGCAGGAAGTACGCCGTGTCGGCGCCCGCGTCGACCGCGCGGGCGAGCCCGCGCGTATTGCCGACACAGCAGCCGAGGCTGAGCCCGGGCACCCGCGGCACGCGGGCGAACACCTCCGCGGCGTCGGCGAGGCCCGGTACGAGGTCGGGCCGGACGAAGGAGGACAGCTCGAACGCGCGGACGCCGGCGTCGATCAGGCGTTGTACGAGTTCGATCTTGACGTCGGTCGGGACCGCATGGTCCTGGAAGGTCAACCGGGGCGCGATCTCGCGGATGCGCACTCCGTCGGGGAGGGACATGGCGGTTCCTCAGGCGTGGCGGGTGGGTGTGAGCCCGGCGGCGAGCGCGTCCCAGGCTTCGGTGCGGCCCTGGTCCCGCAGCTCGTGTTTGCGGACCTTGCCGTTCGGGGTGACGGGAAGCCGGTCCACGATGCGGTAGTAGCGGGGGACCATGAAGTGCGGCATCGACCGGTCGCAGTGGGCGAACAGTGCGGTGAAATCCAGCTCGTGGCCGGGTTCGAGCTGCACGATGGCGAGGACCTCGTCCTCGCCCAGCTCCGACGGCGTGCCGACGGCGGCAGCGGCCACGACGCCGGGATGGGCGAGCAGGACCGATTCGACCTCGTGGGAGGAGATGTTCTCGCCGCGGCGGCGCAATGCGTCCTTCTTGCGGTCGATGAAGTAGAAGTAGCCGTCTTCGTCGGTGTAGCCCAGGTCGCCGGTGTGCCACCAGAGACCCTTCATGGTCGCGAGCGTCGCTTCGGGATCGCCGTGGTAGCCGGAGAACATGATGTTCGGAAGGCGGGGCCGGTACACGATCTCCCCGGCCTGACCGGGCGCGGCGCGATGCCCGGACTCGTCGTGGATCTCGAGCACGGACGATGCGGTGGGCAGGCCCAGCGAGCCGACCTTCCGGGCGCCGAGCGGGTTGTAGAGAACGTTCTTGATCTCGGTGAGCCCGTACCCCTCGACGACGTGTACGCCGAACCGCTCCTCGAACGGACGGAGCACTTGGGGCGGGGCGGGTGCGGCGAACACCTTCCTTGCCCGGTGCTCACGATCGCGGTCGGACGGAGGCTGCGCCAGGAGCATCGGCAGGACGGAGCCGAGGGCGTTGAACTGGGTGACCCGGTGGGTGCGCAGCTCGTCCCAGAACCTGCTGGCGCTGAACCGGCGCCCGAGGACCACGGTCGCCCCCGCGTAGAAGGCGTGCAGGGATATGTTGATCTGCGCGGCGCCGTGGAACAGCGGCAGACAGGTGTAGAGCCGCTCATCGGCGGTCGTGGCCATCTGCGCCGCGCATTCGCGCGCGGCGACCAGCGGCATCAGATGCGGGTACACAACCCCCTTGCTCCGCCCGGTGGTTCCGGACGTGAGCATGATCGCGGCCGGGTCCTGCGGCGCGACGCGGGGGAGCTCCACCGCCGGGTCGCCGGCCGCGAGCAGATCCTTCCAGGTCTGTACCGTCACCCCGGGTGGGGTCCGGCAGGGGGCACCTCCCAGCGGTAGCTGGGGGAGCGGGGCGTCGTCGAGCAGTACGACCGTCTCGAGGGTCGGAGGTACCTCGGGCAGGTCGGCGACGAGCTCCAGCAGGACCGCGTCGGTGACCAGCACCCGCACGCCGGTGCTGCGGAGCGCGTGGTCGAGGAAGGAGCCCTTGTAGGCGATGTTGATCGGGACCTCGACGGCGCCGGCGCGGGCCGCTCCCAGCCAGGCGAGCAGATATTCGGGCCGGTTGGGGAGGAAGATCCCCACCGAGTTGCCCGGGGCGACACCTGCCGCCATGAGACCGCGCGCCACGTCGGTGACTGCCGCGTCGAGCGTGCCGTAGGTCAGTTCGGTGTCGTCGAAGACGAGCGCGGGCTTGTCGGGATGTTCCGCGGCGCGAGCGGTGATGAGGCCGCCGACTGTGCCGTCGGCGAGATCGGAGAAGTCCTCCGGGCCCGGGGCGCCATTGCCCCGGGCGATGGTCGACGTCATGCCAACTCCTTCTTCGCCCGGGCCAGGAAGCCCTCCAGCGACGGGTCCCAGGCCGCTTCCGCGCCGGTCGTCACGAGGAACGTGTCGACTCCGAGCTCGCGGTACCTGCCCAGGGTGTCCAGGACGCGCTCCTCGGTGCCGACGAGCGCCTGGGAGTTGGCGAAGCCGCCCAGGAGCTTGGTCAGCCCGGTCCAGAAGCAGTCGTCGTGCAACTCGTGGTCGGTGAGCGCGAGAGCCCGTTGCCGCCCGATGGAGGTGTCGGTCGACGACGAGCGCAGGAAGGTCGTGGATCCGGCGGCCTCGGCGATCTGCCGCTCCACGGCACGGGCCCGGGCCCAGGCGTCGTCGTCGGTGTCACCGATGAACAGGCGCAGACTCAGCGAGAACCGCATGGCACGGCCGTAGCCTTCGGCGGCCGCGGTGACCCGGTCGATGCGTTCCTTCGTACCCGCGAACGGTTCCCCCCACAGCATGTACAGGTCGGCGTGGCGGGCGCCGAAGTCCACGGCGTCGGCGCTCTCCCCGCCCATGAAGATCGGCACCTGCCCCTGCACCGGCTTGGTCTGCAGCTTCACCGCCTCGGCCGTGTAGTAATCGCCGCGGTGGTCGAAGGGAGCGGTTTCGGTCCAGGCGCGTCGGACGATGTCGAGGTACTCGACCGCCCGCCGGTAGCGATCGGCCTTGGGCAGGTCGTCCGACTCGCGTCGCAGATCCTTCTCGGAGCCGCCCACGACCACATTGATGGCGAGCCTCCCGCGGGCCAGCACGTCGAGGGTGGCGAAGTAGCGCGCGGCGGCCACCGGCGCCATCACGCCGGGACGGTGCGCGACGATCGGCGAGAACCTCTCCGATGCCGCCAGCGCGAACGGTGCGGTGGCGTGGTTGTGCGGCCAGGTGGAGGAGTACCCGACGAGGACCCGGTCGATGGCCTGCGAGCGGTCCAGTTCCCGGACCCTGGAGATCATTCGGTCGGGGTCGGTTTCGCCGGCCTGGAGGGGCTGCAGCCCCGTGAAGAATTCGACCATGGCGTTCTCAGCTTTCTGCGTGGGATCCATTGGGGGACAGTGATTGACGGGCGAGCCAGGCCTCGTGCCGGGCGAAATGGTCCGGGTGGCGGGTCCGCAGCTCGGCCCGGCCGGTGGCCAGCGCGGTGCCGGCGAGCGTCATCACGGCGGAGACCTCCCACTGCCTGCCGGCGTGCCGGTCGATCCGGGCCAGCACCTGGACGGGCCGTTCGACCGGGACCGGGCGGAGGTAGGAGACCGCCAGCGACTTGGTGACCAGCCGCGGTTCGACCCGCAGCGCGACAACGCTGAGCACGTCGTCGAACACCGCGGCCGTCCAGCCGCCGTGGGCGACGCCGGGGCCGCCGTGCCAGGACCGTGGGCAGACGACCTCGAACCGCACCACGCCGTCCCGCGCGTCGGCGACCTCGACGCCCAGGCGGCAGGCGTCGTGCGGAGCGCAGCCGCCGCACAGCAGCCGGCCCGACGGGGAGGGCTCGATCGCGGAGGCGTCGGGGTCCTCAGACACCTGCGGCCTCCTTGCGCAGGGCCTCGACCACCGCTTCGGGCACGTCGATGGTGCCCCGCCGGAGCGTGTCGTTCCGACGGGTCACCGAGCGGTCGAACGGCACCCGGACCGGGCGGGTGGCCTCGACGGGACGGGTGGCGCGGACCGATTCGGCGAAGGCCGCGACCCGCTGTCGGTAGTCGTCCGGATCGGTGAGCACGCCGGGATCGAACAGCACGAGGAAGAAGCCGCAGTCCGAAACACCCGGCGGGTCGGCGGCCGCCCCGGTCATCATGCCGAGCAGTTGGACGACCAGAGCGAGCCCGGAGCCCTTGTGTCCGCCCCACACGCCGAACGCGCCCTCGAGCGCGGCGGCCGCGTCGAGCGTCGGCACCCCGGCGGCGTCGTAGGCCTGGCGGGGGGCCAGCTTCTCCCCGAGCCGCGCCTTCAGCGTCACCTCCCCGTACATCACGGCTGAGGTGCCGATGTCCCAGATGACGGGAGTCGGCGTGGCCGGGAAACCGAAGGCGATCGGGTTGGTGCCGAACCGGGATTCGGTGCCACCGTGCGGTGCCACCACCGCCGGCCCGCTGCCCGCGATCATCCCGGCGAGCCCGGCTTCCGCGGCCTTCTCCAGGTAGTACGAGAACATGCCGGTGTACCAGGTGTTGCGGGCGCCGACGACCGCGATGCCCTGCGCGCGGGCCTTGTCCACGGCCAGCTTGAGCGCATGCATGCCGACGAGGTAGCCCACCTGGTCGCCGCCGTCCACGGTGGCGGACACCGGCGTCTCGGCGACGACCCGGATCGGCTGCGGTGGCGTCTCGGTTGTGCGTATGCGCTCCGCTACGGACAGCGCCCGCGCGAGCCCGCCGAAGGACAGCCCACGCAGTTCGCAGTCGAGCAAATGGTCGGCGATCGTGTCGGCGGCCCCGGCGGAATGCCCGCACGCGGTCATCGCGGCCGTGACGAGCGCGCGGGCGTCGGGCAGGGGCAGTGTCGTCATGAGCCGACCTCCGCGGTGAGGAAACCTGGAATCCACCACTTCGTAAGCATGCTGAGACGGTATAAGCGTGCGTAGATGAATGCAAGCATGCTGATGGTGCTGGTTCGGGCGGCTCGGCCCGATCGAGTTCGAGGAGAAGGCCGAGGAGGCCTGCGAGGGGAGGTACGACGCCGACCGGGCAGCGGACGGACGAGCGAACCCGGTGGCGCTCGTCCTGTCCGTACCCTCCGTCCTTCATTCCGGGGCCTGGGACACTCGCGGCAGGCCCCGGGGCGAGGTCACATCACGGAGTCGGTCTGCAGCGGGCCCGCGGTGACGCGGAGTGTCCGGACCCGGACCGGCTCCTTGCGGTCGAGGTAGAAGATGTGCATGAACGGGGCGCGTACCACCTGGTCCGGTGCCGTCTTCTTGGCCATGGCCGCCTCGCCGCGCAGCAGGAGGACGCCGTCACCCGTGGTCCAGCACTCCAGGACCTCATGGGTGATGTTCAGCGGCTCGTCGATCTTGACGAAGAACGCCTTGATGGCCTCCACGCCATGGATGTGTGCGGTGCCGAAGAACATGTCGGTGTCCTCGGTCAGCGGTGCGAAGCCCTCGTCGAACTCCAGGGTGTCGATGGCGTCCATGAACTTCAGGACCCAGTCGGGCGCGGCCGTCGCGTGTGCGGTGCCTGTCATGTCTGTCATGGTGGTGGCCTCCTTATCGGGCTGCGGCGGGCAGGTCGGCGAGGAAGGCGTCGATCTCGGCGTTGACGCCTTGGGGATTTTCACGGGCGGCGAGGTGGGCGGTGTGCTGCAGCACCCGGAAGGTGCTGCCCTCGATGGCGTCGGCCATCTTCCGCACCACGTGAACGGGGAACTGGCTGTCCTCCTCACCGGCGATGATCAGGACGGGCACGTCCTTGATGGTGTTCAGCCGGCGGTGCTCGTCCTTGCGGCCGATGAGGATGGAGCGCAGCGCCCACGCGACCGACTTCGGGTCGTCCCGCAGGACGAACTTGGTGAACTCGACGAACTCCGGGTTGGTGGCCTCGGCGGTGGGGCCGGCGAACGCGCCACGCGCGGCCTTGGCGGCCAGCGGTGGCATCTTCGCGTGCAGCGAGAGGAACGTGGACAGTGCGGTGGCCCAGATGCTCTCGAACATCGTGGGCAGCGAGGCTGTGCAGTTGATGCCGATCGCTGCCGCGGTCCGCTGCGGGTGGTAGGCCGGGAAGACCCCGGCGAGCATGCCGCCCCAGCTGTTGCCCACCAGGACGCACTTGTCGATGTCGAGCGCGTCGAGGATCTCGACGAGCACGTCCGAGCAGTCCTCGAGGTCGATGATCTTGCGCAGCGCGTCGGACTTGCCGTGTCCGGGGCTGTCGATGAGTACGACGCGGTGGGTCGGGGCGAAGTGCTCGTACTGGTGCTGCCACATGGTGCCGTCCATCATCAGGCTGGGCCAGAACACCATGGCAGGGCCGTCGGAACGGCCGCCGACGCGCACATTGACCAGGCCCAGTGAGGTGGGGATCAGCTTCTCGGTGGCCCCTTCGAGCCATTGCGTGGTCATGATCAGTCCTTTCCGTGAACGGGGAGACGTTCAAGCGATCTACTAGTAGCGTATCGCTACTAGTGTCAGAACGCTACTAGCGTCTGGCCGTGCACGGCCGAGGCGGTCGGCGGGGCCCCGGATCGGAGCCGTCTGCTACCCCTGATCGGTGCCGCCTTCCTCGGTGGATACCGGCCGCAGGGTCGACGCCTCGACCGGCTGATGGCAGCTGCTGCACGCGAGGTACGGATTGGTCGGGTTCCCGCATGTCGTGTGCATCAGCAGGTGATGTGTGGTGTCGTCGTCCGTCGTCTGGGTCTCGGCCCAGCGCGTAATGGTCGCGATGGCGGGGACCACGAGTTCGCGGGCGCTGTCGGTGAGTTCGTATTCGTACCAGGGCTTGTCCGAGCGGTAGGCGCGCTTGGTGAGCAGGCCCAGTTCGGTCAGGCTGTTGAGCCGCGCCGTGAGGATGTTCGCCGAGATGCCCAGGGTTCGCTTGAGCTCGCCGAACCGGCCGATGCCGAAAAACACCTCCCGCAGGATCTGGTAGTTCCAGCGCTCGGAGATCGCGGCCAGGAACTCCTGTCCGTGCTGGAAGCTGACGTGACTCTTGTGATCGGACACGACTTCTCCTCCCTGGTCATCCCGGTGGTAGTTGTGGATCGAAAGTAGTTCTGTAATGTTACTAGAGTCTGTCTTCAGGGATCATCAGGTGGGGGATCAGGGTGATCGTGATGCGTCGGCATGAACTCACCGACCGGGGGTTGGGAGTTATTCGCTCCGCTGATGCCGCGGACACCGGGCTGAGGGTCTGCTGGGCGGCGTTGACGACGGTCAGGCGCTTGCGGCCCAGTCGCCGTAGGGCGTGGGGGTCGGTGCGGGTCTTCTCCACCACGGCCCGGCGGACAGCTCGTCGCAGTGCGTTGGCCGGCCCTGTGCCCGACAGTTCCCGCAGTCCTTCGGGGGGCGGCAGCGGCAGCCCGCATCACCGCCGACGTGACGAGTTCCGCGTCGGTCGGTCTGGGGGTGATGCCTACCGATGGGCGCCACGGCGCCAGGCCGGGCGTTGTCACAACCCGATTGTGGACACCCTCGCCCGCGTCGCCGCGGTCATCCCCTGGAATCGATCATCTAGGCGACGCGGCCTCCTCAGACCCCGTCAGCCTCGGACCCCGTCAGCCTCAGACCCCCGCGCGCTGTGGGGCGCGGGCGAATGCGGTCATGCCCTCCGTGAAGGAGATCGCCGCGCGCCAGCCCAGTGCCTCGCGGATCCGCCGCGACGACGCGGTGATATGCCGTACGTCGCCCAGCCGGTACCCGCCCGTCACCACGGGCGCCGGGCCGCCGAACGCCGTGGCCAGGGCCGCGGCCATCTCGCCCACCGTATGGGGGTCGTCGCTGCCGGTGTTGTACGCGGTCAACGTGGACGGCGCCACCACCTCCGGCGCCGCTTCCAGGGCGGCGACATTGGCCGCGGCCACGTCCCGGACATGGACGAAGTCCCGGCGCTGGCCGCCGTCCTCGAAGACCGTGGGCGCCTCGCCGCGCGCCAGGGCGGAGCGGAAGAAGGAGGCGACCCCCGCGTAGGGGGTGTCGCGCGGCATCCCCGGCCCGTACACATTGTGGTAGCGCAGCGACACCGCGCGGCCGCCCACCGATCGGGCCCAGGCCGCCGCCAGATGCTCCTGGGCCAGCTTCGTCGTCGCGTACACATTGCGTGGATCGACCGGCGCGTCCTCCTCCACCTTGCCGGGCCGCAGCGATGTGCCGCACTCGGGGCAGCGGGGGTCGAAGCGGCCCGCCGCGAGATCCGCCTCGGCGCGCGGACCGGGACGGACCCGGCCGTGGCGGGGGCAGTCGTAGCGGCCCTCCCCGTAGACGACCATCGACCCGGCCAGCACCAGTTCGCGCACCCCGCGCTCCGCCATCGCCGCCAGCAGCACCGCGGTGCCCAGGTCGTTGCAGCCCACATAGGCCGGGGCGTCCGCGAAGTCCTTGCCGAGACCGACCATCGCCGCCTGGTGGCATACGGCGTCCACGCCGCGCAGCGCCGCGACCACCGCCTCCCGGTCCCGCACATCGGCGTGGATCCACTCCCCGTCCACCGCAGGCGGCGTCGGATGAGCGGCCGGGAGCAGGGCATCGAGGACGACCGGCTCATGGCCGTGCTCGGTGAGGGCGGTGACGATATGCGAGCCGATGAAGCCCGCACCTCCGGTGACCAGTACACGCATGGGGACGACGCTAGGCCCGAGCGGGCGCCGGGGCCCGCCCCCGCGCCGTTCCGTCACCGCTCCGTAAGACCTTCCGGAGGAGGCGTGGTCACAAAATGGCCACAAGAGAGACGGTCCCGCGTTGCCTTTCACTGCGACCGTGGCGGCCACTCGCGTCCCCCGGGACCCCGTCCCCGAGGATCCTTTCCCCCAGGGGCTCCCGGACACGATTACCGGACACGTCTCTCCGGACCGCCGCCATCGACGAACAGAGAGCCACATGACGGTCACCACCGCCCCCGCGGCCCAGCGTCCCCGCAGCCTGAATGACGTCAAGGGCTGGTTCCCCAGCCTTGACCAAGTACTGTTCGACAGCTTTCTGACCCGCCAGGAGCGCCTCGGGCAGCACGGGGACCTGATGGAGATGGGCGCCTACATGGGCAAGAGCGCCATTTTCACCGCCGCGTATCTGCGGGCGAACGAGCGGTTCACGGTCTGTGACCTCTTCGACGCGGACGCGCCGGACGAGAAGAACGCGGCGGAGGCACGCAAGTCGTACTCCACGTTGACCCGCACCGCATTCGAGCAGAACTACCTGGCCTTCTGGGACGAGCTGCCGTTCGTCATCCAGGGCCCGACCTCCGTCGTGCCCGACCACGTCGGCGCGGACACCTGCCGCTTCATCCACGTGGACGCCTCGCACCTGTACGAGCATGTGGCGGGCGACATCGGCACCGCGCACAGCACGCTGGTGCCCGGCGGTCTCGTCGTCCTCGACGACTTCCGCTCCGAGCACACCCCCGGGGTGGCCGCCGCGACCTGGGAGGCGGTGTTCACCCGGGGCCTGCGGCCCATCTGCCTGACGACGCAGAAGCTCTACGGCACCTGGGACGACCCGGAGCCGATCCAGGACGAGCTGCTCGCGGACGAGGAGTGGCGCAAGGGGATGCACACCAGCGTGCAGGAGATCGCGGGCCGCAGGGTGCTGCGGTTCTCGGGGAAGCCCGCGAACCCGACCCCGCCCACCTCCCGCTACGCCGATGAGCCGCGCGACCCCGCCCCCGAGCAGCGCCCCGCGCCCACCGCACCGGCGTCCGCCGCCGCGGCGCGCCGCCCCACCGCGGTCCGGCGGCTCGCCGCCGACGTGCTCCCGCCGGTCGTCACCCGCGCGATCCGCCGCCGCAAGCGATAGCCGCTGGGAGCGGAAGGAGCCCCGGCGCGGCGGACGGCCGGCCTTACGGCCGCCGCGGCGCCGGGTGGTTCCGGCTGCCTGGCCGAGACCGCAGCGTGGACCTATGCGTGGTGGACCTATGCGCGGATCTACGCGTGGTAGAGGGCGCGGGCGCGCGCCAGGTCGACAAGCCCGTCCTCGCCGAGGTGCAGGAAGTGGTTCACCTGCCACGCCTGAGTGCTGCGCGCCTGTCGATTGGTCGTGGTCACCCACGGCGGGTAGACGCGGAACCCTCGCTTCCCGGCGGAGCCGTTCCGGGACATGATCCCGCGCTCGCACAGCACCTCGCTCGGGAACACGAACTGTCCGAAGTGGCCGCTGCCGCGGCTGCTGATCACGACGAGGTCAACCCCGTCGTCGGCGTCGAAGGGCCGGATCGGCCCCTCCGCGGACCGCTGCCAGACGGTGACGAACTGGCCAACCTTCGTCGGGGTGGTCTTGGCCACCCGGAACCTGACCGAGAGCCCGTCGAGCGTGAACCCGTGAGCCGCGTACTCGGCGCTCTCCGGCTCGGGCACCGGCTGTGAGCAGGCAAACCCGACCGGGTCGTACACCCATGTCCGCGCCGCCAAGAGATCACAGTGGAGCTCTGCCCACGACTGATTCGTCACCATTCCCTCATCCTGCCATCACGTCCACCGCACGCCGCTGGTGCCCGTGTTGGCTCAAACGCATGCACCACGTCCGGCGTGGCGGGATCCGCCAACGCGGTTCGGGGAGGGGAAGACGACGCACGACAGGCGCCGCCAGTGACCGTCGTACAGCACGTGGGACGGCGCATGGGGCGGACGGCACGTGAGACGGGATTCCGCGGTCCGCCGGAGGCTGGCCCCCGGCGCCGCAGGGGTTGCCCCCGCGCGCAAGGAACCCCGGCTCCGCGCGACGACCCTACGGCCGCCGCAGTGCAGGGTGGTCCGCCACCACCGTGCAGGACCCCGGTGCGATCTCGGTGAACCCCGCGTCGCGCACCACCGGCAGCCCGCTCGTGGTGAGTTCGTCCCACCGCTCGGCCGACGCCGTACGCACCGCAAGTGGGAACCCGGCCTCGCGCCAGGCCGCCCGGGCCGCGTCGTCCAGCTCCCACCAGGCCAACTGCGCGCCGTGCCCGGCCTGGGCCATCGCCTTGCCCGCGGACATCTGAACATGGGGGCTCAGCCACAGCACCGGACCGGTGAGGTCGGGGGCGGGCGGCGGTTCGGGGTCGTCCAGGTCGGTGCCGGAGACCTGGAGCTTGGCCAGCTCCTTGGGCCAGCCGTCCAGCGGCACCGGCGGGAACACCCGCACCTCGGCGCCCGGCGGCGGCCCGTCCCCGTCTCCGTCCCCGTCCTCGTCCCCCGCGGTGGTCGCGGCGGGTGCCCGGCCCGTGACCGTGATGCCCGGCAGCCCGGTCGCGCGCCGCCACTCCGCGCCGCGCGCCCGCCGCACGACCTTGCGGATCCGGGCGTCCTGCCAGTCCCGTACGGCCTGGGCCCACTCGCCGTCCGCGGCCGTCGCCCGCTCGTCCGACAGCAGCACCAGCACCGCGCGCGCCGCCGTCTCCAGGGCGTCCGTGCGCGCCGGGGGCGCGGCCTTATCGATCCGGACCACCAGGGGCAGGACGAACTGCGGCGCGGCGTCCCGGTCGGTCTCGGAGTGCCGGAAGGGGCTGTTGCGGGCGCCGGATCCGGTGCCGTGGTGAGCGGTTGCCCGGGTGCTGGTCTCGGTGCCGGTCTCGCTGTTGACTTCGGCGCTGGCGTCGGTGCTGGTCACACGCCCAGTGTGCCAGGACCGCCGCCAGGTCCTGTCCGGTGGATCTCGTACTCGGACGATCCCGACAACGCGGCCGGGGTCACCTCTCAGCGGTAGCTGGGGGGCGCCGCGCCAGGCGTCGCGGGCCCGCGAAGATTCGCCGGAGGGGGTGCTGGGGCCGCCGGGCTGCCGGGCGCGCGCCTATGCTCAACCGACATGAGACTGCGAGGAGTCGGCCGCCGCTACGGCCTGGGCGGGCCCTGGGTGCTGAGCGGTGTCGATCTCGACGTACGGCCGGGTTCGCTGACCCGAGTCGAGGGGCGCAACGGCAGCGGCAAGTCCACACTGCTGCGGCTGCTCGCCGGGATCGACGCCCCCAGCACGGGCCGGATCACCGGCCGCCCGGCCACCGCCTACGTCCCCGAGCGATTCCCCGCCGAGCTGCCGTTCTCCGCCCTCGGCTACCTCACCCACCTGGGCCGGATCCACGGGCTGTCCCGCGCCGCGGCGGCGCGCGGGGCGGGGGAGTGGCTGGAGCGGTTCGGGGCGGACGGATACGCCGGGACCCCGCTCGCCGAGCTGTCCAAGGGCACCAGCCAGAAGATCGCCGTGGCACAGGCGCTGCTGGCCGCCCCCGGGCTGCTGGTCCTGGACGAGGCGTGGACCGGCCTCGACCAGGCCGCGCGCGGAGTACTGGATGCGGCGGTCGCCGAGCGCGTGGCCGACGGCGGCGCGGTCGTCTTCGTCGACCACGACCCACGCCGCCTCGCCGGGGCCCCGGACCGGGTCCTGCGCGTCGCCGGGACCCGACTGGTGCCGGTGGACGTGGACATGGACGCGCACGGCACGCCCGGGGAGGCCGGGCATCCCGGCGCGCCCGGGGAAGCCGGACATCCTCACCCGGCCGGAAGCGCCCCGGACCAGGCAGTGGCTCGATCCTCGGCGGCGCACGTCGATCCCCCGGCCGCCGCCCGGCTCCTGGGCAGGGACCCGGCTTCGCGCGCGGCCCGCGCGACGTCGGCGGGGGCGCCGGGCGGGGAGCCCGCGGTGCCGGGCACGGCTCGGCCACCGGTGGCGCATCACCTGCCCGCCGTCGGGCCACGGATGCGGGTGGAGGCCGAAGGAGCGCCGGGGGCCGGGCCGCCCGCCGTCTTGCCCGGCGCGGTGGTGCACGAGTACGGGCCCGCGGCGGCACACGGGAGCGCGGCCGCCGGTCCGGCCGACCGCGTCGTGCGGCTGACGGCCGAGGTCGGCGCCGCAGACTCCGACGCCCTGCTCCGCACCCTCCTGGCCGCCGACCCGCCATGGCACATCCGCGCGGTGACGACCATCGGCGACACCCAGGAGCCCGCTGAAGGGCCTCAGGAGCCAACCGGAAGGGCTCAGGAGCCCACCGATGGGCCTCGGGAGGCCCACGAAGAACCTCACGAGCCCACCGCGGGCCCGAAGGAGAAGGCATGACCGCGCTGCTGCGCTATCAGGCGGCCCTGCTGGCCCGCTCGCACCGCTGGCTGCCGCCGCTGCTGCTCTACGGCGCGTTCCTGGGGATCGGGGTGCAGTCCGGGCAGCCGATCCTCGACTCGCTCGGCTACGCCGCCGCCGCGCTGCTGCCCATCGCCGCCTGGCTGGTGCGGGTGTGCGTCACCCAGGAGCCCGCCGCGGCGCGCGACTGCGCCTCGGCGGCGGTCGGGCCGGCCCGGGTGCATCTCGCCGCTGTGCTGACCGCGCTGGGCGCGGCGCTGCTGCTCGGCGCCCCCGGGACGCTGCTCGTCGCGGCGGTCAGCGATCCGCACAGCGCGGACCACCAGCACGAGGTCCCCGTGCCGGAGGCGACCGTCGCCGGGCTGCTCGCCGCGGTCGCGTGCGCTCTGCTCGGCACGGCCGTCGGCGCGCTGTGCAACCGGCCGCTGCTGCGCAGCCCCGGCTGGGCGATCCCGGTCACCATGCTCGCCGCGCTGCTGGTGTCGGTGGCCGGTGCCTCGCCCGCGAACGCCGCCGTATCGGGGCTGGTCGACGGCTCGCACAGCGGCACCGTGGCGATGCCTCTGCTGCCCCTGGCCCTGACCGCCGCGGCCGCCGCCGGGGCGACCGCGCTGGCCTGTGCGCTCAGCTCCCGCCGGTCGTAGGGTTCGGGACATGGACGAGCGAGGAGCCATGGACGACCGCCGGGCCGTGAACGATCGACGAGTCGTGGACGACCGACTGGTCCATGACGACCGTAAGGACCTTCCCGAGGGCCCGCCGTACGCGGACTGCGTGCTCTGCGGCGAGCCCACCGAGCACCCCGCCTCGCGCCCCGGAGCGACGCTGTGCCCCGTCTGCGAGTGGCAGGAGGCCCAGCGCACCGCCTGCTCTGGCTAGGAGGTGTCCGGCGGATCCTGCCGCCGGTGGCTTGCTGCTCCCCGCCCCGCCCCTTCCCCAACCGGGGCTCTGCCCCAGACCCCGGAGTCCAGGGGCGGAGCCCCTGGTATCGGGAAGGGGCGGGGAGGGGAAAGACCCGCCGGACACCCCGTAGGCCCTGCCCGACGAAGCCGCCGGACAGGGCCCAGCCCAGCGCCGCGGAACGGCGCTAGTGGCGCCAGGGCCCGGTCACGGCGAACGTCGTGCCGGGGGTGTAGCAGTTCACGTACATCGTGCGGCGGTCCGGCGCGAAGGTGACGCCCGCGAACTCACCCCACTCGGGCTCCTCCGGTGTGCCGATGTTCTGTGCACCCCGGGCCATCGGATAGACCTCGCCGCGCCGGGTCAGCCCGAAGACGTGCTGGGCGCCGTTGCCGTCCTCGCAGACCATCAGGCCGCCGCTGGGCGCGAGCGTGATGTTGTCGGGGGACTCCCCGGGCAGTTGGACATCCGTTTCGGGGCCGAAGACGATCACCAGCGTGAGGCGCCGCCGGTCGGGGTCGTAGCGCCAGATCTGGCCGAAGTGATCGGCCGCCGAGCCGTCCGCGCTCTTGGCAAAGCTGGAGACGAAGTAGACGGACGAGCCGCCCCAGTAGCACCCCTCCAGCTTCTGGGCGTGGGTGATGCCGCCGGGGCCGAAGTCCTGGAAGCGGATGGGGGTTTGGCGGGCGAGCGGGTCGGGGACGTCCACCCACTCGACGCGGTCGAAGGTGGTGCCGGGCTCCTGGATGGTGGACAGATCGGGCACCCCCGGCACCCGCAGCGCCTGCAGCTCCCCGCCCGCCCGTAGCGAGCCGATGCCGCCGAGCGGCTTCTTTGGCCGGAAGCGGTAGAAGAGCCCGAAGGGCTTCTCGAAGGCGTCCTCGGTCTCGTAGACGACGCCGCTGCGCGGATCGACCGCGATGGCCTCGTGCTGGAAGCGGCCCATGGCGGTGAGCGGGACGGCGCCGGTGCGGCGCGGATCGTAGGGGTCGACCTCGAAGATGAAGCCGTGGTCCTTGGTGTAGCCGTTGGTACCGGCGCGGTCCTCGGTCTCCTCGCAGGTCAGCCAGGTGTGCCACGGGGTGGGGCCGCCCGCGCAGTTGACCGCGGTGCCCGCGATGGCCACTCGCTCGGAGAGCACACGGTTGCCGGAGTCGAGCTCCAGGGCGGTGCAGCCGCCCAGGCCCATCGGGTCGTAGGTGAGGCCGCTGACCGCGGGGACGCGGATCGCGGCGTCATTCCGGTTCTCATGGTTGCGGACCAGATGCGTACGGCCGTGGTGGCCGCCGGTGCGGCCCGGGAAGGCGGCCATGCCGTCGCAGTGGCTGGGGACCTTGCCCTCGCCGGAGCGGAGCTCGTCGCCCTCACGCGAGAGCACCTGGTAGCGGAATCCCTCGGGCAGGTCGAGCAGTTCATCGGGGTCGGGGACCAGGGGGCCGTAGCCGCCCCGGCCGAGTGGCGGGGAATCCGGTTCGACGGCCGCGGCCGTTCCGGCGAAGAGTTCGGAGACGCTGCCGGTGAAGGCGATCGAGGCGATGGAGGCCCCCAGCGCACCGGTGCGGCCGAGAAGTTGACGTCGTGTCGCTGACATGCGGTAACTCCCTGCTGGCGGACAGAGAATATGACCGCACGTGTGTATCACGGGTGCGGGTGCGCGGGAACCATCCGATCAACGTCCATACGACGCGTCGGCCAGCCCCTTCGCGTCCCGGGCGAGGGCCGTGAGCCGGGATATCGCCCGGAAGTACTTCTTCCGGTAGCCGCCGTTCAGCATCTCCTCGCTGAAGAGCTGGTCGAACGGCACCCCGGAGGCCAGCACCGGCACCTCGCGGTCGTAGAGCCGGTCGGCCAGCACCACCAGCCGCAGCGCGGTCGACTGGTCGGGTATCGGGCCGACCCCGGTCAGGCAGACGGCCTGGACGCCGTCGCACATCGCGCCGTAGCGGCTCGGATGCACCCGGGACAGATGGTCCAGCAGGGCGGGGAAGTCGTCCAGGGAGGCGCCGGGTATGTGGCGCGCGGCCCGGGTGACCGTCTCGTCGGAGTGCGGGGCCGGGGCCGCGGGCAGACCGCGGTGGCGGTAGTCCTCGCCGTCGATGCGCAGCGCACGGAAGTGGGCGGACAGCCCCTGTATCTCGCGCAGGAAGTCGGCCGCGGCGAACCGGCCCTCGCCCAGCTTGCCGGGCAGCGTGTTGGACGTCGCGGCGAGCGCGACGCCCGCCTCGACCAGCTTGCCCAGCAGCGTGGAGACCAGCACGGTGTCGCCCGGGTCGTCCAGCTCGAACTCGTCGATGCACAGCAGCCGGTGGCCGCTCAGGGTCTTCACGGTCTGCTGGAAGCCGAGCGCGCCGACCAGGTTGGTCAGCTCCACGAAGGTGCCGAACGCCTTCAGCTCGGGGGCGGCCGGGGTGGCGTGCCACAGGGAGGCCAGCAGATGGGTCTTGCCGACGCCGTAGCCGCCGTCGAGGTACATCCCGCGCGGGCCGCCGCTCGCCGCGGGCTTGGTCTCCCGGCGGAACCAGTGCCTGCGGCGGCCGCCCTTCGCGCCCGCCCCGCCGTCGAGCCGTCCGGCGAAGGCTCGCAGCGCCTCGACCGCCTCGGCCTGGCTGGGCTGGCCGGGGTCGGTGATGTAGTTGTCGAAGCTCACGGTGGCGAAGCGGGGAGGCGGCACCATCTCGGCGACCAGGCGCTCCGCGGGAACCTGCGGCGCACGGGCGGTGAGAGCGGCGGGGGCAGCGGGGGCTTCGGCGGCTATGCGGCCTGCCGAGCCCGATGCGGTGGTTGGTGCAGACACGGATATCCAGGGTAGTCGCTCTTCACCCGACCACTGTCCGAGAGGGAGGCATGTCACACTGCGGCCTATGCGACGCCTGTTCCCCGTGCCTCCCCGAACGTCTGCCGACAGCTCCGCCGAAACGACCGCCGGAGAGCGCGCAGCCGAAGACCGCGCGGCCGGAGAGCGCGCAGCCGAAGACCGTGAATGGGGCCTCGACGAACTGGCCGACGCCTACGCGTATCCGGAGCCGCCGCACGGCCCCTCGGGCGCCTTCCTGCGGGCCAACATGGTGTCCTCGCTGGACGGGGCGGCGCATCACGACGGCCGGTCCAAGCCCCTGTCCTCCGACGCCGATATGCGGATCTTCGGGGTGCTGCGCGGGCTCGCCGACGCCGTGGTGGTGGGCGCGGAGACCGTGCGCCTCGAGGGCTACCGCCCGGCACGCGCCCGTAAGGCGTTCGCCGAGCGGCGGGCGGCGCTCGGGCAGGCGCCCGCGCCCGCGATCGCCGTCGTGAGTGCGAGCCTGGACCTGGATTTCTCGATGCCGCTGTTCACCGAGCCGCTGGTCCCGACGATCGTGATCACGGGCGCGGCGGCCGCGGCGGAGCGGATCGAGCGGGCCCGTGCCGCGGGGGCCGAGGTGGTCTTCGCCGGGGCGGGGCCGTCCGGACGGGTCGACGCGGCGGCGGTCGTGACCGCGCTCGCGGAGCTCGGCCACACCCGGCTGCTGACCGAGGGCGGCCCCACGCTGCTGGCGCAGTTCGCGGCGGCCGGGGTGCTGGACGAGCTGTGTCTGGCGGTGGCCCCCCTGGTCACCGCGGGCGACGCGAAGCGGATCGTGGATGGAGCCGAACTGGGGGAACCGGAACAGTTCACTCTCGATTCCGTCCTGGAGGAAGCCGGGTTTCTTTTCACCCGCTACCGTCGGATTTACCAATAACTTATAAAAACGTCTGTAAACCCGCGAAAAGGATCGCGAAGGAGAAGGGCATCCGCCGTGTTCACGAGCGTATTGATGATTGAGAAGCCCCTGACCCCCGCCGACGTGGAATTCGTCACCACCTTGCACGGCGATGACCCGGTCTCCTTCGTCGTCTTGATGCAGCCCCGGGGCAGCAAGGACCGGCTGCTGCGCGCGATCGACGACATCGCCCTCGGCGAGCTGGAGCAGGCCACTCAGGAGGGGGAGGAGCCGGAGGGCAGGGAGGCCCTGGAGCCCGCCGAGCAGGCGCTGACCCATTCGGTGGCGGCGCTCGAGGCGGCCGGGAGCCGGGCCCGGGGCCATGTCGTCCAGCGCCGTCCGCTGGAGGTGCTGCGCGGTGTCGTGGAGGAGACGCGGGCCGATGAGGTGATCGTGCTCACCGCCCCGCACTTCGTGGAGGAGTTCTTCCACCGGGACTGGGCCTCGCGGGCGCGCCACAAGGTGGGGGTCCCGGTGCTGAAGCTCTTCTCGCACGCGGTGGACGAGGACCAGACCACGGCCGGCGGCTGAGCCGCGGCACGGGTCCCCGCGGCCATCGGCGGGGCGGGCCGCCGGGGGTGCGAGAATCGGGCCGACAGCACACACCGAGAACCAGGGGAGACCCGTACATGGCACCGGCCGGCACCGCCTCCGACGCGCTGGATCGACCGCACTTCATCGGCATCGGCGGCGCCGGGATGTCGGGCGTGGCGAAGGTCCTCGCCATGCGCGGCGCACGGGTCTCGGGCAGCGACACCAAGGACTCGCCGATCGTCGGGGCGCTGCGCGAGCTCGGCGCGACGGTGCACATCGGCCACGCCGCCGGGAACATCGACGCCGACGCCACCAGCGTCGTCGTCTCCAGCGCCATCCGCGCCGACAACCTCGAAATGGTCACGGCGCACGAGCGCGGCATCCCGGTGGTGCACCGCTCCGACGCGCTCGCCGCGCTGATGGACGGATCGCGGCCGATCGCGGTCGCGGGCACCCACGGCAAGACGACCACGACCTCGATGCTGGCCGTCTCGCTGCGCACCCTGGGCCTGGACCCGTCGTACGTCATCGGCGGCGATCTGGACGCCCCCGGCTCCAGCGCCCGCCACGGCGACGGCGAGATCTTCGTCGCCGAGGCCGACGAGAGCGACCGCAGCTTCCACAAGTACGCGCCCGAGGTGGCGATCATCCTCAATGTGGAGCTCGACCACCACGCCAACTACGCCTCGATGGACGAGATCTACGCGTCGTTCGAGACCTTCGTCGGCCGGATCCGGCCCGGCGGGGCGCTGGTGATCTCCGCCGACCAGTCCGGCGCCCGTGAGCTGACCGCCCGGGTCACCGGGGGCGAGGCACCGCGCGTGCTCACCTACGGCGAGGACGAGAGCGCGGACGTACGGGTCCTGGCCATCGAGCCGCACGGGCTGACCAGCGAGGTCACCGTCCGGCTCGCGGAATCCCTGGGCGGCGCGGAGATCACCTTCACCGTCTCCGTCCCCGGCCGCCACTACGCGCTCAACGCCGTCGCCGCCCTCACCGCGGGCGCCGCCCTCGGCGTCCCGGCCCGCGAGCTGGCCCCCGCCCTCGCCTCGTACACGGGCGTCAAGCGGCGGCTGCAGCTCAAGGGCACCGCGGCCGGGGTGCAGGTGATCGACTCCTATGCCCACCACCCCACCGAGATCGCCGCGGATCTCGAGGCGATCCGCGGCGGCGCCGGGGAGGGCCGGGTGCTGGTGGTCTTCCAGCCGCATCTGTTCAGCCGCACCCAGGAGCTGGGCACCGAGATGGGCGAGGCGCTCGCGCTCGCCGACGCCTCCGTGGTCCTCGACATCTACCCCGCCCGCGAGGACCCGGTCCCCGGCATCACCAGCGCCCTGGTCATCGACGCCGCGGCCCGCCATGGGGCGGATGTGACCGCCGAACACGACCGGAACGCGGTGCCCGAGCTGATCGCCGGAATGGCCAAGCCCGGTGACCTTGTTCTCACCATGGGCGCGGGCGATGTGACCGATCTCGGTCCGGAGATTCTCGCCCGTCTGCAGAGCCCGGAGAACTGAGGAGGTCCGTCCCCATGGCGTACGAGATCGACAAGCCGGAGGAGCAGTGGCGCGCCGAGCTGACGCCGCAGGAGTACCACGTACTGCGGGAAGCCGGTACCGAGCGTGCCTTCACCGGTGAGTACACCGATTCCAAGACGGTCGGCGTCTACTCCTGCCGGGCGTGCGGGGCCGAGCTCTTCCGCTCGGAGACGAAGTTCGAGAGCCACTGCGGCTGGCCGTCGTTCTACGACCCGGCGGATAGCTCGGCCGTCGAGCTGCTGGAGGACCGCTCGCACGGCATGGCCCGCACCGAGGTGCGGTGCACCCGCTGCGGTTCGCACCTCGGCCATGTCTTCGCGGGTGAGGGCTACCCCACCCCGACCGACCAGCGCTACTGCATCAACTCCATCTCGCTGCGGCTGACCCCCGAGGAGGGCTGAGCCTCAGGGCCGCGGCCCGAGCCGCAGCACGGCGGCGGTCTCGGGCGGCAGCCTCAGCATGCCGTCCGGGCCCGGGAGCTCGATCCGCCGCCAGGCGGCGACCACCTCGGTGACCTCGCCGGTCCGGGGCCCCAGCCAGGTCTCGACCGGCCGGTCGCCCGGGTTGAGCAGGACCCGCAGCGGGCCGCGCTGAAAGCTGAAGCAGCCGTCCGAACCGGTGGACAGACCCGTATACGCCCAGGTGGGGTCGGTCAGGGCCGGTTCGGCGCGGCGCAGCGCGATCAGCCGGCGGTACCAGTCGAGCAGTGCCCGGTGCGGCTCCCGCTCCGCCTCCCGCCAGTCGAGGCAGGACCGCAGCCGGGTGGCCGGGTCCTGGGGGTCGGGGATGTCCCCCTCCGCCCAGCCGTGGGCGGCGAATTCCCGGCGGCGGCCGGACCGCACCGCCTCGGCCAGCTCCGGATCCTGGTGGTCGGTGAAGTACTGCCAGGGCGTACGGGCGCCCCACTCCTCGCCCATGAAGAGCATGGGGGTGAAGGGCGCGCACAGCACCACGGCCGCCGCGCAGGCCAGCAGCCCGGGGGAGAGCCTCGCGGCGAGCCGGTCGCCGACCGCCCGGTTGCCGACCTGGTCATGCGTCTGGGCATAGCCGAGCAGCCGGTGCGCCGGGGTGGTGTGGGGGGTCAGCGGAGTGCCGTGGCGGCGGCCCCGGAACGTCGAATGGGTGCCGTCGTGGAAGAAGCCGCCCATCAGCGTCTTGACCAGCGCCCCGGGCCCCTCGGCTGCGAAGTCGGCGTAGTAGCCCTGCCGCTCACCGGTGAGAAAGGTGTGCAGGGCGTGATGGAAGTCGTCGTTCCACTGCGCGTGCAGCCCGTGGCCGCCCGCCTCGCGCGGGGTGGTGGTGCGCGGATCGTTGAGATCCGACTCGCCGATCAGGAACAGCGGGCGGCCGGTGCGGGCGGCCAGCGCGTCCACGGCGGCCGACAGCTCGGTCAGGAAGTGCCGGGCCCGGTTGTCGCGCAGCGCGTGCACCGCGTCCAGCCGCAGCCCGTCGAGGCGGAAGTCGCGCAGCCAGGCGAGCGCGCTGCCGGTGAAGTACGCGCGCACCTCGTCGGAGCCGGGCGCGTCGAGGTTGACCGCCGCCCCCCAGGGGGTGTGGTGGGTTTCGGTGAAGTACGGGCCGAAGGCCGGGAGGTGATTGCCGGAGGGGCCCAGATGGTTGTGGACCACGTCGAGGACCACGCCGAGGCCGTGCCCGTGCGCGGCGTCCACGAACCGCGCCAGCCCCTCCGGCCCGCCGTACGGCTCGTGCACCGCCCAGGGCGCCACGCCGTCGTACCCCCAGCCATGGGTCCCGGGGAACGGGCAGACGGGCATCAGCTCCACATGCGTGATGCCCAACTCGGCCAGGTGCGGCAGCCGTTCGGCCGCCGCCTCGAAGGTGCCCTCATGGGTGAAGGTGCCGATGTGCAGCTCGTAGAGGACCGCGCCCGGCAGCGGGCGCCCGAACCACTCCCGCTCCCAGCGGAAACGGGAGTGGTCGACCACCGCGCTCAGCCCCTCGGGGCCGTCCGGCTGGCGGCGGGAGCGCGGATCGGGGAGCGGCGGGTCGTCGTCCAGCGCGAAGCCGTACCGCGTCCCGTGCCCGGCCTCGGCCTCGGCCCGCCACCACCCCTCGCGGCCCGGGTCGGGCTCCATGGGGCGGTCGTGCCCGTCCACATGGAGCCCGACCCGCCCGGCGTGCGGCGCCCACACCTCGAACAGCACTGGCGTCTCCTCACCTCGACCGACGGTCCCCGACCATGCTGCGGGATGCGGCGCCGGCGGCGCAGCAGGGCGGCACCGGTCAGATGAGGTCGATGCGCTCCTGTGTGACGGGATAGCCCGCCCTGGCGAAGTGCGCGGCCATGGGGAGGTTGGGCTGGTCCGTCGCCGCCGCGATCTTGGTGGCGCCCTGTTCCACCAGATCGTGGGTGCACTCCACGAGCAGGTCGTACGCGTAGCCGTGGCCGCGCTGCTCGGCGACGACCCCTATGTAGCCCACGCAGGGGCCGCCCGGATTGCGCGCGGGCACCTGGATGCCGACCAGCTCGCCCTCGGGCGTCCAGGCCAGCCGCCACCACTCGCGCGGTGACGGGAACCAGGACAGGATGTCCATGAGCTCCCGCACCGCGGCATCGACACCTCCCCGGGCGATGGCGCGCCGGTCGTGCGCGTCGAGCGTGTCCGGCATGATGCGGCGCAGCGCGTCCTCGATCGCCGCGTCATCGGGCTCCGGCCGGAACTCCAGCCGCCCCGGGCGCTCGGGCAGTCCGCACTCCGGCGTCCACTCATAGCGGTAGCGCTCGACCAGCGGCTTGAGCCCGCCCGCCACGGCGGCGTCGATACGGGCCTGCCCGGCGGCCCGCACCTCGGGCTGATCCCGCCAGCCGGGCGGGGCCAGCAGGCTGTACTCGGTGCGCAGCGGTGCGGTGCGCAGCAGTTCGGCGGCGGCGTCGGCCTCGCCGTCGGCGAAGTCGAACCAGTCCAGGGCGATGGGCGCGGTGTCCTCGGGCCCGGCCCACCATGCGGCGCGGGCCACGACCCGCTCCTCGCGCAGCGCCACCCAGGTCCACTCGGGGCGGTATTCGCCGCCCTGGCCGATGGTGGCGTAGGTGTGGCCGAGGCAGCCCCGGCCGACGAGCGCGGGGACCCGCAGGGTGTGGAACAGATGGGCGTCGTCCTCGGTGAGGGGACGGATGACCAGATCGGTCATGGGGTTCCTTCCAGGAAAGTGATGCGCTCCCGGTCGGATGCCTGATCGATGGGGATCAGACGCGAATACGCCCGGCGGACAGGGGGCGGGAGCGCGGAAACGTCGTGATGTCCATTGCTCTCGCCTCCTTCCTCGTTTCAGGGCGTGCCCGCACTCTATGGCCGCCGATGCCGCTGTGTCCACGCCATTTTCCCAGGGGGCCGGTCTGCCGCCCGCGAGGGGGAAGGGGGCGGCAGACCGGCATGGGATGAGGTGCACCTGACAGATATATGAGCGGGTCGGAGCACCTGCGTGGCCTGGTGTGAGAGGCAGACTAGTGCACCATGCAGATCGGCGCGGCCGCCGTGTCCGGGGAGCCGCCGCCGGCCGTATAGCCGAAGGTCGTCGACGCCCCGGCGGCCAGTGAACCGTTCCAGTCGGCGTTGGTGACCGATGCCGATGAACCGGTGGCGGACAGCTTGCCGTTCCAGACGCTGTCGATCCGCTGCCCGGACGGCACCGTCCAGTCGACCATCCACGAGGAGATGGGCGTGGCACCGGAGTTGGTGACCGTCACCTCGGCCTGATAGCCGCCGTTCCAGGTGCCGGTCACCTTCTGGGCGGCGGAGCAGGAGGCCGTCGGCGGGTTGCCCGGCGGGTCCGTGGGGTCGCTGCCCCCGCCGCTGCTGCCGGGGACCGTCACCTCGCCGTTGCCGCCGTCGAAGACCACGTCGGAGCAGCTGTAGAAGGTCTCCTGGCTGTCCGAGCGCGTCCACACGGTGTAGATGACGTGGCGCCCGCTCTTGCCGGAGGGCAGATTGGCCGTCCAGGTGTACTTGCCGTCGACCGTGCCGACCTGACCGGACAGCGGCGGGTCCGTCACCGTGTTGAACGGCTGGTCCTCCAGGTCGTTCCAGGTGAGCGGCTTGGTCGGGTCGATCGGGGCCTTGGTGACATAGCTGCGGAACGACCCCGGGTGCGCGGCCCAGGCGTTGTACGAGAACTGCATCGACTTGCCGGCCGTCAGATGGGTCACCGGCCAGTCCTTGCTGCCCACGTCGAAGCCGGAGAAGTCATAGACGGTGGCCGCGCCGCTGCACAGCTTGCCGTCCGGGATGAACCCCTTGGTGCGGCCCGCGCCGTCCGAGCGCAGCACCGCGAACCAGTTGTAGAAGGGCGTCGCACCGCTCTTGTCGTACGCGGCCTTGCATGCCGGGTTGGTCGGCTTGACCTCACCGGTCGAGGACAGGCTGTACTTCCAGCAGAGATAGGTGCGGCTGCCCGGCGCCATCGGCGCGCCGTGCGCGGAAGCGCCGCCCGAGGAGAAGAAGACGAGGCCCAGGGCGGGCAGGACCGAGAGCAGGACCAGAAGTACGGACCTGCGCGCACGGGAGGGGCCCGGTGGGCGTGCGGAAGTGGCGAGAGCCAGTAATCGTCGAGGCATTGCGCGTGTTTCCCTTCGACGTGAACGGGTCAGGAACCGTCGGTGTGGGAGCGCTCCCAATTGCTTGGTGAACGTAGCGCGCCCCCGCCCACCTGTAAATGCTTCAGGACATGAACGCGGCGGGTTTCTGGCAGGCCGTCAGGGAGAGCAGCGGCCCGCTCCGGCGCGGCGGCCCCCGCGCCCCGGAGCGGCGGCGTCTCGGCGCGGCGGCCCGGGGACTGCCCGTCAGCTCCGGACCAGCAGCGCCACCGGAAGCCCGGACAGCAGCTCATCCAGCGCTTCGGACCCCTCGGCCGTCCGCCCGCTCAGCAGATCCCGCCAGCGGCCCGGTGGCAGTGGCAGCCGGGTGGCGCCCCAGCCGCCCGGCTCCGCCAGCCGCCGCGACAGCCGGGTGACGACGGTGACCGCCCCGCCCCCGCCCTCGTTCCCGGCGTCGGCGCCCGCCCGTACGAAGGCCACGCAGTGCGCCGCCGAAGGCCCCTCGGCGGTCAGCGGCGCATAGCCGCTCCCCGGGCCGAACCACTCCGGACGCTCCCGTCGCAGCCGCAGCGCGGCCCTGGTCAGCAACAGCTTCTCGGCGGAGAGACCCCGCGCCTCCGGCTCGCCGCCCAGCGCGGGCGGGCGGCGGTTGTCCGGGTCGACCAGGGCCGTATAGAGGTGTTCGGTGCCCATATAGAGGTCCGGGACGCCCGGCATGGTGAGCTGGAGCAGGGCGGCGCCGAGCGCGTTGGCCCGCGCCGGTCCGTCGAGTTCGGCCCGGATCGCGGCCCACACCGACGGGTCGGCCGCGCACGGCCCGGCCTCCAGGAAGGCGGTCACCTCCTCCTCGTACGCCGCGTTCTGCTCCGTCCAGGTCGTCCGCAGCCCCGCCTCGCGCACCCCCTTGAGTACGGCGGGCACCAGCCGTCCGGCGTCCCCGTGGCCCAGCGCGAGCGCGGTCTGCCACGCCGTCCAGGCGAGCTGCGGATCGGGAGCGGGGACCGAGCGGGTCAGCTCCGCCGCCATCCGCCCCCACCAGCCCGGGCATTCGGTGAGCGCCGCGAGCCGGGCCCGGGCGTCCGCGCTGCGCTTGGTGTCATGCGTGGACAGCACCGTGCCGGTGGCCGGCCAGTCCCGCAGCAGCCGGGCGGCGAAGGCGTGGAACTCCTCGGGGGTCACGGCCGGCCGCCCCGGATCGCCGCCCACCTCGGCGGCCGACAGCAGCGGGGTGTAGCGGTAGAAGGCGGTGTCCTCCACCGACTTGGCGCGCAGCGCGGCCGCCGTCTGGGCGAAGCGGGCGCAGAAGTCGCGCTGGTCCGGGCCGTCCCCGAGCCTGCCCAGCGCCGCGTCCCGTACGACCCGCACCACCCGGGCCTCCTGCTCCACCGTGAATGCCTCCCGGGCCTCCGCCGCCGCCGAGCGCAGCATCACCGCGTCGGCGTCCGTCGCGGGCGGGCCGCCCACCGAGGCGTACGGACGGTAGACGGGCAGCCGCACCAGCACCTCGCGGATCGCCGTGCGCAGCGCCCAGGGCGCGTGGTCGCGCAGCCGGGGGTCGGCCGCGCAGATCCGCGAGGCGGTGCGCGTCAGCCGCTCCACCTCGGCGGCGAGTTCGTGGGTGACCACCTCACGGGCGGCCCGGCGGACCGTCGCGGGCCAGTCGCCGCCGAGGTCGGCCGGGGGAGCGGCGAAGGCGCGGTAGAGGGCGGTCAGCTTCGCCAGCCCGTCCGGGTCGACGAAGAGCCCGTCGATGTGGTGCAGCGCGTCATAGCCGGTGGTCCCGGCGACCGGCCAGGTGGTGGGCAGCCGCTCGTCCCGGGCGAGGATCTTCTCGACGACGGTCCAGCGGCCGCCCCCGCCTTCCGGCGCTGTCCACCGGCCGATGTCACCTTCTGACGCGGTCCAACGCCCGCCGCCCCCTGGCGCGATCCGCCGCCCGCCGCCGCCTTCTGGCGTGACCCCCCGGCCTTCCTCGCCCTCTGACGCGGCCCGCTGCGCGCTCCCGCCCCCGCGCTCCCCGTCTCCCGTCGCCGCCCGCACCGCCCGGTCCAGCCGCCGCAGATAGCCCTCCGGATCGGCGAGCCCGTCCGGATGGTCGATCCGCAGCCCGTCCACGACCCCGTCCCGCATCAGCTCCAGCAGCGTGGCATGGGTGGCGTCGAAGACCTCCGGATCCTCCACCCGCACCGCGATCAGCTCGGAGATGGTGAAGAAGCGCCGGTAGTTGAGCTCGGTGCGGGCCAGCCGCCACCAGCCGAGCCGGTACCACTGGGCGTCCAGCAGCTCGGCCAGCGGCAGCCCCTCGGTGCCGGGCCGCAGGGGAAAGGCGTGGTCGTAGTAGCGCAGCACCCCGTCCTCGATCCGCAGCCGCTCCCACTCCTCGCCGAGCGGACCGCCGAGCACCGGCAGCAGCACCTTGCCGCCCTGGGCCTGCCAGTCGATGTCGAACCACCGCGCGTACGCCGACTCCGGCCCGTCCCGCAGCACCTCCCACAGCGGGGCGTTGAGCCGTTCGGGGGCGGGGGCGGCCATATGGTTCGGGACGATGTCGACGATCAGCCCGAGGCCGTGCGCCCGCGCCGTACGGGCGAGTGCGCGCAGCCCCTCCTCGCCGCCCAGGTCGGCCCGGACGGTGGAGTGGTCCACCACGTCATAGCCGTGGGTGGAGCCGGGCACCGCCTCCAGTACGGGGGACAGATGCAGATGGGAGACGCCGAGCGAGGCCAGATATGGCACCGCTCGCTCCGCCGCCGCGAACGGGAAGGCGGGCTGGAGCTGGAGGCGATAGGTGGCGGTGGGTGTGCCTGGGTCAGCCGTCATATGAACCTACGTACCCACCCGGCGCGCCCCATGAGAGGTCCGCGCACCCGAACGGACGCGACCCGCGCCCCCTGACGATGCCCGGAGCTAGGCCGGCCGCTGCAGCACCATCAGGCTGCGGTCCACCAGGGTCAGCACATCGCCCGCCGCCACCTTCTTCCCACTGCCCGGCTCCACGCCCTCCGGCACCGCCGTGTCCACGATGACCTGCCACTGCTTGCCGTGATCGATGGGCACGACGAAGTCCAGCGGCTCATGGTGCGCGTTGAACAGCAGCAGAAACGAGTCATCGGTGATCCGCTCACCGCGCACCCCCGGTTCGGAGATCGCGCTGCCGTTGAGGAAGACCGCGAGGGACTTGGCATGTGCCGCCTGCCAGTCGCGCGGGATCATCTCCTCGCCCTCGTGGGTGAACCAGGCGATGTCCGACAGCTCGTCATGGGTGCCCTCCACCGGCCGTCCGTGGAAGAAGCGGCGGCGCCGGAAGACCGGATGGTCGCGGCGCAGCCACACCAGCGAGCGGGTGAAGCGCAGCAGCTCCAGCGCCGAGCGGTCCTCCCACTCGCCGTCCTGGCCCTTGACGTGATCCGGCCACCGCACCCAGGACACCTCGTTGTCCTGGCAGTACGCGTTGTTGTTGCCGCCCTGGGTGCGCCCGAACTCGTCGCCGTGGCTGAGCATCGGCACGCCCTGGGAGAGCATCAGGGTCGCGACGAAGTTGCGCATCTGGCGCTCGCGCAGCGTCCGCACCGCCGGATCGTCGGTTTCGCCCTCGACCCCGCAGTTCCAGGACCGGTTGTAGCTCTCGCCGTCCTGGTTGGACTCGCCGTTGGCCTCGTTGTGCTTCTCGTCGTAGCTCACCAGATCGCGCAGGGTGAAGCCGTCATGGCAGGTGACGAAGTTGACCGAGGCCAGCGGGCGCCGCCCGTCGCCCTGGTAGAGGTCGGAGGAGCCGGTCAGCCGGGAGGCGAATTCGGCCAGCGTCCTCGGCTCACCGCGCCACAGGTCCCGCACGGTGTCCCGGAACTTGCCGTTCCATTCGGTCCACAGGGGCGGGAAGTTGCCGACCTGATAGCCGCCCTCGCCGACGTCCCAGGGCTCGGCGATCAGCTTCACCTGGCTCACCACCGGATCCTGCTGGACCAGGTCGAAGAACGAGGACAGCCGGTCCACCTCGTGGAACTGCCGGGCCAGCGTCGCCGCCAGGTCGAAGCGGAAGCCGTCCACATGCATCTCGGTGACCCAGTAGCGCAGCGAGTCCATGATCAGCTGCAGTACGTGCGGGGAGCGCATCAGCAGGGAGTTCCCGGTGCCGGTGGTGTCCATGTAGTACCGGCGGTCCTCGGTCAGCCGGTAGTACGAGGCGTTGTCCAGGCCCCGGAAGGAGAGCGTGGGGCCCAGGTGGTTGCCCTCGGCCGTGTGGTTGTAGACCACGTCCAGGATGACCTCGATGCCCGCCTGGTGCAGCGCCCGGACGGCCGATTTGAACTCCAGCACCTGCTGGCCCCGGTCGCCCCAGGAGGCGTAGGCGTTGTGCGGGGCGAAGAAGCCGATGGTGTTGTAGCCCCAGTAGTTGGCAAGGCCCGTGTCGGCCAGCCGGTGGTCGTGGACGAACTGGTGCACGGGCATCAGTTCCAGCGTGGTGACGCCCAGCTCCGTCAGATGTTCGATGATCGCCGGATGGGCGAGCGCCGCGTACGTCCCGCGCAGCTCCTCCGGCAGCCGGGGATGGCGCATGGTCAGCCCCTTGACATGCGCCTCGTAGATGACCGTGCGGTGGTAGTCGGTGCGCGGCGGGCGGTCGTCGCCCCAGTCGAAGTACGGATTGACCACGACGGACGCCATGGTGTGCGGGGCGGAGTCGAGGTCATTGCGCTTGTCGGGCCGACCGAAGTGGTAGCCGTAGACCTCCTCGCCCCAGCCGATCCGCCCGCTGATCGCCTTGGCGTACGGATCCAGCAGCAGCTTGGCGGAATTGCAGCGGTGGCCGGATTCCGGCTCGTACGGGCCGTGGGCCCGGAAGCCGTAGCGCTGCCCCGGCATGATCCCCGGCAGATAGGCGTGGCGCACGAACGCGTCGGACTCCCGCAGCTCGACCGCCGTCTCCGAACCGTCGTCGTGCAGGAGACACAGCTCTATGCGGACGGCGGCCTCGGAGAACACCGCGAAGTTGGTTCCGGCGCCGTCGTACGTGGCGCCAAGGGGGTAAGCCTGCCCCGGCCAGACCTGCATACGTCGACTCTTCCACTTCTTCTCCGGGGGCCGCGAGCACCCCAGGCACCGGACGGAACCTGACCGACCCTGCATCCTTGCCCAACTGGCCGGACCCATCCGCTCTTTCAACAGAACTTCCTCAAAAGGGAGGCAACCTACGGCCATATCGGTTCGTCCTACCGGGTGACCTCCGCGTACGCGTATCCCGCTATGCGGTCCGATGTGATGACAGGGGGGATTGGGGGAGGATGTGCGCAAGATGATGCACCGCCACCTGGGCAAGGTGGTGGCCGGCGCGGCCGTGGCGGCCACCGCCACGGCGGTCCTGGTCGGGGTGACGCTCCCGGGGAGCGCGTCCGGCAAAGAGGGCTCGGGTGGGGGACCCCAGGGCTCGGCGGCGGAGCAGGGCCAGGCGGCCCGGCAGCTCCCCGGTGTGGTGGAGGACGCGCCCGAGCAGGGCCGTACCGGCACCGGCCGCGATCCACTGACCGACGATGAGATGAAGCGCGCCCAGACCCTCACGGGCGGCGGCGGCTTCCGGCTGAGCAGCGAGGACGTCAAGGGCGCCAAGGGCCCCGAGCGGCTGTCCACCGACCTCGCGGAGCTCGGCCCCGACGAGGTGGGGGCCGCCGACGCGCCGCGCCGCGCCGACGTCACGTACTACGACTACAAGGACGACACCTACGTCACCAAGACGGTCGACCTCGGCAGTGGCGAGGTGACCAGCACCGACACCCAGCACGGGGTCCAGCCGCCGCCCAACCGCGACGAGGTGATGGAGGCCGCGCGGCTGCTGATGGCCGACAAGCTGGGCGAGGGGCTGAAGAAGGACTTCAAGGACGCCACGGGCAAGGCGCTGACCCGCCCGGACCAGCTCACCGTCACCGGCTTCGTCTACCGCGCGGGCGAGGGCAACCCCGGTCCGGCCTCGGTCGGGGACTGCGGCGCGCACCGCTGCGTGCGGCTGTTCACCCGGGTGGTGAACGGCCCGTGGATCGACACCCGGCAGATGGTGATCGACCTGAGCGCCCGCAAGGTCGCCACGCTGAGCTGAGCCCCTTTTTTCGTGGCTCGGTTCGCCTCCGGGGCGCCTCAGTCGCTGTCGACGGTCGACCGTGCTCGGTCGCTCGTTCCTCGCTCCCCGCGCGCGACTCCCTTTCGACAGCGACGCGCCCCTTCGGCTCTCCCCCAGCTACCGCTGGGAGGTGCCCCCAGCCGGAAGACCCAAGCACCCCTACGCCTCACCTTCATCACAGGAGTCTCCCCATGCCTGAAAGCAGGCTCCGCCGCGCCCGTGCCCGGGTCGCGGCGGCCATCGGCGCCTCGGCGCTGCTCGGCACCGTGGCGGTCGCCGCCGGGCCGGTCGGCACCGCCCAGGCGGCCCCGCAGAGCCCGGCCGCGGCGGATTGCAGCACCCCGTACAGAATCGAGCAGAAGCTGGACGGCGGCACCACCTGGCGGATGTGCTGGCACTACGAGAGCAAGGCCGGGCTGGTGCTCGACAACGTCTCGTACCAGCCCAAGGGCGAAAGCGCCCCGATCAAGGTGCTGACCTCGGCCAAGCTGGGCCAGATCCATGTGCCGTACGACGACGGCAGCAATGAGTACGACGACCTCACCGGGCAGGACTTCGCCCAGGGGCTGCAGCAGCTCGACCCGGCCGAATGCCCCGGCGGCACCATCAAGACCGTGCGGGTGCCCGACGCCTGGGACCCCGAGCACCCGAATGTGAAGGGCTTGTGCGCCACCACCCGGGCCCGCGGCCACGCCTACCGCATGGGCACGGGGGGCTTCGGAGGCGGCGAGAACAAGGTCTACCAACTGCAGGGCAAGGACCTGCTGGTCTACACCGTCAACCAGGTCGGCTGGTACGAGTACATCACCGAGTGGCGGTTCGCCGGTGACGGCACCATGACCATGCAGGTCGGCGCCACCGGCACGCTCTCCCCGATGGACTACGACGCGGGCGACGGCCGCGGCTGGCCCATCGGCAAGGGCGCCAAGGACTACGCCACCAGCCATGCCCACAACGTCTTCTGGCGGCTGAACTTCGGGCTCGACGGCTCGCCCAAGAGCAAGGTCGAGCAGTACGACTCGAAGACCACCGCGACCTCGGGGCAGATCCCGAAGACCAAGACCACCCGCACCAAGGTCACCAAGGAGCTGGCGGGCGACGCGGCGCCGGCGCGGTGGTGGCGCGTGGTCAGCGCGGCGGGCAAGAACAAGGACGGTCATCCGCGCAGCTACGAGATCGTTCCCGGCCACACCACGAAGTACCAGGGTCGTAGTTTCACCAAACACGACGTCTACTTCACCGAGTACAACAAGTGTGAGCAGTTCGCCAGCAACAATCTGCGCAACTGCGGCGCCGGGGCGGGCAAGAGCGTCGACAAGTGGGTCAACGGTCAGACCCTCAAACACCCGATCGCATGGGTCAACATCGGGTTCCATCACATCGCCCGGGATGAGGATCAGGAGCCCATGCCGCTGCACTGGCAGGGCTTCCAGCTCTCCCCGCGCGATGTCACCGCTATGAATCCCCTCACGCCTCCTGCACTGTCCGGACACAACGGTCATACAGAAGAGGAACGTTGACCCGATAGGCAGGACCTGAGTGTCGCACCGCCCCCTCCAGCGCAGTAGTCTGCGGTGATCGTTGGATGGGGGCGGAAGGCGGTGCACAGGTGAGCTCGGGCGGGCTGGAGCTGCCCCCCGGTGACGGAGGTCCCGGGGGTGACGGCTCCACCGACGCACCTCCCGGCGCAGTGTCCCTGGTGCGGCCGATGGAGATCGGAGCGGAACTGGACTGGGGCGCCGACGCCTGGAGCGAGGTGCGCACACGCGCACGCCGGGCCGGGCGGGCCTATATCTGGCTCAACCTCGTGGAACAGCGGCTGCGCGCGGTCGTCAACGCCGTACTGCGGCCCATCTACGAACCGGTCCACGGCGAGGACTGGGTCATCGCCGCCGCCGGCCCCGCCGGGCAGGAGTGGGTGCAGCGGGCGGTCGCGGTCCGGGAGGTGAGCCGGCGCAAGGGCTATCTGCTCGACCCCGCCGACGACAATGTCGTCAGCTTTCTGACCCTGCCGCAACTGCGGGAGCTCCTCGTCCAGCACTGGCCGTGCTTCGAGCCGTACCTCGACGACCGCCGCGAGGTGGAGCTGGCCCTGGACGAGCTGGAGGTCGCCCGCAATGTGGTCTCCCGCAACCGCGCCCTGTCCGTGACGGTCCTCGCCCAGGCCGAGCGCGCCTCCGCCCGGCTGCTGGAGATCCTCGGCAGCGGCACCGGCTCCCCCTCCGCCGACCGGCTGCCCATCGACGCCGTCGAGGACCTCGTCGGCGACCGCTACGCCGATGTGGTGGGCGTCCATCCCGACCGGGTGCGGCTGCAGCGCCAGCTCCCCGCCGAGGACCTCTTCGGCAACGCCCGCCGCCTCGACGCCGTCGGCATCGGGCTCAACCTCCTGGTCCAGAACTACTCGGGCCGCCGGCTGGTCCGGCTGGCCGAATCCGGCTGCCGGGCCCGGCTGCTCTTCCTCAACCCGGCGAGCAGCGCGGTACGGCGCCGGGAGCGCGAACTCGGCCTGAAGAAGGGCGAGATGAGCCGCTCGGTGGAGATGAACATCCTCCATATGCGGCGGGTGCGCGCCCGGCTGCGGGACCCGGACGCGTTCGAGATCCATGTCTTCGACGAGACCCCCCGCTTCACCGCCTACCTGGTCAACGGCGACGGCGCGGACGGCCTCGCGGTCGTCCAGCCGTATCTGCGCAAGGCCCGGGGCATGGAGGCCCCGGTCCTGGTGCTGCGCGGCGGCGGGCGGGGCAGCGACGTCGTCCGCGAGGGCGGGGGCCAAGAGGGCGAGGGCGGGCTCTTCGGCACCTACCGCGAGGAGTTCGAAAGCGTCTGGGCGGACTCCCGGCCGGTGTCCTGACCCTACGGCCCGGTGACCTGAACCGGCCGGTCGGTGCTCTGGTACGGCGGCCGCAGCGCCCGGGCGGCCCAGCGGCCGTCGGTGCGGCTGATGTGCACCGGGTGGTCGAAGCACTTGCTGATGGCGTCGGTGGTCAGGACCGCGTCGACCTCCCCCGCGCTCAGGCACTCGCCCTCCCGCAGCAGCATCGCGTGGGTGGTGCTGGCGGGCAGCTCCTCCAGGTGGTGGGTCACCAGGACGGTGGCCAGTTCGGGGTGTTCCCGGCGCAGGGTGTCCAGGCTCTCCAGCAACTGCTCACGGGCGGCCAGGTCCAGACCGGTGGCCGGTTCGTCGAGCAGCAGCAGCCGGGGGAGGGGCATCAGCGCCCGGGCGATCAGCACTCGGCCGCGCTGGCCCTGCGACAGGGTCGGCCAGCGCGCGTCCAGCTTCCCGCCCATGCCGAGGGTGGTCAGCAGCCGGTCGGCCCGGTCCCGCTGCTCTGGGGTGGGGTGGCGGCGGGGGACCGGCTCCACGGTGTTGGTCAGCCCGGTGAGCACCACGTCCCGCACCCGCAGCGGGGAGCGCAGCGGATGCCGGGGATCGACATGGCCAACGAACGACCGCAGCTCCCGCAGATCCACCCGCCCCAGCGTGCGGCCGAGGACCTCCACCGTGCCGTGCGTCGGGTGCACCAGCGCGCCCGCGAGGCTCAGCAGGGTGGACTTGCCCGCGCCGTTGGAGCCGAGCAGCGCCCAGTGCTCGCCCTGGTGGACGGTGAGCGAGATCGAGCGCAGCAGCGGGGTGCCGTCGCGCACCACATCCACATCGCTGAGCCTGAGTACGGGGACGGCCGGGGCGGTCACGGGGCCGCCACCTCCTTTTCGCTGTCGAAGAGTTCCATGACGGCCTCGAGATGGGAGACCGTGGCCGCGATCGCGGCGTCGGCGTCCCCGCGTGCCAGCCCGTCCAGCAGCTCGGCGTGGGCGCACGACACATCGGGCAGTGCCGTCTCGTAGCTGACCATCTCCACCAGCGCCGTACGCAGCACCGGCAGGACGGAGGTGAACAGGCCGAGCAGCACGGCGTTCCCGGACAGCTCCACCACGGCCCGGTGGAAGGCCAGATCGGCGTCCACGAAGGCGGCCGGATCGCCTCCGGTCCGCTCCTCGCGCAGCGCGAGATGGTCCCGCAGCCGCCCGATGTCCTCGGGGCGCAGGCGCCCGGCGGCCAGCCGGGCGGCCTCGACCTCGAGGGCGCGGCGCACCTCGTACACCTCCCGCAGCCGGGCCCGGCGCAGCAGCCGCCGCATATCGCCTTCCCCGGCGGGAGCCGGGGGCTCGGCGGCGTAGGTGCCCGAGCCATGGCGCACCTCCACCAGCCCGTCATGGGCCAGCAGCCGCACGGCCTCCCGCACCGAGGAGCGGCCCACGCCCAGTTCGGCGGCGAGCGCCACCTCGTTGGGCAGCCGCTCACCGGGCCGCCAGCGGCCCTCCGCGAGCATCGCGCGCAGGGCGCTCTCGACCCGCGGCACCACGGGCCCGTGCCGCAACCGTGCCGTCTCCGCCACCGCGCCGCGCCTTCCTGAACGATCTTCCGAGGACGGCGGGACTCTAACACAGAGTCCTCAGACGTCTGAGGACTTGCCGTGGCCGCCCCGGCCGGACGCCCTGGGAGCCCTGGAGGCCCCGGACGTCCGGTAGCTCGGGTGGCTCACCGGTCGTTGTCAGTGGTGCGTGGGAAGGTGGTGCACACCTGGGGGAAGTACGACAAAGGGAGGGGCCGTCATGGGCTGGCATCGGGGGCTGCTGATCGGATTCGATCTGGAGACGACGGGCACCGATCCGCGGACGTCACGGATCGTGACGGCGGCCGTGGTCGAGGTGAGGGACGGGGAGCCGATAGGGCGGCGCGAGTGGCTGGCCGATCCCCAAGTGCCCATCCCCGACGGCGCCGTGGCGGTGCACGGGATCACCAATGAGCGGGCGGCGGCGGAGGGCCGGTCCGCGCGTGAGGTGGTCGAGGAGGTCGCCGAGGTGCTGGTGGCCCACTGGCACGCCGGCGCCCCGGTGGTGGCGTACAACGCGGCGTTCGATCTCAGTCTGCTCGCCGCCGAGTTGGGGCGGCACGGGCTGCGCCCGCTGAGCGAGCGGCTGGAGGGCGCGGAGACCGGGCCCGTGGTGGATCCGTACACGATAGACCGCGCCGTCGACCGCTATCGCAAGGGCAAGCGCACGCTGGAGGCCGTCTGCGGGGAGTACGGGGTGGTGCACGACCGAGCCCATGACGCCGGTGCGGACGCGCTGGCGGCGGTGCGGGTCGCCTGCGCGCTCGCCGAGCGCCACCGCGAGGTCGCCGGGCTCGAGCTGTGGGACCTCCACCGCAAGCAGGTGGGGTGGTACGCGGGCTGGGCGGCCGACTTCCAGTCGTGGCTGCGCCGCAAGGGCACCCCGGACGCGGTCGTGGACGGCGGCTGGCCCCTGCGGGAGGTTGGCGCGGTGATGGGGTAGCGGGGTGGCGGCGCCCGCCAAGCGGAGAGCGGAGCACGCCGCACCGATGAGTTTCCGGCCCCCGGCCGGTCGGAATGGGTGAGGGGCACTGAGGGGCGCTGAGGGGCACCACGGACTCGATGAGGAGAAACCGACCGTGACCGACGACCAGACCACCATGATCGACTTCGCACCCACCGTCCACCGGGTGACGGCGCTGTTCAGTGGCGTCTCGGACGAGGAGCTCAGCGCACCCACACCGTGTGGCACCTACTCCGTGGGAGATCTGCTCGACCACTTCATGGGGTTCGCCATCGGCATGCGCCACGCCGCCGAGAAGACCACGGCCACGGCGGGCCCGGACGACCCCGCCCCCGGGGAGGGGGCGGCGGACCGCCTTGACCCCGAGTGGCGGCAGGAGCTGCCGCGTCGGCTCGACGCGCTGGCGGCGGCCTGGCGCGAGCCGTCCGCCTGGCAGGGCACCACGGAGGCCGGGGGCGTCACCATGCCCGCCCAGATGATGGGCGTCGTGGCGCTGGACGAGCTGCTGATCCACGGCTGGGATCTCGCCCGCGCCACCGGCCAGCCCTACGACTGCGATGCCCGCAGCGCCGAGGCCATCATCGGGTGGCTGTCGGCGTTCCCGGACGAGCAGCGCCCGGACGGCGCGTTCGGCCCCATGGTCTCCGTCCCGGACGACGCCCCGCCGCTGGACCGCGCGATTGCCTTGAGCGGCCGCGACCCGGGGTGGAGGGCCTGAGGAAACGCCGCACGGCGAGTCCGTCGGGCCGCCTGTCCGTGTGCGGGCGGCCGGGGCCCGGTTGGCGGCCCCGGGCCCAACCCGTTCGTCCCGGCCGGGGGGCCGGTGGGTCGTGCCGTCTGCGGCGGGCTGCTCCCCTCCCCGCCCCTTCCCGAAACTGGGGCTGGGCCCCAGATCCCGCACCGGGGCTGGGCCCCAGATCCCGCACCGGGGCTGCGCCCCAGACCCCGCACCGGGGCTGTGCCCCAGATCCCGGGGTCCAGATCACGGAGCCCCTGGTAACGGGAAGGGCGGGGAGGGGAAAGGTCCGCCGGACACCCGTAGGCGCGGGCCGCACGGCGGGTCAGTAGGCGTGCCGCGTGGTGCGTGGTGCGTGGTGCGGCGCAGGGTGGCCGCTGAACCGGAGCCGTTCGTTCAGAACGTGTGCCAGCGCACCGTCGGGTCGTCCTCCCGCAGGGAGGCGATGCGGCGGGTGAATTCGGCGCGCGCCGCCGGGTTGCCCGGGGCGTGCTGGGCGACCCAGGCGCAGCTGGCCGTCTCCCGGGCGCCGCGCAGCACCGCGCAGCCGGGCCACTCCCGGACGTCCCAGCCGTACTCCGCCACGAACGCGTCGTACGCCGCCGCGCCGAGCCCATAGCGGTCCCGGGACAGCGCCATCACCACCAGATCGTGCTCGCGCAGATCGTGCGAGAAGGTCTCCAGGTCCACCAGCACCGGGCCGTCCGGGCCGATGTGCACATTGCGAGGCAGCGCGTCGCCGTGGATCGGGCCGGGGGTGAGCCGTGGGGTCAGCTCCTCGACGGCGGTCGCGAAGTCGTCCCGGCGGGCGCGCAGATACGCCGCGTCCGCCGGATCGATCGCGTTCCCGGCCAGCCGCAGCCAGCGCTCGATCCCGCCCAGCAGATCGCGGCGCGGCAGCGGGAGCGGTGCCGGATCGGCGGGCGGGTCGGGCAGCGCGTGCACCATCCGCAGCAGCTCCGCGAGGTCGCGGGGCCCGGCGGGGCGTACGGGATCGGGAAGCCGCTGCCAGTACGTGACGAGATGGTTGGCGAACGGAAGCGGCTGCTCGAAGCCGAAGCGCCGGTCGGGACGTACCGCGGGCAGCCCCTCCCGGGCGAGCCAGTCGGCGATCCTCAGCTCCCGGGCGGCCCGGTCCCACACCTCCAGATCGCGGCTGATCCGGACCACCAGGGAGAGGCTGTCGACGGCGAAGACGGCGTTCTCACCGAGGGCGAGCAGCCGGGCCTCCGCCTTACCGGCCCGGTAGGGCGGCAGCGCGGCCGAGAGCACCGCCCGTGCCCGCTCCTCCGTCAAGGCGACATCCGCCACCGCCACACCCCTCACTCCTCGTCGTCCCGCCGGCCCACATCTCGGTCGTCCCCCAGCCCCCCGCCCAAGTCTCGCATCGGCTGCCGCAGATGAACCGCTTGACTGCACCGCCCGCCCTCCGCACGATGACGTGGGCTCTCCCACCGGACCGCCCTCCCACCGCGTCCGAAGGAGGCCCTGCCGTGATACCCGTGACCGCCGCCTCGGCGCGCTCGGACCAGGGCTCCGCCCCACCCCCGTCGGCCGCCCCCGGCAAGGGCCCGGGCCGCGCGGCGAGCGGCCACCGGGCGTGGTTCCTGGTGCTGCCCGCGCTGATCCCGATCCTCCTGCTCAGCGTCGGTCCACTGCTCTACGGCATCGTGCTCGCCTTCACCGACTCCCAGGCGGGCCGCACCGACCCCACCCAGTGGATCGGGCTGCTCAACTTCCAGGACCTGCTGCGCGACACCCTCTTCTGGGAGTCCTTCCGGATCGGCCTGGTGTGGGCGGTCGCCGTTTCCGTACCGCAGTTCCTGCTCGCGCTCGGACTCGCGCTGCTGCTCAACCAGAACCTGCGATTCCGCTGGCTGTCGCGGGCGCTCGCGATCGTTCCCTGGGCGATGCCGGAGGTCGTGGTCGGCATCATGTGGCGGCTGGTCTACCACCCCGACGCGGGGCTGCTCAACGAGACGCTCGGCACCCACCGCGACTGGCTCGGCAGCCTGTCCACCGCCCTGCCCGCCGTGGTCGTGGTCGGTATCTGGGCACGTCTTCCGCAGGTCACGGTCACCCTGCTGGCCGGGCTCTCCAATGTGCCGCGCGAACTGCACGAGGCCGCGGCCATGGACGGCGCCGGTGCCTGGCGCCGCTTCCGCACCGTCACCTGGCCCGCCATCAGGCCCATCGCCCTCGCCATCAGCGCCCTCAGCTTCATCTGGAACGTCAACTCCTTCGCGCTGGTCTACGTCCTGACGGGCGGCGGGCCCGGCGGCCGCACCCGGCTGCCGATGCTCTTCGCCTATGAAGAGGCGTTCCGCTACGGCCAGTTCGGCTATGCGGCGGCGATGGGCTGTGTGCTGGTGGCGGTGGTCTCCATCCTGCTGGCCGTCCATCTCGTGGCCCGGCTGAAGGGAGACGACGACGCATGAGCACTCGCCCTACCGCCAGGAGTCCCCGCCCCAGCGCCGTGCGTCGCGGCCCCACCGCCCGGCGTCGCGTGGCCCGCACCGGCCAGTACCTCGCCCTCCTCGGCTATCTGGTCTTCCTCGCCTTTCCGCTGCTGTGGCTGGTCTCCACCGCGTTCAAACCGCCGCGCGAGCTGGCGAGCCTCCACCCCGGCTGGATCCCCGACCATCCCACCCTCGACAACTTCCGCCAGGCGTTCGACGAGCAGCCGCTGCTGCGGTCCGCCGGGAACAGCCTGATCGCCTCCCTCGCCGCCGCGGCCATCACCGTCGTCATCGCCACCCCGATGGCCTATGTGATGGCCCGGCACCACCGCTCCCCGCTGTCCCGGGCGGCCACCGGCTGGATCGTGGTCAGCCAGGCGTTCCCCTTCGTCCTGGTGATCATCCCGCTGTTCCTGGTGCTCAAGGAGGTCCGCCTGATCGACTCCCTCTCCGGGCTGATCATGGTGTACGTGGTGTGGTCCCTGCCGTTCGCCCTGTGGATGCTGGCCGGGTACGCCCGGGCCGTACCGCGCGAGCTGGAGGAGGCCGCGGCCGTGGACGGCGCGAGCAGACTGCGGACGCTGATCTCCGTGACCATGCCGCTGCTGGCCCCCGGCATCGTGGCCACCGCCCTCTTCGCCTTCATCACCGCCTGGAACGAGTTCTTCTTCGCGCTCGTCCTGCTCAAGTCCCCGCAGAAACAGACGATGCCGGTCATCCTCACGCACTTCATCGGCACCGAGGGCGTCGCCGACCTCGGCCCGCTCGCCGCCGCCTCACTGCTGGCGACGCTGCCCTCGATCGTGCTGTTCGCGGTCATCCAGCGCCGGATCACCAGCGGCACCCTGGCCGGGGCGGTGAAGCACTGATGCGCCGCCGAACGCTGCTGGCCGCGTCCGCCGCCGGGACGCTGTCCGCCGCCGGGACCCTGCTCTCCGCCTGCGCGCCCGGACGGCGGCGGGCGGCCGACGGCCGGATCACTCTCCGCTTCCAGTCCCTGGCCTGGCAGCAGGAATCCATCGAGGCCAACAAGCAGCTCGTGGCCGAATGGAACGCGGCCCATCCCGACATCCGGGTCGACTACGTCCAGGGGAGCTGGGACAGCGTCCACGACCAACTGCTCACCTCCTTCGAGGGCGGTGAGGCGCCCGACATCATCCACGACGCCACCGACGACCTCGCCGACTTCGCCTACGGCGGCTATCTCGCCGATCTCACCGACCTGCTGCCCCGGCGGCTCAAGGACGAGATCCCGCCCCAGACCTGGCAGACCGCCACCTTCGGCGGTGGCATCCACGGTGTGCCGTTCCTCCAGGAGCCGCGCGTGCTCATCGCCAACCGCGCCCTGCTGGAGCGGTCCCGGGTGCGGATCCCCACCCCCGAACGGCCCTGGAGCTGGGCGGAGTTCGAGGACGCCGCCAAGGAGCTGACCCGCGACGGGACGTACGGCGTGGCCTGGCCGCTCAAGGAGCCCGTCTCCGCGACCCTCAACCTCTCCCTGTCCACCGGCGGCAAGGTCTTCCACCGGGGCGCGGACGGCAAGGTCACCGTCCGGTTCGACGCCGCCGACCAGCGGGTGCCCCGCGTCATCCACGACCAGTTGGGCGGCGACCGCAGCGCCGCGCGGACCACCCTCGGCATGGGCGGCTCCGACACCCTCCCCGGCTTCTTCGGCGGGAAGTACGCGATGGTGCCCCTCGGCTTCTCCTACCGCCAGCAGATCGTGCAGCAGGCGCCCAAGGGCTTCGCCTGGACCGTACTGCCGTCCCCGGCCGGACCCGGCGGCGACCAGCGGCAGGGGGTCAGCCCGCAGACGCTGTCCATCGCCGCCGACAGCCCGTACCAGCGGGAGGCGGCCCGCTTCATCGACTTCTTCCTGCGCCCACCGCATATGGTGCGGCTCGCCCGCGGCGACTGGATGCTCCCCACGGGCCTGACCGCGCTGCGCGACCCCGCCCTGCACACCCGCCGGCACGGCTGGGCCACCGGCGCCGCCCTGGCCGGACGGCTGCGCCCGGCGCCCGCCCAGTCCGTGCGCGGCTATCCGGAGTGGAAGGACAAGGTGGCCACCCCGGCGCTGCAGGAGTACTACAGCGGGGCGATCGGGATGGGGGAGCTACGGAAGCGGCTGGTCGAGGACGGCAATCTGGTGCTCGCCCGCTACCAGCGGTAGGAATCACCACACGTCGGCCACCGTGACGGCCTCGCCGTCCGGCGCACCTGGCCGTGCCATGGACCCGGTCTCCCCAGCAGACCGCTAACCCCCGGCAAAGGTTGCCCTCGCCCGGCCTTGTCTCTTCTCTTGACGACTTCTTACTTTCGAGTGAACTCTTTTCAAACGCCAGGAAGATTGCTCATGCCCCGAGACATACCGCCGCTCGCCGAGGTCCGCCGGATCACCGAGAAGAAGCGAGACGCGTGGTGGACCGTCATGCTCGTGGACCCGGTGGCCACACCGCTGGTCCGCTGGACCGCCAGGCACACCCGAGCCACCCCCAACCAGCTCACCTGGGGTGCGTTCCTGGTGGGCCTCGGCTCCGCCGCGTGCTTCGCTCAGGGCGACTGGAGATGGCTGCTGCTCGGGGCCGTGCTCTACCACGTGAGCTTCATCTTCGACTGCATGGACGGCAAGCTGGCCCGGCTGACCGGCACCGGCTCGGTCTTCGGGGCCTGGCTGGACTTCGTCTTCGACCGGATCCGGGTGCTGGTCTGCTCGGTCGCCCTGATGGGCGGCCAGTACGCGCGCACGGACGAGGTCCTGTATCTGTGGCTGGCGCTGGCCGTCGCGTCCCTGGACTCGCTGCGCTACATCGACTCGCTGGAGATCTTCAAGATCCGGCATGGGATGCGCAAGCAGATCAAGGCCCGGATGCGGGCGGCCCGCAAGGCCGAGAACCAGGCCGAGCTGGCCTTCATGGAGGACCTGCTGCGGGAGAACCCCGAGGCCGATCTGGAGACGGACCGCGACACGGTGGCTCCGTTGGAGCCGGTGGCGCCGCTGGAGGCCATGGCGGCTGACACGGCTCCCCTGGAGGCCGCGGTGGCTGACACGGCACCCCTGGAGGCCACGGTGGCTGATACGGCTCCCCTGGAGGCCGCGGCGGCCCAGCGCCGCCGCCCCGCCGTCGTCGATCTGCACCAGGAGTTCCGGCGCCGCTTCCCGTGGTGGGTCCGGTGCCGGAACTTCCTGCTGCGCCACCGCATCCGCGCTCATCTCATCAGCGGCATCGAGTTCCAGATGGGCGTGTTCATCATCGGCCCGGCCATCGACGCGGTGGTGGCGACGACCGTCGTATCTGGTGCGCTACTGCTCGTCTTCGAGCTGGCCATCATCTACAAATTGCTGCTGTCCACCCGGGACTTCACCCGCACCATCAACTCCTTCGAGACACCCGATCGCGTTCCGGTCACCACCTCGGTCAACTCCTGAGCGAGGATCAGCCACTGCTCCGGCGTCACATACGCCACCACCACCTCCCGCCCCAGCCCGGCCGCCCGGAGCGGCGCGGTCAAGCTCTCGTCCAGGCTCGTGTCACCGGGGTACCTCAGAGCGGGGTGTAGAGGGAGAGAGGCCACGACGCGTCGGGCCTTCTCGGGCCACCCTGGGCCGAAGAGGCGCCGCGCGGACACCCAGGTGCCGCGCGGACACCCAGGTGCCGTGCGGACCTCTGTGGATCGCCCGACACCGAACGCTCCGTCCGATGGTCAGGGCAGGTGGGTGGCGGTCAATTCCTTCTCCCAGCGGAGAAGGCCGTCGAAGTACCGCCGGCCCTCGTCCGTCCACTCGGCGGCCGGCTCCAGGGCCGTGATGGTGCCCCTGAGGCGTCGTAGGGCGTCGTCGCGCCGTGCGGTGACTTCGGGCGGTGCCGTCGGCTCCGCCGCCCAGCGAGTGAGTCCGTACGCCATGCGGGCCAGGACGTGGGCGGCGTGCACGGCACCGGCGACCGGTCGCGGATCGGGACGCAGCGGGTGGCTGATGACGACGTCGCCGTTGGTTACGAACGTGGCGAAGAAGTTCCGCAGGTACAGGGCATGGTGGCCGGTCTCGTGCAGGAGTGCTTCGAAGGCGGCCGGGGTGCTCTCGACGCTGGAGGTGCCGAGGTAAATGGCTCCGAAAGTCTGGCGGAGCGTGGCCGACCGGAAGGCGCCGCCCTGGACGTACACGATGACGCGGATCAGCAGGTCCGTTTCCAGGGCGGCTTCCGGCCAGACCCGCCGCAAGCTCTCGCGGGCGGCTTCCAGGTGCGCGATCCCCTCCGTCAGGTCCGGGGCGCCGAAGTCGGCGTCGTCCGTTCCTCTGGTCCTCCGTATGTCGGCGAGCAGTTGGTCCGTACCCCATCGGCACCAGTCGGGGAACGAGGACGAACCGTCGGGTGTGAGGTGTTCGAGCGGAGGCATCAGGCCGGCGCTCGCCAGAGCGCGGCCCAGCTCTGCGAGGTAGGCGGGATCCGCACCGCTGCCGGGGGGCGTGCGGGTCGCCGCCCAGACCAGGGCTGGGTGCAGACAGGCCGGTTCGGGCCCGGCCGGGAAGGTCGACTCCAAGCGCCGGAGGACTTCCCGGTAGTGGCCACGGACCAGGCTCAAGGTGCCGGCCGGCGTGATGCCGACCCGGACCGCCTCATCCTGCCCGGCACCCATCAGGCGTCACCCGACCGGGGCTCCACTGCCAGGATCTTGCCGAGCGAGGCTGTCTCCGCCTTCTTGAGCTGCTGTTCGCGGGCCTGGAGACGCCGCACCACCAAAGCGGAGATCAGCTCGTCGCCCAGACTCTCCAATGTGCGGAAGACGTCTTCCCGGACCTCCCTCCAAATCTCCTTCGACTGGCCGCTCAGCGCCTCGGACTTGCTGGGCAGCCGGCCACGCAGGGCGACGCTCCGTTCGGCGGTGAGGTCCAGGACGTCATGCAGGATCTGGGTCCAGGTGTCCTCCACCCCGTCGGAGAAGGCGATGTGGACGGAACCCTCGGCTCCCGTGGTCCCCTCGTGGTAATAGCCACGCGGCAGGTAGAGGCAATCACCGGCGTTGAGGGTTACTTCGAGACACAGCGGGGTCTGCGGGGCGACGCCCGGCTTCGAGCGCTTGACCGGCCACTGCTTCGGCGGCTCGTGCAGGCGCCACGTCTTGGAGCCGGCGAGCTGGCGTAGGAAGATACTCGCAAGGTCGTAGTGTGCCTCGGCGCCCTTGGAGTGTGGTGGGGTCAGGAAGGCGTTGGCGGCGACGGGGACTCCAATGTCCTCGGAGAGCTCCGCGCAGAAGGCTTCCACCTCGGGGCAATAGGTGGACATGGCCTGGAAGACGAGGGTGGCGCCCTCCTGTATCTGCGCCACGACGTATCCCGGATCCGCGAGCCCGGACAACACCCGGCGCTCGTCGTCCCCGTCCTCCCCTGACCTGGCGGCATTCCGGACCCCGATGTCCTGGCCATGACGCCACAGCCTGATGTAGGGGGTGCGCAGCCCTCGCTCGAAGAGGAGCTGCTGTGCGAGGTCTGTCGAGAACACATGGCCCAACTCGCCCATGGCTCGGCTGACGTACGGCTGGGTGTCCCGTATGGACACCAGCTTCGACGGGTCGTCGAGGAGCATCTCCACTGCCATCTCATACCTTCGCGTCTTCGGGGACCGACTGTTCTTCCTGATGGAAATCACGCACCCCGGGCACCGTCAGCGCCAGCAGTGCGGCGCCGAGCTGGACGACCGCGGCGACGACGAGGACGGTCGTGCGGCCCACTGCTTCTGCCAGCGGCCCGATGAAGGCCAGGCCCAGCGGCAGCAGAGCGAGGCTGCACAGCCAGTCGACCGAGCTGACCCTGCCGAGGATCGACGGGGCGAACTGGCGTTGGAGTGCTGTGTGCAGGAGCGTGTTGAAGGGCATCATCGCGAATCCGGCGATCATGTACCCGGCTACCACCCACCACAGTGAGAACGGGCTGAGCAGGACGAGCGGTACGAGCGTGAAGAGGGCATTGAAGATCATCGCGCTCGTTCCGGGATGCTTCAGCCGGATCCGTCCGACGACGATCGTGCCGATGAAGCCGCTGAGACTGAACATGGCGATGACGAAGCCGTAGGTGGAGGGCCCGGAGAACTCCTCCTGGGTGATGATCGGCAGGAGGACCATGTGGGGGGCGACGACCAGCATGGTCTGCACGGCGGTCATGGCGAGGATGGCCGATGTCCAGCGGACGCGGCGTACCGCCGACAGTCCTTCGCTGACCTCCTGGATGATGGAGGAGCGGGTCGTCGGCCGTTTCATCGGCGGTTCGGTGACCGCGAGGACACACAGCAGGCTGACCGCGAACGTTGCCGCGTTGACGGCGAAGGCCACCCGGGTGCCGACGGTGGCCACCAGCACGCCGCCGAGCGCGGGCCCCACCACGGCTGCCGCGCTCTCCATGCTGCCTCGCCAGACGTTGGCGCTGAGCAGCCGGTCCTCGGGCACGATTGAGGGCACCAGACCGCCGTACGCGGGCCGGAAGAACGCCTCACCGCTGCCCACCAGGAAGGTCATCACAGCGAGCGATAGGGTCGCCGTGTCGAACGCGCCCAGCACCACCACGGTGATGGCCACCATCCGGAACGCGTCGGCAAGCACCATCGCCCGTCGCCGGGGCACGCGGTCTGCCCAGACACCGCCGAGCAGCGCGAACAGGACCGTGGCGAGCATCCGGGCGCCGATCACCAGCCCGACGTCGCCGGCGTCTCCGCCGCTCTCGATCACCCGGAGCGATACGGCCACGTTGAAGAGCTGGTCTCCCACGGCGCTGACCGCTTGCCCCGCCCAGAGGAACCGAAAGCTGCGCAGCTCCATTGCGCTGCCGGCCAGGCGGCCGGCCAAGAGAGTCTTGAGGTTGGGCATGCTCAGCCGACCGTGCTCGCCGCCGCGGGTTCCGTCAGCTCTCCGTAGCCGAACCCACAGCAGTCGCCCGTGATGTCCTCGTCCCGCACCAGCTCAGGGTGGTCGGCGCCGGACAGCTGGAGGTTGTCCAGATCGACGGGTTCGGACTCGTCGTCGATGTAGATCTGCGCGCCGTCGGTGATGAGGTCGAGGTGCACCTTCTCCTCGTAGTCGACCACGGCACGATCCTGATTGTGCTGCCCGAACCCGATGTGCACTCCGACTCGCCGTTCATTGATGTGCGAGTTGGCGGGAATGAACCGGTCGATGCCCGAGTTCGTTCCGAAACCCAGTTCGCCCACCCGGGTGCCGTACGGCTGCTTGAAACACAGTGCCACTAGCTCACGGACGTCGTCATCGCCACCGGTGAAGCCCGTAGCGCGCCCGTCCATGATGTCAACCGTTAGAGGGCGGGCCGTCAGCCGTGTGTCGATGCGGGTGATGACGTTGCAGTTGAGAGCCCCATCCGCCACCAGGCGGCCGTCGATCCTGGCGGGGTAAGTGGCGATCTCCCCCGCCGGAAGGATGGTGAAGCCGCCCGGCCGCCACACGCCGCGATTGCTGATCCAGTCGTACCGCCCGGCGTCAAGCTGGATACGGAGGTTGGTGCCGCCTCGGCTGCGGACTCTGATGCTGTCGGCCTTGGTCAGGCGGGTCAGCAGTGCGGCGTTCCGGGCACTGAGTTCGTCCGGTCCGAGGTTGAGGGCCTGCTCGAAGAACTCTCGGGACGCGCTGATGATGCGGACCACCATGCACCGGTCACTACCGAACTGTTGCATCACGTGCAGGAGCGGCGAGAAGTGGGACATCGTGTCTCGTTCGAGCGTGAATATGACGAGCCGGCCGGTGAAGGTTTCAGCGTCCGGTACGGCGGACTTCAGGCGTGCGGCGAATCCGAGATCCACAAGTGGTCGCATGGCGATGAACTGGCTGCTGATCTTTCGCTGCTTCAGTCCGGCGACTAACCAGGCGGCCGCCTCCCGACTGTCCGGGGCGAAGACGACGATGCAGTGATCGCGGACGGAGAGGCCGGCATACCGGTCGAGGAGTGCATCGACTCCATCCTGTAAGTCGCGGCTGGACTGCACAGCGGTCAAGACGTGCTCCTCCTGCTTCGGGCCGGGTCGATGGGAGTTCCGGGCAAAGGGAGGGATCCGGCCGCAGGGATCACGTGCGGCCGGAACCCCGAGAGCCTTGCCGGCACTGTCAGGTGGAGACGAACCACGCCATCAGCGGCCCCTCGTCACCACTGCCGACCGGCACGAGGACCTCGTCCGATTCGGCTGCGGAGAGCTCGCGCAGTGCGTCCTCGACCAGCGACTCGTACGTGGCCATTTCCGCGGTATGAGCTTGCGTCATCCTGACTTCCTCTCAGACAACAACGGTGGTACGACGCTATGCATTATGGATATGCAAAGCAACCAGAATGCTTACGCAACTTCCAGCCAACTTGCCGCACTGGGACCAGGCGGTATTGAGAAGGCTGTCGTTCCATGGACCGAAATGGAACGGCCTATTCGGCAGTGGCGGAGCGAACGAAATTCCCGAGCGAGAACGGGCCAAGAATCCACCTGATCTTTTCGCACACCGAGACGTCACCCTTAAGAGTGTTTCTCGCGTGGCGAGTTTTGCCAGCTTCTTGTAGCGGTCGGGGCGGCTGCCAGGCCGAGGAAGGCGAGGAAATGCGTCCCCTTGCGCTCGTGTACCGGACGGTGAGCCGCCGGTAGCTGAAGAGCCAGGCGATCGACCGATCGATCTTCCAACGCCGGCGGCCGAGCCGTTGGCTCGATTCGGTCCCTGGACGCGCGCGATGCGCGGGACGATGCCGGGCTCGCGGCGCCAGGCCAGGTGCTCGGCGGAGAAGTACGCCTCGTCGGCGCGGAGCCTGCCCGGCCGGCGTCGACGTGGGCCCCGCCGGGAACGGACGGCGAGTATCCCGCGGGTCAGCGGACCCAGCAGTTCCTCGCCGACGCGCTGAACGCCCGGATCGAGGAGGCGACCGGCAGGGTGGGCACCGTGTCGGACCGCGGCCAGGACACCCCGCGGCGTCTTCTCCACCCCACACACCGAACCGGTCACACGGCCCGAAGGCCATGTGACCGGGTGCGCGGGTGTGCGGGCGCTCGGGCGCCTGGAGCGGTCAGACCCTGGCGTGCCGGGGCCGGTCGTCCGCGTCCGGCCTCGCGGGGGCACCCACCGGGGCGGTGGGCCGCTGGGCCGGGGCGGGCTCGTCGTGGGCGAGGTCCGGGAGCCACCGCAGCCACTTCGGCAGGTACCAGTTGCGCTCGCCCAGCAGCAGCATCGCGGCCGGGAGGAGCACTCCCCGGATGACGGTGGCGTCGATGAGGACCGCGGCCGCGAGGCCCACGCCCATCTGCTTCATGGACTGCATCGACAGCGCTCCGAAGATGGAGAAGACCGCGACCATGATGACGGCGGCGCTGGTGACCACGCCCGCCGTGGTGACCACGCCGTGCACCACCGCGTCCTTGGTGTTGCGCCCGGCCAGGCGCGCCTCGCGGATCCGGGAGACCACGAAGACGTGGTAGTCCATGCTCAGCCCGAACAGGATCACGAAGAGGAACAGCGGCAGCCACGAGACGATCGCGCCCACGCCCTCCGCGCCCACCAGACCCGCGCCCCAGCCGTGCTGGAAGACCGCGGTGAGGATGCCGTACGCGGCGCCCACCGACAGCAGGTTGAGCACGATGGAGGTCACGGCGATGGTGAGCGACCGGAAGGACATCAGCATCAGCAGGAAGGCGAAGACCACCACGAAGGCGAAGACCGGGGGGACGGCCGAGCCGAGCTTGTCGTTGAAGTCCTTGGAGGAGGCGGTCGAACCGCCGATGGGGGCGTCCAGCCCGTCCACCGTGCCGAGCGTCGCCGGGCGCACCTCGTCCCGCAGCACGTTCAGGCTCCGCTCGGCCTTGCCCTCGTCCGAGCCGCCGATCAGCGGGACCTCCACCACGGCCACGTTCTGCTTCCGGTGGACGGTCACCTCGACCGGGCCCTTGGAGGCGCCCTTCGCCACGGCCTCGGTACGGAACCGGGCGAGGGCATCGCGTACCGGCGCCGCGTCGATGTCGTCCGCCTTCACCACGACCTTGGCCGGGTCGGACCCGCCCGGGAACGCCTCGTCGATGTGGTTGTACGCGGTGACGACCGGCAGCCGGTCGCCGAACTCCTGGTCCAGGGTGAGGTTCGCGGTGTTCATCCCCACGGCGGGGACGGCCAGCGCGATCAGTGCGCCACTGGCGAGGGCCAGCGACAGCTTGGGGCGGCGCAGCACCGGGCCGAGTACGGTGCGCCAGACCCGGCTCTCGCCGCCGCCGCGCCGCTTGGCGCGGGCCAGGAACGGCACCCGGCCCTTCTCCACCCGCTCACCGAGCAGCGAGAGCAGCGCGGGCAGCACCGTCACCGAGCCGACCATCGCCACCGCCACCACCATCAAGGTGGCGAGCCCCATCGCCTTGAACTCCGCGATCCCGGTGAAGAGCATGCCCGCCATCGCCACGATCACCGTGACACCGGAGACCAGGACGGCGCGGCCGGAGGTGGCCGCCGCGATCCGCAGCGCGGTCTGCGCGTCCCGCCCGGCGGCGCGCTCCTCACGCTCCCGGCGCAGGTAGAACAGGCAGTAGTCGACGCCGACGGCCAGCCCCACCAGCAGCATCACGGAGTTGGCGGTGTCGCTCATATGCACCCAGTGGCTGACCACCGCCACCAGACCGGTGGTGGCCAGGAACGCCGTCATCGCGAGCACGACCGGCAGCAGCGCGGCCACCAGCGCACCGAAGACGATCAGCAGAATGCCCAGGGCCACCGGCAGCGCGGAGAACTCGGCCTGGGTGAAGTCGTCGCCGAACGCGTCGTCGAACGCCTTCTGGCCGCTGGCGTCGCCGAACTCCTCGATCCGCAGGTCCTGGTGGCGGTCCTGGGCCTTGCCCACCGCGTCCAGGACCGGCTGGATGTGTTCCGTCGCCTTCTCCGGGTCGCCGCGCATCTCGAACTGCACCAGCGCGGAGCGCCGGTCGGCGGAGATGGTCTTCGTCTCGTAAGGGGACCGGAGGGCGGTCACCTGGCCGGTGTCGCGTACGCCGCCGATCACCGCGTCGACCGCCTTGTGGAAGGCCGGGTCGTTCGCGGTGAGCCCGCCGTCCTTCGCCTGGATCAGGACGGTTTCCCCGGCTGCGGCGTCAATGCCCGCCTCGTCGAGAATCGTCGAGACACGCCCGGACTCGCCGGGAACCTGCTCGCTGTCCGTCACATCCACCCGGCCCGTCATCGAGCCGACGGCCAGGGCGAGGATGACGAGCAGCACCCAGCCCCCGACCGCCGCCCATCGGTGACGGGCGCTCCAACTGCCCGCGCGAGCGGCTATCCCGCGCGGCCTCTCCAAGCGGCCTGTGTCCGCCACGACATCCCCTTATGCCCTGGTGGCGGAACGTCCCCGCCACTCATGGACGACGCTAGGCCGCGGCGGCGGACCGACCCATCCTGCTGACCGGTGAACCCTCCGGTGGTTCCCTCCATCCGAAGAAGGGGGGACAGCCCTACCTTCCCGATGCAAGCCCCTTACATCTAAAGGGCGTTGACCTTGTGGTCGGGAGCGCGGCGGACGCGAGAACGTTGCCTATGTCACACATCGCCGGGGATCTTGAATTGACCCGTACTCATCAGTCAGGGTCGTGTGAGAACCGGAGTGGCCCCAACACACTCCGGCTCTTTCGCACTTACGGGATCCGACGTGATCCCGGTGCGGATTACCCCCCACAACCGCACGAGGAGGAACCCTCGTCATGGCAGTTCACAAGCAGCGCAACGCGCGTCGACTCGGCCTCGCCGTAGCCGCCGCGACCGCCGTCACCGCCGGTGTCTTCGTGGCCGTTCCGGCCGGGGCCACCACCGCGAAGCCCGCAGAGGGCACCGTCTACGGCACCCAGTCGAAGAGCGCCGTGGACGGCAGCTTCATCGTCATGCTCAAGGGCGGCAAGAGCGTCAAGGCCGCCGCCGAGGGCAAGGACCTCGCCGAGCAGTACGGCGGGAAGCTGAGCCGCACCTACGACTCCGCCATCAACGGCTTCTCGGCCAGCGGGCTGAGCGACACCGAGGCCAAGCGGCTGGCCGCCGACCCGTCGGTCGCCAAGGTGGTCCAGAACCACCGCTACACGGTCAAGGGCACCCAGGAGAACCCGCCGTCGTGGGGCCTGGACCGGATCGACCAGGAAGACACCGAGGGCGACAAGGCGTACAACTACCCCGACAGCGCGGGTGAGGGCGTCACCGCCTACGTCGTCGACACCGGTGTCCGCACCAGCCACAAGGACTTCGAGGGCCGGGCCACGTCCGGCTTCGACGCGATCGACAACGACGACGACGCCGACGACGGCAACGGCCACGGCACCCACGTGGCCGGCACCATCGCCGGAGCCGAGCACGGCGTCGCCAAGAAGGCCAAGGTCGTCGCGGTGCGCGTCCTGGACGACCAGGGCTCGGGCACCACCGAGCAGGTCGTCGCGGGCATCGACTGGGTCACCGAGAACCACGAGGGCCCGTCCGTCGCCAACATGAGCCTGGGCGGCACCCCCGACGAGGCCCTCGACGCCGCCGTGCAGAAGGCCATCGACTCCGGTGTCACCTTCGCCGTCGCGGCGGGCAACGAGTCCTCCGACGCCAGCCAGAGCTCTCCCGCCCGGGTGAAGGACGCGATCACGGTCGCCTCCAGCACCGACCAGGACGAGCAGTCCGACTTCTCCAACTACGGCGACGTGGTGGACATCTTCGCCCCCGGCTCGGACATCACCTCCGACTGGAACACCGACGACGACGCCACCAACACCATCTCCGGTACGTCGATGGCCACCCCGCACGTCGTGGGCGCCGCCGCCGTCTACCTCAGCGGCCACCAGGACGCCAAGCCGGCCGACGTGGCGAAGGCGCTGACGGACGGCGCGACCGCCGACAAGATCTCCAACCCGGGCGACGGCACGCCGAACAAGCTGCTGAAGGTCGTCGAGTAAGCCCAAGTAAGGCCCACCAAGGCTCATGCAGGTGAAGTGATCAGCCCCAGGGGCGCAGCCGGGCAGCCGGTTGCGCCCCTGGCATGCTGGACGCGGTTCGTGTGCTACCTCGGTGACCGAGGTGCTAGGACCCGGCGTCAGCCTTCCAACTCGCGGCGCACGGCGTCGAGATCCAGGTCGACGGTGAATTCTCCGGCGACGTCGACGGAAGCCTTGCCTGTAACCGTGGCCACCTCGCGGTAGGTGTCCCCGTCCAGCGCGTGCACCACCACGCACAGATCCGGTTCCATCTCGACCCGCCAATAGGCGGGCACCTTCGCCTGGGCATACAACGCGGGCTTGAGGATGCGGTCGGCCGCTCGGTTGAACGGCGAGACGATTTCCCCCAGAAGCACGGCCGCGTCGAGGGGCGCGGCCAGTGTGCCGCGTGGGACGGCGGCGCGGTCGACAACCGCGATGTCGGGGATGAACAGTCTGGATTCCCCCGTGACGTTCACCGCCTCGCCAGAGCGAAACGGTGCACCGGACCGGGCCAGGGCGACCTTGATCTGGCTGTGCAATTCGGAAGACACGGTCTGGTGGTCCCAGTCGGGAGCAGGGGACATCATGAGGACACCGTCCACGAGTTCGAAGCGGGCTCGTGCCGGATGCTCCGGGAGTGCAAGAACGTCCTCGACCGTCCAGGGGCCTTCGTGATCGTCGACTCGCGTCTCAGCGACGCTCATGATCGCCACCACCGCCTCCTCGTGTGTTCCTTGGCTCCAGCATGGCACGCAGCTCTGACGACCGCCGACACTTCCAGCCCGAGCCGTGGCACTCGGGCCTAAAGGTGTGAATATCACCCACAGGAGTGATCTGAACACGCGGCGATGACCGCCGGTCCGCGCTTACGGCAGTACCTGGACCGTGTCGCCCACCGGGCGTTCGCCCGTCGCGTCGGAGGTGATGTTGGCGAGCTTGCCGTTCACGGCCATGGCGGTGGAGCCGCCGCCGTCCAGGTTAAGGGCCTGGACGGCGCCCTGGGAGCGCATGAAGCGGGCGGCCTCCTCCAGGGTGAAGCCCTCGCTCACACCGGGCTGCCGGCCGTCCACCGTGGCCAGGATCAGCCGCCCCTTCTTGTCGAGCCCGGCCATCGTGCGGGGCTGCCGCACGGTCGACCAGGCGTAGCCGAAGGAGAGGTTCTTCGGGTCGAGGGTGCCCTCGGTGGCGGCGTCGACGGCGATACGGCCGTCCTTCACCAGCGTGGGGGCGGCGCTGACGATGCTGTCGTCGGAGTCGAGCCGGACCCGGCGGCCGGAGGTGTCCCGGACGACCTCCTCCAGCGCGATCCGCTCGCCCCGCCGGGCGTGGGCCGTCAGCCAGTCGGACGCGGCGCCGATGCCCTGGAGCACGGAGCCCCCGGCCGGGACCGTACCGCCGCGCGGGCCGGTGGAGACCACCCGGCCGTCGGCGTCGAGCACGACCTGGGTGCCGGGCCCGGTGGGCAGCCCGGCGCGGAACCTCGGGGTGAACTTCACCAGGTCGTCGGCCTCGGAACAGGTCAGATCCTGCCGGGGCAGCTCGGTCGGAGTGGCCCCGGGGCGGCCGCAGTTGCGCACCTTGCCGGGCACCCGGTTGATGCCCTGCACCGCATACGTGGACGACCCCGCCCGCGCCGTGACCGTGCTGGTCAGGTCGGCGATACGGGCGTGCCGGCCGCCGTCCGCGAGGATCAGCGCGGCCCGCGAACCGGCGGCCATCGACTCCAGCTCCCCGTCGTACGCGGAGATTCCGGCCATCGTTCCCTGGACGCCGTCGGCGTCGGCGGTGACGAAGAAGCCACCGTTGACGGCGATCAGGGAGCCCAGCTTCGCGGCGACCGAAGAGGTCTTCTCGCGGTCCGCCACACTGTCGTCGTGGGTGCCCTCGACCGTGCCGGTGAACCGGGCCGGGTCGATCACCGCCACATGGACGCTCTCCCGGTCGGCGGGCTGCTGCGCGTCGTAGCCGGTCCACTCCGCCACCGCCGTGAACCCGGCCCCGGCGACCTTCTCTCGCGCGCCTTGCGCTTCATCGGAGGTGCCGTACGAGCCCACCCGCACCCGCCACCCCATGGTGCCGTGCGGCGTATCCGCGTAGGCGGGCCACACCACGCGCTCGACCCGCGGGTCGAACCCCGCCTCGCGCAGCCGCCCCGCCGTGGCGTCCGCCCAGGACCGCTCGCCCAGCGGCGCGGAGCCGGGCCCCTGCACCGTGACGGTCCAGACCGGCTTGGCATCCGCGTCCCGGAGAACCCCGGCCCGCACCTGAACCCCCGGGGCCACCGTCTCCGTCGTCCAGGATCCGGTATCCGGCGCCGCCAGCGCCGGTGGTTGGATGACCGCCACGACGACGGCGGCTCCCAGCGCGGCCCCCATCCGGACGCCGAAACCCCGACGGGCAGTGCTCTCTTCGTTGCGCATGACCGGAAGTTCAGCGCCGCCCGTGGGCCGCGCCGACACACAAGGAGGGCGGCCCGCGGAACGTACGGTGAACGGCGGGGGGAATGGCCGATGGCCGTGTCCAGGGCTGCTGATAGAACAAGCGCACAGCTGTCGGACACGGAGCCTCGGGAGTCTCCTCTTGTCGTATGTGCAACACGCCCAGAATTTCTACGGGTTACCGGTGCTGACCGTTCCGCCGTATACCCCCGCCACGCTTCTGCCCGATGCCGCCTCCGTCGCCTGGCGGCTCGAGGCCGGGCCGTACTCGACCGACGAGGACTATGAGGACTGCTGGGACCGCTTCACCAGCACGGTGGAACTGGAGAAGGTGCGGGCACTGATCCTCGGGCACGGCCTGCACTACCTGCCCGACCAGGCGCTCATCGACCTGAGCTCCCGGCTGACCGGTCTCGAAGCGCTCTTCCTCAGCGACCTCGAGGACGAGGAGGAGATGATCTCGTCCATCGAGCAGTCCGATCTCGCGCCGATCCTGAAGGCGTTCCCCGGGCTTCGGGAGCTCGTCGTCCGAGGCGGAGAGGGGCTGGACTTCCCCGTGACCGGCCACGCGGGACTGCGGGCGCTGCGTATGGAGTCCGGCGGGCTGCCTCCAGCGGCGGCGGAGAACATCGCCGCCGCCGACCTGCCCTCGCTGGAGCGGCTGGAGCTGTGGCTGGGCGACGACTGGTACGGGGGCGGCACCACCGTCGAGCAGCTCGCCCCGCTCCTCCGGGCCGAACGCAAGCCCGCCCTGCGCCACTTGGGGTTGCAGAACAGCCCCATCCAGGACGAGCTGGCCGCCGCGCTGGCTTCCGCACCGGTCGTGGCACAGCTCACCTCGTTGAGCCTGTCCATGGGCGCGCTCTCCGACGCGGGCGCGGAGGCGCTGCTGCACGGGCAGCCGCTCACCCACCTTGAGGAGCTCGACCTTTCGCACCACTTCCTCAGCGACGCCATGATGCTGCGGATATGGACCGCGCTGGAGCCCGCGGGGGTGCGGGTGAACCTGTACGGGAGGCAAGAGGAGGAGGACGACGGCTGGGGGGACGCCGACGAGGAGCACGGGGGAAGCGGCCGCTATATCGCGGTGGCCGAATGACCCTCCGGCCCGATCCTCGCCGCACCCGCCCCTCCCGCCCGCACCGCTCCCGAAAGGCCCACCATGACGAACAGCACTGAACCTCAGGACCCGGAGGACCGCCGGCTCACCCGTCTCCGCTGGAGAAATGACACCTCCTGGATCAAGCCCGACCGGCGGGTGCCCTTCGGTCATGTCCTGTACGCCGCAGCCACGTTGGGCCGCAGTCCCGCCGACATCGTGTCGAGGCTGACCGAACTCGGCTATGACGACATCGAGCTTCCCGCCACCCCGCTGCCCCGCACGGTGGACCCGGACGACGCTCTGCTGCTCAAGGGGGATACGTACAACTTCTCCTGGCTCGAGGTCGGCAAGCCCGTGTCGCTGCGGAATCTGCTCGCCGCGGCGGGGCGGCACGGCCGGAGCCCCGCCGAGGCCGCACGGCGGCTGACCGCCTTCGGCTGCCCGGTCCCGGCCGACCATCCGCTGCCCGACACCCCGGACACCCGGGACATCGTGCTGATCCGCACCGGCCCCGGGGGCAATGGCGAGTGGCTGGACTGGGGCGCGGAGGCGTCGATCGGGCATGTGCGCAACGTGACCTGGACGCTGCAGTGCAACCCGCACACCGTCGCCACACGACTGACCGCGCTCGGCATCCGGCTGCCGTACACCCCCGAACCCGAGGACGAGCGGATCCTCCGGGACCCGGGTGAGCCCGTCCTCGCCATCGCCCAGGAGACCGGCCGTCGTCCGGCGGATATCGTGTCCCGCTTGGCGGAGCTGGGCCACCCCCGCCCGAGTACCGTGCCGGACACCCTGGAGGCGGACGACCTGCGGATCCTCAGCGAGGAACTCGACGGCCGTGCTCCCTGGCTGGAGCGGAACACCGTCGTGGGGGTGCAGTTGCGGCACATCCTGCGCGCCGCGCTCGCCACGGGGCGCAGCCCCGCGGACATCGCCAAGAGGCTGGACACGCTGGGCCATTGGCTGCACGAGAACGCCAAGCTGCCCGCCGTCGCGGACGTGGCGGACATCCGGCTCCTGGAGACGGTCGACCGCTCGTTCCTGGACGGCGTCCACCTGGAACACGTGCTCCGTAGCGCGAGCCTGACGGGACGAAGCCCGGCAGACGTCGCGTCACGGCTGACCGCTCTGGGCTACCGGCTGCCCGACGAGGTGGACTACCCGGAGGTGCGCGCGTTGCACCGGTAATGCCGGTCTTGTGGCTACCGCCCGAGGTAGTCGAGCGCCCCGGCCTTGACGGCGCGTATGAAGGTTCCGAGTGAGCCCGGTGTGGTGGTGAGGATGTCGGCGGGGGTGTCGCTTTCCCGGAGCCGTATCTCACCGCACACCGCGGCGAGTTCAACGCAGTCGTTGGTCTCGCCATGCCCGGAGAACGATGACTTCCGCCATGTCATCGGCTTATCCATGATCCGATCCCGCCCTTCACAGTTGCCGCATGATGGTGTGGATGAAGTCCTGAGACTTCTCCGCCGACAGGGAGAACGTCAGGGCCTTGTCGAGAAGTGCGCGATACCGCGCGAGCTGCGACTCCGCATCCAGCATGATAGGGCCGTGCGGCACATCGACGTGTACGGTGTCCAGCCTCGGCACGGAGCCGTGTGCATACAACACGGGGGTCCCGGCGCCACCGAAACCTTCCACGCCGAACGGCACCACCCGGACGGTGATGCTCGGGTGCTCGCCTTGTTCCAGTATGAAGCCGAGCTGTTGGCGTGCGACGTCCCGGTCGGCGACGAGTGTCCGCAGCGCGGCTTCATGAATGACTGCTTCATACGCGGGAGGCGATTCGCCATCGAGGACCTCCCGCCGTCGCATACGGAATGCGACCAGCGCTTCCAGTTGGCGTGGTGACGGCTGGGGAATGCCGTAAGCCATGAGGGCGCGTGTGTAGCTCTCGACCTGCAGAAGCCCAGGGATGTAGACACCCTGGAAGGTGCGCAAGCGGCGACATCTGTACTCCAGTTCGGCGAGATCCAGGGCTCCATGCGCGAGGGTTCCCCGGTACTCCTCCCACCACCCCTTGTCGCGTTCCGCGGCCATGGCGACCAACTCGTCGATCAGCGTGTCGTCGAGGCAGGCGTAATGAGTCGCCATTCGACGCAGCCGTTCCTCGCTGACGCCCGCCCGTCCCGCCTCCACGTGGCTCATCTGGGCCGAGGTTGTTCCGACCCGTTCGGCCGCTTCTCGGGCGGTCAAGCCCGCCGCTTCACGCATCTTCCGCAGTTCGGTTCCCAGCCGCTCCTGGCGTGCCGTGGGCTGACTCCTCACCGCCATGCCCGTTGCCTCCGACTTCTTGATAACCCGACAGACGTTCGTCTTTGTAGCTCTATCGGCCCCCAATGCCCGCCACAAAGTTGTGGCGGGCACAACTTTGTGGCGTACTTTACGTGACGCGCTTATCACGTAGCGATGAGCGGCAGCCGAAGCCTACTGCCCCCGTGGAGGCCCAGATGGAGACACCGCACTCCCCAGAACTCTTCGACAAGGAACTCTGCGACCTCGTCCTCGCCATCGCGCCCAGAATCTTCGCCGTCGTCCAGGAGCACGAGGTGCGGCCCGGTCTGAAAGACGGGTGTGTCGCGGCGTGGGGGTTGGCCTTCGATGAGGGCCCCGTCCACGTGACCACGGCCGACGGCACCGGGCAGATGGTCCTCAACTCGCCGGAGCGGGCCCTGCGATGGTTCACGCGCGGCGGTGACGAGGGCGGCGTGACGGCGAGGCTGGTGTGGCTCAGCCGGTCCGGGACCGCCGCGCTCGACCACGCCGAGGCCGCTTGAACACCCGAGAGGGCGGGGCGCGCTGCCCCGCTCATGGGCCATGCCGGGGTGCCTGGATCGATAGTCTGCGCAGAGGCACTCGCTCCGGTCCGTAGGAGGGCACAGACATGTACGTGACGGACTTGGAGCTGTCCGGCGTCCGGGGGTTCCACGGTCACCGGGCGGCCCGGTTGCGATTCCCACGACGTGAGGACGGCAGTTACGCGGGCTGGACCGTGCTGGCCGGGCGGAACGGCTCGGGCAAGTCGACGGTGCTGCAAGCCCTCGCGTTGGTTCTGCAGGGCCCCGCCATCACCCATGCGTTGCTCAAGGACGCCAGTGAGTGGATGACACGAGGGGCGCGTAAGGCGGTCGTCGAGGCGTCGGTGGTCGGGCCGGACCATGTGGACGCCCGGTGGGTCAGCGCGGATGACTCACCCCACGACTGGTTTCCGGAGACCGGGAGCGTCCGCATGGTCTGGGAGCGGATGACAAAGCGCGGCGAGAGTCATGTCCGGTTGCGGCGCCCGTCCACGACGAACGCCTTCGCACTTCAACGGAGAGCCGAGTCCGGGCCGTGGCAGGAGACCCCGCAGGGGTGGCTGTGCCTTGGATACGGCCCGTACCGCCGACTCGATGGTGGGACCTCCCTGCGGTCCGCCGCCGGACTCGAGCGCGTCGACCGGCTGGCAACGCTCTTCGATGAGAACGTCTGCCTGGCCGAGGGCGTCACCTGGCTGATCGACCAGCACCTACGCGGCCTCGAGGGACGTCCCGGTGCACGTGAGCTGGTGGACACGGTGAAGCTGCTGCTCGGGGATGGATTGCTGCCCGATGATCACGAGGTGACCGGAGTCGATTCCGACGGCCTCTGGGTGAACACGCCGCGCGGTGTGCTGGCCCTGCGCGGCATGAGTGACGGCTACCGCTCCGTGACCGCACTCGTCGTGGACCTGGTGCGACATCTGCACGGCGCCTACGGGGAACTCCGGGTCGAGGAGCGCGGCGGACGCCCCGTCATCCCCATGCCGGGGGTCGTACTCATAGACGAAGTCGACGCCCATCTGCACGTCAGCTGGCAGAAGAGGATCGGCCAGTGGATGAAGCAGCACTTTCCCGAGATCCAGTTCATCGTCACGACCCACAGTCCATACATCTGCCAGTCCGCCGACCCCGGCGGGTTGATCCGGCTGGCCGCCCCCACGGAGGAGCGGCCGCCCGAGGTGGTCGACGATGAGCTGTATCAGCGAGTGGTGTACGGCAGTGGGGATGATGCGATTCTCTCCGACCTCTTCGGAGTGGACTCGCCGTACTCCGAGCGGGCGGACGAACTGCGGCGACGGCTGGCGGCCATGGAGTTCCGGGTGCTGGATGGCCAGGCGAGCGACGCGGAATTGGCCGAGTACCGTCGGCTGAGCGGCCAGTTGAACAGCTCGTTGTCGGCGCGGGTGAGCGAAGTGGCCGCCCGCCTGGGGCGTGACGAATGATCCGGCTGGAACGATCACCACTCGACGGCCGAACGGTGAAACTGCTCGCACAGGCGCAGGCTCGATTACCCGAGGTCGGTCTCACCGAGAAGGTGGCCCGGAACGCCTGGAACGCGGCCGACGGCACCCGCGCCCGCGTCGCCACGGCCCTCCGTACGATGGCCAGTGGCATCGAGCGCTGTATGTACTGCTCGGAGAGTCTCGGCACCGCGATCGACCACTTCGAGCCCCTGCGCCTCGCGCCCCGTCGGGTGTTCGACTGGTACAACCACCTACCAGCGGTGAGTACCACTGTCTGACCCCGCGGGGCTGCGCCACCATCGATGTCTTTCAGCTCAACCGGGGTCCGTTACGCAAAGGCCGACTGGACGCTGTCGGCCAGTGCCTCGACACCCTGGCGGGCTGCGCCGCACTCCTGGCGGCGGACGACACGGCCGGTGCGCAGAAGCGCATGCTGAGACTGCGACGTCAGCCCCTCGCCGACGTTCTGCAAGAGCTTCGGCGCATCGCGGACCGGCCCTCGGCAGCCGTGGTCCTCGGGGACGAGGCTGCCATTGAGGCCCTGCGCGCCTTGTACGGACAGCCGGTAGCCAAGCCGGTGTTCATTCCTCAGCAGACTTCGCGGCACCAGCCGGACTGCCGGTCCTGGAAGTTCGCCTCGGCGGAGGGCTAGACGCCACTTCGTTTGGCGTGATCTTGCGGCAGTCCGGGATGGTGACTCACGCTACGGGCTACGACAGCAGGTGGTCGAGGCAGAGGTTCAGCCCGGCCTCCAGATGTTCCGCGGAGCCGGTGGAGAGCAGGACGGTGACACCGCCTTGGACGGTGGCGATCACAGCCGCGGCCGTGCGATCGGCGTCGAGCGCCGGGTTGGCCTCGCCGGCCGCTTGCGTGGCCTCGATACCGGCTCGGACGCACTCCTGCCACCGCCGCACCAGTTGCGCCGACACGGCCTGCGCGGCCGGGCTGTACCGGCCCACGTCGGCGATCAGCACCCCGAGCGGGCAGTGCAGCCCCTGGTCGCGGTAGCGCTCGACGATGAGGTCGCGCCACGCCTCCCAGGCAGCGCGCGAGGTGAGTTCGTTCAGATACGGCTGCTGGTCGTCGAAGACCCGCTCGGCTTCGAGTTCGGCAACCGCGAGCAGAAGCTGTTCCCGCCCTCCCGGGAAGTAATAGAACATCTGCCCCTTGCCGGTGCCGCTGCGCCGGCACACGTCGTCGAGCGTGGTGGCGTTCGTGCCGCGTTCCCGGATCTCGGCTGCGGCGGCTTCGACAATGCGCAGGCGGGTCGCGGCACCTTTCCTCATGGTCACCGACCAGAGTGTACTTGTGGGTACATTTTTTGGAACATACCTTCGGCCGCATGAAAGCGATAGTCGTCAACGAAGCAGGGGGACCGGAAGTGCTGCGGCTGCGGGAGCGGCCGACACCTCGTCCGGGCCCGGGAGAAGTCCTGGTGGACGTCCGCGTGGCGGGTGTGAACTTCTTCGACACCGCCATCCGCGGACAGGCCATGGCCGAGGTGCCGGGCGCGGAAGGCGCCGGCGTGGTGGCGGAGACGGGCGAGGGCGTGCACGGGTTCGCCCCAGGGGATCGTGTCGCGTGGCTGACGATCAACAACCTCGGCAGCTACGCCGAGCAGATCGTGCTCCCGGCGAGCGGTGTCGTGCCGGTGCCCGACGCCGTCGACGACGAGACGGCCGCGGCCTTGCTCGTGCAGGGTCTGAGCGCGCACCACTTCGCCACCGTGTCCCACCCGGTGCGACCGGGGGACATCGCGCTCGTGCACGCGGCCGCCGGCGGGGTCGGGATGATGCTCACCCAGATCATCAAGGCCCGCGGCGGCACCGTGATCGGCCTGGTGTCGCGACCGGAGAAGATCAGGTCCGCCGCCGACGCGGGCGCCGACCACGTCCTGGTCTCCTCCGGTGACGCGTTCGTCGAGCCGGTGCGCGAGCTGACCGGCGGCGAGGGTGTGCATGTGGTCTTCGACGGTGCGGGCGCGACCACGTTCGCCGCATCGCTGCGGGTACTGCGCACGCACGGCACGCTGGTGTTCTACGGGCCGCTGATCGGGGACGTGCCGACCATCGCGATGAACGACATCCCCCGCAGCACCCGCCTCACCTACCCCGTGACCGAAGACCACGTCCGCACACCCGAGGAACTCGCGGCGCGCGCGGCCGAGTTGTTCGCGCTCGTCGAGAGGGGCGAGCTGGTCGTCCGGATCGGCGGTCGGTACCCGCTGGCGGAGGCGGCAAGGGCCCACGCGGACATCGAGTCGCGTACGACCACCGGGAAACTGCTGCTGCTCCCGTGACGGGTGGCGGCACGGTGTACAACGAATGTCCATCGAGCCCGAGGTTGAGGAACGAGCTCAGGAGAGTGGCCAGCTACGCAGGGCGGCGTCGGCCATCTCCTGGAGTTCATCGCGGCCAAGACCGCTCGCGGCTTGTACGGCGATGCCGAAGGCCAAGGTGGTGACGTAGCGGGCCAGTAGCCCCGGATCGGTGTCCGGGGGCAGGTCGCCGTCGTCGACGGCTCGCTGGAACCGCTCTCGGACACGGCAGCAGCCGTCGTTGCGCCAGGCGACGAGGAGGTCACGGACTTCCTGTCCGGAGTCGCTGACGGTCAGGGCGCTCTGGACGCCCAGGCATCCGTGGGGATTGGCCGGGCGGGTGGTGGTTCGAACGGTGCCGGTCAGGATCGCGGTGGCGACGCCGAGGGCGGTCGGCTCCTCCATGGCTCGGGCCAGGTATGCGCTCGGGCCTTCGGTGTAGCGCTCCAGGACTTTGCGGAACAGCTTCTCCTTGTTGCCGAAGGCCGCGTACATGCTGGTGGTGGAGATGCCCATCGCGTTCGTCAGGTTGGCCGTGCTGGCCCCCTCGTAGCCATGCTTCCAGAAGACCAGCATGGCGCGCTCGAGAGCTTCGTCGGCGTCGAATCCTCGCGGTCGGCCGATGGGGCCGTTCTGTTTCGTCTCCACCCTTCCAGCCTACTCCTTCCGCAGCGATCGCTGCAGAAGTGCTAGCATTCGACTTCCGCAGCGATCGCTACAAAAATCGGAGGAGCTACTCACGTGGGACTTCTTGAGGGAAAGACCGCTCTCGTCACCGGGGGCAGCACCGGTATCGGCCTGGCCAGTGCCGTACGGCTGGCGGCCGAGGGCGCGCACGTGTTCATCACCGGCCGACGCGAGACCGAACTCGACGCGGCCGTCCAGGTGATTGGCCAGGCGGCTACCGCGGTGATCGGCGACATCGCGAACCTGGCCGACTTGGACCGGCTCTACGAGACGATCCGCAGCCGGGGGCGGGGCCTGGACGTACTGTTCGCGAATGCCTCCGTCGCCTCGCTCGTGCCGCTCGAGCAGGTCACCGAGGAGCATTTCGACACCCTCTTCGGCATCAACGTCCGGGGCACGCTGTTCACCGTGCAGAAGGCTCTGCCGCTGCTCAACGACGGCGCTTCGGTCATCCTGAACGGCTCTACCAACGTGGACGTGGGCGACGAGGCGCTCGGCGTGTACGCGGCAACCAAGGCCGCCACCCGATCGTTCTCCCGGACCTGGGCCAACGAACTCAAGGGACGCGGCATCCGGGTCAACACCATCACGCCCGGCCCGACCGATACACCCGGGATGTCAGGGCTCAGCCCCGACCCGGAGCAGTTCAAGCGGCAACTGGCAACGCGTGTGCCGCTGGGCCGGCTCGGGCGCCCGGAGGAGGTCGCCGCCGCCGTGACCTTCCTCGCCTCCGAGCAGAGCAGCTTCATCACCGGTTCGAGTTTGTACATCGACGGCGGGCTGAACCAGATCTGAGAGGGGTCCCCTCATGAAGGAATGGCTCGGCGTGGCTCCCACCGGCGCCTCCTTCGAGATCGTCGAGTACGCCATCTATCAGGTCCGCGACGGGCGGTTCGTGCACATGACCGCCCTGCACGACGCCGGCGAACTTCTCCGGCAACTGACCGGCTGACCTCCGTAATCGGCGGCCGGCAACCCAATGAACAACTCCGAACCGCTCACGGCCCGCTCGGGCCACATTCGGGAGGACACGCATGACCATCACGCTGATCACTGGGGCCAACAAGGGAATCGGCTTCGAGACGGCCAAACAGCTTCTGGCGTTGGGCCACGTTGTCTACATCGGCGCGCGTGATGTCGAACGAGGCGAGAAGGCGGCGGCAGCGCTTGGCGCACGATTCGTACAGCTCGACGTGACCGACGACGCATCGGTGAGCAGCGCGCTGGCGACGATCGACTCGGCCGAGGGCCGACTGGACGTCCTGGTGAACAACGCGGGCATCTTGGGGGACGGAGTCACCGACGGTCCCACGGCTCTCCGGACCTTCGACACCAACGCGGTGGGAATCGTGCGCGTCACGGAGGCGGCGCTTCCCCTGCTGCGCAAATCCTCGAACCCCACCGTGGTCACCGTTTCGAGCAGCGCCGGGTCGTTCTGGGCAGTGACCAATCCGGACCGGCCGGAGTTCGGCTTGCCGCTGGCGCTCTACTCCGCCTCCAAGTCCGCGGCCACCATGCTTACGGTCCAGTACGCCAAGTCCCAGCCGGGCATCAAGTTCAACGCAGTCGAGCCCGGCACCACCGCGACCGACCTGACCGCGGCATTCGGAATCGGAAGGGCGCCGGAGGAGAGCGCCAGGGTCGTCGTGCGCTTGGCAACTCTCGACGCGGACGGCCCGACAGGAACCTTCCAGGACGAAAACGGAGAACTGCCCTGGTAGGCGTTTAACGAGCTCGTGCATGGTTGGTGGTGAGACGTCGAGGTCGTGATCGTTGATCATGGTCGTGTGGTGGGGAATGCGGCTCGTGCAGTGATCATCAGCAACCGACGGATCACGGGCCTGACGGCTAGC
>NZ_JAGFNO010000020.1:0-202737 GCF_017592595.1 Streptomyces sp. NEAU-YJ-81 | reverse complement strand
GGGCTGGCGATGGGCACCAGGCTCATCACCTCCACCCCGCCGGCGACCACCAGATCGGCGGCCCCGGAGCCGACCGCCTGGGCGGCGAAGTGCACGGCCTGCTGGGAGGAGCCGCACTGGCGGTCGATGGTGGTGCCGGGGACGTGCTGCGGCAGCCCGGCCGACAGCCATGCGGTACGCGCGACGTTCCCGGTCTGGGCGCCGATCTGGCTGACGCACCCGAAGTACACGTCGTCGACGGCGCCCGGGTCGGCTCCGGTTCGCTCCAGCAGGGCGCGCAGCGCATGGGCGCCGAGATCGGCGGGGTGCACGCCGCTGAGCGTGCCCTTGCGGCGGCCGACGGGGGTACGGACGGCTCCGACGATGAATGCTTCCGACACGGTGGGGCTCCAGGGGTTTCGGGGAGGTGTCAGGTGCTGGGGGCGGCGCGGGTGAAGTCGGGCGCCCGCTTGCCCAGGAAGGCGGCGACGCCCTCGCGGCCCGCGTCCGAGGTAGCGGCGGCGGCGATCGCACGGGCCTCGCGGTCCAGGTGCGCATCGAGGTCCGAGGTCAGTCCGGTGGCGACGAGACGGCGAGTGACGCCGAAGGCGGCGGTGGGTCCGCCGCACAGCGCCTCGGCCGTACGGACGGCCTCGGCGGTCAGTTGGTCGGGGGCGACGATCCGGCTCACCAGGCCGATGGCCTCGGCTTCCGCCGCCTTTATGCGGCGGTTGGTCAGCAGCAGGTCCAGGGCCCGCTTGGGGCCGACGAGCCGGGGCAGGAACCAGCTCACTCCGGCATCCGGTGAGTAGCCGATCCCGGTGTAGGCGGTGGTGAACGAGGCGTTGTCGGCGGCGAGGGTCACATCGGCGGACGCGGCCAGGCCGATGCCCGCACCGGCGACGGCGCCCTGCACGGCGGCCACCACGGGCGCGTCGCCCGCCGCGAACGTGCGCAGGGCCTCGTGGAGCGCGCCGGTCACCGCGATGAGGTGCTTCTCCAGCGCCTCGCCGGAGAGCCGGGAGAACTCCCCGAGGTCGCCGCCGACGCAGAAGGACTTCCCCTCGCCGGTCAGCAGCACGGCCCGTACGGACTCGGTGGCGCAGGCCCGCGCCGCGTCCAGCAGTTCGCGTGCCATCTCCAGGTCGATGGCGTTGCCCGCCTCGCCGCGGCGCAGGGTGACGCGGGCCAGACCGTCCTCGATCTCGATGCCGACCCTCATCGCGCGGTCCATCCGCCGTCGACGGTCAGGATCTGCCCGGTGCAGTAGGAGGAGGCGTCCGAGGCGAGGAACAGCAGCGCGCCGTCGAGTTCATGGGCGTCGCCGCCGCGCCGCAGCAGGGTGTTGCGCTCGACCCAGCGGCTGGAGCGCTCGTCGCCGAAGAGGTCCGCGGTCATCTCGGTGCGGAACCAGCCCGGGGCGAGCGCGTTGACGCGGGTCCCGCTTCCGCCCCACTGTCCGGCCAGCTCGCGGGTCAGCCCGATCAGCCCGGCCTTGGACGCCGCGTAGCTCGCGCCGCCCAGGGGGGCGGCGGTGACCAGGCCGAGGATGGAGGAGACGTTGATGACGCTCCGGGGTGGGTCGCCGTCCACGGCGGGTGCCTCCGCCACCAGGCGTGCCAGGTGGAAGGGGGCGGTGAGGTTGACGCCGAGAACATCGGCGAAGGCGTCCGGGGATTCGTCCTCGGCGCGGGTTTCCCCGGACGTGGCCGCGTTGTTGACCAGGATGTCGATGCGGCCGGTGGTGGCCAGCGCCGTCCCGGCCAACTGCGCGCGGTCGGCGGCGAGCGAGACGTCGCAGGCGACGGGGTGGATGCGGGTGTCGGAGTCGGCGAGTTCCTTCAGCCTCTCGATCCGCCGGGCGGCGGCGAAGACGGTGGCCCCGGCCTGCGCGAGAACGGTGGCGAAGCGTGCGCCGAGCCCCGCGGACGCGCCGGTGACCAGGGCCGTCCTGCCCCGGAGCGAGAACAGCTCCGCGGCGGGTCGGGGCGCGCTCATCCCTCCACCCCGATCGGCAGGGCGGTCGCGCCGCCGTCGAGCACCAGGGTCTGGCCGGTCATCCAGGAGGAGGCGTCGGAGGCCAGGAACAGCGCCGCGTGGGCCACGTCCTCCACGGTGCCGAGGCGCCGCAGCGGCAGCTTGGCGGTGAGGATCGGCTCGCGGGCCTCCCACACCGCCCGCGCCAGCTCGGTCTTGATCAGTCCGGGGGCGATGGCGTTGACGCGGGCGTGCGGCCCCAGTTCGTAGGCGAGCTGCCGGGTCATGTGCAGCATGGCGGCCTTGGTGGCGTTGTAGTAGCCGATGTGCGGATCGACGATGAGCCCGCCGACGGAGGCGATGTTGACCACCGCTCCCCCGTGTTCGGCCATCCAGGCCCGCCAGGCGCACCGGGTCCAGGCGATCATGCCGTACTGGTTGACGCGGACGGTCTTCTCCGCGCGCGGCAGGTCCAGGTCGAGCAGATCGCCGTGGTACGGGTTGGTGGCCGCGTTGTTGACGAGGAGGTCGAGGCGGCCGAAGCGGGCCATGGTCTCCTCGACACACCGCTCGGCCTGCTCGGGTTCGCCCGCGTTCGCCACCACCGTGTGCACGTCGCCGTCGCCCTTGACGCGCAGCAACTCCTCGCGCGCCTCGGCGAGTCCGGCCGGTTTACGGGCCGCGATCACCACGTGAGCGCCGGCCGCCCGGTAGGCGGTGGCGATGCCGAGGCCGATGCCACGGGATCCGCCGGTGATGACGGCCACCTTGCCGTCGAGGCTGTTGGCGCTCACGCCGCTCCCGTCTCCGTGTCGGTCTTCTTCTTGTATTGCGCGAGTTCCTGGCGGGCCACCGTCCGCAGATGTACTTCGTCGGGGCCGTCGGCGATCTGCAGCGCCCGGGTGATGGCGTACAGCCGGGCCAGTACGGTGTCGTCGCTGACCCCCGCCGCGCCGTGTGCCTGCACCGCCCGGTCGACCACCTTGTGGGCGACCTCCAGCGCCGCGACCTTGATGGCGGCGACCTCCATACGGGCGGCGGCGTTGCCGACGGTGTCCATCAGCCAGGCCGATTTGAGGACGAGGAGACGCAACTGCTCGATCTCGATGCGGCTGCGGGCGATCCACTCCCGCACCACCCCCTGATCGGCCAGCGGCCCGCCGAAGGCGGTGCGTTCGGTGACGCGCTCGCACATCAGCCGCAGGGCGCGCTCGGCGAAACCCACGGCGCGCATCGCGTAGTGCATCCGTCCGGGACCGAGCCGTCCCTGGGCGAGCGCGAAGCCCTCGCCCTCTCCGCCGAGGATGTTCTCCGCCGGGACGCGGACGTTCTCGAAGAGCACATCGCCGTGTCCGAGCCGGTCGGTGTAGCCGAACATCGGCAGATCGCGCAGGACCGTGACGCCCGGGGTGTCCCGGGGGACGAGCAGCATGGACTGCTGCCGGTAGGTGGGCGCCTCCGGGTCGGTCTTGCCCATCAGAATGATCAGCTTGCAGTCGGGGTCGAGGATCCCGGAGGTGTACCACTTGCGGCCGTTGACGACGTAGCTGTCGCCGTCGCGGGTGATGCGGGTACGGATGTTGCGGGCGTCGGAGCTCGCGACCTCCGGCTCGGTCATGGCGAAGCATGAGCGGATCTGAGCGTCGAGCAGCGGGCGCAGCCAGCGGTCCTGCTGCTCGGGAGTGGCGTACAGCGCGAGCAGCTCCATGTTGCCGGTGTCGGGCGCCGAGCAGTTGAACACCTCGGGGCCGATGATGGAGCGGCCCGCCAGCTCCATGAGCGGCGCGTATTCGAGGTTGCTGAGCCCCGCGCCCCAGTCGCCGTGCGCCATGAAGAGGTTCCACAGGCCCTCGGCACGGGCCTTCTCCTTCAGCTCGGCCATCACCGGCGGCAGGGCGTGCGGGTCGTCCCCTTCGGCCAGCTGCCGGTCATACGTCGCTTCCGCGGGGAAGACGTGTTCGTCCATGAACGACCGCATGCGGTCCTGGAGTTCACTCGCCCGTGGCGAGTATCCGAAATCCACGATTGCTCCTGTTCGGTGGGGGCGTACCGCTGCCGGATCAGCCGAGGATGTCGCGGGCGGTGCGGATCATCGCGGCGATGGTGGGCGGCAGGCGTTCCTGGTCCGGGTCGTGGTGCTTGCCCTCACGGTGCCGGCGGAGGTTGTGGCCCATGATCGCGGCCATCTTCATGCGGCCGAGTGCCCGGAACCAGTCCATCGCGGGCAGCGCGGGCCGCCCGTCGCGGTAGGTGTCCAGCAGTTCGGCCTCGCCGGGCAGTCCGGGCACGGCGTGTCCCAGTTGGGGGAAGTTGTGGTGGTCCGCGAAGAGCAGGAACCAGCCCAGGTCGATGCGCGGGTCGCCGACGCTCCAGATCTCCCAGTCGACGACGGCCACCGCCCGCTCGCCCACGCACAGCACATTGCCGAGCCGGAAGTCCCCGTGCAGCAGCACCGGCGGAAGGCCGTGGGGTACGCCGTCGGCGAGACGTGCCAGCAACTCCTCTCCACCGGGCCGCAGTTCGACGGGAACGGCCCGCAGGGTGCGGCTCCACCGCTCCAGCTCACCGGCGGCGTCCAGTGGTGCGGGCGCGTCGAGCCCGGGCGTGTCCACATCGGTGCCGTGCAGTCGGCGCAGGACGGAGGCGATCTCCAGCATCCGGGCGCGGGCCGTCGCGGGGTCCACCTCGTGGTCGTCCAGTACCGGCTCGACGGCCTCACCGGCCGCGAAGTCCATGGCGAACCAGGCGGGTTGGGTCTCGTCGACGGCCACGACGCCCGGTACCGGCACCGTGGATCCGGCCAGCGCGCTCAGCACCCGTGACTGGCGCAGGACGTCGTTGCGTCCGACGGGCCGCTGCCCCGGAGGCACCGCCTTGACGACGTACCGGGCGTCCCCCGCCGCGACCTCGTACGTCAGCCCGGAGTGGCCGCCCGGCAGCACCGTCAACTCGCCGACCGGCGCGCCCGGGTGGTGGCGGGCGAGCCGGTCGCGGACCCGGGCGGCCAGCTCCGGCACCTCGGTGGCCATGCTCATCGGACGGGCTCCTTGGGCAGGCCGAGTACGCGCTCGGCGAGGATGGTGCGCTGGATCTCGTCGGTGCCCCCCGCGATGCTGTAGCCGGGGGCGCCCAGCAGGTGTTCCGTCCAGGCGTAGGTGCCCCACTCCCCCGTGTCCGCCACGAGGCTCGGCCCCAGCAGCTCGGACACCAGGTCGCTGGTGCGCCGCATTGTCTCGGTGGCGTACAGCTTGCCGACCGATGCCTCCGCGCCCGGTTCGCGCCCGGCGACGAGGGCGGCGGTCACCCGCAGTCCCATGAGCCGCTGGACGAGGGTGCGGAGGTGGAGGTCGGCGGCCCGCTGCTGTTCGCTACCGGTGAGCGGGCGCGACAGGTTTCCGGCCAGGTCCAGCGCCCGGTCGGCGTTGTCCAGGCCGAGGCTGCCGGAGTCGAGCCGTTCGGCGGCCAGCACGCTGAGCGTGACCCGCCACCCCTCGCCGACAGGACCGAGCCGGTCGGTGTCGGGCACCCGCACACCGTCGAGGTAGACCTCGTTGAAGCTGGTGCCACCGGTCATCTGCCGGATGGGCCGTACGGTGACACCCGGCGCGTCCATGCGCACCAGGAAGACGGTGATCCCGGCGTGCTTGCGGACGTCCGGATCGGTGCGGCACACCGCCACGCCCCAGGTCGCCACGCGGGCCCCGGAGGTCCACACCTTGTGCCCGGTCAGCACCCAAGTATCGCCCTCGCGCACCGCTCTGGTGCGCACCGCGGCGAGGTCGGAGCCCGCCTCGGTCTCCGAGAACAGCTGGCAGGCCAGCTCGTCGGTGCGCAGCATGGGCACGAGCCAGCGGCTCTTCTGTTCCTCGGTGCCCCACAGGCCGATCGCGGGAGCGACGAGCGCTTGGGTCACGGGGAAGATCTCGGGGCGGTGCGGTACGTCGAAGGCCGCCTCCTCGCCGCGGTAGAGCTGCTCGTAGTACGCGGGCAGACTTCGTCCGCCGTACTCCTGCGGCCAGTTGAGCGCGGACCAGCCCTGGTCGTAGCGGGTGCGTTCCCACTCCTGGACGCGGGCGGTGTACTCGCGCTCCTGCTCCTCGGTCCAGTTCTCGAACACGGCGACGGAGTCGGAGCCGCTGCCCCACTCCCCGTCGGCGGCGCGGGGCCGGGCCACTCCGGCGAGCCACGTCCGGGCCTCGGCGCGGAACTCATCGGGTTCCGGGATACCGCTCATCTCTTCCTCCACCTCCGATCGGGGGGCCGTTCAGCGGGACATTCCGCCGCACATTCGGCGCGACTTTCAACGGGCCTTTCAACGGGCCTTTCAACGGGCCTTTCAACGGGACAGGACCGTGCAGGCGCTCACGCCGGGGGCGCCGTACACATGGGTGAAGCCGATCCTGGGGCGGTCCGGGACCTGGCGCTCGCCGGCCCGGCCGCGCAGTTGCTGGACGACCTCGTAGACCTGGCGCAGTCCCGAGGCGCCGATGGGTTCGCCATTGGCGATGCAGCCGCCGTCGGTGTTGACCGGCAGCGTCCCGCCGATCGCGGTGGCACCGGAGGCGATCAGCCGTTCCTGCTCACCGTCCTCGCAGAATCCGCACTCGGCCATGTGCATGACCTCGGCGCCGCTCTCGGTGTCCTGCAGTTGAGCGACGTCGATATCGCCGGGGCCGAGCCCCGCCTCGTCGAAGGCGGCGGCCGAGGCATCACGGCTGACGCTGGTCAGTGTGCCCCCGGGAATCCACGGGCTGAACACCTCGAACGAGCCGAAGCGACGGGTGCGTACGGCCGCCGAGCGCAGGGTGACCGGTGTGCCGTCCATCGCGCGGGCGGCCTCGGGCGAGCAGAGGACCAGCGCCGCCGCGCCCGCTCCCGGGGAGCAGAACATGAAGCGGGTCAGCGGATCGCTGACCATGCCGGATTCCAGGATCTCCGCGGCGGACACCGGTTCGCGCCGCCATGCCTCGGGGGTCAGGCCGCCATTGCGGTACGCCTTCTCGGCGACCAGGGCGAGGGTCCGCGGGGTGATCCCGTGGTCGTGCATATAGCGCTGGATCTTCATGCCGAAGAACTGGGTGGTCACCATCAGCCCGTCGCTGCCGTACTCCGCTCCCAGGCCCCAGTCCTCGGGCCTGGGGTCGAAGGCGCCGCGCGGGTGTTTGTCGAAGCCGACGGCGAGGACGACGTCCGCCATGCCGGAGCGGATCGCGTTCACGGCGGAGACCAGCGCGCTGCCACCGGTGGCGCAGCCGTTCTTGACATTGACGAACGGCAGTCCGGTCAGGCCGAGTTGGGCCACCAGGGTGTCCGCGAGACCCGCGCTGTCGCTGCCGCCGAACGCGGCCCGCACCCGCGACCACGCGATCCCGGCGTCCGCCAGCGCGGCGTTCACGGCGGCGACGGCGAGCTGCCGGCCGGTCGTCTCCGACCGGCCGAACGGGGTGCGCCCCGCGCCGCAGATCAGCACATCGGTGCTCAAGAGCCCTCCTCGCTCAGGGACGTGGGCCTGGCCCGGGGCACCCCGGGACCGGCGGTCACGGAGAGCGGCATGCCGATACGGACGGCGTCGAGGTCGTCGACGTCGAGGACGGCGGCCACCCGCACGCCCTCCGCCAGCTCGACATAGCCGAGCGCGAACGGCTCGAAGCCTCCGGGCGGGACCTGGTAGGGCGGCGACTTGGGGGCGTACCGCTGCACCGTCCAGGTCCACAGCGTGCCCGTGCCCTGGAGGGCCGCCGGATCGGCCGGCCCTCCGCAGCGCGGGCACGTGTCGTCCGCGGGGTACACCGTCACCGAGCAGCCGGAGCAGCGTGCGCCCTGGAGCCCGCCGGCGGCGGAGCTCCGCGGATCCGTGGTCATCCGGATCAGCGCCCCTGCCACTTGGGTTCGCGCTTCTCCAGGAACGCCGACACGCCCTCGTTCGCATCCTCGGAGTTGAGCGCCACGCCCACGGCGAGGTGCTCCATCACCATCAGCGACTGGGTGTCGGCGTCCAGGCTGCGGTCGATCGTCATCTTCGTGAGCCACATGGTGAAGGGGCTCTTGTCGGCGAGGTGGCTGATGAACTCCTCGACCGTCGCGTCCAGCTCCTCGGCCGGGGCCGACTTGTTGATCAGGCCGAACTCGGCGGCCTCGATGCCGGAAAGGAGCTTGCCGGTGAGCATCAGCTCCTTGGTCTTGCGAATGCCGATCATGCGCGGCACCCGGTAGATCGGACCGGCCCCGCCGAACAGCGCGCGGCGGATGTGGAAGTCGCCGATCTTCGCGTCGTCGGCGGAGATGGCGAAGTCGCAGGAGATCATGATCTCGAAGCCGCCTGCGGTGACATGGCCCTCAAGGACCGCGACCGAGGGGGTCTTCATCGAGTACAGGCGGTCGCACACCTTCGCGGACTTCACCGCGACGTCGATCGCGTTCGACTTGCCGACGTACTCGGCCTTCAGGCTGTCGAGGTCGAACCCCGAGCAGAACGTGCCGCCACGGCCGCGCACCACCAGGACCCGAAGCTCGGGGTCCTCGTCCACCTCGGTGATGATCTCGTCGAGCCGGTCCAGGATCGGCACGGTGACGCAGTTCTTCTTCCACGGACGGTTGAGCCACACACGGGCGACGTGGCCGTCGCGCTCGAACTGGATCTCTTCTTCCGTTGTCATCCCTCACCCCTCTGAAACTGAACTGAATTCACTACAACTTTGATTCCATGGCCGCACGGTGTCAAGCCCTTGATCGAGACATACCTATTCGGGTTCAGGCAGCGGGGCGGCCGACGAGCCCGGCGAGCCGGGTCCGGTGCTGGTCCGCCGTGCCGAACAGCACCTCCGCGCCGCGCGCCCGGCGCACGTACAGATGCGCCGGGTGCTCCCAGGTGAAGCCGATCCCGCCGTGCAACTGGACGTACTCGGCCGTCGCCAGGCGGAAGGTCTCGGAGCAGACCACGGCGGCGGCACAGGCGGCCACCGGCAACTGCGGCGAGGCGATGGCGGCGCAGGCGGTCGCATACGCGGACCCCGAGCGCGCCGCCTCCAGCGCCACCAGCACATCGGCCAGCCGGTGCTTGACGGCCTGGAAGGACCCGATAGGGCGGCCGAACTGGTGGCGCTGGGCGACGAAGGCGACCGTGGCGTCCAGCGCATGCCCGCTGCCGCCGACCTGCTCGGCCGCCAGCGCGGCCCGCCCGGTGTCCAGCGTGGCCGAAACCGTGCCCTCGGCCCCCTCCGCCGTGCCCACGGCAGCGGCCGGGGCACCCCCGAACTCCACCAGCGCCTGGCGCCGCGTCTCGTCCAGGACGCGGCGCGGCGTCCGCCGGCAGGTGTCGGGGGCGGGCTCACAGGCGAAGATCCGAGGCCCGGCGGGTGTTCCGGCCCGCACCAGGAGCAGATCCGCACCGGCCCCGTCGAGCACGAAGTCCGCCCGGCCGCGCAGCGCCCAGCCGCCACTCCCCTGTTCCGCGGTGACGGCGGGCTCGCCGGACCCACCGGGCTCATCGGGGCCGAACCCGGCCACGGTGGCGGTGAGCGTGCCGTCGGCGATCCGGGGCAGATAGCGCTCACATGCCGTACGGTCGCCGCCGAGCAGGAGGGCGTTTGCGGCCAGGACCACCGTGGGGAGCAGGGGCGCGCAGTACAGGGCGCGTCCGGATTCCTCCAGGGCCACGGCCAGCTCGGCGAAGGTGAAGCCCGACCCGCCGTACTCCTCCGGAATGGCCAGGCCGTGGACGCCGATCTCGCCCGCGAGCCGTACCCAGAGCGCTTCGTCGTATCCGCGCGGGGTGGCCAGATGCTTGCGCACCTCCTCGACGCCACTCGCCTCGGCATAGAGGTCCCGCAGGACGGTACGCAATTGTCGCTGTTCGTCCGTTTCGGACAGTAGCTGGGGGTCGATCTCGGGGTGGCGACGGTGCATGGGATCTCCATCGTGCTCGTACGGCGGGCGAGGAGCGCAAGAATTGAACTCAATTCATGACCGTAGGCATGGGACTCCGGGCAGGCAAGACCATCCGGCGCCAGGATCGGGGCGGACCCGGATCGGGGCCGGCCCGAATCAGGGGGCCGGCCCGGATCCGCTCAGGCGGTGAACCGGCCGCCGTTGGCGAGCAGCACCGCGCCGACGAGGTTCGCCGCGGCATCACTCGCGAGGAAGAGAGCGATCTCGGATATCTCCTCGGGCGTCGCGTACGGGCGCACCCGCGGGTCGGCGAAGGCCGACCGCAGCGCCTCGGGGGTGCGGGCCGCCATCCCCGTGTCCGTCGGCCCCGGCGCCACCAGATTCACGCGGATCCCGGACGCGATGACCTCCTTGGCCACGGCCTGGGCCAGGGCGTGCACACCCGCCTTGGAGGCGGCGTAGTGCGGGTAGCCAACGGGCGCGTCGAAGGCCGACGACGATCCGATCACCACGATCGCCCCGGCCCCGCGGGGCCGCATGATCCGCACCGCGGCGCGCAGCACATGGAAGGTTCCGTCCAGGTTCACGCGCATGACCCGCCGCCAGGAGGCGTCGTCGAGGGAATCGGTCAGCTCGACCGGCCGGCCTTCGACGGCCGCGTCCGCGATCCGCCGCTTCGCCTCCGGATCGTCGACCCCCGCCGCGTGCACCAGGACGTCGAGGCGCCCGTACCGGCGCAGTACGTCCTGGAAGGCGCTGTCGACGCCCGCCGCGTCCGTGACGTCGAGCGCGACCGCCCGGGCGGCGGGCAGTTCCTCGGCGACGGCCGCCGCGCCGTCGCCGTTCACGTCCGCCAGGACGACAGCCCGCGCCCCTTCCGCGGCCAGTTGCCGGGCGACCGCCGCGCCCATACCCGAGGCGGCTCCCGTCACCATCGCGACCCTGTCGGCGAACCTCCCCGTGCGGACCTCTTCGCTCGTCACACCGATCCCCTTCCGTTGCCTCAGCCATCTATTGAACCGACTTCACCTCTGTTACCGTGGCAGCCGCAGCGCTGACAAGACCCGGGACGGTGAAGATGAGGGCACTGCGGCTGACGGCCTGGGGCGAGGCTCCGGCACCTACAGAGGTCGAGCGGCCCGTCCCCCACGGCGCCGAGGTGCTGGTGCGGGTCGAAGCCGCCGGTCTGTGCCGCTCCGACCTGCATGTCATCGACGGTGCTCCGGGCGCGCTCCCCTACCGGCTGCCGTTCACCCTCGGCCACGAGGTCGCCGGGCAGGTCACGGCCCTGGGGCCCGCCGCCGACGGGGTGAGCACAGGTGACCGCGTGGTGCTCTACGGGCCGTGGGGCTGCGGCTCCTGCGCGCGGTGCGCCGCGGGCTCCGACAACTACTGCGACCGGCGGGACACCCTGGCCTGGCACGGGGCGGGACTGGGCCGGGACGGCGGAATGGCCGAGTATCTGCTCGTCCCGTCCGCCCGCCATCTGGTGCCGATCGGCGACCTGCCGGCCGACCAGGCCGCCCCGCTCTCCGACGCGGGCCTGACGTCCTACCACGCCGTGGCCGGGCTCCGGCCCGCCCTCGGCGAGGGCACCACCGCCGTCGTCATCGGTGTCGGCGGGCTCGGCCACCTGGCCGTCCAGGCCCTCCACGCGACCACCGCGAGCCGTGTGCTGGCGGTCGATGTCCGGGAGGACGCCCTGGCTCTCGCGGACCGCTCCGGCGCGGACTTCGGCACCCTGATGCGGCCGGATACCGCCCGCGTCCTGAGGGCGCGCAGCGGTGGCGTGGGGGCGGACGCCGTATTCGACTTCGTCGGCGCCGCACAGACGCTGGAACTCGCGACCAGCGTCCTGCGCCCCGGCGGCGAACTCGCCGTCGTCGGAAGTGGAGGCGGCAGTCTGACGGTGGCCAAGCCGGGTGTCCTGCCGGCCGGCTTCCGGCTCTCACTGCCCTTCTGGGGTACGCGCCACGAGCTGGCCGCGGTCGTCGCGCTGGCACGTTCGGGGGCGCTCCACGTCGAGACGGAGCGCTTCCCGCTGTCCGCCGCCGCCGAGGCGATCGACCGGCTTCGCCGGGGCCGGGTGCGGGGCCGGACCGTGCTCGTACCGGACTGATCACCTTCGCGGTGGACTGATGGCTCCGGCTCACGGACGCCGGGGCTCACGAATGCGGGCCTCATGGACGCGGGGGCTCACGGATGCGGGCCTCATGGACGCGGGGGCTCACGAATGCGGCAACTCACGGATGTGGAAGGGAAGTTCAGCATGCGCTTCGACGGAAAAGTAGCGATCGTCACCGGCGGCGCCCGGGGCATGGGCGCCACGCATGTACGGGGGCTGGTCGCGGAGGGCGCCCGAGTCGCCGTCTGTGACGTCCTGGACGACGAGGGGGAGACCCTGGCCGGGGAACTCCCCCACGCGCGGTACTGCCACCTCGACGTCACCGACGAAGCGCAGTGGCGGTCCGTCGTCCGCACGGTCGAGGACACCCTCGGCCCCGTGGACGTCCTGGTCAACAACGCGGGGATCATGCACTACGGCGGTGTGGAGCAGCAGTCGCCCGAGCACTTCCGCCGGATCATCGACGTCAATCTGGTGGGCGCCTTCCTAGGCATGCACACCGTCCTCCCAGGCATGCGCGAGCGCGGCCACGGGGCCGTCGTCAACGTCTCCTCGGCCGCCGGGATGACGGGTTTCGCCAATGGCATCGGCTATGTGGCGAGCAAGTGGGGGGTGCGCGGGATGACCAAGGCCGCCGCACTGGACATGGCAGGCAGCGGGGTGCGGGTGAACTCCGTCCACCCGGGTGTCATCCGTACGCCCATGGGTGAGACCGCCTCACCCGAACTCTTCGCCCATCAGCCGGTGGCGCGCATCGGGGAGCCCGAGGAGGTCACCCGCATGGTGCTCTTCCTCGCGAGCGACGACGCCTCCTACACCACGGGCGGGGAGTTCCTCATCGACGGTGGCCAGACCATCGGCCTCCGCGGCCACTCCTCCACGACGGCGGACTGACGCGGTGCGGTGCGGTGGCCGCGGCCACCGCACCCGCCCTCTACACGTCCTTGCGGACGGTGAGCAGGGAACCGATCCCGATCAGGCAGATCACCATGACGAAGAACGCCGGGGAGAGCAGGTTCCCGGTCTTGTCCACAAGGAAGGTCGCGATGTAGGGAGCGGTACCGCCCGCGAGGACGGTGCCGATGTTGTACCCGATCGCCATGCCGGTGTAGCGGACCCGGCGTTCGAACAGACGCGGCCACAGACTGGCCGCCGGGACCTGCACAAACCCACTGCTCACCATGAAGAGCAGATAAGCCAGGCCGGCCAGGGCCAGGTTGTGCCGGCCCATGAGCATCATCGCGGGGTAGGCGGTCACCAGGAAGCCCAGCAGCCCGCACATCAGGACGCGACGGCAGCCGAACCGGGCGGAGAGCCAGCCGGCCGGCACCATGAGCAGCACGGTGACGAGCACGACCCCTGCGGTCAGCCAGAACACCTGCGTGGAGTCGTACCCCAGGTTGGTGGTCAGATGGATGCCGATGTACGTCAGCCCCAGGAAGATGGCTCCGCCCTGCGCCATGGCCAGGCCGATGGACTGCAGCAGCGCGCCGCGGTGGGTGGACAGTACCTCCCGGATCGGCGCCGTCGGGATGTCGGCGCGCTTTGCGGCCGCCTCGAATTCCGGCGTGTCCTCGATCCGCAGCCGGGCCCACAGGCAGATCAAGGTGAGCGGCACGGCCATCAGGAAGGGCAGCCGCCAGCCCCAGTCGCCCATCTGGTCCTTGGTGGTGAGGGCCGAGATCGCCCCGGCCGTGGCGGCCGCGAACATGAACCCGAGGTTGGACCCGATGGGCGTGACGCAGCCGAGGAAGGCTCTGCGCCCGGGCGGCGCCGATTCGTAGATGTAGGTGTAGGCACCGACCGACTCACCGCCCGAGGAGACGCCCTGCGCCAGCCTGGTGATGAACAGGAGCACCGCGGCGAACACGCCGATCTGGCTGTAGGTCGGCAGCAGTCCCGTGACGCTGCTGGCCACGCCCATGCACACCACGGAGGAGACCAGCGCCTTGCGGCGACCCCATCGGTCGCCGATCCACCCGAAGAAGACACCGCCGACCGGCCGCACCACGAGGCCGGTGGCGAGCACCGCGAGCGTTGCCAGCAACGAGGCCGCCGGATCGTCGCCCGGGAAGAACTGAGGAGCGATCGCCACGGCGAGATAGCCGTAGACGCTGAAGTCGTAGTACTCGATCAGGGTGCCGATGCTCCCGGCGAGCATCGCGCGGCGCACCGTACGTGGATCGTATGACGCCGCCTCCTCCCCCGGAGGTGCGGGCTGTTGTGTGGTGCTCATGATCCGGCTCCCTTCGCGACGGCACGGTCCGGTGCCGTGCCGACGTCCGGGACGCTACAGAACTGAACTCAGTCCAGCTAGCCATCGAACAGGAGTTTCCTCCGGGAGCGCGGCGAATGCCGTGGGCACCATCAGGCGCGCGGACCGAAAGGGCTTCGCGCATACGGCGTCCAACCTGCGGCTCAGTCGGCAGCGGAGTGCCGCGCGAGACGGTGACCGCATCGACACACGCCGACCGGTTGATGATCTGAATTGGATTCGGTTTACTCGTAAGGAGCGGGGCGTGCCGTGTGCGGTGCCCGCGCTTCAGACCTGCTTCGCATCGTGGGTGCGCGGTCGCGCGCCCATCACGCAAAGTGTCGCCGTACAGGTAGGCAGTAGCCAAGCTCGGGAGTGCAACGTGCCCATCGGGTTCGAGATCGACGAACGGGTCGCCGGGATCGCGCGGCGTACCACCGAGTTCGTACGGGAGGTGGTGATACCCGAGGAGCAGGCGTGTGACGGCAACGTCCATGCCGGGCCGGAGCCGCTGCGCCGCAGGCTTCAGGACGCGGCCCGCGAGGCGGGGGTGTTCGCCCCGCACGTCGGCGCCGAATGGGGCGGGCTCGGACTGGACCTGTGCGGGCAGGCGGTGGTGTTCGAAGCGGCCGGATACTCGCTGCTGGGGCCCCTCGCGCTCAACTGCGCGGCTCCCGACGAGGGCAATACGCATCTGCTCGAGGTGGTGGCCACGGAGGAGCAGAAGGAGCGGTATCTGCACCCGCTGGCCGCCGGTGAGGCGCGCTCGTGCTTCGCGATGACCGAGCCGGCGCCGGGCGCCGGCTCCGACCCGCGTGCGCTCATGACGACCGCGACGAAGATCGACGGCGGCTGGCGGCTCGACGGCCGCAAGTGGTTCATCAGCGGCGCCGACGGGGCGGCCTTCGCCATCTGCATGGCCCGCACCAGCGGCGGCCCCGGCGACCCGGGCGGCGCGACGATGTTCCTCATCCCCGCCGACAACCCCGGTATGAAGATCGTCCGGAATATCGACACCCTGGACCAGGGCCTCTTCGGCGGGCACAGCGAAATCGCCTTCGAAGGCTGCGAGGTCGGGGACGATGCCGTACTGGGCGAGGTGGACCAGGGTTTCGCGTATGCCCAGGTACGCCTGGGGCCCGCGCGCATGACCCACTGCATGCGCTGGCTCGGCGTGGCCCGACGAGCGCAGGACATCGCCCTGGAGCGCGCGGCGGACCGTTCGGCCTTCGGCAAGCCGCTGGCCGAACTGGGCATGGTGCAGCAGATGCTGGCCGACTCCGAGATCGACATCGAGACCAGCCGGGCGGTGCTGTGGCGGGCCTGCTGGGAGCTGGACCAGGGCCGCCCCGCCGCCCAGCACACCTCGATCGCCAAGACCTACGTCTCCGAGGCGGTGAACCGGGTGGTCGACCGGGCCGTCCAGATATGCGGTGCGCTCGGCATCTCGGGGGACGCCCCGCTGTCGCGGCTGTACCGCGAGGTGCGCCCGTTCCGTATCTACGACGGCCCTTCCGAGACCCATCGCTGGGCCATCGCCAAGCGCGCGGTGCGGACGGCGCGCGAGCGGCGGGGCACCCGGTGACCAGTTCTGGGGCGACGGTGGCCGGAGTCGACGTGGCCGCGTTGCAGCGCTACTTCGAACGCCACGTACCCGAGTGCGCGGGCCCGCTCACGGTCACGCTCCTGCAGGGCGGGCGCTCCAATCTCACCTACGCGGTGACCGACGGGGCACACCGGTGGGTGGTGCGACGGCCACCGCTGGGGGTGCTGACACCGACCGCGCACGACATGGACCGCGAATACCGCGTCGTCGCGGCGCTCGGCGACACCGCGGTGCCGGTTGCCCGGGCCGTGCTGTCGTGCACGGATCCGGAGGTGATCGGGGCGCCGTTCTGTGTCGTCGACTTCGTGGCGGGCACGGTGCTGCGCGACGGTGACGAGGCCGCCGCGCTCCCGCCCGAGGACGCACGGCGCGCCGCTGACGCGCTGGTGGACGCCCTGGTCACACTGCACTCGGTGGACGCCGCCACGGTCGGGCTCGGCGACTTCGGCCGGCCCGACGGCTATCTGGAGCGCCAGGTGCGGCGATGGCGTGGGCAGTGGGACAAGGTCGCCACGCGGAGCCTGCCCGACCTCGACGAACTGCACGGCAGGCTGGCCCGTTCCCTGCCCGCGAGCGGCGCCCCGGCCATCGTGCACGGCGACTACCGCCTGGACAACGTCATCCTGGCACCCGGCGAGTTCGGGCGGATCGCCGCCGTCCTCGACTGGGAGATGGCCACGCTCGGCGATCCGCTCGCCGACCTCGGGATGCTGCTCATGTACTGGGACCGGACCTGCGAACCGGTCCTCGGGGCGCGCCACGTCCCGACGGCCAATTCCGGCTTTCCCTCGGGCCGGGAGGTGGCCGAGCGATACGCCGAGAAGTCCGGACGGGACATCGGTGGCCTGCCCTTTTACCAGGCGCTTGGCTGTTTCAAGCTCGCCGTCATCGCGGAGGGCATCCACGCCCGCTATTCGGCGGGACAGACGGTCGGAACGGGATTCGAGCGGGTCGGCTCCGCGGTGCCCGCGCTGCTGCGCTCGGGGCTGGAGCTGCTGCCGTGACCGCTGACACCGGAGACGCCACGGCTGACACCGGAGATGCCACGCGATACGCCATGCCAGATGCCACGCGAGTTACCACCCAAGGTGCCACGCGAGACGCCACGTCCGACGCCACGCGAAACGCCACGCAAGACGGAGGAGAGCCCGTGCGAGACCGACTGTCCGGACAGATCGCCCTGGTCACCGGCGCGACCGGCGGTATAGGAGCCGCCGTCTCGCGGCGGTTGGCCATCGAGGGCGCCACGGTGGTGGTGACCGACGTGGACGCCGACCGCTGCGAGCAGCTGGCGGAGGAGCTGACGAAGGAGCTGGCGGCCGACGGAGCGCGGGCGCTGGGCCTCGTGCTGGACGTGAGCGACGAGGAGGCGTGGCGCGGCACGGTCGAGCGCGTGGTCTCCGAACTGGGCGGCCTGTCCGTGCTCGTCAACAACGCGGGTATCGCCCAGATGCGCACCGTGGAGACGGAGACCCAGGAGTCCTGGGACAAGGTCATCGCGGTGACCCAGGGCGGTGTCTGGCTCGGCATGAAGCACGGTGGACCCGCGATCGAACGCGCCGGTGGCGGCTCGATCGTCAACATCGCGTCGATCTTCGGCACGGTGGGCGGCTTCGGCAGCCAGTTCTCGTACCACGCGGCGAAGGGTGCGGTCCGGCTGATGACGAAGAACGCCGCCCTGCACTGGGCCACGCGCGGCGTCCGCGTCAATTCGATCCATCCCGGTTTCATCGAGACGCCTCTCTCGCGCGAACTGTGGCGGGGCACCCCCCGTCACACCGCGATGGTCGAGGGCACCCCCATGGGGCGGCTCGGCACGCCGGATGAGGTCGCGGGGGCCGTCGCGTTCCTCGCCTCCCAGGACGCGAGCTTCGTGACCGGCTCCGAGCTGTACGTGGACGGCGGCTGGACGGCACGCTGACGCACCCCCACCCGGTCGCGGCGGACGCCGCCCCACCACCCCGTCACGGGGACGCCGCCCCACCACCCGGTCGCGGCGGACGAGCCAGGTGGTGGGGCGGCGAGCGCTCAGTCCGTCGCCTGTGACGTCCTCGTCTGTGCCGCCGTCGCCGTCGCGGTGGTGGCTGCGGTGGCGGTGTCCGCGGCGGTCAGTCCGAACACCAGGGCCGAGGCGATGCCGCCTGCGTAGGCGCGGTGCCACAGGCCACCGGTGTCCGACCCGGCCGCGAGGAGTCCGTGGAGCGGTTCGCCGTCCCCGCGCAGGACGCGGGCCCGGTCGTCGATGCGCACACCGTGAAAGGGGAAGGTGATGGCCGGTACCGTCTCGATCACGTAGTACGGCGGTTCGTCGAGCGGGAGGCGGTCAAGCTGCCGACCGGGCACCGGCTCCAGCCCCGCCGCGGCGTCTTCGTTGAACAGCTTGACCGCGTCGCGCACGGCGTCACCCCGATACCCCCATTCCTCCGGGAGGTAGGCCAGTTCGTCGAGGTCTTCGGCGAGTCCCACACGGCCGCCCCGCTTGCCGGCCAGCGCGAACTTGTCCACGGCGACCGCGCCCTCGACGTACGACCCGACGACCCAGTCACGGAACACCCGGGCGTCAGCGATGAGCAGACCCCGGCTCTCGGGCTGCTCCAGCAACGCCATGGCCGTCAGGTGGTCGCCCAGCGTCTCGTCCACGAACCGATCGTTGAGCACGTTGAACAGAAGGGCGTGCTCGCTGTAGTAGAGGGACAAGTCGACGAAGTCCGCCGGGTCGGCGAAGGAGATCCCGCTGGGGATGAGATGGCCGTAGAAGCCCGCGTCATCGTGGCCGGTGGCGGCACCGACCTGGGTGGCAAGACGGTATCCGCCACCGCGGCTGAAGGAGTTGGAGCGGAGCTGCATGCTCCCGGCACGGGGGTGCACATGCGCGGTGCGGAGTTCCGGATCGCCCTGAAACCCGCCGGTCGCGATCAGCGTGGACCCAGCACGCACGCGCATGCGCGCGCCATCGGCCAGCCTCAGCTCCGCCCCCGCCACGCCCCCGTCCTCGACCACCAGCCGTTCGGCACACGTCTCCAACAGCAATGTGCCACCGCCTTGGCGGATGGCCCGACGACAGGTGTCGACATACTGATGGGTGTCGAACTGGTGCCCACGACCGAAACTGAGAACGCGCTGCGCGTCCTTGATGTCCACGCCGAGTGAACGAATCCATTCGACGCCTTCGGGAAACCGATCCACGAGGGCGCGCTTGAGCGCGGTGTCTCCCCATGGATTGTGCTGGTCCATGACGTCATGGCTCGGCGCGGTCCACGCGTAGCCCGCGAAGCGCGCGGAACCGCCGACGTCCGTACCGATCTCCACGACCATGACGGACAGACCGTTGCGAACAGCGCGGGCACCAGCGGTCAACCCCGCCATTCCCGCACCGATGACCAGCAGATCGACATCCTTCACGCGCACGTGACTCCCCTCCGGCGATGAGCTCGACGGCTCGCCAAGGGCCACGACACGCCCTTGACGACCCTCTCCAGCAAAACCGAATCCAATTCAAAACACAAGTATCGGAGCGGGATACGCCAGCATCACCGAAGTGAATTCGTTTGATGAGAGACGAAATCCACGGCAGCACGCCGTGGGGATGAATGCAGGGGTGCGAGGCGGGGCGATCGAGGTGAAACGGGCACTCGACAACGGGAAGGGGGCGCTCAGCGCTCCTGGAGTGCCGCCAGGGCGTGGACGGTCGCGGCGGTGTCCGGGTACAGCCGCCGGTAGAGGGCGTACAGCTCGTCGTAGCGCCCGGTGTGCTGGGCGCGGGGCGTCACCGTCTCGCGCACCGGGTTCCAGTCCTCGATGGAGGCGTCCCCGACGAGCTGCGCGGCCAGCAGAGCGTCACCGTAACCGGCGCCGATGGTGATGGTGCGCAGCTCCTGCGGGCGGCCGGTGATGTCGGAGACGATCTGCGTCCACAGGGAGCCCTGGGTGCCGCCACCGACGGCGACAACGCGGCGGATGTCACCGCCGGCCGCCTCGATGACCTCGATGTTCTGGCGGACGCCGAACCCGGTGGCTTCGAGCGCGGCCCGGTAGAGGTCGCCACGAGTGTGGGACAGGGTCAGCCCGGCGATCACTCCGCGGGCGTCCGGGTCCATGATCGGGGTCCGCTCGCCGGAGAAGTACGGGAGCATCAGCAGGCCGTTGGCGCCGGCGCCCGATTCGGTGGCCAGCGCGGTGAGTTCGACGTGGTCCCCGTCGGCGAACAGGTCCCGCAGCCAGTTGGCGACCGCACCGGAGGTGGCCATGCCGCCGGCCAGATTACGGGTTCCGGGCAGGGCGCCGACCGTGCCCCACAGGGACGGGCTGGTCAGCGGCTTGGGCACGGTGTGGATAAGGAACATGGTGGTGCCGTACATCAGCATCAGATCGCCGATGTGCTGCGCCCCCACGCTCAGGGCCTCGGCCCAGGCGTCGATGGTGCCGGTGGTGACGGGGATCCCGGCGGGCAGGCCGGTTGCCTCGGCGGCCTCGGTGGTGAGGGCCCCGGCTGCCTCGCCGGGCCAGCGCAGTGGCGGCAGCTCGATGCCGGGGGCGACCTCGGCGGCCCAGGGGGCGTACCACTCACCGGCGAGCGTGTCATACAGCGGGGTGCACTGGCTGGCCGAGTGGTAGTCCAGGACGTAGTTTCCGGTGAGCTTCCTGGCCAACCAGGAGCTCGGCATGTACAGCCGCCGGGCCCGCGCGTAGACCTCGGGCTCCTCCTCGGCGATCCAGGCGATCTTCGGCCCGGCGGCCTGTGTGGTCAGAGCGGAGCCGCAGCGGCGGATGATCTCCTCGGCGCCGAGCCGCGCCTCGATGCGCTGGATCTGCTGGACCGAGCGGGTGTCCACACCGTACAGAACGGCGGGGCGCAGCGGGGTGTCGTGCTCATCGGCCAGCAGAACGCAGGGCCCCATGCCACTGACCCCGACGGCGACTACGGTGGTGTCACCCGAGGCGGCGCCATCCGCGGCGGTGTCACCGGAGGCGGTATCACCGGAGCCGGTCAACTCCCGGGCGAGTTCGACGAACTCGCGCCACCAGACGGCAGCGTCCATCTCGAAGTGACCGGGGCCGGGCCTTGCGGGGGTGTGCTCCCGAATGGCCGAGCGGATCAGTGTGCCATCGAGGCCGACGAGAACGCCCTTGCTGCTCGAGGTGCCGATGTCCACACCGATGACTGCGTTGCGAGGCATGGCGAGCACGCTGACAGAAGGCGATTTCAGCGTCAAGGGATTCCGGACGCATGGCCCTTATCTGGGAGAAAAGCCATATCAACAGCGCCAACGGCAGCTCGTGGAGTCGGTCAAGACGTCCCGTGAGAAGTCGTCCCATGCCACGGTGGCCCGGTGGCGAGGGTGTGGCCGAGCAGGTGCAGTGGGGCGGCGCTCACTCCGGCTGCTTCGACCGCGTCCCAGTAGGCGTGCGCATGGGAGGCGTTGACCAGTCCGTGGACCAGTGGCAGGCCGGACACGGCGGTGTGCAGCAGGGATTCGAGTCGGCAGGAGGCGACCGTGCCCGGCAGCCAGGACCGTTCCGCGTATCCGGAGGCGGCGGCCGGTGGGAGGTTGTCGGCGATGTGCCGCTCGGTGTCGCCGACCGCGAGCAGGCCGCCTCCGACGGTCAGCACATCGCGCTGCCCGCGCATCCGGGCGAGGGCGCGGGCGGTGTCGAAGCAGTGCGGGAAGGAGTCGTCGACCACGACGGTGCCGGGGCGCAATCGGTCGACGTCGAGGACGGCCGTGCCACCGCTGACGGCGGTGACGATCAGGTCGGCCTCGTACACGGCGGCGGGAAGGGCCGGGGCGGACTCGGCCGTCGCCACCGACCCGGCCAGCCCGCTCCCGCGCAGCTCCGTGGCGAGTGCGCGCAGGCGGGGCGCGCTGCCCGCGACATCGCACAGCACCAGGTGGGCGGGCGGGCGCGGGGCGCGGGTGAGGAGCAGGTTGAGGGATGACGTACCGATGGAGCCGAGTCCGACCATGGCGACGGTCAGGTCGCCGAGGTCACGTCCGCTCGCGGCGAGTGCGGCGTGGACGGTCTTGACCACGGACACGGCGGTGGCGGCGTGGCCGGTGGTGACCGCCGTCGTCGCCCGGTCGGTGGCGCGCACCACCTCGAATCCGTAGCCGGTCAACGCGGGGATCATGCCCGCCAGGGACACGCAGCGTGCGCCGAGGGAGGCGGCGTGGCTGACGGCACGGGCGGTGTGGCCGGTGAGCGCGCTCCCTGCGGCCAGTTCATCCGCGAACAGCGGCAGCGCGACGAACGCGGAGCGGCCCAACGGTGTGCTGATCTCCTCCAGCAGACGGGGACCTCCGTCCGGGAAGAGCAGGTCTCGCATGTGTTCGCGGGGCAGGTCGGGTTCCGGTATCCCGGCGAGGGCCGCCAGGTGTCCGGGGGCCGGTAGGTAGCCGATGAGCGCGGCGTCCGTACCACCGAAGGCGCGCGGCGCGAGGGCAGGGGCCGGGGGCGGGGTAGGGCGCGGGCGGGGCGTGGCCGCCCGGGTGAGCCCGTCCCGCAGGGCGCGGGTGAACGTGGTGAAGGTGGGCGCATCGAGGGCGGCGGCCGAGGCCCGCAGGGTGACGCGCAGGCCGTCCCCGACCGGGCGGACGGTCAGGAATACGTCGGTTCCCATCGGGGGCTGGGCGAGTACCGTGTCGTGGTGGTCCCAATCGAGGGTCAGGGTTGCGCCGGTGGGTGCGCCGAGGGCGGAGAAGTCCAGGTAGCTGAAGAGGAACTGAGTGGCCCTGGGCAGGCCGGACGGGGCGGGCAAGTCCGGTGGGCCGGGCTGGTCGTCGGGCGGCTCGCCGTCGGTGCCGCTGCTGCTCATGCTGCCGCCAGTGCCACGATTGGTGCCCCCGCTCGTACCGCCGCCGGTGCCACTGCTCGTACCGCCATCAGTTCGGCTGCTCGTACCACCGCCGGTGCCACCGCTTGTACCGCCATCAGTTCGGCTGCTCGTACCACCGCCGGTGCCGCTGCTCGTACCGCCGCCGGTGTCGCCAGCGGTGCCGTACGTCCGGGCGGCCACGGCCTCCTCGGTGATCTGGAGCAGGTCCTCGCGGAAGGAGCGGAACGACCCGTCGGGCGTGGCCCCGGCGCCCGTCTCCGCCACGGCAGGGCGCAGCGGCACGGCTGCCGCCAAGGGACCGAACAGTTGGCTGATGTCGGGCAGCGGATGGTCGCGTCCGGTGACCGCCAGCCCGAGGACGAGGTCCCGTTGCCCGGTGAGGTCCGCCAGGGCTCGGTAGTAGGCGGTCAGGACGGGCGCGTACGACGTGGCGCGGACGGTGGTGGCGAGGGTGCGCAGCCCGGCCGTCAGCTCGGCGTCGAGGGTGAACCCCGCCGACCTGAACTCCGACGAGCCGACCCCCGTGGCCTCGGCGCCCGCCGTCGCGCCGTTCCCCGCGCCCGGGCGTCGCAGGTCGGGCCGCTGGTACGGGGTGGCTTGGCGGGCCCGCCAGGCGGTGGCCGCCGGGTCCCGGCCGGGGTCCGAGTCCGGCTGCTGGAGCAGGGTGACGTAATCGCGGAAGGTGCTGCGCAGCGGTGGCAACCCGGTCGGCTCGCCGCGGCCGAGCCGGTCGTAGACGGCGATCAGTTCCCGGCCGAACAGGGCCGCGCTGTAGCCGTCACCGATGAGGTGGTGGGCGTGGACGACGAGCGTGTGCTCGTCGGGGCCGGTGGTGAGCACGCGCAGGCGCAGCAGTGGCCAGGCCCACGGTTCGAACCGGCGACGGCGTTCGTCGGCGACCCGCTCCTCGATCAGGCCCGGGGATGCCAGCGCCTCGAAGTCGACCGGGAGCCGCAGCGCGGGCGGCAGTTCCTGCTGGACCGGCGGACGGGCGCCCGCGGGGAAGACGGTGCGCAGCATGGGGTGGCGGACGACGAGGGCGTCGACCGCGCGCTGGAAGAGATCGGTCCGCAGCGGACCGCGAAGGCGAAGCCGGGCCAGCCACGCGGAGCCGGATCCGGGCACGATGGCCTCGGCGACCAGGAAGCCGCGCTGGGTGGGCGTGAGGGGGTACGGCGTGAGGTCCGCGCCGGCGGGGGCGGAAGCGCCGCCGCTTCCGGGGGCGGGAGGGGTACTCGGAGCCGGCAACGTTCCCTGGCCAGACGGGTTCCCCAGGCCAGACGGCACGGGCTGGTCCGGCGGGGCGGACGGGGCTGCCGCACCGGGTGGGTTACCTGGAGCGGGCGGGTTACCTGGCGCGGGCGAGTTTCGCCGAACGGGCGGACCCCCGGGAACGGGCGGGTTCCCCGGGCCAGGCGAAACGGGCCGGGCTGGCGGGACGGGCCGGGCTACCGCGCCAGACGGGTAGCCCGGATCGGGCGACTCTTCCGGGCCAGGCGGGTCCCCGGGGCCAGACGGCGCGGGCTGGTCCGGCAGGGCACGCGGCGCTTGCGCATCGGTCGAGTTCTCCGGCGTGGGCGGACTTGCCGGAACGGGTGGGTTTCCCCGCACGGGCTGGTCGGGCAGAGCGGGCGGGGTTGCCGCGTCGACTGCCACGTCCTCGATGGCAGCCACGTCCACGCGGGCACTCTCGTCCACGCGGGCAGTCTCGTCCACGGCGGTGGCGAGGGCGGTGAGCGTGTTGTGCTCGTAGATGACTGTCGGCCTCGGCAGGGTGGCGTCTCGCCGTTCCCCCTCGTACACCTTCTCCAGCCGCGCGAACACCTCCAGGACGAGGATGGAGTCGCCACCGAGCGCGAAGAAGTCGTCCTCGCGGCTGACCTCCGCGACACTCAGCACCTCGGACCAGATACTGGCCAGGGTGCGCTCGGTTGGCGTGGCCGGCCGGGTGCCCGGGGCTTCCGCACGGGTGGGCGGGTGTTCGTCCGTCGCCGGTCCCGTGTCCGCGTCGGCGGCCGACTCGTCCAGCCGGCGGCGGTCGACCTTGCCCGTGCTGGTGAGTGGCAGCGCGGCCAGGAACCGGAACCGGGCCGGGAGCATGTAGTCCGGCAGGGTGCCGCGCAGATGAGTGCGTAGCTGTGCAGGATCGGGTTCGGGACCGCCCGGCAAAGGTTTCACGTAGGCGGTCAGCTTGGCGTCACGGTGCAGTACGGCGGCCTGTGCGACCCGGGGGTGGGTTTGCAGCACCGCCTCGATCTCCCCCGGCTCCACCCGATGGCCTCGGATCTTCACCTGGTCGTCCAGGCGGCCGAGGAACTCCAGTACGCCGTCAGGCCGTTGACGGACTCGGTCGCCGCTGCGATACCAGCGCTTGCCGTCGCGCTCGGCGAACGCCGCCGCCGTGAGCCCGGGGTCGCCGAGGTATCCCGGCGTCAGCCCCGTTCCGCCGATGAACAGTTCACCGGGCTCATCGGCGGTGCAGCGGCGCCCGTCCTCGGCCACCACCGCGACCTCCGTGCCGGAGACGGGACGGCCGATCGGCAGTCGGCGCACCTCATCGCCGGGGCGGGTCTCGATGAGGTGGCAGGTGGCGTTGATGGTGGCTTCCGTCGGCCCGTACAGGTTGGCGATGCGGTGGCCGGGCCCGAACAGGTCGTACCAACGACGGACGTGCGCTGCGGGCAGCGCCTCCCCACCGACGTGGATCCAGCGCAGCGCCGACAGGTCGGGGCGGGGCGCGCCGCGCCGTACCTGGGTCTCGGCGGCGGTCAGCAACCGTTCCCACAGCGTCGGCACCGAACTCCACACGGTGATCCGGCCCTGTACGACCCGGTCCAGCAGCGCCTCGGGGTCGCGGACCAGGTTTCGCGGCAGGGTGTGAACGGTGGCTCCGACCAGCAGCGGTGCCAGCAGTTGGCGTACGGAGGCGTCGAAGCACACGGAGGCCGTCTGGACGAGCCGGTCGCCCGCGCGGTAGCCGAAGGTGTCCACGGCCCAGTCCAGGTAGTTCACCATCGCCCGGTGGGTGATGGGCACGGCCTTGGGGCGGCCGGTGGATCCCGAGGTGAAGATGACGTAGGCGATGGTGTTGGGGTTGGCGGGTGGGGCGTGGGCCGCTGCGGGCAGTGGCTTCGGTGTCGGTGCCGGTGTCGGTGTCGGTGAGGGATCGTCTATGGCCACCGTCGTCACGGCATCGAGTGTCTCGGCCGTGGCTCGGGTGGCGTCGTGGCACACCACGGTCCGGGCCGTCGAGCGGTTGAGCTGGTCGGCCAGGCGCGCGGTGGGATGGGCGGCGTCCAGCGGCACCCATCCGGCCCCGGCCCGCAGGATGCCGGCGACACCCACGACGGTGTCGGCACCCGGCTCGGTGAGCAGGCCGACCAGGTCCCCGGGGACGACGCCCCGGGCGCGCAACCGGTCGGCGAGTGCGGCGGAGGCCCGGTCGAGCGCGCCGTAGGTCATGGTGGCGTCGCCGGTTTCGACCGCGATCTGGTCGGCGTCCACTCGGAAACGTGACAACAGGCGCTCGACGATCCCGCGCCCGGCCCCGGAGACGGTGGTGGTCGGCGCCGGAACATCGCCCCCCGCGGGCGCGGCGAGTTCCCTGTGTTCCGCGTGCTCGGCGAGTTGCGCGAGATGGCCGAGTTCGGCGAGGTGTTCGCGTGCCAGGCGCTCCACCGTGGGCCGGGTGAACAGCCGTGCCGGGAAGTTCCAGGAGAAGTGCAGGGCTCGGTCGCTCTCCCAGCACAGCAGCCCCAGGCGCGTGGCGGCGGAGGCGGTGCGCGCCGCGGCCGGGCGCACCGTGACCGGGCAGTCGGGGTCGGTGGTGACGGGGAAGCGGGCGAAGCTGAACCCCGCCGGGGAGGCCGTACGCGGCCGGGGCCCGGCCGTGGGCAGCAGCCGGGCGATGTCCAGGCTGGTCAGCCGGGCGTGCCGCTCTGCATCCAGCCAGATCGCGCGCAACCGCTGTGCAAGGGCGGGGACCGGCTCGTCGGGGTCGACGGCGGCCGACAGCGGCAAGGTGTCGGCGAGCGGGCCGACCAGCCGGTCGAGACCGGACAGCCGGAGTTCGCGACGGGCGCGGGCCACGTTGACCGCGATGCCGCGCTGCCCGCTCCACCGCGCCAGACAGCGCGCGTACGCGGCCAGCAGCAGGTGGAAGAGTGAAACGCCGTGGGCGGCGGCGCCCTTGCGCAGTGCGGCGGTGAGGTGGGGGTCGGTGGCCACCTGGTGTGCGGTGAGCGGCGCGGCGGGCGGCGCCTCCGGGTCGCCGTCCCAGGGCAGGTCCAGCGTCGTGGGGTGGGCGGCGAGCGTGTCATGCCAGTACCGCTGGTCCTCGGCGAACTCCGGTGCGGACCGTTCCGCCTCGACGGCGGCGGCGTAGTCGGCGAAACCGGCTTCCAGCGGTGGCAGCTCAGGCGAACGGCCGTGCGCGAGGGCGGTGTAGACGGACCACAGCTCCTCGCCGAGGACGTTGAGGCTGAACCCGTCCGCGGCGGCGTGGTGCAGTACCAGCAGCAGGTGGGCCAGGTCGGCGCGTTCGCGTACCAGCACCGCGCGCACCGGCGCCTCGTTGGCCAGGTCGAAGGGGCGATTGCACAGCGCCTCCTCCAGCTCGGCCAGGGGGCCGTCGGTGTGGCGGACCTCGTACCAGGACGGCATGGTGTGCGGTTCGGGCGGCGCCACGCTTTGCACGGGAGCCGTGTCGTCGGCCTCGATCCTGATGCGCAGCATCGGGTGGCGATCGGCGAGGAGCGCGAGCGCGCGGCGGAGCAGACCGGTGTCCAGGGGGCCGTTGACGGTCTGGCGCACATACGCGTACGCGGTGACCTCGGGGTGCAGTCTGCCGCCCGTGTGGAAGGCCAGTTGCACGGGCGTGAGGGGAAGCGTGGCCCCGTTGTCGAACCCGCCCGTACGGTCGGCGGTGGGGTGCGACGGGGGCGCGGGCGCTTGCGCCGCTTCCGCCTGAGCGGTTGTTGCCAGGTGGGCGGCCAGCTCGCCGATGGTCCGGTACTCGAAGAACAGGGTGGGCGGGAGGGGTCGGCCCAGCTCCGACTCCAGCCTTCTGACGAGGTCCACGGCGGAGAGCGAGTCCAGCCCCATGGTCAGGAACTGCTCGTCGTCGGCCACTTCGGCGGGCGTGCGGTGCAGAGCCTCGGCCAGGAGGCGGCGCAGAACGCCGGTGATGCGGGGCGGGGCGGCGTCGGCGGCGCCCGGTGTGGTTGCGAGGGGTCCCCTTGCGGGTGCGATGGGTCTCGGTGCGGGTGCGATGAGTCCCGTTGCGGGTGCCGGGAGCCCGACGGCGGTCCCAGACCCGGCAGCGGCCGACACGACGGCCTTCGGCTCATCGGCAACCGACACGCTGAACTCCGGCCCGGCAGCGGCCGACACCGCGGCCCCGGGCCCCGGCCCCGGCCCCGGCGCCGAACCCGACCCCGGCCCCGGCCCCGGCCCACCGGCAGCCGACACCGCCGTCAGCTCGGCCACCACCAACTGCGCGGCGTCGATACCGCATGCCGCATGCAGCGCGGCCAGGCCCGCACCCGTGGTCAGAGGCGCCACGCCCCGGGCCGTGGCGACGGTTCGCGACGGCTCCGCGGCGGCCAGCCCGGTCTCGGCGAACGCGGCGAAGTTGAGCGACTGCCACGGCCGCCCGGCCGCCCGTTCGGAGGCGGCGAAGGCGTCGAGGAAGGCGTTGGCCGCCGCGTAGTCACCGAGCGCACCGGCCAGCCCGGGCAGCACCGAGGCGACCGAGGAGAAGGCCATGCACACCGCCGGACGGTGGCCATGCCGCCACAGGGCCCGGGACAGTAGGTGGCTGCCGCGCACCTTGGCGGCCATCACCTCGGCCATCTCCTCCGGTGTCTTGGCTCGCAGCGTGCCGGGGCGCACCACTCCGGCGGCGTGGAACACCCCGTCCAGCGGCGGCAGATCCGCGACCAGGGCCTCGACATCGGCTTCGACGGACACATCCGCCACGCGGTACTCGGCCGTGGCGCCGAGCGCGTCGAGTTCGGCCATCAGATGGCCCGCCGGAGGACGGGCCGACCGGCCGACGAGGACCAGGGTCGGCCGACCGCGCCCGGCCAGGTCACGCGCGAACTCGGTGCCGATCCCGCCCGTACCGCCGGTGATCAGATAGGTGCCGTCGGGTGGCAGCGGCGAGGACGAGGGCAGCGGATCGGCCGCCACCGCCACCGCCACGGGGGTACGGACCAGGCGGCGGTCCGCCCGCCACGCCACCGCGCCGCCACGCGGCGCGTTCCGCCCGAGCACCTCCCGCTCCAGGGCGTCGAGCCGGACGTCCAGGGAGTCGTACGAGGACAAGTCGACGCCGTACGCGGTGAGGCCCGGAAACTCCTCGGGGAGCGCGAGCACAAGGCCGGTGAGCAGCGCCTGGGCGGGGCGCAGCCGTTCGGCGGTGGCGCCGGTGGCGTGCACATCCTCGGTGACCACCACCAGACGGCCAGCGTCCCGGCTCATCGATGGGATCAGGTCTTGCAGCGTGGACAGGACGGTGTGCGTCGCGGTGTCGAGGTCCGCCACGGTGGCGCACTGGGTGGCCGGTCCGGCAAGCCAGACGGTGAGCTGCGCGGGCGGCTCGGCCGAGGCGTCACCGTCCCTCCAGACCGTGATACCGCGCCGCTCCAGCCGGTGGGCCAGCGCACGGGCCAGTTCCGAATCCGGCCCGGCCAGCCGGACGGTGTGCGGTGTGTCCCCGTCGGCCAAAGGAGGCGTCTCGCGCCAGATGAGACGGTGCAGCGGCGCCGTCGCCGCGGGCTCGGGTTGGTGCTCGGCCCCGGGCTCGGGCCGGTGCCCGGCCCGGGCCTCCGGCCGATGCTCGGGGCGGTACTCGGAGCGGTGCTCGGGCTCATGCTCGGGCTGATACTCGGGGCGGTCCTCCGACCCTTGCTCGGGGCGGTGCTCGGGCCTGGGCCGATGCTTGGAGCGGTCATCCGGCCGATGCTCGGACTGACCCTCGGGGCGATCCTCGGGGCGGTACTCGGGCCCATGCTCGGGCCAGTCCTCGGCTCGGTGCTCTGGCCCATGCTCGGGCCAGTGCACTGGCCAGTGGCGTCGGCGCTGGAACGGGTACGTCGGTACGGCCACGCGCGCCTGCCCGGCGCCCAGTGCCGCGTGGTCCAGGTCCACCCCGCGCGTCCACAACCGCCCCAGAGCCGTCAGCAGAGCCTGCCCGGCGTCGGGGTCGGCACCCGCGCCGGTGCCCGGGGCCGCCAGCGCCAACACCTCCGGCGACGGGTCGCGTTCGGCCGCCACGGCGCGGACCGGCCCCGGCAGGGTGGCGCCGGGCCCAAGCTCGACGAAGGTGTCGTATCCATCGTCCAGCAGACGCTCGACGGCGGCGCCGAAGCGCACGGGGCTCAGGGCGTGTTCGCGCCAGTGGGTCGGGTCCAGGGACGGCTGCCACCCGGCGGTCAGCGTGCTGAGCAGGGGTACCGACGGCTGGCTGGGGGTCAGCTCGGCTGCCACGGCCGCGAGCGGGTCGGCCACCGGGCGCATCGCCGGGGAGTGGAAGCCGTGGGAGACGGGGAGTTCGCGGGCCGTTATCCCATCGGCGACCAGCCGCCCGACGGCTCGGTGGACGGCGTCCGGGGCTCCGGCGATCACCACGTGCCCGGGGGCGTTGACCGCGGCCACGCACAGCGCACCGGCCGACTCGGCCACCACCGCGGCAACGGCGTCCTCGCCACCGCGTACGGCGGCCATGGCGCCCGGTGCGGCCAGATCGCGCATCAGGCGCCCCCGCTCGGCGGCGAACCGCACCGCCTCGGCCAGGGTGAGCGCCCCGGCGACGCAGGCGGCGGCGATCTCGCCGACGCTGTGCCCGGCGACCGCGTCCGGGCTCACGCCCCAGACGCGCAACTGCCGGGCCAGCGCGACACCGAACGCGACGAGCAGCGGCTGGGAGAGCTCCGTACGGGCCAGATCGGCGGGCGCGGCATCGGGATCCAGGCACCACTGAGCCAGGGTGCGCCCCCGCACCGGGCCGACGAGTGCGGACGCCTCCTCCATCACACGGTGGAACTCCGGTGCGGTGCGGTACAGGGCGCGGCCAAGCCCCGGCCGCGCGGTGCCCTGGCCGGGCAGCAGGAACACCAGCCGGGGCCGGGGGCGAGCCATCGTGGTGGTGGGGTGGGCTTCGAGGCGTTCGGCGAGGTCGCCACGGGACACCACCGCCAGGCGGTGACGGCCATGGTCGCGGGCGGTGTTGACGGTGGCGCACACGTCGCCCTCGTCGAGCTCCGGGTGAGCCCGCAGATGGGCCGCGAGGTCACGGGCCACGGCTGCCAAGGCGTCGGCGCCGCCGGCCGAGAGGGTCAGCAGATGCGGGGCGACCTCGACCCCTGAGCCGTGCTCAACGTCTGAGCCGTCGCTCGGACCAGGCTGAACACCTGGGCCGTCACTCGGGCAGTCCTGAACACCTGGGCCGTAACTCGGACCACGCTGAACACCCGAGCCGTCACTCACACCACGCTCGACACCTCGGCCGTAACTCGCGCCGTTCTCGAAACCCGAGCCGTCGCGTGCGACGTCCGTCTCGTGCGGGGCGGTGGCCGATCGGCCGCGGCGCGGCAGACGCGGGCGTGAGGGCGGAGGCGGGGGCGGCGGCGGGGGTGCCTGCTCGAGGATGGCGTGCGCGTTGGTGCCGCCGAACCCGAAGGCGTTGATTCCGGCCACCAGCGGGCCGGGGGCCGTCCATGCCCGGTGCTCGGTGACTACCGCGAAACCGGTCGCGCCATCGTCCGAGAGGGAGGCGGGCGGATCGTGGTGCAATGAGGCGGGCAACTGCCGGTGGCCGAGGGCCAGGACGACCTTCACCAGGCTCGGCATGGCGGCGGCGTTGAGCAGATGGCCGAGGTTGGTCTTCACCGAGCCCAGCAGTCGGGGCCGCCCGTCGGCCCGTGGCGCGAACGCCTGGTCCAGGGAGCGCAGTTCGACGGGGTCGCCGAGGGCGGTGCCGGTGCCGTGAGCCTCGATGTAGGACACGCTGTCGGGGTCGACGCCCGCGTCACGGTACGCCTGGACGATGATCTCCCGTTGGGTGAGCGCGTTGGGGGCCAGCAGGCTCAGCGAACGCCCGTCGTTGTTCACCGCGGTGCCACGCAGCAGAGCAAGAACCGGGTCGTCCGCGCGGTACGCGTCGTCCAGCCGGGCGAGAACGATCGCCGCGCCGCCCTCCCCGGGGACGAATCCGTCGGCCGCGGCGCTGAAGGCGTGACAGCGCCCGGTCGGCGAGAGCACGCCCGCCTGCTCCAACAGCCGGTGGCCGGTCGGGGCCAGCGCGAGGTTGACCCCGCCGACCACGGCGAGGTCACACTCCCCCGACTGCAGGCTGCGGCGCGCCAGGTGCAGCGCGACCAGCGCCGAGGAGCATGCGGTGTCGACCGCGAGGGCCGGACCGGTCAGGTCCAGGCTCTGTGCCACGCGGGCGGCGACGAGGTTGGGGAGGTTACCGACCAACGCGGCGGGAGGCAGCCCGCCGTCCGGGCCGGAAGCCCGGGAGAGCAGCTCGCGGTAGCCACTCTCCCCGGTCGCGGCGAACACGCCGATGCGGCGGCCCGTCCGCCTGGGCCCCGCGTAACCGGCGCGTTCCAGGGCTTCATGGGCCAGTTCCAGGAAGATCCGGGCCTGGGGGTCAGTCGCGGCCGCCTCTTGGTCGTCCATGCCGAAGTACGTGGCGTCGAAGCGGGACGGGTCGTCCAGGAAGGCGCCCCACCGGGCGGTGTCCTCCGGCCGGGTCGTCCATCGCGCGGGCGGTACGGGCCCGACGGCGTCGTGACCGGCCACGAGCCGCTCCCAGAAGGCGTCCGGGGTGTCCGCGCCGGGAAAGCGGCAGGCCATGGCGACGACCGCGAGGGCTCCCGGGTCGCTGTCGTTCACCGTCCCGCTCGGGCTCGGGGTGGGGGTGGGGATGAGGGTGGCGCGTGGTCGAGCGGCCTCCGACGGCCTGCCGTGCCGCGTCGCCACCACGTGTTCGGTGAGCGCGGCGACCGTGTCACGGTCGCGCAGCACGGCCGGTGGCACGGTGACGCCGAAGGTGTCCTCCACCTCGGCGAGCACTTCCATCGCCTTCAGCGACGAACCGCCAATGGCCAGGAACCCGTCGTGCGGGCCGATGGTGTGCTCGGGCCGGTCCAACACCCGCGCCCAAATGCCGGTGACAACCCGCGCCACCTCCCGCCGCGAGCACGGCCCCGCGGGCACGTCCCGCGCAGGAGGGATGGCAGGGCCCGGAACACCCGCACCCGGAACACCCGCACCCGGGGCACCTTCTGCCGGGGCGGGGGCCGGAATGGCAGAGCCCGAGGCACCCACCGGCAGGACGTCCACGTCCGGGGTGCCTGCCCCTGGGGCGCCCACTGGCAGGGAGTCCGCATCCGGGGCAGCTGACCCCGAAGCCCCCGCTGCCGGAACGCCCTGCGCCGGAACGGCGGGGGCCGCCTCGCCAGAGACCGAGACATCCTTCGTCGGGCTGGCAGAAGCCGAGCCGCCCTGTGCCGGGATGGAGGCGCCCGGGGCCGCAGAGGTCGGAACCGCAGCCGGCGGAGCCGCCGAGGTCGGGGCCGCAGTGCCCCGGGGCGCCCAGGCCGGAAGCGCAGAAGCCAGAACCGCAGGCGCCGGGGCCGAGGCCGGGGCCTCAGAAGCCGAGGCCCCCGAGGCCGGGGGCGCAGAAGCCGGAACCCCAGAAGCCGAGGCCGCCGAAGGCGGACCCGCAAGCGTCGAAGCCGCCGAGGCAGGGGGCACCGAGACCGGGGCCACAGAAGCCGGCGTCGCAGACGCCCCACCCCCGCGCCCCCACCGCTCCTCGACCGCCGCATAGGCCCCCGCCTCGAACCGCTCCCGCATCGCACGGCGCCTCAGCTTGCCGCTCGTTGTCCGGGGGAACGCGCCCGGCGGCAGGGGCAGGGCCCGTACGTCGTCGTGGGCCAGGGCCTGGCGTACTCGCGCCGCCACCTCGGCCAGCGCGGGCGCCGCCTCGCGCGGTGGCCTGGGCCAGCGTACGAAGACCACCACCCGTTCAGTGCCGTCGGCCGGGTCGGTGGAGCCCACCACCGCGGCCAGGGGCGGCGTCGGCAGGCCGGGGGTGGCCATGGCCACCTGCTCCAGGTCCGGGGCGTGGAAGGTGCGGCCGCCCACGAACACCACGTCCTTGTGGCGGCCGGTCACACACAACCGGCCGTCGGCCAGGAATCCCAGGTCACCGGTGCGCAGCCAGCCGGCGGCGAACGTGGCGGCGGTCGCCTCGGGGGCCTTTCGGTAGCCGCGCGCCACCTGCGGGCCGCGTACCTGGATGTGGCCCACCCGCCGGTCGTCCAGCGGGCGGCCCGCGTCGTCCACGATGCGTACCTCGCACCCGGGCACCGGCAGACCGACGTCCATCAACTCCACGGCGTCCGGGCCCAGGGCGGTGTCCACCGCGCGGCCGCGGCTGAGGGCCGCCCGGTCCAGGACTCGTGGCACCGCCATCTCGCCCAGGGGCGGGAAGGTGACCGCCAAGGTGGCCTCGGCCAGGCCGTAGACCGGCAGCGGGGCCCGCTCGTCGAGCCCGGACGCCCGTGCCTTCGCGGCGAACCGCCGCCACACGGCCGGGGCGATCGGCTCGGCGCCGACCAGGACCAACCGCACGGCGGTCAGATCGAGCCGGGCGAACACCTCGTCGGGAATCCGCCGTACGGCCAGGGCCAGGGCGAAGTTGGCGGCGGACAGGAGTGTCGCCCGGTGCCGGGCCGCCATCTCCAGCCACAGCGCCGGCCGTTTGGCGAACGACAACGGCTCCAGCCGCACCTGTTTGGCGCGCGCGGCGAGCGGGGCCAGGTGGGTGCCGATGAGGCCCATGTCGTGGAAGTACGGCATCCAGCTCGCCACCACATCGTCGGGTGTGAGGGCCGCGGCGAGGCGGATCTGCTCCAGGTTGGCGAGGACGCAGGCGTGCGTCAGCTCGACGCCCTTCGGGTCTCCGGTGCTGCCCGAGGAGAACTGCAGAAAGGCCACGTCGCCGGGCGCGGCATCCGGCAGCCGGGCGGGCGGGCGGCCCTGCCGCAGCTCGCCCAGCCGCAACGGCTCGACCTCGTCGGGCAGTTCGGCCAGCAGTGTCTCGGTGGCCTCGTCCACGGCCACCGGCGGGCGGCCGAGCGATTCCCACACCGGCACCACCCGTCGGACATCGGACGCGAGCGGCACCGGGATGAGGCCGGCCAGCAGCGCGCCCCAGAACATCGCCTGGAAGTCGTCACCGCGGTCGGCGAGCAGCGGGACACATGTGCCGGGCGCCACCCCGGCCGCGAGGTAGCCACCGGCGACGCACAGCGCCTCGTCCCGCAGCCGCGCGAAGGTGACGGTCCGCTCACCACCGTCTCCCCGGACATGCACCAGCACCTGGTCCGGGGCCGCGTCGGCGGCGTCCAACAAGACCTGCGGAAGCGTGGTCTCGCCATTCGGTCCCGTCATCAAGATCCCCAACTCACTTGCCGTCCCCTAGTGGGAGGCACGGAGGGAGCGTCGGGTTCCAGGGGGTCGGCAATCCCTCACCTCGGCATTCACCTCTGCGTTCACCTCAACGTTTCACCTCAGCGTCGTCCGGGGCCACCGCGGCGAGCCGGTCCACCACGGCCTGGTAGTGGGTCAGGCCGTGATCGACCCACTGCATGGCGCTCTCGCGAGCCGTCCGACCATAGGTGCCCGGCCGGTCACCCACGCCGCGGCTCACCATGATGTCGACGAGTTCAACGAGATAGTCGGCGGAAAGTTCACGCTCGTAGTAGCCCGTGACGGCGAGCAGAGAGTCCAGCGGATGGTCGTACGGCGCGCCGGTGTCCAGCAGAAAGCGGACCTGATTGCGCAGTACGCACAGCTCCTCCTCGTACCCGTACGGCAGCCCGCGGACGAGCGCGTCCACGCGCGCGGTCGCGAGTTCGCGGCTGACAGCTCCCCGTTCCAGCAGCAGGCGCACCTGCCGCTCCGGGTACGGATCCGACCGGACGGCCAGGTCGAGCAGGGTCTGACCGGCGGTGTTGGCGGCGTTGATATCGGCGCCCGCGTCCAGCAGGGACCACAGGAGGCTCCAGTGCTCCTCGTCTTCGACCCGGCGGGCGGTGGGGTATGGACGGCCCGGACCGGCGGCCGTGAACTGGGGTGCGTTGCCGAAGGCCGCCTGGGCGCGCGGATCGGCACCCGCCGCGAGCAGCGCCTCGACGACCTCGGCCGAACGCGCCGCCACGGCGTGGTGCAGCGGTGCCGCGGCGTACTCGTCGAGCGTGCCGACGTCAGCGCCCTCGCCGAGCGCGGCACGCAGCGCGGCGGGATTCCCGGCGGCAGCGGCCAGCAGCAGGGCGCGGCTGACGGGGTCCGGCGTATCGCGGGGCGGGAGTTCCAGGATGGCGAAGGCCACTTCCTGGTTCGGCGGGGCGGCGCTGGCCAGCATGACGAATCGTGCTCCGGGGAGCCGGGTCGCCACATGGCCCAGGTAGCAGTCCTCCTCGAAGTCCTCTGTCAGGAAGTCCATCGGGCCGAGGACACCGCAGAGCAACTGGACGACGGAGCGCCGCCGCGGGTCCCGTATGCCTCGCAGAAGAGCGAGCCATTCGTTCCCCTCTTCGCCGTCTCCTTCTCCGCCTTCTTCTCCGTCTTCGTCCTCCGCTGCCGCGCCGAACACCTCCGCGCCGAAAACGTGCGCACCGAACTCGGCCGCCTCCGCCGCCCACTCCTCCTCGTCGAGTTCCGTCAGATCATCCTCGTCGGGGAGTTCGTCACCGAGGAGATCCAGCGCCTCGTAGAGCGAGGTCGCGACACCGATGAGGGAGAACCAGGCACCGTCCTCGTCCTCGAACTCCTCGTCCTCGGACTCCTCGTCGGTGTCCTCGATGGCATCCGGGTCCTCGACGGCGTCCGGGGCCGCCGCGCCGGTGCCGGGGGCTGGGACACCGAAGAGTTCCGCGAGGTCCGCGTCGTCGAACACCGTCTCCTCGGAGTCGTACTGCACGACCACATAGCGCCCACCGGTCAGCTCCTCCCGCAGCTCACCCGACTCGGCCTCCGCGAGACACCGCAACAGCTCGTCAAGATCCATGGCCGGAGTCTGGCAGGCTGGTCCGACAGCCTCCGGGCGGCCGGGCCCGCCGCGGTCGGCGCCGACCGCGACGGGGCCGGTCGCGACCGGCGCCGTCGCGACCGCCCGGCCGCCGCCTCGGCTCAGGCGAACACCGACAGCAGCAGCGCCATCGCCAGGCCGAGCACGCTGACCAGCGTCTGCACAACCGTCTGGGTCTTGGTGGCCTGGCCGAGGTCCATCCCGAACGACTCCTTCACCAGCCAGAACCCAGCGTGGTTGACATAGTTGAGGCCGAGGGAACCGGCCCCGATCGCGACCACCAGCAGGGATGCCTCCAGGCCCCCGCCGTCACCGATCAGCGGGGCCACGATGCCGGTGGCCGAGACGATGCCGACGGTGGCGGAGCCCGTGGTCAGCGACAGCAGCAGGGCGATCAGCCAGCCCAGCAGGATCACATTGATATGGGCGCCCTCGGCGGCCGAGGCGATGGCATCGCCGATGCCCGAGTCCTGAAGGACCTGCTTGAACGCCCCTCCCCCACCGATGATGAGCAGGATCGCGGCGATGGACTTCAGGCTGTCGGTCAGGGAGGCACGGGTCTCCTCACCGGAGCGGCCGGAACCGGCGAACGTCACCCCGAGGGCGAAGACGAAACCGGCGAGCATCGCCACCAGCGGCTCTCCGGCGAATACGAGCGCCGCGCCCAGCCCGCTCGACTCGTCCAGCACCGTCTCGGCCAGCGTGCGCAGCAGCATCAGGACGACGGGGACCAGCACCGCCGCCACGGCCAGGCCGGTGGGCACACCGGTCCGGCGGGGCGCGTCCGTGTCCGCCTGCGCACCGGGTCCGGAGGTGGCCGCAGCGGGCTGCCGCTCGGCCCCGGCGAACTGGGCCACCAGTTCGGCGTCCGGGGCGACGTCGGGAAGCCGGGGCGCGATCCAGCGGGCGTAGACGGGGCCCGCGAGGATGACGGTGGGTACGGCGCAGACGATGCCGACGCCGAGGGTGAGACCGAGGTCGGCGTGGAGGCCGGTCATCGCGGTCAGCGGGCCGGGGTGGGGCGGCAGCATGCCGTGCAGGGTGGACAGCGAGGCGATGGCGGGCACGCCGAGGAGTACGTACGGGCTGCCCTTCGTGCCGCCCTGGCCCTCCATCCTGCGGGCGACGCTGAAGATCAAGGGCAGCAGCACGATCAGGCCCACCTCGAAGAACATGGGCACGCCGATGACGAACGCCGCGGCACCGACCAGCCAGGGCAGCCTGCGCGGCTCGGCGCGGGCGACGAGGGCGCGGGCGATGGTGTCGGTCGCGCCCGAGTCGGACAGCAGACGGCCGAGCATGGCGCCCAGGGCGAGGGTGACGCCCACGTCGCCGAGGGTGCCGCCGGCGCCCTCCTCGATGGATTCGGCGAGTTTCGAGGCGGGTTCCCCGGCCGCGATCCCCGTGCCCACGCTGACCAGGATCAGCGCGACGAACGGGTGGACACGCAGCCGGGAGTTGATGAGGTAGATCAGTGCTGCTATCGCCACCGTGAGGATGAGCAGCAGCCACCAGGTGTGTGCGGTCATGCGGTGCCTTCCAGGACATGCGTGTCATTACGGGACATGCGGGCGGGTTCGTACGGCCACCAGGGCATGGGTGGGTCAGGGGGGTGGGGCGCGAGTCGAGGGCATGGGTGGGTCAGGGGGTGGTGCGAATCGAGGGCATGCGGGCGTGAGGCGGGGCCAGTGGCGGTGGCCGGTGAGGCTCACCGGTGGCGGCCGCCCGGGGGGTCGGTCAGTCCAGTCCCAGGTGTCCGACCAGTTCGGCCACGGCCTTGTCCTGCCGGGCCAGGTAGGTGGCGAAGGCGCCACCGGTGGTGAAGGCGTCGGTCCAGCCGTGGCGGGTGAGCTCGGCCTTCCACTGCCGGGAGGTGTGCAGCGCGGTCAGCACCTCGATCCAGCGTTCGCGGTCCGCGGAGCTGATGCCGGGCGGGGCGACGATCCCCCGCCAGTTGTCGAAGACGAGATCGATCCCGGCGGCCTTCAGCGTCGGCACCCTGGGCAGCGCGGCCACCGGCCGGTCGCTGGTGACCGCGAGCACCCTGAGCTGTCCGGCGGCGATCTGGTCGAGGAACTCGCCGATGCCGCTGGTGGCGAAGTCGACCCGGCCGTCCAGCAGGGCGGGGAGCAGATCGCCGCCACCGCCGTCGTAGGCGGCGTACCGCACCTTCTTCGGCTGGATGCCGACCGCGCCGGCCAGCGCCATGGGCAGCAGGTGGTCCGGGCCGCCCAGTGACGAGCCGCCACCGACCGTGACGCCTCCGGGGCTCTTGCGCCACCCGGTGACCAGGTCCGCGAGGGTGCGGTACGGCGAGTCCTTGCGGACCACCACCGCTTCGGGCTCCTCGATCAGACGGGCGATCGGGGTGGTCCGCGCCACGGTCACCTTCGCGCCCTGCACATGGGCAGCGCCGAGGACACCGAGGCCCATCTGCAGGGCGAGCCTCCCGTTGCCCCGTTCGTCCACGGTGCGCTGCAGGCCCACGGTGCCACCGGCTCCGGGCAGGTTGAACACTTCCATGTCCGAGGCGGTCCCGGTCTCCTCCAGCACCCGGGCCACGGTCCGTGCCGTGGTGTCGTACCCGCCTCCGGGTGTGTTGGGCACCAGGATCCGCAGACCGTCGTCCGCGGTGTCCCCGGGGCCCGGCCAGGTGCCACAGGCTCCGACGAGCAGGGACAGCACAGCGGCCAGGAGGCCGGACAGGGCGCGGGTGCGGCCTCTCATGGCACCTCCCTTTCGCTTCCCATACGGCGGACGCCATGATTGTGCAGCCTGGTGGGAAATGCGCCCAGGTTGTGTCAGCAGGAGAGATTGAGTTCATTGTGGTCGCCGCGTTCCGTCGTCAAACGCTCGCGGGCGAGATGCTGGTGTTGCAGCTCGCCATCGTCGTGGTGGTGCTGATGGCGGTCGCCGCGGTCTCGCTCGCCCAGTCGGAGGCCACCTTCAACCGGGTGGAAGGCCGCCGGGTCGGTGCGCTCGCCGAGCAGCTCGCCGCCCAGCCGCTGGTACGCAGCCGGCTGGTGGGCCCCTCACCGGCGGAGGCGCTGGCCCCCCTGGTGTATTCGTCCCGGGTGCAGTCGCGGGTGACGTCCGTCACGGTGGCCGATGGTGACGGGCGCGTCGTCAGCTCGACGAATCCCACGGTGCTCGGCGACCGGCTGCCGCTGGGCAAAGGGGTCGCCGCGGGGCGCGGCTGGTCGGGCACGCTGGACTGGGACGGCAGCCGGGAACTGGTGGCCCAGGTGCCGGTCCTCGGTGCGACGGGCGACGACCTGGGGCGGCATCTGGGCACCGTCATGATCGGCGAGGCGTCTCCCACGGTGTGGCAGCGGCTGAGCGGCGCGTCCTCGTACCTGCCCGTCTACCTCGGTGTCGCCAGCGCGCTCGGCGTCGTCGGCTCCTGGCTGCTGGCCCGGCGCGTCAAACGGCAGACGCTCGGGCTGGAGCCGCGTGAGATCACCGGGCTGGCCGAGCACCGCGAGGCGATGCTGTACGGCATCGCCGAGGGCGTTGTCGCGCTCGATCCGCAGCATCGGGTGACGCTCGTCAACGACATGGGCAGACGGCTGCTGGACCTGCCCGAGGACTGCGTGGGCCGGAACCTGGCCGAGCTCGGCATCGAGGGACGGCTGCTGGACGTGCTGGCCGGGGGGCGGAGGGAAACGACGGACCCGAAGGACGAGGTCGTCGTCCGGCACGGCCGCGTCCTGGTCATGAACCGGATGACCGTCGTCAAGGACGGACGGCCGCTCGGCTCCGTCACCACGCTGCGGGACCGCACCGAGCTGGCGAGGCTGGAGCGCGAGATCGGCTCCTTCCGGAGCACCTCCGAGCTGCTGCGCGCGCAGACCCACGAGTTCGCCAACCAGCTCCACACCATCTCCGGGCTGATCCAGATCGGCGAGCAGGAGGAGGTGGTGCGCTACATCAGGGCGCTGAACCAGCGCCGCCAGTCGCTGGACATGTCCATCGGCCGCCGGGTCCGGGACACCGCCGTGGCCGCGCTGCTGATGGCGAAGGCGTCCCAGGCCGCCGAGCGGAAGGTGGCCCTGCGCCTCTCGGACCGCACCGCGCTGGACCGGCTGACCCCCGAGGACGCCGCCGATGTGGCGACCGTGGTCGGCAACCTGGTCGACAACGCCATCGACGCCGCGACGTCCGAGCGCGGCGACGGGGGCAGGGACATGGCCGAACGCGGGGACGGCGACGAGCCATGGGTGGAGGTCGAGCTGCGCCAGGACAACGCCAGCGTGGAGATCGTCGTACGCGACTCCGGCCCCGGTGTCGCCCCCGGACTCGCCCAGGAGGTCTTCGCCCATGGCTTCACCACCAAGGCCGCCCGGGAGGGCGAGCGCGGCATCGGGCTCGCCCTCACCCGGCTCGTCTGCGAGCGCCGCGGTGGCGAGATCGCGGTGACCAACACCCCCCAGGGCGCGATGTTCAGCGCCCGCATGTCCGTCAGCCACCCCGCCGACGCGGCGGCGGAAGGAGTGACCCGATGACCGAGTCGGCCGGCACGATCGATGTGCTCGTCGTGGACGACGACTTCATGGTGGCCCGTGTCCACCGCACCTTCGTGGAGCGGGTGGCACCGTTCCGCGTCGTCGGCACCGCCCACACCGGCGAGCAGGCGATCGAGGCGGTCGACGCGCTCCGTCCCGACCTGGTCCTGCTCGACCTCTATCTGCCGGACCTCTTCGGCCTGGACGTCATCCCCCGGCTGCGCACCGCCGGGCACGACTGCGACGTCATGGTGATCACCGCGGCGCGGGAGGCCGACGCGGTGCGCGGCGCGGTCCGCCAGGGCGTGGTCGACTATGTCCTCAAGCCCTTCGACTACGAGGATCTGCAGCCCCGCCTCGAACGTTATGCGACCCAGCGCGGCCGGCTGCTCACCACCGTCGTCCGCGGCCAGGCGGACGTGGACCGGGTCCTGGCCGGGGCGTTCGCACCCCCGGCGGGCGGGGCCCTCCCGAAGGGCCTGAGCGTGGAGACCGCCCAGCTCGTCGAGCGCGCCCTCCGCGAGGCGGACGGCACCGTCTCCGCCGCCGAGGCGGCCACCGCGATCGGCATCTCCCGGGTCAGCGCCCGCCGTTACCTGGAGTACTTCCACGCCAGCGGCAACGCCGACGTCTCCCTGCGCTACGGCACCGCCGGCCGCCCGGAGCGCCGTTACAACTGGCGGGCGTAGCAACCCCGGTCCGGTCCACACCGTTCGCACCAAGCCCGGTGGGTGGCCCGGGGTGAGACAGCCGAACGAGCCTTGTCATGACCCTTGACGCGGGTCGGCGCGTCCACCAAGATCCCATTGGAATCGATTCCATGGAATCGGTTCCAATGGGGTTCGTTCCGAGCCACGCCGTCCCTGCCCCTCCCCCAACCTCACCACCAGGGCGGCCGCTTCGCCGCACCCGCACGAGCCCGACGTAGTGAAAGGCCGCATGTGGACGCCACCGTTACCCTCAAGGACGTCGCAGCGCGCGCCGGTGTCTCCGTGGGGACCGCGTCGCGGGTGCTCTCCGGCCACTCGGCCACCTCACCCGCGGCCCGCGAACGTGTGCGGGCGGCGGCCACCGAGCTCGGCTATCGGGTGAACGCCCGGGCGCAGGCGCTGCGTTCGGCGCGCAGCCATGCGGTGGGGCTCCTCGTCTCCGACGTACGCAACCCGTTCTTCGCGGACATCGCCCACGGCGCCGAACAGACCGCGCTCGCCTCGTCGTACGTCACGCTGCTGGCCAACGCCAATGAGGACACCGCACAGCAGGACACCTACCTGGATGTGTTCCTCACCCAGCGGGTGGACGGCATCATCATCGCTCCCCAAGGAGCGGGCCGCGGCGACCTGCGCGCTCTGGAACAGGCGCGGGTGCCGCTGGTCTTCGTGGACCGCACCGTCGACGGGTTCGATGTGCCCAGCGTGACCGCCGACAACGCACACGGGGTCGAGCTCGCCGTCGCCCATCTCGCCGAACAGGGCCACACCCGTATCGGATACATCGGCGGACCGCCGTCCGTGTCCACCGGGCGGGCGCGTCTGAGCGCGTTCCTGGAGTCGATCGCCCGCCACCATCTGGACGACGACCCCGCGCTGATCACGGCGGGCGACTTCCGCCGGGCGAGCGGTGGCACGGCGGCCGCGAAACTCCTCGCGAACCACCGGCCGCCGACCGCGTTGCTCGCCGCCGACAGCCTGATGGCGGTCGGCGCCGTGAGCGAGGTGCGCCGACGCGGTCTGCGGATCGGCGAGGATCTGGCGCTGGTCGCCTTCGACGACATCGAGTGGTTCGCCGAACTCGACCCCCCGCTCACCGTGGTGGCCCACGACGCCCGGGCCTTAGGGGCGACCGCGATGCGGCTCCTGCTCGACGTCATCAACGGCGACACGGCCGAATCCGTCGTCCTCCCCATGCGGCTGATCCCCCGCCGGTCATCCTCGGCGCGGCCGGCGCACACCGCCGCCGTCCACCCCTCCGTCTGACGGCCCCGACCCACCCACACCCACAGCCCGAAGACCCACAGCCCGAACACCCACTCCGCGGAGCCGCCCAGCGTGCGGCCCCGCCGCCTCCGCGCGGCCTTCGCGGACCACCCTCACCTGCCCGACGCACGACGAAAGGCTGACCATGCGCATCGCACTCGGCAACGACCACGCGGGGCTGGCGCTCAAGGAACACGTCCGCCAGGTGCTGCGACGCCTGGGACATGAGGTGGCCGACTTCGGCCCCGACACCGAAACCCCCGTCGACTTCCCCGACATCACCTTCGCCACCTGCGACGCCGTACGCCGCGGGGAAGCCGACCGCGCCGTGCTGGTGTGCGGGACGGGCGCGGGCGCGCTGATGGCCGCCAACAAGATCGCGGGCATTCGATGCGGTCTCGGACATGACGTGTACTCCGCCCACCAGGCCGTCGAGCACGACGACGCCAACGCGCTCGCCATGGGTGCCTGGCTCATCGGACCGGCGATGGCCACGGAGGTCCTGGAGGCGTTCCTGGCCGCGACGTTCGACGACGACGCCGACACGGTGCGCCGCGTGGCCAAGCTCCGCGACCTGGAACTGCGCTCGGCCCGCGAGCTCGCCGACCGCATCTGACTTCTCTGGCACACCTCCGATCGAAGGAGACCGGTATGAGCGCTCCTGCCTCACCCCCGACCCCGCCACCGACGCGTGGACGCGTCCGGACGGCCCTCGCGTCCGCCGTCGGCACCTGCGTCGAGAACTACGACTTCGTCGCCTACGGCACCGCGTCCGCCCTGTACTTCGGCGACGCGTTCTTCCCCAACTCGGACCCGGTGGTCGGCACTCTGCTGGCCTTCGTCACCCTCGGCGTCGGCTTTCTGATGCGCCCGATCGGCGGGGCCATCGGCGGTTACCTCGGCGACCGCCACGGGCGTAAACCGGTCCTGGTCGCGGCCCTGCTGACGATGGGCATCGCCACCGTCCTGATCGGCATGCTGCCCACCTATGAGCAGGTCGGGGTGTTCGCGCCCGCGCTGCTGGTGGTCATCCGCTGTATTCAGGGGCTGGCGTTCGGCGCCGAGTGGGGCAGCGCCGTGATGATGACGTACGAACACGCGCCCCGCACCCGCCGTGGCCTGTACTCGGCGATACCGCAGGCCGGCAACCCGCTGGGCATCGCGCTCGCCAACATCGCCTTCCTGCTCTCCTCCACCCTCGACTCCGACTGGGCCTGGCGGCTGCCCTTCCTGGCCAGCGCCCTGCTGATCGTGGCCGGAGTGGTCATCCGGATGAAGCTCACCGAGTCCCCGGAGTTCGAGGCCGCCCGGGCGAAGGGCACCACCGTCCGCAACCCGCTGCTCAGCGTGGTGCGCGAGGACTGGCGCAACATCCTGCGCATCATCGCCCTGCGCGTCGTGGAGTCCTGTGCCTACTACCTGACCGCCACCTACCTCCTGTCCTACATCACCGACCGCGACTCCGGCGACCGTGGCGTGGCACTCGCCGGTGTGGTCACCGCCAGTCTGCTCGCCACCGCCACCACCGTGCTCTCCGGCGCGCTCACGGACCGCGTGGGCCGCCGCACGGTCTACCTCGTGGCCTGTGTGCTGGCCGCCCTCTTCGGCTTCCCGATGTTCCTGATGGCCAACTCCGGGGCTCCGGTGCTCATCGTGCTGATCTTCCTGATCGGCATCGGGGTGATCCACGCAGCACTGACGGGCACTCAAGCGGCCTGGTTCGCCGAGCTGTTCAACACCGCCACCCGCACGTCCGGGGCCTCGCTGGGCTACCAGACGGCGGCGTCGGTGGCCGGTTTCGCGCCGTTCCTCGCGGTCCTGCTCGCGGAGTCCTTCGGCTGGGCGGGCCCGGCCGGTCTCTACGTGTGCATCGCTCTGGTGGGACTTCTCGGTGTGCTGTCCACCCGCGAGACCTGGGGTCCCGGGCAGCGCACGGCCCTCCCGACCGGTCAGCCGCGGCGGCCGGCCGATCGGGCGGGGCATCCTTCCCGCTGAGGGTGGCCCTCACGGACCGGGCCTAGCGGTCCTGACCCGGCATGCCCGCACACGTCCGGCAGGGACAGTGCGGGCAGCCCGTGGTGTGCAGGTAGCGTGGCGGACCGGCCGTACGGCGGCAGATCAGGCAGGTCAGTTCGCCGTCGTCGGCGACCACTTCCTCGTACGCCACCGGGGTCATCCGGTCGTCCGCGCCGATCCGCTTGTGCGGCGAGCCGACGGCGAGGATCAGATGGTCGGTGATCGCGCCGACGGCGTGCGGGATGTCACCTTCGATCAGGAAGGTCTGTCCGGCGTGGGTTTCGTGGATGCGGCCGTCGTAGGTGATGGTCCCGATGCCGGCCACCACGGTCAGAACGTGGTGGCCGGGGTGGGTGTGCGGGACGAACCCGGCGCCCGCGGGCAGCCGGATCAGGTCGGCGCCGATGTCCCCGTTGGTCACCAGTTCGCGTCCGCTGGCCGACGCCGTGCCGTGGACCGGCACGGGCAGCGGAGCATGCTCCACATGCAGTCCGGTGTGCTGGTGGCGTACCGTCCTCGTGGCCCAGGTCGCGATCTTGAGCGCGGGCTCGGTGTCCTGTTCCGGCATGTCACTCCCTCGGTTGTGAATCCCAAACGACGCCGCCCAGGTCATGGCGGCCGGCGCGCAGAACGGAAAAGCCCACCGTGGCCGGGCGGCCGGTGCGCGGCTGCCGCACCCACGTCCAGCGGTCGGCACGGGCCGTCCCGTGGTCGTCCGCGAGACGGCGCCACAGGTAGTCGAGCGCCCATGGCGTGCCGTCGGCAGTGGTGGGGGCTTGGGTGGAGTCATGGGTGGGGGTGGCGGGGGCGTGGGGCAGCAGTCGCAGTATGCCGTCCTCGGATTCCCACCGTGCGCCGAACTCCACCGGCCCGGGCGCGGCGGGTACGCCGTCCTCGGTGACGGGTTCGGCCGCGAACTTGACGATCTGGGACGCCAGTTCGGCGTATTCCGAGAGGGGCCACTGGGACCGCAGATACGTACGCCACCGCGCCTTCTCCGCCTCCGGCAGGGGCGTCCGGATCCCGTTCTCGCGCACGTGTGCGCACAGGAAGTCGAACGCGGCGAAGGCCGGCTCGTCTCCGGTGGGGGCCGGTTCGTCGGCGGCGTACGGCGCGATCGCGCGCAGTGCGCGGTGCGGGTCACGGTCCAGGTCCCACGAGGACGCGTCCTCCGTCGGGCTGGTGGCGAGCAGGGTCCGGGCGGTGGCGGCGGCGTAGCGCAGCAGTCGTTCGTAGCGGACGGCGGAGATCCGCCGTACGGCCAGGGTGCCGCCCATCGCGGTGCGCTGCGGCTTGCCGGTGGCGGTGGCCAGGAAGCCGCCCCATCGGACGGCGGCGGGGCGTAGGGCGGCCTGCTCGCACACGGTCCGCACCGCGTCGAGGGTGGTGGCGGCAGGCTCGTCGATGACGAGGCCGACCTCATGGCCGAGAGTGGTCTCGGCCACCGGGACGGCGGCGAACCGGCCGCGCAGGCCCGCGTCGTGCCACATCCGCTCCACGTCCAGCGGATAGTGCTTCTCGCCACCACGGTCGATGCGTTCCTTGGCGCGCCCCCTGAGCACGAGCAGTCCGTCGCGGAACTCTCCGAGGTCGCCGGTGCGCAACCAGCCGTCGGGGGTGAGCGTCTCGGCGGTGCCGCCCGGGTCGCGCCAGTAGCCGTCCATCATGTCCGGTGTTCTGATCCACACCTCGCCGGAGGCGAGCCGTACCTCCGTGCCGGGCAGCGGGAGTCCGACGGGCGGGAAGCGGTCGAGGTACTGCGCCAGGAAGTCCTCCCCGGTCAACGCGGGCATGGTGAAGCTGAAGTTGACCGCTTCGGTGAGCCCGTATCCCTGGCGGAGTCGTGGCCCGTAGCGCCGGTGGAAGCGCCGGGCGAGGTCGCAGGTGAGCGGGGCGGCCGCGGTGATCAGGTAGTCCAGGCCGTCCGGCCAGGCGGGGCCCGCCTCCACCAGCTCGGTGAGCAGGGCGGGAACGATCGAGGCGGTGCGGGCGCCGCCCGCCGCCAGATCGCGCAGATAGCCTTCCGGGTCGAAGGCGGTGTGCAGGACCAGCGGGGTGTGCGTGATGTGGGCGCCGATGAGCGACATGACGAGCGCGTTGCAGTGGTACAGCGGCAGGCAGGTGCCGTGCGGACGGCCGGGGGCGAAGCGGTGCAGCCGCGCCGTCTTGGTGGCGTTGCCGAGGACGGCGCGGCGGCTGAGCATCACGCCCTTGGGGGTGCCGGTGGATCCGGAGGTGAACATGATGAACGCCAGGCCCGCTCCCCCGGGATCGGCCGGGGCCCCGGGGAGGATCCGCGCGCGGAGCGCCTGCGCGCGGTCGCGGGATGCGTCGATGACCGCCGAGGCGTCCACGCGCCGTACGGTGTCGGCCAGTTCCGCATCGGAGCTGCGCGGATGGCGCGGTACGGCCACCAGCCCCAGGTCGAAGCAGGTGAGGAGGGCCCCGGCCAGCGGCTCGCCATGCGGGAGCCGGATGACGACGCGGGCACCGGCCGGCAGCTCCTCCAGGCCGTGCAGCGGTGCTCGGAAGCGCCGTGCCAGTTCCGTGGTGTCCAGCGGGGCTCGGTGCGCCACGGATGTCATGGGTTCTCCGTCCCTCGGGCGGTGGGCTCGTATCGTCGCGCCGTCTCGGCTCGGCGCGGCTCCTCGGCTCGGCGTGCCCCTTCCACTCGGTGCAGTTCGTCGGCGAGGATCCGGCCGAAGTCGCCGATGTGCTGGGGCTGCATGATCCGTTCGTGGTCGCAGTCGACTTCGTGGACGGTGAGCGCGCCGGTGACCAGCGGACGCCACGCCTTTCGCAGCGACGGGCGGTTTCCGGCGCCCGCCACGTGGACGGCATCGCCGTCCAGGACGGGTGGCCGGTAGCCCCGCAGGAGCCGGGCGTTGTTCTTGGAGACCGCGACGACGCGGCCGATGTCCTCCTCGGTGAGAGTGGCGAGCACACTGCCCTCGGCCCGGAGCGCGGCGGTGACCGTGGCGAAGTCCGTTTCGCCGGGCGGGAATCGCCGCTCGTCGTATCCGGCCGCGGTCAGCAGGATGCGGTGGATCCGCTCCTCGTCGATGCGCTCCCCGGGCCCGTCGCCGGGTGCTTCGCCGGGTCCGTCGCCGGGTGCGTCGCCGGGGTGCGGCGGCAGGGTGTCGACGATGCAGACCAGCCCTGGCTCGACGCCCAGCTCGCGCAGCCGTACTGCCATGGCGTGGGCGACGAGACCGCCGAAGGACCAGCCGATCAGGTGGTACGGGCCGTGCGGGCGCACCGACCGCAGTTCGTCGACGTAGATCTCGGCCATCTCCTCGACGCTGGAGGGCAGTTGGCGGATGCCGCCGGGGCCCTCGCCCCGGAGGGCGTAGAGCGGATGCGCGCGGTCGACGTGGTGCAGCAGCCCGGCGTACAGCCAGCCGAGGCCGCTCAGGGGGTGCACACAGAACACCGGCGCCGCTTCGCCGCCGGCGCGGTACGCGATGAGGTGGCCCCGGGTCGTGGGCGTGCCGTCGTCGAGACGTGCGGCGAGGGCGGCCGGGGTGGTCGCTTCGAACAGGTCGCGGATGGTGGGCCGCAGGCCGAGCACCTCGTGGATCCGGGAGGCGAGCCGGGTGGCGCTCAGCGAGTGCCCGCCCAGTTCGAAGAAGCTGTCCGTGGCCCCGATCCGGGGCAGGCCGAGCACCTCGGCGAACAGTCGGCACAGCGCCTCCTCCCGCAGCGTGCCCGGCGCCCGGCCGCGGGTGCCGCGGCCCCATTCGGGCTCGGGCAGCGCGCGCCGGTCCACCTTGCCGTTCCGGGTGAGCGGAAGGCGGTCGAGGGGATGGAGCTGGGCGGGCAGCATGTAGCCGGGCAGCCGCGCGGCCAGGTGGTCGCGTACGGAGTCGAGGTCGAGGTCGGCCCCGGCGGGATCGGCCCCGGCGAGGCCGACGTCGGCGAGGCCAGCCCCGGCGAGGCCGGTTCCGGCGGATCGGGGCACGATGTAGCCGACCAGCCGCCGGTCGTCGGGTCCCAGGTCCCGCACCGCCGCAGCGGCGGCCCGCACGTGGGGGTGCGCCGTCAACGCGGCCTCGATCTCGCCGAGTTCGATGCGGTGGCCGCGCAGTTTGATCTGGTCGTCGTCGCGGCCGTGGAAGCGCAGGGTGCCGTCGGCCCGCCAGGAGGCCAGGTCGCCGGTGCGGTACATACGGGTGCCGGGCGGGCCGAAGGGGTCGGCGACGAAGCGCCACGCGGTGAGCGACGGACGGTGCAGATAGCCGTGGGCGACGCCCGCCCCGGCCAGGTACAGCTCACCGATGGCGCCGGGCGGCGCGGGCCGCAGCCGGTGGTTGAGAACGTACGCGCGGGTGTTGGCGACGGGGCGGCCCAGGGGGACACCGGGCTCCTGGGGGCCGGTGACGGGGTGGCAGGCGGACCAGACGGTGGTCTCGGTGGGGCCGTAGCAGGCGAGCAGACGGCAGCCGAGGCCGGTGAGCGTCTCGGCGAGCGGGCCGGGGACGGACTCACCGCCGATCACCGCGCGCATGCCGTGCAGCACGGCGGGCCGCCGGGCCGCCAGGGTCTCCCAGCGTGAGGGGGTGGCCTGCATGACCGTGACGCGGTGCCGGGCCAGGAAGGCGAGCAGGGCGTCCGGGTCACGGAGCGTCGCGGCGTCGGCGACCACCGTGGCGGCGCCGGTGACGGGGCCGAGGAACAGCTCGGGCACCGACATGTCGAAGCCGGCCGGGGCGGCCGCCAGGACGCGGTCGCCGGCGCGGACACCGAGTCGTTCGCGCATCGCGGCCAGCAGGTTGGTCAGCGCCGGGCGCGGGACGACGACGGCTTTGGGGTGGCCGGTGGAGCCGGAGGTGTGGATCGCGTAGGCGGCGTCGGCAGGCAGCCGGGCGGGGCCGGACGGCGTGACCGGCCCGGCGGTGAGGGCCCAGGGCTCGCCGGTGGGTTTCGGGGCGTGGGTGGTGGCCGGGCCGCGGGTGGCGGCCGCAACGCCGTCGGCCGCGGGGGCAGTGCCCGCCGCGTCGGTGCCCGGGGCCTCGGTGGCCGGGGCCTCGGTGGCCGGGGCCTCGGTGGCCGGGGCCTCGATGGCCAGGGCTTCGACGTCCGGAGTGCAGGTGCCCAGGGCCTCGGTGCCCGGGGCCTCGGTGCCCGGAGTGCCGGTGCCCCGGGCCTCGACGGCCAAGGCCTCGACGTCCGGAGTGCAGGTGCCCAGGGCCCCGACGGCCAAGGCCTCGACGTCCGGAGTGCCGGTGACCAGGGCCTCGGTGCCCGGAGCGCCGGTGCCCAGAGCCTCGGTGCCCGGAGCGCCGGTGCCCGGAGTGCCGGTGGCCGCAGCACCAGTGCCCATGGCCCCCATGTCCGCCGCGCGCAGAACGAGGGCGGGGCGGGCGTCGGCGAGCAGGGCGTCGATCCGTTCGGGCGGCAGGTCGGGGTCGAAGGGCAGATAGGCGGCGCCGGAGGCCAGCACGGCCAGGCACGCGGTGATCAGGCCGGTGTCGCGCGGCAGCCCGACGGCGACCAACCGGCCGGGGCCCGCGCCACGGCCCGCAAGCGTCCGGGCGAGGTCCGCGACCCGTTCGGAGAGCTGCCGGAAGTCCAGGGTTTCCGTGGTCCCGATCACGGCGGGCGCGTTCGGGGTGCGGCGGGCCTGGGCCGCGAACAGCTCGACCACGCCCGCCGCCCCGGCCGCCTCGTGCGCGGTGTCGTTCCAGGTGGTGTCGTTCCAGGTGGTGACCGTCCGTCGCTCCTCGTCCTCCGTGAGCAGGGGCAGGTCCGCGACGGCCCGGCCGGGGTCGGCCACGGCGGCGCGGAGCAGCCTGGCCAGCCGCTCGTTCAGCGCGTCCGCCGTTCCCCGGGTGAACAGGTCGGCGTTGTACTCCAGCACCCCGGTCACGCCCGCGGGCGCGCCGGTCCCGTCGTACTCCTGCCGCAGGCTCCACAGCAGGTCCAGGCGGGCCCGGTCGCCGTGCACCGGTACCTGCCGCGCGGTGATCCCCGGCAGGTCGATGTCGGCGCTCCCAGTGTCCTGGAAGGCCAGCATCACCTGGAAGACGGGGTGGTGCGCGGTGGACCGCGGCGGATTGAGGAGCTTCACCAACTGCTCGAACGGCAGCTCCTGGTGATCGAAGGCGTCCAGATCGGCCGCGCGCACCCGGCGCAGCAACGTGGCGAAGGAGGGGGTTCCCGACAGGTCGGTGCGCAGGACCAGCGTGTTGACGAAGCAGCCGATGGTGTCGTGCAGTGCCGCGTCGTGGCGGCCCCCGACCGCCGTGCCGATCGGGATGTCCTCGCCCGCGCCGAGCCCGGACAGCAGGGCGGCGAGCGCGGCGTGCAGCACCATGAACATGCTCGCCTCGTGTTCGCGGGCGAGGGCGGTGAGCCCACGGTGCAGTTCGGCGTCCAGGGTCAACTCGACGGTGCCGCCGCGGTGCGAGATGGTCGGCGGGCGCGGGTGGTCGGCGGGCAGCGGCAGCACCTGCGGGATGCCGCTCAGGGCGCGCGTCCAGTACGCGGCGGCGGCGTCGGTGGGCAACTCCCGCTGCCAGAGGGCGAAGTCCGAGTACTGCGCGGGCAGCGGCTCCCACCGGGGGGCGGTGCCGGTGGCCCTGGCCCGGTAGGCGGCCGACAGGTCGCGGGTGAGCGGGGTCAGCGACCAGCCGTCGGCGGCGATGTGGTGGGGCAGCAGAAGCAGGGCGTGCCGGTCGGGGCCCAGCGCGTACAGCGTTGCCCGCAGGGGCAGTTCCGCGGTCAGATCGAAGGGGCGGGCGGCGTCGGCGGCAAGCCGCTCGACCAGGCGCGCTTCATCGGCGCCGTACCCGTCCGCCTCGTCCAGCGACACCGTCGCGAAGGGCGGCTCGACGGGGGTGGTGGGGCGCTGCCAGGGCTCGCCGTCGTGGACCTCCACCACGGTGCGCAGGATCTCGTGGCGCGTCAGGACGTCCATGAGCGCGGCGCGCAGCGCCTCGGTGTCCAGCGGGCCGTCGAGCGTGAAGGCGAAGGGCATGTGGTACGTCGGACCGCCCTCCTCGAAGTGGTAGAGGAACCACAGGCGGCGCTGGGCGAACGACAGCGGGACACGCTCCGGCCGCAGCCCGGGGCGCAACGGCGGGCGCACCGCCGGACGTCCGGCCGACGCCCGGCGGGGCTCGCGCCGCGCGATGACGCGCGGGGCGAGCGCGGCCACGGTGGGCGCGTCGAACAGCGTGCGGATGGCGAGGTCGATGCCGAGGCCCGCGCGGATCTTGTTGATGAGCTGGGTGGCGAGCAGCGAGTGGCCGCCGAGGTCGAAGAAGCCGTCGCCCACGCCGACTTCGGGCACGCCGAGCGTTTCGGCGAAGGCGCGGCACAGGAACCGCTCCAGCTCGGTGGCGGGCGCCCGTCCGGCCCCGGTCCGCAGTCCCTCGGTGGGTGCGGGCAGGGCGCGCCGGTCGAGCTTGCCGTTGCGGGTCAGCGGCAGCCGGGCGATCGGCACCACGAAGCCGGGCACCATGTATCCGGGCAGGTGGCCGGCGGCGTGGCGGCGCAGGGCGGCGGGGTCGAGGCGGGTGTCCGCCGTCGCGGGGACGGCGTACGCCACGAGCCGTACGCCACCCGCGCCGTTGCCCCTGCCGTCGTCCTGGGCATCCTGGGCGTCCTGGGCGATGACCGCGGCCTGAACGACGTCGGGGTGGCGCTCCAGGACGGCCTCGATCTCGCCCGGTTCGATCCGGAAACCGCGCACCTTCACCTGCTGGTCGGTGCGGCCCAGGTACTCCAGGGTGCCGTCCTGCCACCGGCGCGCCAGGTCTCCCGAGCGGTACATCCGGGCGCCGGGCGGGCCGAAGGGGTCGGCCACGAAACGGGTCGCGGTCAGGGCCGACCGTCCCAGGTAGCCACGGGTCACACCGGGGCCGGAGAGGTAGATCTCGCCGGGGCAGCCGGGCGGCACCGGCCGTAGCGCATGGTCGAGCAGGTGCAGACGCAGGTCGGCGAGCGGTTCTCCGATGGCGCTGCGGGTGTCGGCCGGGTCGGTCAGCTCGGCGTACGTGGAGTGCACGGTGGTCTCGGTGATGCCGTACATGTTCACCAGCCGGGGGCGGCCGTGCGGGCCGGGGCCATCGGGATACCAGTCGCGGATCCGGCGTGGGTCCAGCGCCTCTCCGGCGAAGACCACGACGCGCAGTGCGTGCCGGGGCGGGCCGTCGGCCTCCCGCGCCATATCGGCTTCCGCCTGGGCGAGTTGATAGAAGGCCGACGGCGTCTGACACAGGGCGGTGACCCGTTCGCGGACGAGCAGCCGCCACATCTCGCGCGGCGACCGGCTGACCGTGTGCGGCACGATGACGAGCCGCCCGCCACGGCCGAGGGCCGCCCACAGCTCCCACACGGACACGTCGAAGGCGTACGAGTGGAACAGGGCGTGCACATCGTCCGGCCCGAAGCCGAACCGCTCATCGGTGGTGTCCAGCAGCCGTACGACGTTGTCGTGCGTGACCACGACGCCCTTGGGCGTACCGGTCGAGCCGGAGGTGTGGATGACGTAGGCGGTGGTGTGCGGGTCGGTGCACCGGCCGGGGTCACCGGCCGGGCCCGTGACCAGGGCGGCGGCCGTCTCCGGGTCGTCCAGCAGCAACCGGTCCTGGCCGGGCGGCAGTACGGCGGCGGATTCGGCCGTCGTCACGGCCAGGGGCGGGCGGGCTTCGCCCAGTACGTGTCGCACGCGCTCGGGCGGGGTGGCCGGGTCCAGCGGCAGATAGCCCGCGCCGGACTTGAGCACGGCGAGGACGGCGGTCACCAGATCGGCGCCGCGTGGCAGGGCGAGGGCGACGAGCCGGTCCGGGCCCGCGCCGCGGGCCACGAGCACCCGCGCGAGGCGGTTGGCCCGTTCGTTCACCTGCCGGTAGGTGAGGGTGCGGTCGCCGTCGGTCAGTGCGGGAGCGTCGGGACGCATCGCGGCCCGCGCCTCGAACAGCCCGGGCAGGGTCGGGCCCGATGCCCGCTCGGCGGCCGGGAGCCGAGGTGTCCGCTCGTGCGGCAGCAGGAGGTCGATGTCGGCGAGCCGGGCGCCGGGCGCGGCGGCGATCCGGTGAAGCAGCGCGCCGAGCCGGTCGAGCAGGCGCCGGGCGGCGTCCGCGTCGAGGACCCCGGTGTGGTGGTCGAGCCGCAGGCCAAGTCGCGTTCCGTCGCCGGGCAGGACGATGAGCGACAGCGGGTAGTGCGTACCGTCCATCACCCGCAGCCCGGTGATCTCGATGCCGGGCGCTACGTCCCGCAGGACATCGGCGTCGAGGGGGTAGTTCTCGAACACGACCAGGCTGTCGAAGAGTTCGCCGTGTCCGGCCAGGCGCTGGAGCCGGGTGAGATCGGCGTGCTGGTGCTCGACGACGGCGAGCTGCTGATCCCGCAGCGCGCGCAGCGTCTCCTCGACGGTTCGGGAAGGATCGAGGCGGACCCGGACCGGGATGGTGTTGATCAGCAGGCCGACGATGTTCTCCACACCGGGCAGCTCGGGCGGGCGGCCGGAGACCGTGGCGCCGAAGACGACGTCGTCACGGCCGGTGTGGGCGCCCAGCAGCATCGCCCAGCCGAGCCGTACGAGCGTGTTGACGGTCAGCCCGTGCGCACGGGCCGCCCGCCGCAGCTCGTCCGTCACTCCGGCATCCAGCTCGGCGTCGGCCTGGCCGTGGTCGGCGCTGCCCCGGCCCCGTTCCCCACCGACCAGGGTGGGGCCGTCCAGCCCGGACAGGACGCCGCGCCACGCGGCCTCGTCGGCCTCGGCATCGCGCGTGGCGAGCCAGTCCAGGTAGGCGCGGTACGGCGTGGCGGCCGGGGGTGTTCCGCCCGCGTAGAGAGTGAAGAGCTCCCGGACCGCTATCGGCCAGGACCAGCCGTCCAGCAGGATGTGATGGGCCGTCAGTACGAAGACGTGCCGCCGCCCGGCGGCCCGCAGGTAAGTGGCGCGCAGCGCGGGCGGGTCGGTGAGGTCGAACCGCAGACGCCGGTCCCGGTCGAGGAAGGCGGCCTCCTCCGCGGGAGACGCCACCCGCTCCTCCCGCCACGGAACGTCGATCCGGTCCGGCACCGTCTGCACGGGCCTGCCGACGGCGTCCGGCCGGAACCCGGCGGCCAGGTTCGGATGCCGGTGCAGCAGCGCACGCAGGGCCTCGCGCAGCGCTGTGGCGTCGAGTTCGCCGGTCAGCTCGAAGACGAACTGGACGAGATAGGGGTCGGCGCCGCCGTCGGCGCCGCTTTCGTCCCCCTCGTCCCCCTCGTCGCGATCGTAGAGGGAGTGGAACAGCAGCCCTTGGGCGAGGGGCGACAGCGGCAACGCCTCGCCCGCACGGTCCACCGCGGACGCCACGGGTCGCTCGCCCACCGCGGTTCGCTCGGCCACCGCGGGCGTGGTGGGTCGCTCGTCCGCGTCGGCGGCCAGAGCCGCGAGGTGGTCGAACCAGCGCCCCGCCAGGTCCGCCAGGTGCGCCTCGTCCAGCAGGCGACCGGCCCAGGACCACATGGCGGTGAGCCGGGGGCCTTCGGGGTGGTCGACGATGACGGAGTCGAGTTCGACGGCGTGCGCCAGCGGCAGATCCGGCGACGCGCTGGACGCGAGGACGCTCCCGTCCGGGCTCCAGTCCCGCTCGCCGTCCGCCTCGAAGCGGCCGAGGTAGTTGAAGGCGATCGGGGGCGGTGCCGGGGCGGCCAGCCGGGTGGCGGTTTCCGGGTTGAGGTGGCGCAGCAGGCCGTAGCCGAGGCCGTGGGCCGGTACGTCGCGCAGTGCCGCGCGGACCCGGGCCACGGCAACGTCCCAGGGCGTGTCCCCGTCCCCCGCGTCGAGCAGCAACGGGTGAATGATGGTGAACCAGCCGACCGTACGCGACAGTTCGAGACCGGCGACGAACTCCTCCCGACCGTGGCCTTCCAGGTCCAGGCCGACGGCCGTCTCATCCGCGCCCCGCCAGTCGGCGACGGCCCGGACGAACGCGGTCAGCAGCAGGTCGTTCAGCGAGGCGCCGAACGCGGCGGTGGCGCGCTCCGCCAGGGCCGCGGTCAGCGCGGCCGGGAGGGTGCGGGTGTGGTGGCGTCGCGTGGCTTCGGTGTCCCGCGCCGGGTCCGGCAGCGGCTCGGCCCGGAGGTGGCTCACCGCGTTGGCGACCTGGGTCCAGTACGGGAGTTCGGCCAGGACCGACGCGTCCCGGGCATGCGCCGCCAGCGCCCTGCTCCACCTCCCGAACGCCGTGCCGACCGCCTGCGGTGCCGGGGTCCGGCCGGTGGCCAGCGCGCGCCAGCCGTCGCGCAGGTCGTCGAGCATGATCCGCCACGACACCCCGTCGACGGCGAGGTGGTGCACGGTGAGAACGAGAGTGCCGGGCCGATCGGCTCCGGCGTCGAACCACTCCGCGTGCACGACGCGCCCCTCCACGGGGTCCAGCCGCTCTCCGGCCCGCGCGGCGTGCTCCCGTACGGCGGCCTCCAGCGCCTGCCGGTCCACACCGGCCGCGTCGTGCCGGACCAGTGCGATCCGGCCACGGGGTTCGGTCCGCAGCTCCCAGGAGGAGTCCCGCGCCACCAGCCGGAGGCGCAGCATGTCGTGCCGGTCGACCAGCGCTTCGAGGAGGGTGAGCAGCCTGGGCACATCGAGCCCGGCGGGGGTGCGCAGCGCCATCGACTGCGCGAACCCGGTGACGGGGCCGCCACGTTCACGCAGCCAGTGCATCACCGGCGTCGGCTCCACCGTCGGGTCCGCGCCGCCCTCGCTCGGAACGATGGGCGGCAGGGGCCGGTCGGTCAGCGCCGCGGCCAGTTCGGCGACGGTGGGGTGGCGGAAGACGTCCTGGGAGGTGAGCGGGAGACCGGCCCGCCTGGCCCGGCTGACCAGGTGGATCGCCAGGATGCTGTCACCGCCCAGTGCGAAGAAGCCCTTGTCCGGCGGAATGTCCGGCTCGCCCAGCACCTCGCGGAACAGCGCGGCGAGCGTCTCCTCGGCGGGCGTCCGGGGCCCGCCCGTGGCCGCGCGGTCCGGCGGTGGGGCGGGCGGGGCAGGCAGGGCGGCGCGGTCGAGCTTGCCGTTGCGGGTGAGCGGCAGCCGTTCGACCGGGACGATCACCGAGGGCACCATGAACGCGGGCAGGTGGTCGGCGGCGTGGCGCTTCAGCGCGTCGACGTCGGCGTCGGCGTCGGCGTCGATGTCGACATCCGCATCCACATCCACGCCCGGATCGACGTCCGCATCAACGTCCACATCAACGTCCACACCCACGCCCGGGGGCACGGTCCGGGGGTGTGCCGTTCCCGACCGCGCGGTTCCCGACCGCACGGTTTCCCGCTGCCCGGTGACGACGTACGACACCAGCCTGCGCTCGCCCGGCCGGTCCTCGCGGAGCACGGTGGCGGCGCGCGTCACGGCGGGGTGGCGGCACAACGCGTCGTCGATCTCGCCGGGTTCGACGCGATAGCCGCGCAGTTTGACCTGGCTGTCGGTACGGCCGACGAAGTCCAGGGTTCCGTTCGGGTTCCAGCGGGCGAGGTCTCCGGTGCGGTACATACGGGCGCCGGGAGGGCCGAACGGGCAGGCCACGAAGCGCTCCGCGGTGCGGGCCGGCGCGCCGAGGTAACCGCGCGCCAGCCCGGCCCCGGAGAGGTGGACCTCCCCGGTGACGCCGGGCGGGACGGGGCGCAGCGCGTCGTCCAGGAGGTGCACCCGAGTGCCGTCGAGCGGGGTGCCGACCGGCACCGACGTGGCCTCGGCCGGGAGGTGGTCCACCGGGTGCCGGGTGGCGAAGACGGTGGTCTCGGTGGGTCCGTAGCCGTTGATGACGGCGGGGGCGGGGCGCGCGGTGCGGACGCGCCGTACGGCCTCGGGGGCGACCACGTCGCCGCCGGTCCACACCTGGCGGACGCCGGCGAGGCAATCGGGGTCCTCCTCGGCGACCGCCGCGAACAGGCCCGCCGTCAGCCACAGGCCGGTGACGCGGTGCGCGGCGATGACGTCACGCAGGACACCGATGTCCGTCCGGCCCGGTGGCGCGATGACGATCTCGCCACCGGTGAGCAGCGGCACCCACAGTTCCAGGGTGAGCGCGTCGAAGGCGTGCGGGGAGTGCAGCAGCACCCGCTCCGCGCCGCCCTCGGTCCACCAGCGGTCGGCGGCGAGCCGTACGAGATTGTCATGGGTGATGGCGACGCCCTTCGGGGCGCCGGTCGAGCCCGAGGTGAACATCACGCATGCGAGGTGCTCCGGGTGCACGGCCGCCGGGCGGTGATCCGGGGGCACAACCCCCACACCGCCATCCTGGGGCACAACCCCCACACCGTGATCCGGGACCACAGCCCCGGGGCGGTGATACGAGGCCACGTCCCCCGCGCCATGCTCCGGGGCGGGTCGCTCATCGCCGAGGACGAAGGTGCGATGCCCCCTGGCGCGGAACCACACGGCGATGTCGTCGTCGCGGGTCGTGGCGTCGGTGATCAGGAACCGCGCCCCCGCCCCGGCGGCGATCGCGGTCAGGCGGCCCCGTCCGTCCTCGCGGTGCAGCGGCAGATACGCGGCCCCCGCCTTGACGACCCCCAGCGCCGCGACCACGAGATCCGGCGAACGCTCGACGAGCAGGCCCACGGGTGTCTCGGCGGTGACGCCCGCCGCGGTCAGCAGGGCCGCGACGGCGTCCGCCCGGGCGTCGAGCTCCCGGTAGGTGAGCCGCTCGCCGGTCGCGGCGGAACGCACGGCGAACGCCCTAGGAGCGCGGGCCACATGGGCCTGGAACCACCCGAGGGCCGTCCGCGCCGGGCCGGTGGTCCGCTGCCGCGGCCCGGTGCCCGCCGTCCGGAGCCGGTCGCGTTCGGCGGCCGAGGTGACGGCATAGCGCGCCACGCGGGTCCGGCCCGGGCGGGCGGCGGCCTGGCGCAGCACCCGCAGGAACCTTTCACCTGCCTCGCGCAGCAGCTCCGGGGAGTGGTTGGCCGGGTTGGCGTCGGCGTCGATGGTGAGCGGTCCGTCGCCGCGGTCGTACGCCACCAGGGACAGGTCCTCCGAGGGCGGCGCCTGGACGTTGTGCACGGTGGCGGTGGCGGATCCGAAGCGCAGGCCGTAGGCGAAGCGCTGGATGTTCAGCACGGGCCCGAAGAAGCGGCGGCCGTCCTCGGGGTAGCCCAGATCGCGGCGCAGTCGCTCACCCCGGTAGCGCTGGTGCCGCTGGACGAGGGCGATCTCCTCGTCGGCCCGGGCCGCCAGGTCCGCGAAGGGGGCGGCGGGGTCGACCCGCAGGCGCAGGGGCAGCACGTTCGCCGCCATGCCGGGCACGCGACGGCTCTGCTCGCTGACCCGTCCGGTGACCGGCAGGCTGAGCACGACATCACGGCTGCCGGTCATCGCGTGGGCGAAGACGGCGGTCGCGGCGACGACGAGCCGCGACCAGCGCTGCCCCATCTCCCGTGCCGCCGACCGCAGTTGGGCGAACTCCGCTTCGGGCAGGATACTGGTCCGCCGCAGCGAGCCCGCGGGCACCGGGGCCGGGCGCGCGGCCAGACTCAGGAACTCCGGACGCCCTTCCATACGGCCGAGCCACCACCGCCGGTCGGCTTCCCACCGCGGCGAGGCGTGGTAGGCGCGGTCCTCCTCGAGAGCGGCGCGCAGCGGGCTCCAGCCGTTTGCGGGTATCGGGCCGCCGCGCAGGAGGCTGTCGTAGAGCTCGGCGACGCGCCGCGAGAAGAGGGTCATGCCGAAGCCGTCGAGGGCGATGTGGTGCACCCGGTGGAACAGCAGATGCCGCTGGTCGCCGATCCGCAGGACGGCGCCGTCGAACAGCTCGCCCTCGGCCAGGTCGACGGGCCGGGACAGCTCCTCGCGCATCCAGCCGAGGGCCGTCGCGTGCGGCTCCGACTCCTGCCGCAGGTCGCGCACGGGTAAGGACATGGAGCGCGGGCTCGTCACGCGCTGGACCGGCCGGCCGTCCGGCGCCTCGATGAAGCGGACGTGCAGCGCTTCGGTCTCGCGCACGGCCTGCCGTACGGCGGCCACGAGGACGTCGGTGTCGAGCGCTCCGGTGATGTCGGTGTACTCACCCCAGAGATAGGGCGAGGACAGGTCGGGCCGGGACCGCTCGGCCAGCCATACGCCCGACTGGGCCTCGGAAACGGGGAGTTCGGTGCCGGTTTCGTCCAGGGCCATCGGGTTTCCCGCCCGGTCGCCGTGCGACGACCTCAACGTAGCAGTGGCTTCACAGGGCGATCGCGTCGGTCGTCGGATGGTTCGGGAACGGTGGTCGGTCGGCGGCTCTCCGATCTTGTCCGGTCGCCGAGACTAACAGGCGAGTAAAGGCATCGCAAAGCAATGGCAATGTGGTTGGGTACGGTTCAGGCCAAGCCGGAGCCGGGATACGTCCGCCCGGGCCCGGACACGGCGCCGGGCCCGCCGGTGCGGGCCGCGATGACGCGGCCGCCCGCACCGACGGGCCCGTGGAAGAACTGGAAGAAGTGGAAGAAACCGAAGGAACGACCTCAGGGCTTGCGGGCCACCGCTCCGTACATGGCGATGTCCTCGTCCTTGATGGTTTCGGTGGAGGTACCGTCCGGGCGCCACTTGTGGACCTGGGTGAGGCCGGGCTCGACCAGGTCGAGGCCGTCGAAGAACCGCTCGGCCTCGGCCTCGGTGCGCAGCCGCATGGGCATGTCGCGGGCCGCGTACTCGCGGGCGACCCGGGCCACCTCGTCCGGCGCGAAGTCGGCGGTGCCGATGGACATCGCCAGATAGCTTCCGGAGGGCAGCGGCTCCAGGAGGCGGTTGACGATTCCGTACGCGTCGTCCTTGTCCAGGACGAAGTGCACGATGGCGATGACCGTCAGGGCGACCGGACGGCCGAGGTCGAGGGTCTCGCGGAGCTCGGGGGCCTTAAGGATGGAGGCGGGCTCGCACATGTCCGCCTCGACATAGGCGGTCCTGCCCTCGGGTGTGCTGGCGAGCAGCCCCTGGGAGAGGGTGAGGACGATGGGGTCGTTGTCCACGTAGACGACCCGGGAGTCCGGGGCGACCGCCTGGGCGATCTCATGGAGGTTGGGCGAGGTCGGGATGCCGGTCCCGATGTCGAGGAACTGCCGGATCCCCGCCTCTTCGGCCAGATAGCGCACGGCCCGGTTCATGAAGTCGCGGTTGGCCCGCATATGGATCGGGAGGGCGGGCCACTCCCGGGCCATGGCGATGCCCGCTTCCTTGTCGGCCGGGTAGTAGTCCTTACCGCCGAGGATGTAGTCGTAGATACGTGCCGAATGCGCGCTCTCGGTGTCGATGCGGTCGGCCGACCATCCGTTGTCGCTCAAGGCGTCCCCTCCCAGTGGATCGTCAGTTCGCTGTCGGTGTGGCCCCTGTCCGTGCGAGGCCGGGCCGGCCGCGCACGACAGGGAAGGTTGCGGTGCCGTGGCGCTAGCAGAGGAAGTCGGCGTCGCCCGCCTTCACACCTGCCAGAAACCGGGTCATCTCGTTCGTGGTGAAAACCAGCGCGGGGCCGTCGGGGTCGGTCGACTGACGCAGCGCCACCCGCCCGTCGTGCAGCTTCTTGGCTTCGACGCAGGCGCCCCCGGCGTCGTCGCTCCACGGCTTGGACCAGCCCCTGGTGCCGAGATCATGGGAGGGCATGCCGCTGCGTATGTGGTGGTGCACTTCAGAGCTCCTTGCGAATGGCGCCGAGGACGGCCTCGGTTTTCCTGGCGGGCACCGACTGGGCGCCCATCCGGTCCAGGACCTCGCGATACACCACCACGTCTTCCTCTTTGTCCAGATACACCGCGCCGACCAGGCCGCTGAGGTAGACGATGTCGGGCAACTCCGCGGCCCTGAACCGGAAGACATGGAACGCACCGGCCCGCATGGCCGGATGCGGACCGCTTCCGAACGGCATGATCTGCACGGTCACTTGAGGAAGAGCGCTGATCTCGATCAGGTGGTCGATCTGGGCGCGCATCACGGCCGCGCCGCCGACCGGCCACCTCAGCACGGTCTCGTCCATCACGACCCACAGCCGGGGAGGGGATTCCCGGGACAGCAGTTCCTGGCGCTGCATGCGCAGGGCGACCCTGCGCTCGGTGGCCTCCGTCGGAGCATGCGGGTTACCGGCGCTGAGCAGCGCACGGGCGTAGTCCTCGGTCTGCAGCAGCCCGTGGACGAACTGCGCCTCGTAGGCGCGGATCTGAAGTGCCGCCTGCTCCAGGTTCAGATACGCGGCGAACCAGTCCGGCATCACATCGCGGTAGGTGTGCCACCAGCCGCGCTTGTTGGCCTCGCGGACCGACTTCAAGAAGGTGTCGATCTCATGCCGGTCGGTGACGCCGTACGTCTGGAGCAGCTTCTCCACGTCCGCGAGTCTGAGCCGCGCCACCTTGGCGGCTTCCATCCTGCGGATCGTCGAGTGGCTGACCCCGATCGCCGCGCCCGCCTGGTCGTATGTCAGGCCGGCGCGTGTCCGCAGCTCCTCAAGCTGTCTGCCGAGGATCATGCGGAGGACAGAGGGTGCACCGCCCCATGCGGTTTCCGCGGCCAACGCTCTACCTCCCCACACCGGGCATTACGGCTGCAGTCTGTCACGGTCGCCGGACCGGGCAAGCGGAACCTCCGATGGCAACTTGCAATTTCCAATTTACCGCTTGCAACTCGCTCGTTGCACCTGTCACAGTGGTCACACCGTCCGATCACGGTGGGAACGCTTGCGTGGGTACGTCCGTAGGCACTGCGCAGTGCGGGAACGGCACGGTCCATGACGCGCAGGCAGACGAAAGGCGGCCGCTCGTGGCTCCCCTCGCCCTCCCCCTGACTCCCCTTCGGACGTTCCGGGAGCGGAACACGCACCCGGCAGTCGCCTTACGACTGCCGGCCATCGCCTCCTCGGTGGGCACGGTGCGCGCGGTCGTGCGCGAGCGGCTGCGCGCCTGGGGCCTGAGCGCCCAAGTGTGCGACGACGCACTCCTCGTGGTCTCCGAGCTGATCACCAACGTGATCACACATACGCTCAGCGATCATCTGGAGTGCAGGCTGCGCATCGGCGCGGGACATCTGCACCTCGAGGTCGAGGAACAGATCCGGGCGCACACCCTCCCCGCGCCGCGGACACCCGACCCCGATGAGCACGGGGGTCGAGGGCTGCTGCTGGTCGGCGCGGTGAGCAGCGCCTGGGGCGTCAGGGACGCCCCGTACGGGCCGGGGCGGACCATCTGGGCCGAGCTGCCGACGCGTACGGAAGAGTGTCACTGACCGATGGACCGACAGTTTGTCGCCCCTGAGGCGCCATCACTCAGCGCTCCGAACCGCTGCCGAAGCCACAGCGGGCGCCTGCGCCTACCGGACGGACTGCCCGCCAGGCTGGGATACGACGCGGTGGGGATGCCCGCGGACATCGGCAGGCGGGTCATGAAGTGTCTGCACCGCATCGGCTGTGTCTTCGCCGACGATCAGCAGTGGTGGTGGATCGTGCCATCCGGATCGCATATCGACGTCGCCTGGCCGCCGTTCACCAGCTATGCGGTCGGCGCCCATATGACCGACCTGAGCGCCCGCTCCCGCCTCCCCCGCCTGGTCCATCACCCCCAGGACGACTCGCCGTACACGCCGCCGATTCCGCTGTACTTCATGACCTGCCATATCGCCGGCATCCGGCCCCACTGGTCACCGGAGGACGCCACCGGGCCGTCCCAAGCGGTGTGAGCCGGACCGTACCGCCTCCCGCACGCTGACGCTCCGCACGAGTCCCAGCAAGGCCGACAACGTTGTCCCAGCTATGGACAAACACCGGTTGTGAATGCTCTGGTATTCGTGCAGCAAGTGTTCCCTGTGGAAGAGTTCCGCCGCCCACCGGGCGGCGGCGCCAACCGGACCATGGAGCAGCAGCGTGCTGAAACACTTGTTCCTCCGCTTCCCCTCCCTCCTCCGTCCAAGACGGACCTGGCGGCGACGCGTGGCCGCCGCCGTGGTCCCCGCGCTGGCCGCCACCGCACTGCTCGTCTCCGGTGCCGGCCCCTCCCACGCCGCCCCGGCCTGGGACCCCAAACCCTCCCCGATGACGACCCCGTGGACCAACCAGGTCCCGGTCGACCACCCCCTGCCGGAATATCCGCGCCCGCAGCTCACCCGGCCCGACTGGGCCGATCTCAACGGCATCTGGGACTTCGCGGTCACCTCCCGCGACGCCGGACAGCCGACGACATTCGGCGAGCAGATCCGGGTGCCGTTCGTGCCCGAGTCCGCGCTCTCCGGCGTCCAGCGCAAGATCACCCAGAATGACAAGCTCTGGTACAAGCGCACCTTCACGGTGCCGTCCGGCTGGAGCGGCCGCCACATCCAGCTCAACTTCGGCGCGTCCGACTGGGAAACCACGGTCTGGGTCAACGGCCGGCAGGCCGGGGCCGCCCACCGCGGCGGATACGACGCCTTCTCGTACGACATCACGCCCCTGCTGAACGGCGGCACCAACACCATCGTCATCTCCGTGTACGACCCGACGGAGACCGGCGGCCAGGCCATCGGCAAGCAGCGCGTCCAGGACGTCACCCCGCACCCCGGCAAGAGCATCGTCTACACCGCCTCGTCCGGGATCTGGCAGACCGTCTGGCTGGAGCCCACCGCCACCGCGCACATCACCCGCCTGGACATGGTCCCGCGCCTGGCGGACAACACCCTGCGGGTCACGGTGCGCGGCGCCGGAGGAGCCGACGGTACGAGCGTCAAGGTCACCGTCTCCAGCGGCGGCACGACCGTCGGCAGCGCCACGGGCACGGTGGGCACCGAGCTCTCCGTGCCGGTGCCGGACACCCACCTGTGGACGCCGGAGGATCCGTTCCTGTACGACGTCACGGCCGAGCTGACCGGCACCGGAGCGGACAAGGTCGGCTCCTACACGGGTATGCGGTCGATCGCGGTGAAGGACGTGGGCGGGGTCCGGCGGCCGGTGCTCAACGGCCGGTTCGTCTTCCAGACCGGCACCCTGGACCAGGGCTACTGGCCGGACGGCATCTACACCGCGCCCACTGACGAGGCCCTCAAGTACGACCTGCAAAAACACAAGGACCTGGGCTTCAACATGGTCCGCAAGCACATCAAGGTCGAGCCACAGCGCTGGTTCTACTGGGCGGACCGGCTCGGGCTGCTGGTGTGGCAGGACATGCCCTCGATGGACAGCGGCAAGACCCCGGACACCGCGGCCCGCACCCAGTGGGAGAGCGAATACCGCGCCATCATCGACCAGCACCGCAGCTCACCCTCGCTCATCCAGTGGGTGGACCAGAACGAGGGCTGGGGCCAGTACGACCAGGCCCGCATCGCGGACATGGTCAAGGCGTACGACCCCTCCCGCCTGGTCGACAACATGAGCGGCGTCAACTGCTGCGCCGCCAAGGACGGCGGCAACGGCGACGTCATCGACAACCACAACTACGTCGGGCCCGGCAACACCCCGACGGAGCCGGTGCGCGCCTCGGTGCTCGGGGAGTACGGCGGCCTCGGCTACCGGGTGCCCGGCCATGAGTGGTACCCGGGTGGCGGATTCAGCTACGAGGACCAGCCCACCACGACCGCGCTCAACAACCGGCTCGTCGGGCTGCTCGACGGGATGCGGGAGAACACCATGCCCGCGGGCGGCCTGTCGGCCTCCGTCTACACCCAGATCACCGACGTCGAGAACGAAGCCAACGGGCTCATGTCCTACGACCGCCAAGTGGTCAAGGTCGACCAGGCCCGGGTCCGGGCGGCCAACCAGGCCCTCATCGCGGCGTCCCGGTCACTCGGCGCGACGGTGAAACTGCCGGTCGGGCAGAACGTGTCGATCCGGGTCACCACCCCCGGCTACACCGACCGTTACATCCGCCACTACGACGGCCTGGGCTTCACCGAGGTGGTCAACTCGGCCAGTGGCGACGTGCTGAAGCAGGACGCCACCTGGACGGTCAGGCCGGGTCTTGCGAACAAGCTCTGCTACTCCTTCGAGTCCCGCAACTACCCGGGCGAATACCTGCGCCACCGCGAATTCCGCGTCCGGCGCGAGGCGTCCGACGGCTCCACCGTGTCCAAGGAGGACGCGACCTGGTGCCCGGTCCAGGGCAGCGGAGGCGTCCGGATGTCGGCCGCGGGCTTCCCCGGGCAGTATCTGCGGCATATCAACGCCGAGCTGTGGCTGGCCCAGTCGGGCGGCACACACGCCTGGGACAACCCGGCCGGCTTCACCGAGGACACCACCTGGGCGATCGAGCCACCCTGGGCTCCCTGACCGACCGCCGCCGGCCCGGCATCGACGGGCCCGCACCTGCGGCTGCCGCCGCTTCGCACGGGCGGCCGCCACTTCTCTCCTCCCCCACGCTCATGCGCACGGCCCCCTACGGAAAGGCGGGTACGTCATGTCAGCGCGGCTCCACCGTGTCCTTCGCGGACTCCTGACCCTGGCCATCGCCCTGGCCGGCCTGGTCCTCCTCCCCACGCCGTCCCGTGCCGCGACCCCGGTCTGCGCACTGGCATGCGACACCCTCGACCCCTCCAAGGCGCAGCGCGACACCTTCCCCGTACCGCAGGTGAACCTGGGCGGCCGGATCCTGAAGCTGCATATGTCCGACCCCGACAGCATGGCCTGGGCCAGTATCGACAACGGCGTGAGCGGCGACTCGGTCTGGCTCGACCGCTCCTGGGACCGGGGCGCCTCCTGGGAGGGCCTGCTCGGCAAGGCGAGCATCCCCGGCACCTGGACCGGCACCCGCACCCTGATGTACAACCTCACCGACCCGGTGGGACACCGGCGCGGCTGGATCCGCGCCTGCGCCGACGCCGCCGGTGTCGCCTGCACCAACTGGGCCTACCCCACGGTGTGCGACGGCACGTCCTGCGACGGCGCCGACCCCGCCACCGCGGCGGGCGACGACCGCCCGGTGCCGTCCACCACCCTCTTCGGGCGCACCATCAGCCTCCATGTCGACCAGCGGAACGGGATGGCGTGGGGCGTCATCGAAAGCGGCGGCGCGGGCGACGAGATCTGGCTCGACCGCTCCTGGGACAACGGCGCCACCTGGCCCGAGGGCTCCTCCCTCGGCCGTACGAGCGTGCCCTCGGGCAAGACCTCGACGCATACGGCCATGTTCGCCACCCGGGATCCGCGCGGGCTGATGTTCGGCGGCGCGGTCCGGGCGTGCGGCCGGGAGTCCGCCCACCAGGAGGGCGGTTGCACGGCCTGGGTGCGGCCCGCGCCGAGCCGGGCGCGCGCCGCGGCGGACGCGCTGATGGCGTCGTACCAGACGTACGAGGGCTGGTGGCGCAGCAGTTGGTGGAACTCGGCCGTCGCGGTCACCTCGCTCATCGACTTCGCCCAGCGCACCGGGCGGCACGACTACGACTGGGTCATCGCCCGCACCTTCGAGCAGAACCGCGGCGCCTTCCCGGCCGGGGTGCGCAGCTCCGACGCGGTGGAGGGCCATTTCATCAGCCGCGCCATCGACGACGCGGCGTGGTGGGGGGTGGCCTGGCTGGCCGCGTACGACCACACCCATGAGCGGCGCTATCTGGACGAGGCGGTCACCATCGCCGCTTACGTCCACCAGTACTGGGACACCGGGAGCTGCGGCGGCGGTGTGTGGTGGGACCGGGAGCGCACCTACAAGAACGCGGTGACCAACGGGCTGTACCTGTGGCTCACCACATCACTGCACCAGCGGATCTCCGGCGACACCGTATGGGGCGACCGGGCGGCCACGGCCGCGACCTGGTACCAGGGCAGCGGGTTGATCAACGGCGCGGGCCTGGTCAACGACGGGCTGACCGGCGACTGCCGCAACAACTCCCAGACCGTGTGGAGTTACAACCAGGGCCTGGCCATCGGCGCCTTCACCGAGCTGTGGCGGTCCACCGGCAACGGCCAGTACCTGGACACCGCCCGCCGCCTGGCCGATGCCGCGATCACCTCGACGGCGCTGACCCGCGACGGCGTGCTCACCGAGTCCTGCGACACCGGCACAGGCACGTGCGACGACAACCAGAAGCAGTTCAAGGGCATCTTCATGCGCCACCTCGCCGACCTGGCGGACGCCACCGGATCGGCCACCTACCGGGCGTACATCACCAAGCAGGCCGACTCGATCTGGACCACCGACCGCGCCCCCCTCAACCGGCTCGGCCAGCGCTGGGCGGGCACCACCCCGAACCAGGTGGACTGGCGCACCCAGGCCAGCGCACTCGGCGCGCTGACGGCCGCGGACGGCCTGTGACCCGCCACGCCGACCGGGGGACGGCCACTCGGTCCGGACCCCACCCGTCGTACGCACATCGACGCAAGGAGGCGCCCATGAATCCCCGCACGACCCGCCGCCACGCGGCCCTGCTCACCGCGCTACTGGCCATCCTGTGGGGCCTGATCGCCGCCCCACCCGTCGCCACCGCGGCCCCGTCTGCCACCAAGGGGACACCGCCCACCGCCAGTTCGACACCACACACCGTCGCCGCGGGCACCTTCCGCAACCCCCTCAACACGGGCCCCGACCCATATATGACCGTCTGGAACGGGAACTACTACCTGACGACCACGCAGGGCGACAGCATCCGGATGTGGCGCTCCTCCTCCCTGGGCACCCTGCTCGACGCCGACCCCATCACCGTGTGGACGGACACCGATCCCTCCCGCAACCAGCACATCTGGGCACCGGAGTTCTACCGCTTCGGCGACCGCTGGTACCTCTACTACACCGCCGACGACGGCGTCGACGACCACCACAGGCTCTATGTGCTGGAGTCGGACCGCGACGACCCGGCCGGCCCCTACCACTTCAAGTCCCGGCTGACGCCGCCCAACCACGCGTCCGACTTCGCCATCGACCCCGGCATCCTCCAGCACAACGGGCGCCTCTACCTCGCCTACTCCGGTATCAACCAGTACCAGCACAACGGCATCAACATCGCCCCGATGTCCAACCCCTACACCGTCTCCGGCAACGCCGTCGCCCTGAACGCGGCCGGGGGCTGCCCCGAGGTGCGCGAAGGCGCCGAGTTCCTCTACCGCAACGGCCGCACCTGGATGACGTACTCCACCTGCGACACGGGCAAGCCGGACTACCAGGTCTGGATGATGTCCCTGCCGTCCGGTGCCGACCCGCTCGTGCCCGGCAACTGGACTCAGCACACCGGTGCGCGGTTCTCCCGCGCCGACGACCACGGTGTCTACGGCCCCGGCCACCACGCCTTCTTCCGCTCTCCCGACGGCACGGAGGACTGGATCGTCTACCACGCCAAGACCACGTCGGTGAACACCTACACCGACCGCACCACACGCGCCCAGAAGATCACCTGGAACGCCGACGGCAGCCCCAACCTGGGCCGTCCGCTCGCCACGGGCGCCACCCAGGACCTGCCGTCCGGCGACCCGGGCGCGGGCACGTACTGGATCAACGACGACGGCCGGTCCAGCGGCGACGGAAGCGCCACGTTCACCGGCAACTGGAACTCGGGGACCGGCTGCGCCACCCAGTGCTTCTGGGGCGATGACCACTGGAGCGACCAGGCGGGCAACACCGCCACCTTCTCCTTCACCGGCACCCGGATCGCCCTGCTCTCGGTCCGCGACACCGGCAACGGCATCGCCGCCCTCAGCGTCGACGGCGGCCCCGAGCAACGCCGGGACTTCTACGGCGCGATCCGCACCGGCGAGACCCTCCAATACCTCAGCCCCCGGCTCCCCTACGGCCGGCACACCCTGCGCATCCGCGTGACCGGCGAGCACAACGCCCAGTCGGGGGCCTCGTTCGTGAGCGTGGACCGTGCGGAGGTGTACACCCGCTAGCAACCGGCATGCGGCGTGTCCGCCGGGACGAGCAGACCGTGCAGGGCGTACTCCACCAGCTTGCGCACCTCCTCCGGGGCGAGCGATTCATGCCCGGCCATCAGGCGGAACGCCAGCGCGCCCAGCAGCACGTCCGTGGCCGTCGCGGCGTCCACGCCCCGCCTGGTCAGCCCCGCCTCGGCGGCCCGGTCCCAGTACGGCTCCAGGGCCGCCCTGCGGGGCGCCAGGAAGAACTCATGGAAGTACGGCGCCGCCTGCGGCTCCGTCGCGCAGGCGGCCAGCAACTGCCCGAAGACGCCACCTTCCGGACTGGTGTAGTAGGTCAGCAGGTCGGTCGCGAAGGTGACCAGGTCCTCGACGGGGCGGCCGGTGTCCGGGAAGACCACCGCCTCGGCCGCATCCCGGCCGAACGCCTCCGCCATGATCGCCGCCTTGCAGGGCCAGTGCTTGTAGATGGTCGCGGTGCTCACACCCGACCGGCCGGCGATGCGGTCGATGGTGACCCCTGCCGTGCCCACCTCGCGCATGAGCGCGCTGGTGGCGGTCAGCACCGCGTCATGCGCCCGGATGCTGCGCGGGCGCCGGGGACGGTCCTGTGTGCGGCGCGCACCGGGTACGTCGGCGGGGGTGTCCACGGGTGACCTTCCTCTGCGCTGGCTCGCTTGCCCTTTGAAGTGAAGTGATGCTTCACTTTAGTTTGTAGTGACTGGTGGCGCAATCCCGACCGCCGGAAACCTCCGCGAACCGCAACAAAAGAACAGTCAGGACACCGACCATGCTCTATGAACTCGCCACCCTTTCCCTCAAGCTGCGCATGGTCCCGAAGGCACTGTCCGCACTGGAGACCTACACCACGAGCGACGCCACCGGCGGCCGGCTGCTCGGCTGCTGGGAGCCCGAACACGGCGTCATCGTGGGGGAGTTGCTCCTGCTGCGCGGCTTCGAGAACGCCGAGGAACTCGCCGAGGAGCGCACCCGCGTGCTCACCAGCGCCGACCCGTTCGGCATCGGGGAACACCTCACCGGCTTCCAGGTGGAGAGCTACGCCCCGTTTCCCTTCCTGCCACCGGTCGAGCCGGGCCACTACGGCTCCGTGTACGAGTTCCGCACCTACCACCTCAAGGTCGGCGGCCTGGTGCCCACGATGGCCGGCTGGGAGGCCGCGGTGCCGCAGCGCACTCCGCTCCACCCGCTGACGACCGCCATGTACGGCCTGGACGGCGCCCCCCGGATCACCCACATCTGGCCCTTCCCCGACCTCAACGCCCGGCTGGAGATCCGCCGCGAGTCCTACGAACGCGGCATCTGGCCCCCCGAGAACGGCCCCGAGAACATCGCCCACGCCACCTCCACGATCGCCCTGCCGACCCCCATCTCCCCGCTGGCCTGAACCCGTGGCCCGACCCCGTGGGCGGTCGTCAGGGGTAGCCACCGGAGCCGGACGGACATGACGCCCGGCGCAATCCATCCAGGGCATCCCTTACTGTGGCGCATGTGGATCTCAACTTGCTCGTGGCGCTCGACGCGCTGCTGGAGGAGAACAGCGTGACCGCCGCGGCGGACCGGCTGCACCTCTCGCCACCGGCGATGAGCCGGACGCTGGCCCGGATCCGCCGCGCGACCGGCGACGACATCCTGGTGCGCGCCGGCCGCACCATGGTCCCGACCCCGCGCGCCCTCGAACTGCGCGAGGAGACCCGCGAGCTGGTCCGGCGGGCCACCGCCGTGCTCACTCCCGTACGCCGACTCGACCTGGCCCGCCTGAACCGGCACTTCACGGTGCGAGGTCATGACGCGCTGCTGGCGGCCCTCGCCGCCCCGCTGATCGCCAGGATCGGTGCCACGGCCCCGAACATCCACCTGAGCCTGCTGGCCGAGTCGTCCGCCGACCAGCCCGACCTCACCCGGGGCCAGGTCGACCTGGAGATCGGCGCGAACGAGCCGGGGCGCCCGGAGATCTCCTCCGAGGTGGTGGGCAGCGACCGGATGGTCCTGGCCCTGCGGCGGGAGCATCCGCTCGCCAAGGGCAGGGTCGATGTCGACAAGCTCCTCCGCATGGCCTTCGTGACCGTCTCGCGCCGGGGCCGTCTGCACGACGCCGTCGACGACGCCCTCGCCGAACGTGGCCTGCGAAGGCGGGTGATCGCGTCCCTGCCGACGAGCGCGGCGGCGCTGGACGTGGTCTCCCGTTCGGACGCCGTGGCCGTCGTCGCCGAGCGGGTCTGCCGCCCCGCCTCGGCGCGGCTCGGCCTGGTCACCCGGCGGCTCCCGCTGGAGCTGCCGCCGACCCAGGTGGTCGTCACCTGGCATCACCGGCACGACAGCGATCCCGCGCACGCGTGGCTGCGTGGCGAGGTTCGGGACGTGCTCCGCGACGCGACCGGCGGCACCGCGGAGAGCCGACCCGCGACCGGGCCCGGTGGCCCACGCGAGTCCGCGTAGCCGCGCCCAGGCGCTCCGCGCCCGCTCACACCGCGGTGCCCGCCTCGCGATAGGTGAGCAGACCGCGCACCGCCTCGATGGTGGCTCCGGCCAGGGAGGGGTCGCAGCCACTGCGGGCCAGGGCGCTGATGCGCACCGGGGGGACGGCGGGGAGGTCGTGGCGGGGAGTGAGGCCGTCGGGGTACGGGCTGCCGGGGCTGGCCAGCAGGGCGGCGCCGAGTCCGGCGCGGGCCGCGTCCAGGACTCCGGCAAGGTATCCGGCCTCGGCAACCACGGTGGCGGATGTGTGGTGAGAGGCCAGTGCGGTCAGGGCGCGGCGGCGGATCACACACGGGTCGCTGATGGCGACCAGGGGCAGCGGGGCGGGGGCGGCGGGTGGGTTCCAGCCCGGGGCGGCGTACCAGCGCAGGGGGAGTTCGCCCACTGGGGTGCCCGGGGCGGAGGCGGCCTCGGTGACGTAGACGGCCAGGTCGAGTTCGCCGCGCTCGACGGCGTCCGTCAGCCGTGCCGAGCGGTCGATGCGCACGCGGACCTCGGCACCGGGCCGGGTGTCGCGTACGGCTCCGGTGAGGACGGGCAGGATCTGGTCGGCGCCATGCTCGGTGGCGCCGATGACGACGGGCGCCACGTCGGCCGTGTCCTCCCCCAGGAGCCGGCGGACGGCGGCGTCGTGTGCGCCGGTGATCAGCCGGGCTTCTTCCAGCAGTCGGCTGCCGTGGGTGGTGAACCGGGTCTTCCTGCCGTCGCGTTCGACGATGGGGCGTCCGAGGGCCTTCTCCAGCCGCCGAATGTGCTGGCTGACGGCGGACTGGCTGAGTGCGAGCGCGCCGGCGGCGCGGTGGAAGCCTCCGTAGTCGGCGACGGCGATGAGGCTGCGCAACGCCACGATGTCCAGTACCGGTCGCATGTGCGCAGGCTAGCACCGATCGATCAGAAATCGTGATCGATTTTGATGGCAAATCATCGTTGGACGGCCAACTCCGGTCTCCTGCATCCTGAGGACATGCCGCGTACAGCGCTCGTGGCGGCCCTCGCGCCGTGCACCCACCGCACCGGATCCGGGCCGTCGGCCGCCGGACCGGCGGTGTGCCGCGCCGCCGGAGCCCGGCTGACGCGGCGGCGCGTGGTCGACTTCGGCCTCACCGGCGCCATGCGCTGTCGCTGACTCCCGGCTTCCCGGCCGTTCGCCGGGTCTTCGCCTGATCCCCGTTCTCCGCGCATCGCCTTGCCAGGGCCCTTCGCGCCCTCGCCTTCTCCTGTTCCGTCCCGCCTCCGGCTCGGCCGCTCCGCCTCGCCTGTGCGGGCGGCGTCACTGTCGACGAATCGAGTGCTCATGCCCCCTGCTCAGCCTGTCCACTCCTGGGACGAACCAGAAGCAATCGCCCCGCGCGGCACGCTCGTGCTCCTCCCCGGACGGGGTGAACACGGCGGGGTGTACGAGCGGTTCGGCCGCCGGATCGCCGCCGACGGCTATCGCGTCCGCGCCCTGGAGGACGCCTCGGCCGACCCCGAGGCCGTCACCGAGGCGGCCACCAAGCTGCTGCGCGACGAGACGCTTCCGGGCCCCCGCGTCCTGGTCGGCTCCGACACCGGGGCGTCCCACGCGGCCCGCCTCGCCGGGCTCGGCACCCCCGGTCTTGACGCGCTGATCCTCGCCGGGCTGCCGACCGCGGCACGCCCCACGGCGACCGGGGCTGCGGACTGGGAGGACGAACTGGACCGGCGCACCGCCTGCCCCACCCACCGGGGCAGGCTGACCGCCGACTCCGCGTTCCGGCGCGGCGCCCTGGAGGACCCGTCGGCTCTGGAGTCGCCCGCGCTGGACGGGATCTCCGTTCCCGTGCTCGGGCTGCACGGTGCCGAGGACACCGTCAGCCCCCTCGATGAGGTCCGCCGCGTCTACCGCGGCCTGCCGGGCGCGGAGTTGGTGAGCCTGGCCGGCACCCGGCACGACGTCCTCAACGACGTGACCCATCGCACCGCCGCCGCCACGGTGGTCCTCTTCCTGGAGCGGCTGCGGTCGGATCCCGGGCTGCCGTTCATCGCCGTCACGGAGGACCGCGCATGACCGCGCCCGTCCTCACCACGCCGGCCGAGCTGTACTCCCGGCTGTTCCACGGTGATCCGGCGCCCGTCGTCCTGGACGTACGGTGGCGGCTCGGCGATCCGCACGGCCATGAGCACTACCTCGCCGGGCACATCCCCGGGGCGGTCCATGTCGACCTGGACGCCGAACTCTCCGCTCCGCCCGCCCCGGAGAGCGGCCGCCATCCGCTGCCGGATCCCGGTGCGCTGCAGCGGGCCGCACGCCGCTGGGGACTTGACCAAGGCCGACCGGTGGTGGTGTACGACGACAACGGCAACACCGCGGCCGCTCGCGCCTGGTGGCTGCTGCGATGGGCCGGGGTCGAGCGGGTCTCGCTGCTGGACGGAGCGCTGGCCGCGTGGCGCGCGGCCGGACTGCCGGTCGAGTCGGGCGAGCCCGCCCGGCCGGCGGCGGGGGACGTCGTGCTCACCGCCGGGCGGCTGCCCGTGCTGGACGCCGACGCGGCGGCCGAGGTGGCGCGTACCGGCGTACTGCTGGACGCGCGAACGGCCGAGCGGTACCGGGGCGAGACCGAGCCGGTCGATCCGCGCGCCGGGCACATTCCCGGCGCCCGGTCCGCCCCGACCGGCGAGAACTTGGCGCCGGACGGCACATTCCGCTCCGTCGAGGAGCTCGCGCGCCGCTTCGCCGCGCTGGGTGCCGACGGCACGACGGAGGTCGGTGTCTACTGCGGCTCGGGTGTCACGGCCGCCCACACCGTCGCGGCCCTGGCCCGCGTCGGCATCACTGCCGCGCTCTACCCCGGCTCCTGGTCCGCCTGGTCCGCCGACGCCTCACGCCCCGCGGCCGCGGGTGCGCTGCCGGGCTGATCCGCCGCCCCGCACCCGTCCTTCGCACACTCCCCGACCGAGAGGCCGCATGATGCCCTCCCCACACTCCCCCGTGTCCGGCACCTCACCGCCGCCGCACACCTCCGCACCACCACCGTCCCCCGGTGCGGTGAAGACGCCGCCCGCCGAACCCGCGGCGACACCGGCATCGCGCCCCACCACCCCGCGCACCCGGCGGCGGTCCCCCCTGCGGGTGCCGCGCGGGGTGCGGCGGGCCTCCGGGCCCGTCGGGCTGCTGCTGCTCTGGTTCCTGGCCGCCGCCACAGGCGTGCTCCCCGAGTCCGTACTGGCTTCCCCCGTCGACGTCGTGCGGCGCGGGGCGGACCTCATCGGCACCGGTGAGCTGCCGCGGGCCATCGCCGCCTCCGGTCGGCGCGCGGCCCTCGGTTTTCTCATCGGCGCGGCCGTGGCGCTCGCCCTGTCGCTCACCGCGGGGCTGTTCCGGCTGGGCGAGGACGTCATCGACGCGTCCATGGGGATGTTCCGGGCGATTCCCTGGGTGGGCCTGATCCCGCTGTTCATCGTCTGGTTCGGCATCGACGAGACACCGAAGATCGCACTGGTGGCGCTCGGTGTCACCTACCCGCTGTACTTCAACATCTACGGCGGCATCCGCTCCGCCGACGCGCAGCTCATCGAGGCCGGGCGGATGGTGGGCCTGGGCCGTATCGGGCTGATCCGGTACGTGATCCTGCCGTCCGCCCTGCCCGGTGCGCTGGTGGGGCTGCGGTACGCGCTGTCCACCGCGTGGCTGGCCCTGGTCTTCGCCGAGCAGGTCAACGCGGACGCCGGAATCGGCTATCTGATGAGCAACGCCCAGCAGTACTTCCAGACCGACGTCATCGTTCTGTGCCTCGCCGTGTACGCGGTGCTGGGGCTGCTGTGCGACTTCGCGGTACGGCTGCTGTCCCGGCGGCTGCTGGACTGGCGGGCCTCGTTCGACGGGGAGGGAGCATGAGCGCGGTGCACGACAACACCGGCGGTGTCGCGGTGAACGGCCCGAACAGTGTGGAGGTCCGCGGACTCACCCGCGCCTTCGGCGACAGGACGGTGATCGGAGGGCTCGACCTCACCATCCGCGGCGGCGAGTTCGTGGCCCTGCTCGGCCAGAGCGGCTGCGGAAAGTCGACGCTGCTGAGGATCCTCGCCGGGCTGGACAGCGAGAGCGAAGGCGAGGTGAACGTACCGGAGCGGCGCTCGGTGGCCTTCCAGTCGCCGCGGCTGATGCCATGGCTACGGGTGTGGCACAACGTCGTGCTCGGACTACCGGGCGGGGACCGCGCGCTCGCCGGGCGCTATCTGGCCGAGGTCGGCATCGAGGAGTACGCGGGCGTCTGGCCCCGCACGCTCTCCGGCGGTCAGGCCCAGCGCGTGTCCCTGGCCCGCGCGCTGGTGCACGAGCCCGAACTGCTGCTGCTGGACGAGCCGTTCGGCGCGCTCGACGCGCTCACCCGGGTCCGGGCACAGCGGCTGGTGGCCGATCTGTGGCAGCGGCACGGCTGCTCGGTGCTGCTGGTCACGCATGACGTGGAGGAGGCGCTGCTGCTGGCCGACCGGGTGCTGGTGATGGACGGCGGGCGGATCGCCTACGAGGCGGAGGTGGGCCTCGCCCGCCCGCGTGACCTCGGCTCCCCCGACTTCGTGGCGCTGCGCGGCGAACTCCTGCGGCGGCTGGGCGTCGAGGACGCCTCGGCGCCTTCGCACCACCACCGGGAAGAGGTGACGGCATGAACCACTGGAACCGCATGAACCGCATGAACCGCCCGAACACCGGACGCCACAGGGCCACGGCCGCGGTGCGCACGCTCGGCGCCGTGCTGTCGCTCACCGCCCTCCTCGCCACCAGCGCCTGCGCGGGCGACAGCGAGGCGGCCTCCGAGACCGATCCGTCGAAAGTGACACTGACCCTCGGCGACCAGGCCAAGAACCTGAAGACGCTCTTCGACGCCTCCGGCGCCCTGAACGGAACGCCGTACAAGGTGAAATGGGCCGAGTTCGAGGGTGCCGCACCGCTGTTCCAGGCCGTACAGGCCGGGGCCGCCGACACCTCGTACGCCGCCGATCTGCCCACGCTCCAGGCACTCTCCGGCGGGGTCCGGGTCAAGGCCGTCGGGGCGCTGCACAACGACGGCACCCACACCGGGATCGTGGTCCGGAACAACTCACCGGTGAAGAGCGTCAAGGACCTCAAGGGGAAGAAGGTCGTGGTCTCCTCGGCCAAGGGGTCCATCGCCGAATATCTGCTGGCGCACGCGCTGGAGCAGGCGGGGCTGAGCTACTCGGACGTCCACGTGCAGTATCTGCTGCCCACCGATGCCCAGGCCGCCTTCACCTCCGGCAAGGTCGAGGTCTGGGCCACGTTCGGCGTCTACAAGACGGTGGCCGAGCAGCACGGGGGCCGCCTCCTGGTCAACGGGGCGAACGGGCGGGTGAGCGGCTACGGCTTCATCGGGGCCGCCGAGAAGGCCCTCCAGGTCCCGGCGAAGAAGAAGGCCATCACCGACTATCTGCGCCGTCTCGACAAGGCGCTGGCCTGGTCCCGTGCGCACCCGGCCGCATACGCCAAGGCCATCCAGCACAACAACGGAGCCTCGGCCACGGTTGCCAAGGCCCTGGTCAACCAGGCGAACAGCGAGCTGCTCCCGGTGCATGAGCCGGTGATCCGGTCCGTGCAGAAGGTCGGCGACACCATGCACGACATCGGTGTGCTCACCCCCAAGCCGGTCCTCGCCGACCACGTCGACACCAGCCTCGTCAAGGAGTGACCGCAGCCATGCCCGTCGAGTTCATCAGCGCCGTCCACCCCAACCCCGCCACCGAGGGCGACCCCACCGCGGGGTCCGGAATCGATGTCGACTACGCCCGCCGTTACGCCCGCGCCCTGGACGACTCCGGCTTCGACTACACCCTGGTCACCTACCACTCGGCCGCCCCGGACGCACTGCAGCTGGCCCAGTTCGTCGCCCATCACACCGAGCGCATCAAACCGGTCCTCGCCCACCGCCCCGGGGTGGTCTTCCCCACCCACGCGGCCCGCGCACTGGCCACGTTGGACCAGATCAGCGCCGGACGGCTGGTGGTGCACATCATCTCCGGCGGCAACGACGAGGAGCAGCGCCGCGAGGGCGACTATCTGAGCAAGAGCGAGCGGTACGACCGCTCGGACGAGTACATCCGGATCCTGCGCAGCGTGTGGGAGGCCGACGGTCCGATCTCCCATGAGGGCCCGTACTACCGCTTCGAGGGCTTCCGCTCCGATGTCACCCCGTACCACGGCACCATCCCCATCTCGGTGGGCGGCTCGTCACAGGAGGCGTACCAGGTGGGCGGGCAGCAGGGCGACATCTTCGGGCTGTGGGGCGAACCGCTGAAGGAGACCGCCGAGCAGATCGCCTCGGTGAACGCGTACGCGGACGCCGCGGGCCGGCCCCGGCCGCGCATCTGGGTGTCCTTCCGGCCGATCATCGCCCCCACCGACGAGCTGGCCTGGGAGAAGGCCCACCGCACCCTGGGCGCGGTCAAGGCCAACCACGCCGAGCGGGCCAAGCGCCGGCACTACCCGGCGGTCGGCCAGGGCACCCCGTCCAATGTCGGATCGCAGCGGCTGCTGGCCGTCGCCGAGCGCGGCGAGGTGCACGACCGCTGCCTGTGGACCGCGCCCGCCGCGGCGACCAACGCCGCCGGTGCCTCCACGGCGCTGGTCGGCTCCCCGGAGACGGTCGCCAAGGCACTGCTCGACTACGTCGACATCGGCTGCGAGCTGCTGTCCATCCGCGGCTACGACCCGCTCAACGACGCCATCGACTACGGGCGTCATGTACTGCCGCTGGTCCGTCAGGAGCTGGCACACCGCGCCGCCACCTCGGCCGCCTGACGCCCGCCCCCGTCTCTCCCCCCGTTCTCCTCATGAAAGGCATCATCCGAATGTCCAGGCCACCGGCCCGCTCCCGTTTCCGGCGCGCCCGCGCCCGTACCGCTCTCACCGCCGTCGTGGCGCTGGCCGCCGGTGCGCTGAGCGCCTGTGGCGGCGCCGCGGGAGCGGACGGGGGCGGGAAGGGATCCGTCACCCTCCGGGTCGGTGCGACCGGCTGGAAGGAGGAGGAGGCGCTGCTGGAGTTCGCGCATCTGGACGACACTCCGTACCAGGTGAAGTGGAGCCTGTTCCAGGGCGGCGACAGGCAGCTGGAGGCGGTGCGCGCCGGTGCGCTGGACGTGGCGAGCTCCAGCGAGATCCCGCCGGTGTTCGCCGCGGCCGACGGGAAGCCGAACTTCAAGGTCGTCGCCGTGCGGCGCGGCAACACCCTCAACCAGGAGGTCGTCGCGCCCAAGGGATCGAAGATCACCTCGATCGCGCAGCTCAAGGGCAAGAAGGTCGGCTACGTCAAGAACACCACCGCCCACTACTTCCTCTACGAACTGCTGAAGCGTGCCGGGCTCGGCTGGGACGACATCAAGGCCGCCCCGCTGGATCCCGACAAGGGGATCGCCGCGCTGAACGGCGGTTCCATCGACGCGTTCGCCGGATACGGCAACGCGGTCATCACCGCCCATCAGCGGGGCGCCCGCACCATCGGTTCCGGCAAGGACATCCTCTCCGGCAACTTCCTGTGGACCGCCTCCGACGACACCCTCGGCAGCGCGGCCGAGCGCGGGGCGCTGGCGGATCTGCTGGCCCGTATCGACAAGGCATACGCCTATGTGCGCGACGGACGCCAGAAGGAGTACGCGAAGGTCATCGCCGCCGCCACCCACCAGCCGGTGGATCAGGCGCTGGAGGAGTTCACGGCGGGCGAGGCCCAGCGCAGGACCGGGATACGGCCGGTGAGCGCCCAGGCCACCGCCTCCGAGCAGAAGGTCGCCGACGCCTTCGGTGCGCTCGGGGCGGTGAAGCGGGAGCTGACGGTGAGCGGTTTCTGGACCGACCGGCTGAGCGCGCGGCTTCGGAAGGCACTCGCCTCATGACCACTGATCTGTCGCTGCCAGTCCCGGATCTCTCCTCGCTGGCCTCCGTGACGCGGCAGCTCGCCACGACCGCCGCCGCCTACGACCGCGACGGCACGTTTCCGGCCGAGGGGATCCGCGCCGCGCACGAGGCCGGGCTGCTCACCGCCACCGTCGGCGAGCGGTACGGGGGCCCCGCACTCGCGGTGGCAGCCACCGCGCGCATCCTGCACGCGCTCGGGGAAGGCGATCCGTCGGTGGCACTGATCACCGCGATGAGCCTTTCGATCCACCGTCGTCAGGCTGTGCGAGCGCACTGGCCGCAGGAGCTGTACGGGCAGGTGCTGGCCGAGGCCGCTGCGCGGCCGGTGCTGCTCAACCACATCCGGGTCGAGCCCGCACTCGGCTCGCCCGCGCGGGGCGGGCTGCCCGCGACGGTCGCCCGGCGCACGGCGGACGGCTGGTCGCTCAGCGGCCACAAGCGCTTCGCGACCGGTGTGGAGGGGCTGGACTGGCTGCTGGTGTGGGCCAGCACGGACGAGCCCACGCCACGGGTCGGCACGTTCGTGGTACCCGGCACCGCGCCCGGGATCGAGATCACCCACCGCTGGGACCATCTGGGGCTGCGCGCCAGCGGAAGCCACGACATCGCGCTGCGCGACGTCGAGATCCCCGCGGGGAACGTCATCGACGTGGCCGAGCACGGCGCCGCGGCGGAGCAGGACAACCGCGCGGGCGCCGCCCTTCATCTGCCGCTCGCCGCGCTCTACTTGGGAGTGGCCCGCGCCGCCCAGCGGTACTTCCACCGCTTCGCCCATGAGCGGGTCCCCGCCAACCTCGGCCACCCGGTGGCCCGTACCGAGCGCTTCCGGCGCGCGGCCGGTGAGATCGCGCTGCGGCTGGACGCGGCCGAGCAGCTGGTGTTCGGGGGCGCGGAGCGGGTGGACGCGGCCGACGCCTCGTACACCCCCGAACACGCCCTGGGCGCCCGCGTCCTGGCGGACCGGCACGCCACCGAGGCGGTCACCCTGGCCGTACGGCTGCTGGGCAATCCCGGGCTGTCCCACGACAACCCCCTGGAGCGCCACTTCAGGGACGTCCAGTGCGCCCCGGTCCACGCCCCGCAGGAGGACACGGCGCTGCTCGCCGTCGGCGCGGCGGCGCTCGGCACGCCAAGCGAGAGGAAGACATGACCATCCCGCTGTCCCGCCCCGGTACGGCCGAACACACGGGCACCGATGGCACGGGCACCGAACACACGGGCACCGATGGCACGGGCGCCGGTGATACGAGCGCGGGTGATACGGGTGCCGCCGCGCTGTTGGCGGCGCTGCGCCGCGCACTGCCCGACGGTGCGCTCAGCACCGGCCCCGACGCCACCGGCCCGTATGCCACCGACCGTTCCGGCAGCCATCCTGACGGCGTCCCGCTCGCGGTCGTACACGCCACGCGCACCGAGCACGTCCGGACGGCTCTGCGGCACGCACACGCCCTGCGGGTGCCGGTCGTGCCACGCGGGGCGGGGACCGGACTGTCCGGCGGGGCGAGCGCGGGCACCGGCAGTGTCGTCCTCGATCTGTCGCGAATGAACCGGATCCTGGAGCTGCGCCCCGAGGAGCAGATCGCCGTTGTCGAGCCGGGTGTCATCACCGCCGAACTGGACCGGGCGGCGGGAGAGTTCGGACTGCGGTACGCGCCCGACCCGGCGAGCTCCGCGATCTCGACCGTCGGCGGGAACATCGCGACCAACGCGGGCGGGCTGCGCTGCGCCAAGTACGGGGTGACCAGGGACGCGGTGCTGGGCCTCGATGCGGTGCTGGCGGACGGGACACTCATCCGGACCGGTCGGCGCACGGTCAAGGGCGTCACCGGCTACGACCTCACGGGCCTGCTCACCGGCTCCGAGGGCACCCTGGGTGTCATCACCGCCGCGACCGTGCGGCTGCGCCCGGTGCCGGAGGAGACGGTCACGGTCGCCGCGTACTTCGCCACGTTCGCCGAGGGCGCCGAGGCCGTCTCCGCACTCACCGCCGCCCGGGTGGAGCCGGCCATGGCCGAGCTGCTCGACGGCCCCGTGCTGGGCGCGGTGGACGACGCCCAGGGTACGGATCTGCGCTCACGCGGCGGCGCGCTGCTGCTCCTGCAGTGCGATGGGCGGGGCGCGGCCGCCGAGGCCGACGCGGCCGTACGGCAGCTGGGCGGACGGGCCGCATCGGTCGAGGTCACCGGAGATCCGGCCGAGGCGGACCGGCTGCTCGCGGCGCGCCGGCTGGCCCTGCCCTCGCTGGAGCGGCTGGGCCGCCCGCTGATCGAGGACATCGCCGTGCCCAGGAGTCAATTGGCCGCCGCCGTAAGGGCGATCGACGCCGCTGCCGACCGCCACGGGGTGCGGATCTTCACCTTCGCCCATGCCGCGGACGGCAACCTCCACCCCATTCTGGTCCTCGACCCCTCCCTCCCCACCGTCCCGGACGCCGCCTGGCAGGCCGCGGGCGACATCTTCACCGCCGCGCTCCGCCTCGGCGGCACGCTCACCGGCGAGCACGGCGTGGGCACCCTCAAGCGGCGCTGGCTCGGCGACGAGCTCGGCCCGGACCAGCACGCACTCCAGCGCCGGCTCAAGACGGCCTTCGATCCACACGGCATCCTCAACCCGGGCAAGGCGCTGTGAAGTCCGCCGGGACCGGAACCGGGGCCGCCGTGGCGGCCGGCCGTACGAACCCGTGTGTCCACTCCTTCCGCACGACGATCACGAGGTGAACCCCCGCCATGTCCACCATCCTCTCCATTTCGGGCAGCCCCTCCCCCACCTCCCGCACCGCTCGGCTCCTGCGCGGCCTGGACTCCCGGCTCACCGCGCAGGGGCACCAGGTGGTCCCGCTGGACGTCCGCACGCTTCCGGCCGAGGCCCTGCTGCACGCGGACTTCGGGCATCCGGAGATCGTCCGCGCCACGGAACTCGTCGCCCGCGCCGACGGCATCGTCATCGGCACCCCGGTGTACAAGGCCGCGTACTCGGGGCTGCTGAAGTCGTTGCTCGATCTGCTGCCGCAGTACGCGCTGGAGGGCAAGACCGTACTGCCGCTGGCGACCGGCGGCAGCACCGCGCATGTGCTGGCCATCGACTACGGGCTGCGGCCCGTGCTCGCCTCCATGGGCCCCTCGCACATCACCCCGGGGTGGTTCGTGCTGGACAAGCACATCGAGGTACGGGAGGACGGGCGGGTCGTGGTGGACCCCGCCACGCGGGAAGCGCTCGAACGGCTCGTCGACCAGTTCTCAGCGGCCCTGAGCGGCCCGGAATCCGCCGGCGCGGTCGCCGCCTGATCGCGGGCCGTCAGCCGCCGGTCGGTCCGGGCACCCGGTGCGTACGCACCATCCTTTCCGCCGGTGGCGGGCAGGGGCCGTCAGTTGCCGAGAGTGGCGCGCAGCCCGGGCTGCAGCCGATCGGCGTGTGCGCGCACCATGTCGTCGCACAGCTCCCAGATCTGCTCGACGCGCAGGGCCGCGGCGGTCGCCGGGTCGGTCATGGCCGCGTGCCGGATGTGGCGCGGCTCGTCCTCCAGGGCGGCCCGCACCACGAGGTCGTTCATGCTGAGGTAGGTGCGGTTGAGCGCGGCGAGCTGCGGGGGCAGCGCACCGGCACGGGTCGGCTGGACACCGGACCGGTCGACCAGACACGGCACTTCGACCACGCCGTGGGCCGGAAGGTTCTCGATGAGGCCGTGGTTGGGCACATTGCCGTAGACGGTCCTGGGGGTGCCGGTCACCATCGAGTGGATGATCTGCGGGGCGTACTCCATGGTCCCCTCGACGTCGATGCAGGCACCGGTCGCGAGGTTGTCGCGGGTCCGCTCGTAGGCTGCGACGTTCTCGTCCACGATGCCGAGATAGGCGCCGATGGGCAGCCGCAGCCGCTCGATCTCGCTGTCGTGGTGCAGATACCAGGGCACATACTCGGAGGAGTGCTCGCTGGTCTCGGTCGGGTAGTGGCCGAGCCGCCGGTACATGTCGACGCGGACCCGGCGCCGCAGCTGCTCGTCCTCGGCGATCAGCGCGTCCAGCCGGGGGTACAGGTCGGTGCCGTCGTGCTCGAAACGGAGCACCCACGCCTGGTGGTTGACCCCGGCGGCGCGGTAGGTGATCTCGTCGAAGGGGACCTTGAGCAGGGCGCACAGGTCGTGCATGGTCCAGTACACCGAGTGGCACAGGCCGACCACCCGGGTCAGGCCGGTGGCCGCGGTGAGGTACTGCACGTTCATGGCCATCGGGTTGGTGTAGTTGAGCAGCCATGCCCCGGGGCATACGGCGGCGATGTCCTCGCCGAGCGCCTTGAGGAACGGGAAGGTGCGCAGGGCGCGGAAGATGCCGCCGACGCCGAGGGTGTCGCCGATGGTCTGCCGCACTCCGTGGCGGGCGGGGATCTCGAAGTCGGTGCGGGTGGCCTCCCCCATGCCGATCTGGACGAGGTTGATGACGAAGTCGGCGCCGTCGAGTGCTTCGCGCCGGTCGGCGTGTGCGGTGATGTGCGCGTCGGCGCCGCGCCGCTCGGCGATGTACCGGGCGGCGGCCTCGGCGGTGGCCAGGCGTTCCGTATCGATGTCGTGCAGGGCGATCCGCGCGGTCTTCAGCTCCGGGAAGGCGAAGAGGTCCGCCAGCAGGCCCTGGGTGAAGACGACGCTTCCGGCGCCGATCAGCACGATTTTGGGGTTGGTCATGACGGGCTGTCTCCGTTGACGGTGAGGTGGGTGAGGGCTTCTTCCCAGGTGGGCTGGGCGGTGGTGCCGCCTGCGGCGCGGGTCGACAGCGCACCGCAGGCGGCGGCGAGGTCGAGCGCCTCTGCGATGGGCCGGCCCGCGAGCCGTCCGGCGAGGAAGCCCGCGTTGAAACTGTCGCCCGCGCCGACGGCGTCCTTAGGTGTCACGCGGATACCGGCGGCGGTGAGCAGGGTCCGGCCGTCGTGGCACAGGGCGCCGTCCGCCCCGTTCTTGACGGCCACCAGCGGCACCTGGTGTGCGAGGAGTTCGGCGGCGGCCGCGACGGATGTGCCGTCGGTGGCGGCCAGCCGGTGCGCCTCGGCGGCGTTGGGCAGCAGGATGTCGGTCCGGGCGAGGACGGGCGCCAGCGCCGCGCGGTCCCATCGGCCCGCGGGGTCGTCGTTGGTGTCGAGCGAGGTGGTGGCGCCCGCCGCGCGGGCGGTGTCGAAGAGGCCCGGCAGATCGGCGGCGAGCCCCGGCAGGAGGAAGTAGGACGCGGCGTGGACGTGCCGGGCCGAGGTCAGCAGGTGCTCGGGCACATCGCGCCCCGAGGTCGCGGCGAGGGTGCCCGGCGCGGTGAGGATGGCCCGGTCGTCGCCGCGGGTCACGATGACCGTGAGCGGTGTCGGCAGGCTCGGGTCCAGGTGCAGCCCGCTGACGTCGACGCCCCGCTCCGCGAGTTGGTCGCGCATGTAGTGTCCGGCGCCGTCGTCCCCGACGCGTCCGGCGAAGGCCACGCGCAGCCCCAGCCGGGCGGCGCCGCACGCGGTGATCGCGGCGGATCCGCCGAGGGTGAGCGCGCCGCTGTCGATGAGCTGTTCGCGCTGGCCGAAGGCGAGTGGGGTGGTGAGCGGTCCGACGATGACGTCCGGGTTGGCGTCCCCGATGACGAGCAGGTCGAAGGTTAGCGGCATACGGCTTCCTGACGAGTGGTGAGGGAGGGGTGGTACGGGGCCGTGGTCAGCCCTTGAGGCCGGTGGAGGTGATGGACCGGACGAAGGTCTTCTGGGCCGCGAGGAAGGCGAGCAGCACCGGCAGGACGGTGATGACGTTTCCCGCCATCACAGCCGACCACTGGGTGTGGTGCTGTCCCCGGAAGGTGGTCAGGCCCAGTTGGAGGGTGTAGTTGGCGTCGTGGTTCAGGGCGATGAGCGGCCACGACAGGTCGTTCCAGGTGGTGAGGAAGGTGAGGACGGCCACCGTGCTCAGCGCGGGGCGGGACAGCGGGACCACGATCTGGAACAGCACCCGCAGCCGCGAACACCCGTCGATCCAGGCGGCCTCCTCCAGCTCCCTTGGCAGGGAGAGGAAGAACTGCCGCAGCAGGAACACCGCGAACGGCGTCACCAGCGACGGCACGATCAGCGCCCCGAGGGTGTCGACAAGCCCCAGCTTCCGCATGACCAGGAAGGTCGGGATCATCGTCAGCTGGAACGGGATGGCCATGGTCGCCAGCATCAGGACCAGCAGCACCCGGGACCCGCCGAACCGCATCCGGGCGAAGGCGTATCCGCCCAGCGTCCCGAGCAGCAGGTTCGAGAAGACCGCGACGGCCGAGACGATCAGGGAGTTGGCGAACCAGCGCGGGAACATCGCGTTGCCCAGGACGAATCGGTAGCCGCCCAGGTGGATCCCGGAGGGCCAGAGCGCCGGTGGGAACCGGTTGATCTCCGCGTCGCTCATCACGGAGCTGAGCCCCAGCCAGATCAGCGGTACGGCGAAGAGCAGCGCCAGCGGCGCGAGCAGCAGATGACACGGGCTGAACGGCAGCCGGAACCGGCGCCGTGGGCGGGCCACGGGCTCCCCGGTGCTCCGACCGACCGGCCGGAGCCGGTCGGTGGCTCTCCCGGGGAGGTGGGACAGGTCCGTCATGACGTGGCTCCCTTGAGGCGGCGGTCGTCGCGGCGCCGGACCAGCCGCAGCCCGGCGGCGACCACGAGCAGGGCGACGCCGAGGACGTAGGCCGCCGCGGCCCCGTATCCGGCGGTGAAGTTCCGGAACGCCTGCTCCCAGACGAAGTAGACGATCACGGTGGTGGATCCGAGCGGACCGCCCTTCGTCGTCACATACACCAGGTCGAAGACCTGAAGGGCGCTGATCGTCTGCCAGAGCAGCAGGAACACGCTGACCGGTGCGATGGTGGGCAGGGTGACATGGCGCAGCACATGGCGGCGTTCCGCGCCGTCGAGGGTGGCGGCCTCGATGAGTTCCCGGGGTACGTCCTGGAGGGCGGCGAGGTAGATCACTACGCAGAAGCCGGTGCCGCTCCACAGGGAGATGGCCACCAGGACCAGCAGGGCCTGGGCCGGATCGGACAGAAACCCCTGTGGGGAGAGCCCGAGACGGTGCAGCAGCGCGTTGGCCGCGCCGAACTCCGGGTCGAGGATGAAGGAGAACAGGACGCCCTGGGCGGCGGCCGAGACCACGAACGGCACGAAGAGCAGAGTGCGGTACAGGCCGGAGAACCGGATGCGGCGGTTGAGGACCAGCGCGAGCGCCAGCCCCAGGCCGATGCTCAGCGGCACATACAGCGCCGTGTACACGAGTGTGTTGCGCACGGCCTGGGCGAACTGCGGATCGTCGGCGAGCTGGCGGTAGTTGTCCCAGCCCACCCAGACGCTCGGGGTGAGGAGGTCGCTGTACTGGAACGACAGCAGCAGCGACCACAGGACGGGGACGACGCTCAGGCCCAGGATGACCAGGACGGAGGGGAGGACGAACGCCCAGGCCGTCGCGGCCTCCCGGCGGCCTCTGCGGCGTGCGGACCCGGCCGGTGTTCGCGGCGCCGGACGGGTGATGGGGGTGGGCAGACGGGACATGTGGGGCTCCTCAACGCACCTTGGCCATGGCGGCGTTGGCTTCGTCCGCGCACCGCCGCAGCGCCTTCGCCGGTGTGCTCTTCCCGAGCAGGACGGCGGTGATGGCCTCGCCGAACGGCATGGAGATCTTGGGGTAGGCGCGGTCGACGGGCCGTACCCGCGCGGTCTCCAGCACCTCGGTGAACACCCGGAGACCGGGCACCTCGGCCGCGTGCTTCCGCCACTTCGGACGGCGCTCGGCGGGCCGGCTCTGCGGCAGGCTGCCCGCCTCGGAGTCCCACAGATACGCCTGTTCGGGCTCCATGAGCCAGCCGATGAACGTACGGGCGGCCGTCAGCCGCGCGGAGCCGTTGTCGAACACGCTCCAGGTGTCGGGGCCGGAGATCGTCACCGACCGGCCGTGGAAGCCGGGCAGGGGGACAACGTGATAGTCGATCTTCGCCTGGCGGATGTCGGGCAGTTGCCAGGGACCGGTCGCGACCATGCCCAGCCGGCCGGTGGAGAACGCCTGGTACATCTGCTCGCCGCCGGGCTTGGGGTCGACGTAGACGCTTCGGTCCCTGGCGAGTTCGGCGAGCACATCCAGGGAGCGGACGCCGGGTTCGCCCGTGAATCCGATCTCGCGCTTGCCCTTGGCGATGACCTCGCCGCCCAGGTCCCAGATCATGGGCCACATCCGCCACACCGTGTCCTCGTCGCCCGCGCCGGGCCAGCCGGTGCCGAACGTGCCCTTGCCGCGGTCGGTCAGCTTCCGGGCCGTCTCGGTGAAGTCCTGCCAGGTCCAGCCCGGTGCGGGCAGCTCCAGCCGGGCCTCGCGGAAGAGCTTCTTGTTGCACACCACGGCGAGCGAGTCCAGCACCGCGGGCACCGCACGGACCACACCGTCGACCATGACGCCCTCCCGGGCGGCCGGCCAGTACTGGTTCCAGGGCACCGGCTGGGATTCCACGACCGACGTCATGTCCGCGAGCTGGGGACTTCTGGCGACACTCGCCAGGTCGGAGCCGAAGATGTAGGCGACGTCGGGTGGCGACTGGGCGACGAGACCGGCCATCACCTTCTGCAGCATGTCGTCCGCCAGCACCCCGCCGCCGATGTCGACCCGGATGGCGGGGTGGCTTCGGTGGAAGTCGGCCACGAGCCGTTTGAACGCCTTCAGCGAGGGGCCGTTCTGCCCGTGCCACACCTCGATGTGGACGGTTCCGTCGGAGTCCACGCCGAGGCCGGTCCCGCATCCCGCCACCGCCGTACCCGCTGCCGCGGTGAGGGCCAGCGCGCCTCCGCCGCGCAGGATGCCGCGGCGCGAGGGCCCGCCACGGCCACTGCGGACCACGTCCATGTCTGCCTCCAGATGTTCGGTGGATGCGTGGCCGCCGCGGTCCGCGGCGGCCACACCGTCCCCGGCCAGGACTACGGGCAGGTCTTGCGGACGTAACCGTCCTCGCCCTTGGGCAGGACATCGCGGTCGCGCTGGACGACGCTCACCCGGTCGCCGTACTCGCAGGCGTTCTTCATCCCGGCGTCCGTGTACTCGATGAAGATGGCGTTGTTCCCGAACTCCGCGAGGTAGTCGGCGCACTCGTTGTACTCGGGGTTGCCGCATTCCTCGGCGATGGCGAAGTCGAGGCCGTTGGCCGCGTGGTTCCTGGCCAGCTCCACGGTGTTCTTCTGACCGACCGCCAGGCCCTTGCCGTGGCCGTGGGCGGACAGCATCCGGATGTAGGTCTGGGCGTGCTCCTCGGTGATCCTGCCCTCGACGACATCACGGGTGAAGGTGTCGAAGTTGTCCAGCTCCAGCGCGTTGAAGCCCTTGGCGGCGCATTCGTCGATCTGGGCGTCGATCTTCTCCGCGATGTCCTCCCGCTTCTTCTCGGTGGTGATGTCGAGGATCGCCTCGTCCCAGTCCGTGTCGATGATGACGTCACCGTCGTCGTTCTTGAGCAGCAGGTCGGAGGGCCAGTCCGCGGGGCCGCCGGGCTGGCCGATCTTCTGCGTCTGGAAGGCGTTGACGTAACAGATGTTGTACAGACCGGGTGCCGGGGAGGCGCTGTGGTCGCGGCTGACGACCTGCACCCCGGACGGCGGGGTGTACGCCCCGCCGATCTGGTAGTCGAAGTCCGCGTGGACCGGCGGAAGGGCGGCCGAGGCGGCCGAGGCGGGGGCGGGGGCGAGAACGCCGGCCGCGGCGGCCGCGGCGCATGCCACGGCGGCGCCCACAGTGGTACGGATGCGCGAACGGTTCAGGCTCATCGCTGAGAGCTCCATGATCCGTGGGCACGGCCCCGCCTCGGTCGCAGACAGCGACCTGGCGACTCGGGCCGGACTCGCGGCGGGCCGCATACCGGCTGGGCGTACCTCTGTCGCCGAGCATTCGACATCGGCGTGCCAGGGAGTAAACCGATCAGAGCGAGCCACGTCAAGAGCGTGAAACTGCTCAGTGTCGGCTTGGAACACGCACAAGCGATCAGCGCGGAGGGGCTCCACGGCGGACATTACGTACAGATGCGGGCATGTCGATGCGCGGGAACCCGTCGGTCCCCGCGCACCGAACACACTAGATCCGCCGAAGTCCCACCAGCACTCTCTCCATCAGGGCGCGGTCCGGCGCGGCGCCCTCCTCGGAGGCCGTCCGGTGGACGACGATCAGCCCGCGCTCCGCCATGTCGCCGAGCAGCACCTTGGCCACCCCCAGCGGCACCAGGAGCATGGCCGCCACCTCGGCCACCGACCTCGGCTCCTGACACAGCGCGATCACCGGGCGGTGGTCCGCCTGGAGGATGTCGGTGGAGCGGTGACCCAGCTCGGTGGTGGTCACCAGGGTCTCGACCTCGAAGTGATGGTGGGACCTGGTCCGGCCGCCCGTCCATGAGTAGGCGCGCACGAGCGCGGCCGGGCCCTGGCTCTCGTCGTGCTCGGACTCCCAGGCGGCCGTCCCCTCAGGCTCCGACGACGCCCTCGGGAAGGATTCCCCGGGCTCCTCGGGCCGGCCGTCCCCGCCCTCACGGCGGGAGGGCGCCTCCGGCGTCCCGTCGGACCGAGGTGCCTTCCGCCCGCGTCGCCCCTTGCCGAAGCTGAAGGCGTTGAGCACGTCGGCGAAGGTCTGCTCGTCCTCCGCCCCCTGTTCTCTCCCAGGTCCCTGCCCGGAAGGGCCTTCACCGGTGCTCATCGTCTCCCCGTCCGGCCTATTGGGCTGATGTCCGCTTCACGCCCTGCAGGTTCAGCTCCTGCAGCTCAGCGCGGAGCTCCGGGGTCAGCATCTCGCCGACCTGGTCGACCAGTACGGTCATCTCGTAGGCCACCTGACCGATCTCGCAGTCCGGCGCCGCCAGCACCACGAGACACGAGCCGTCCTCGATCGACATCAGGAGCATGTTCCCGAGCTCCATCTGGATGACCGAGGACCGCACATCGCCGGTCATCAGGCACTGGGCGGCGCCCTGGATCAGGCTGATGGCCCCCGCGGCAATGGTGGCGACCTGCTCGGCCCGATCGGCCGCCAGCCCGTCCGACGCGGTGAGCAACAGCCCGTCGGCCGAGACCACCACGGCGTGCGCCACATTGGGCACACGCTCGGTGAAATTGGTGACCAGCCATCCGAACTGGCTCACCTCCCGCAGCTGGGGTGAGGTCATTGGTTCTTCCTGTCCATCTTCGCTGAGACCTTATGTCTCGTCGCGTCCGTCGGGCTGACCCCGGCGGATGCCCGACTGGTAATTGCTGAGGAATGAATGGGTGCGGCCGGCGTTCCGCCGCGCGGATTCCTCGTCCCCGGCTCCACGCGGCTTGGGGCGCTCTTCGGCGGCGCGCGGCTTGGCCCGGTCCGTACCCGGGTCCTGGCGCGGCACCCGCCGGGGCAGCCCGGCCTGCGTGACTCCGCCCGCGTCCGCGGCGCCCGGCCGCTCGTGGACGATCTGGCCGGAGTCGTCGGCGGCATCCGGCCGGCTCTCGCCGGGGGACGCGGGCGCGGCGGGGACGGGCCGCCGGGGGAGCTCGGACGCCGGGAGGTCCGCCGGCTTACGGCTCTCGGCCGGCTCCTCGACCGGGGGGCCCGCCGGCGCCGTCTCGGCCTCGGTGGAGGCGAACCACGGCGAGGGGGCGTCGTCCCGGGCGGCCGGATGTGAACGCCGCGGTGGCAGCGGGGGCTGTCCCGGCCGCTGTACGGCACGGCGGTCCGCGGGGGCGTTGCCGTTCCCCTCGCCGTTGCCGTTCCCGAGGGCGGCGGCCTTCCCCGGTGCGTCCTCGCCGGCCGGGGCGCCGGCCTTGGCGGGAGGTATCCGGCGCGGCAGTCCGCCGGGCTGCGGGGCATCCACGAACGCCCGCGAGCCGCTGGAGCGGGTCGGCAGGGAGCGGCCCGTGTCCCCGGAGTCGGCCGGGGAATCCCCGGCGCGCAGCGAGCGGGCGCCATCGGTCGCGCGGCGCGGCAGCGGCGCCGCCGGGGCCGCGCCGGTCTCCCGGCGTGTGCCCACCGGCTCGGCCGTCCTGGCGGAGCTCCGCCGGACGGGCAGGGAGCTCTCCCGGCCCTCGAGGGCGGGCTTGTCCGCGAGCATCAGCCTGGCCGGGACCAGCACGCCCGCGCGCAGCCCACCGCCGGTGCCGCGCTCCGAGATCAGCTCCACGGTGACGCCGTGGCGACGGGCCAGACGGCCGACGACGGTCAAGCCCATCTGCCGGGACGTAGGTACCTCCACGGATACGTCCCCCGCTACGCGCCGATGAGCCTTGGCCAATTCGGCGCCGCTCATCCCGAATCCCTCGTCGCGGACCTCGATCAGTGCGGAACCGTCCAGGCGCAGTGTATTGCTGACGACCACTTGGGTCTCCGGCGGGGAGAACGCGGTGGCGTTGTCCAGCAGCTCAGCGATCATTCGCGCCAGGTCACCGGCAGCGTACCCGATCACTTCGGCGGCGGGAACGGGCTCCACCACCACCCGCCGGTAGTGCTCGATCTCGGAGACCGAGGCCCGCAGCACATTGTCGAGCGGCACGCGCTGCTCGGAGGGGCGGACCGGGGTGCTGCCGCACAGGACCATCAGGTTCTCGTTGTTGCGCCGCATCCGGGTCGCCAGGTGGTCCAGCTTGAAGAAGCTGGCCAGCTGGTCCGGGTCCTCTTCGTGCAGTTCGAGCTGTTCCATCAGGCGCAGCAGCCGGTCCACCAGGCTCTGGCTGCGCCGGGAGAGGTTGACCAGGGTGTCCCGCAGGTCGCCGCGGAGCGCGGCCTGCTCGGCGGCCAGACGGACGGCCTGCCCGTGCACCGCGTCGAACGCCCTCGCGAGCTGCCCGAACTCCTCGGTGGTGTGGACCGGCACGGCGCTGATCGACGTGGTCGCCATCTCGCCCTCGCGGATGCTCGACACCGCTTCGGGGAGCCGCCGTTCGGCCACGTCGAGCGCGGTGGAGCGCAGCACGGTCAGCGACCGCAGCAGATGCCGGGCGATGGCGATACCGATGGCGAAGGCGAGCAGGAGCACGGCGAAGAGCAGCACGGACTCCGCACCGGCCCGGTCGCTCGTCTCGTCCTGCAGCTTGGCGGAGGTCACGCGGAGCCGGTCGGCAAGCCGCTTCTCCACCGTGTTGATGAGGGTTCCGGTCGCCTCCGAACTGCGGTTCCAGTCGCGGACGGAGAACGGCGCGGCATCGGCGGCGTTCTGTCCGGAGCTCTGCGAACCCGCCTGGGACAGCACGGTATCCAGCAGCCGGGTGCGCCGCTCGACCTCCGGGCCGGTGACCGTCCGCTGGTAGGCGCGCTGGTCCCCCGCGGTGGCCACGGCCCGGAAGTCGCCCAGCTTGTCCCGCAGGCGGATGTCGGACTCCTGGAGCGCCCTGATGAGCTTGGGGTCCTTCAGCGTGCCGGGGTCGGGCGCGTCCATGACGATCACGTGCTGGAGGTGGACCTGTTCCTGGACCAGCTCCAGGTCGTACAGCGCGGTGGCCGGTCCGGAGAGCTGAGGTTCACCGAACCGGCTGCCCAGCGCCTGGTCCAGGTCGAGCAGACTGTTGATGATCTTGCTGTACTCGGTCACCGCGGTCCACGAGCCGATGTCGGTGGACGTCACCTGCTTGCGCAGCGCGGGCAGCCCGTCCAGCAGCTTGAACGCGTCGCGATAGCGGTTCGCCGAAACCCCTTCGAGACCCTGTGCCCGCCTGGTGGTGCGCGTGACGGCGGCCTGCGCGCGGTCGACGCGCTGGTTCTGCTGCCGGAGCATGGCCGGATCGGCGGACGCGCGGTCTCTCAGCCGCTCGGCCGACATCGTCCGTTCCATCTGCAGATCGCTGATCAACGGCATCAGCCCACCGCGCAGTCTGACCAGCCGCTGCACGTCCGCGTAAGTGTTCGCGCGCTCGACGTCGCGTTGGATCTGCACGACGCCCAAGGCGACGGCGAGCAGGGCGGGCACCACCAGAACGGCACCCAGCTTCACGGGCAGCCGCCAGTTGCGCCATTCCACGACGCCGGCCCACCACGACGGTGAGCGATCGCGCGCGGCCGCATGCCTGCCCGGGGTCATGAGGCGCGCTCCGCGCTCGGACCGGCTTGCCCACAGGGATGTATCACGATGCCGTTTCTCCTGGAATTTCCCCGGATGGGGAAAGTCGAACGCCCGGCAGCGCGCCGGCACATCGCTTTCGGCGATGCGTCGGCGCGCCTGCCTTTACTCGAACAACTTGCTGCTCTTCTCGGCCAGTTGGTAAAGACCGTACAGAAACGGCACAGCTACCCACAGCCATGCCACGACCATGACCACGGGAGAACCCGTCTTGGCCACGTCCGGCGAAGGGCTGTCTGCGTCAGTCACCGGCTTACCGCCTCTCTGCCGGAAGGGGGTCGGGGGTTTCCTCCGGGGGCGCCGACTCCGCCTGGACCGGCTCCGGTTCATGGAACTTCGGATTCACCGGACGCACCAGCTCGTTCGCGATGAAGCCGATGACAAGGAGCCCCATCATGAGAGTGAACGAAAAGGTGTAGAGGGCCGGGCCGGTGTCCCCGGACTCATGCGCGGAATCCGCGATGGAGTCCACGATGAGCGGTCCGGCGACTCCGGCGACCGACCACGCGGTCAGCAGCCGGCCGTGGATCGCGCCGACCTGGTAGGTGCCGAACAGATCCTTGAGGTAGGCCGGAACGGTGGCGAATCCACCGCCGTAGAACGACAGGATCACCATGGTCGAGGCGACGAACAACGCGGTGCTGCTGTCCTTTTCGAGCATGATCGTGAGGTAGAGCAGGGCACCGGCGCCCAGGTACAGGCGGTAGATGTTCTTCCGGCCGACCACGTCGGAGACCGAGGACCATACGAAGCGACCGGCCATGTTGGCCAGGGACAGCAGCGCGACGAAGCCGGTGGCGGCGCTCGCGCTCACCGGACTGGCCGTGTCCTGGAAGAAGTCCTGGATCATCGGGGCGGCCTTCTCCAGGATCCCGATACCAGCAGTAACGTTCATGCACAGCACGACCCAGAGCAGCCAGAACTGGGGCGTCCGCACCGCGTTCTTCGCCGATACGTTCGCGGTGGTGACGAGCCGCTTGCCCGAGTCGTCGCGGGGCGTCCAGCCGGCCGGCCGCCAGCCCTCGGGCGGCACCCGCACCAGCACCACGCCCAGCGACATGAAGGCGGCGTAGGCCAGGCCGTGCACCAGGAAGGTCTTCGCGATGCCGCTGGTGTCGCTGCCGAACGCCTTGAGCATCTCCGTCGACCAGGGCGAGGCGATCAGCGCGCCGCCGCCGAACCCCATGATCGCCGTACCGGTGGCCATACCCGGCCGGTCCGGGAACCACTTCATCAAGGTGGACACCGGCGCGATATAGCCGATGCCGAGGCCGACCCCGCCGATGCCGCCGTACCCGAGAACGACCAGCCAGTAATTGCGCGTGGCGACGCCGAGGGCGGCGACCAGGAAGCCGGTGGAGAAGGCCACGAGCGAGACGAACATGGCCCAGCGCGGACCTTTTCTCTCGACCAGCGTTCCCCCGAACGCGGCAGAGAGCCCGAGCACCAGAATGCCGATCTGGAAGGGGAGGGCGCTAGCCGTCCCCGAGATGTCTAGGGAATCTTCCAGAGGTATCTTAAAGACGCTCCAGGCGTACGCCTGGCCGATGGAGAAGTGGATCGCAAGCGCCGCCGGTGGAATCAGCCAACGATTCCATCCCGCCCCTGCGATGATGCGAGAGCGATCGAGGAAACCCACAGATCAACCTACCTCCGGCTTCTTGAGAGCACCCCCGCAGACTGCATTCCTCAACCTATCCAAACACCTCGGGGGAGGCAGTGGCCAGCACAGGGCTGCCGTCATATGCCAGTGGCAGACTCACTGCACAGCGGCACGCTCACAGCACTCATGCTCACGCACGATGGGACGTTCTACCCGAGGTGAGGTTCTACCAGTGGCGACACTTGGGACACAACGCCGGGTCCCGAAATGTCCTCAAGACGCAACCCTCAGCGGCCATCGTCAACCTGACACCAAGTCAAAATGGACAACACGGGAAGGAGAGACAAAGTATTGGTTCAGCGACCACTCCCGCCATATTCGCGAGGGCGCCGACGCCCGATGCTTACCATGACACCCGCCCACCTGCACCGGTGAGAGCCGGGGGCGGCGTTGACTGTGTCCGGCGCCTCACTACACTTGCGGCGTCAAGGGCCCGCCGGTCGCCCCTCCCCCTGCCGCTCGAGCGCGGGCGCTCCGAACCGACGCCTCGTCAGAAACACCCCGGAGAAGACCATGAATAAATCGGTGCGACCGCCCGCTTCCTTGCCATCCGAGCGGGCCACCGGAACGGGGTTCGCCGATCGCGGTGAAGACATCGGGGAGCCCGATTTCGAAGCGATTCAGCAGAGCCCGGAGTTCAAACTTCTCCGCAAGAGACTGCTCTGGTTCATCTTCCCGATGAGCGCCTTCTTCTTGTGCTGGTACATGACCTTCGTGCTCTTCTCGGCCTATGACCACGAGTTCATGAGCCGCAAGCTGTTCGGCGCGGTCAACACCGGCACCGTCTTCGGCCTGCTGCAGTTCGTATCGACGATGGCGATCGTCCTGACGTACCGGCGCTTCGCGCGCAAGAAACTTGACCCGCAGGTGGACACGATCCACGAGCTGGCGGGAGTCGGCAAGGAATGACATTGCAGATCGCAGCCCGCACGACCGGCAGCCCGATAATCAACCTGAGCGTCTTCTTCGCTTTCGTCCTCATCACGCTGTTCGTCGTCTACAAGGCCACCAACAGAAATTCGACGACCTCGGACTACTACGCCGCGGGCAGCGCCTTCACCGGCGTCCAGAACGGTATCGCCCTGTCCGGCGACTTCCTCTCCGCGGCCTCGTTCCTCGGCATCTCGGGGGCGATCGCCGTCCACGGCTACGACGGGTTCCTCTACTCCGTGGGGTGGCTCGTGGCGTGGCTGGTCGCCCTCCTGCTCGTCGGGGAGCGGCTGCGCAACACCGGGCGGTTCACGGTCGGCGATGTGATGGCCTACCGCATGAAGCAGCGCCCGGTGCGCGCGGCGGCGGCCAACTCCACCCTGGTCATCACGTTCTTCTACATGCTCGCCCAGATGGCCGGTGCGGGTGGTCTGATCGCCCTGCTGCTCAATGTGCACAGCAAGGGCGGGCAGGCCCTCATCATCACCGGTGTCGGCCTCGTCATGGTCTTCTACGTCCTGGTGGGCGGCATGAAGGGCACGACCTGGGTGCAGATCATCAAGGCGGGCCTGCTCCTGATCTGCGTGACCTTCATGAGCGTGTTCCTGCTCGGCAAGTTCGGGTTCAGCTTCTCGGCGATCCTCGACCAGGCGGCGCAGAACAGCTCGCTGGGCGCCGATCTGCTCAACCCCGGTGGCTGGTACGGCGAGAACGCGATGACCAAGCTCGACTTCGTCTCGCTGTCCCTGTCACTGGTTCTCGGCATCTCCAGCCTGCCGCATGTGCTGATGCGCTTCTACACCGTGCCCGACGCCAAGGAGGCCCGGCGTTCGGTGGTCTGGTGCTCCTGGTCGATGTTCATCTTCTACCTGTCGATCCTGATCGTCGGATACGGCGCCACCGCGCTGGTCGGCTCGGACCGGATCGTCAACGCCCCGGGCGGCGAGAACTCCGCCGCTCCCCTGCTCGCCTTCGAGATCGGCGGCGCGATGCTGCTGGGCGTCGTCTCCGCGGTGGCCTTCGCGACGATCCTCGCGGTGGTGGCCGGGCTGACTCTGGCCGCCTCGGCCTCGTTCGCCCATGACGTGTACGCCAACGTGATCCGCAACGGCAAGGCCGACCCGCGCTCGGAGATCCGGGTCGCGCGGCTGACGGCGCTCGTGATCGGTTTCATGGCCATCCTCGGCGGCATCGTCACCAACGGCCAGAACGTGGCCTTCCTGGTGTCGTTGGCCCTGGCGCTCGCCGCGTCGGCCAATCTGCCGACGATCCTCTACACGCTGTTCTGGAAGCGGTTCAACACGACCGGGACGCTGTGGAGCATCTACGGCGGTCTGGGGTCCGGCCTGGTGCTCATCATCTTCTCGCCGGCGATCTCGGGCGGCTCCACGTCGATCATCAAGGGCATGGACTTCCACTGGTTCCCCCTCACCAACCCCGGCCTGGTGTCGATTCCGCTCTCCTTCCTCTGCGGATTCCTCGGCACGATCTTCAGCAAGGATTCCTCGGACTCCAAGAAGCAGGCGGAGATGGAGGTCCGGTCGCTGACCGGCATCGGTTCGAAGGTGTAAGCCGCACCGTAAGCCGCACCAACCGCTCCGGGCGGCCCCGCTCGGGGCCGCCTACGGCCGGCGGATGGCGCCGGGGGTGGGGAGGGCGCCGCTCCGGCGCTCCGACGGTTCGGCCCGCGCCGAGGAGCTCGGTGCCGTCGACCGCCCGCGGAGAGGGACGTCCCCGCTGTCCCGGGGGCCGGCGGTCTCGCCTCGGGGCCCGCGGGTGGCGCGCTGCTCCGGGGCCTTGGACGGCGCCGACGGGGTGGGCGACACCGAGGGACGACCGGCGGGCGGCGACGGGAGCGGGGGCGCCGTACGGCCCGTCGCGGGCGGCGGGGCGAGCGGCACCGTCGGGCGCGCGGGTGTCTCGGGCGCCGTCAGACGCAGCGGCAGTGCGATGAGGGCGGCGACGGCGCAGGACACGCCGACCCCGGCCGCGGTGCGCAGCAGCCGGCGCCGGGCCGCGGCGCGGCGGATCGCCTCGTAGCGGCCGGGGGGCGGGCCGAGGTAGTCGGAGGTGGGCCGCAGGATCACCGCGAGGGGGTCGTCGGGTTCCAGCTCCGGGCCGTCGTCAAAGTGTGGGGTCAAGGCTTCTCCTCAGGTGGACGCGGAGCAGTTCTCTGGCCGCGTGGAGGTCGGCCTTGACGGTTCCTTCCTTGCGCCCGGTCAGTACGGACACCTCCCGGATCGGCATATCAGCGTAGTAGTGCAGCAGGATCGGAACGCGCAGTCGTTCCGGCAGCGACTGTACGAGCAGGCGTACCGACGGGTCGGACTGTTCGGCGTGGGGGCGGAGGGCGGCTTCGGAGGTGGCCCGGCGCATGGCCTTGCGCTCGCGCTCCATCTTGCGCCAGTGGTCCCGGACGAGATTGGCCGCGGTGACGTAGAGGAAGCCACGGGGCTCTTCCACGGACGTCCAGCGGGCCCAGAGCCGGGTGAATGCCTCGGAGGCGATCTCATGGGCCGTCTCGTCGTCGTCGACGAGACGGCGGCACCAGCCGGCGAGGCGTGGGTAGAGGGCGGCGAACAGCTCGGACGCCGCCCTGTCACGGGACCGTTTCAACGCACTCCATGGTCGTGATGGCACTCGGAGGGGAAGACCCCGAGCCGTCGGCGGAGGTTCCGTCGGCCCGGGATCCAGGGGTGGGTCAGGAGCCGGCGGTGGTCAGCGCGGCGAAGACGATGACGTTGTCGAGGTAGCCGTCGCCGGAGCGCGGGCCGCCACAGGTGATCAGCCGCAACTCCGGACGGTCCACGTCCCCGTAGACGTCGTCCGCCGGGAAGTCCGCCTTGGCCACCGTCCGTACGGCGGTGATGGCGAACGCCGCCGCCGTGCCGTTCTCCAGGCGCGCCACGACCCGGTCGCCCCGGCGCAGCCGCGCGAGGTGACGGAAGACCCCGTCACCGTAGTCGCCGACCGTGACATGGCCGAGGATGACCGACGGGCCGACCTGTCCCGGTGTCGGTGAGTGCCGGTACCAGCCCGCCTGGTCGTGCTTCGTGACCGGCGGCACCCGCACACTTCCGTCCGGCGCCAGCCCCAGCCGCATGACCGGGGTGTCGACGTCGATGGCCGGGATCAGCAGCCGGACCGGGACCGAACGCCCCAGGGGACGCGCCGCCTTCACGGGGGTCGGGGAAGGCGGTGAGGTCCTCCCGGAACCTGGTGCGGCCGTGGTCTGCCGGGCCGGGTGGCCGCCGCAGCCCACGAGCAGCGAGGCCATCGCCGCCGTGGTGAACGCGCGCCTGGAGAACGGGGTCATGCCCCGGTCGCCCGCCGGCGACGGACGACGAAGACCGCCGCGCCACCCGCGACGAGCGCCGCGGCGGCGCCCCCGCCGATCAGTTGGCCCTCGGCGTCGGAGCCGGAGGACTCGGCCGTCACGCCGGTGTTCGGCGCGCCCCTCGGGATGACGCCGACCTGGCCGCGGTCCCGCGTCTTGGTCGGCTCCTCCTTCGGGGCCGGGGTGGCGGCGCCCGGCCGGGTCCGCTGCTGGCTCGGGACCGGGCTGGCGGCCGGGCCGCGGGTGGGTTCCGCGCTCTGGGCCGGGGCCGCGGCGGACGAGGGGTCGCGGGGGGCCGGAGTCTTCTCGTCGGCGAACGCGGGCGCGGTGCTCACCAGGACGGCGGTACACGCGAGTGTCATCGCGCTGAGGACAGTGCGGCGCATGGAATCGCTCTCTTTCGTCGGTCCGCCCGCTATGCGGCGGGCGGGTTACGGATCGAGCGGAGAGACGAGGCAGCGGTGCGACGCGTTGTAAAGAGCTGGCAAAGTGTGTCGGTCGGTCCTGTTCGGGCCGAAGTTCGGGCTGACCGCCGGAGTGCACGCCGGACGAAAAACGTCCAGGCCGGCCCGTGCGGGCCGGCCTGGACGTCGTGCTCAGGTGTGTCAGACGAGGTCGAACCGGTCGAGGTTGGAGACCTTGACCCAGGCGGCGACGAAGTCCTTCACGAACTTCTCCTTCGCGTCATCGCTCGCGTAGACCTCGGCGAGCGCCCGCAGCTCGGAGTTGGAGCCGAAGACCAGGTCGGCCCGGGTACCGGTCCACTTGACCGCACCGGTGGCGCCGTCACGGCCCTCGAAGGTGCTCTGGTCCTCCGAGGTCGCCTTCCACGTCGTGCCCATGTCGAGCAGGTTGACGAAGAAGTCGTTGGTCAGCACTCCGGGCGTCTCGGTGAGGACACCGGCCGCCGACTGCTGGTAGTTGGCGCCCAGCACCCGCAGGCCACCGACGAGGGCCGTCATCTCCGGACCGCTCAGGGTCAGCAGGTTGGCCCGGTCGAGCAGCAGGTACTCGGCCGGCAGCCGGTTGCCCTTGCCGACGTAGTTGCGGAACCCGTCGGAGGTCGGCTCCAGCGCGACGAAGGACTCCGCGTCGGTCTGCTCCTCGGTCGCGTCGACACGGCCCGGGGTGAAGGGCACCTCGATGTCGTATCCGGCGTCCTTGGCGGCCTTCTCCACGGCGGCCGCACCGCCGAGCACGATCAGGTCGGCCAGCGACACCTTCTTCGCACCGGCACCGGCGTTGAACTCCTGCTGAACGCCCTCGAGGGCGCGCAGCACGGTGGCGAGCTCACCGGGCTCGTTGACCTCCCAGTCGCGCTGCGGCTCGAGGCGGATGCGCGCGCCGTTGGCGCCGCCGCGCTTGTCGCTGCCGCGGTAGGTCGAGGCCGACGCCCACGCCGTGGAGACAAGCTGGGCGACGCTCAGGCCCGCGTCGAGGAGCTTGGCCTTGAGGGCCGTGATGTCCGCGGCGTCGATGACCTGGCCCTCGGCCTCCGGCAGCGGGTCCTGCCACAGCAGGGTCTCCGCCGGGACCTCCGGGCCCAGGTACAGCGACTTGGGGCCCATGTCGCGGTGGGTCAGCTTGAACCAGGCGCGGGCGAAGGCGTCCGCGAACTGGTCGGGGTGCTCGTAGAACCGGCGGGAGATCGGCTCGTAGACCGGGTCGAAGCGCAGCGCCAGGTCGGTGGTGAGCATGTTCGGGGCGATCTTCTTCGCGGAGTCGTGGGCGTGCGGCACCGTGCCCTCGCCCGCGCCCTCCTTCGGCCGCCACTGGTGGGCGCCGGCCGGGCTCTTGGTCAGCTCCCACTCGTAGCCGAAGAGGTTCTCGAAGAAGTTGTTGCTCCACTGGGTGGGCGTGGTGGTCCAGGTGACCTCCAGGCCGGAGGTGATGGCGTCCGCGCCCTTGCCGGTGCCGTAGGTGTTCCGCCAGCCCAGGCCCTGCTCCTCGATGGAGGCGGCCTCGGGGTCCGCGCCGACGTGGTCGGCCGGGCCCGCGCCGTGGGTCTTGCCGAAGGTGTGGCCGCCCGCGATCAGCGCGACGGTCTCCTCGTCGTTCATCGCCATCCGGCGGAAGGTCTCACGGATGTCGCGGGCCGCCGCGATCGGGTCCGGGTTTCCGTTCGGGCCCTCCGGGTTGACGTAGATCAGACCCATCTGCACGGCGCCGAGCGGGTTCTCCAGCTCCCGGTCACCGGTGTAGCGCTCGTCCCCGAGCCAGGTGCTCTCCGGGCCCCAGTACACATCCTCCTCGGACTCCCAGACGTCCTCGCGCCCGCCGCCGAAGCCGAAGGTGGTGAAGCCCATCGACTCCAGGGCGACATTGCCGGTGAGGATCATCAGGTCGGCCCAGGACAAGGCCTGCCCGTACTTCTTCTTCACCGGCCACAGCAGACGGCGCGCCTTGTCCAGGTTGCCGTTGTCCGGCCAGCTGTTGAGCGGGGCGAAGCGCTGCTGACCGGCGCCCGCGCCACCACGGCCGTCACTGATCCGGTAGGTGCCCGCGCTGTGCCACGCCATACGGATCATGAACGGGCCGTAGTGGCCGAAGTCGGCCGGCCACCAGTCCTGCGAGGTCGTCAGCACCTCGGCGATGTCCTGCTTGACCGCCGCGAGGTCGAGCCCCTGGAATGCCTCCGCGTAGTCGAACCCTTCGTCCAGGGGGTTCGCCACTGCGGGGTTCTTGGCCAGGATCTTAAGATTGAGCCGCTCCGGCCACCACTGACGGTTGCCGCCCCCCTGAGTCGGATGCGGAGCGCGCTCGTGCGCGACCGGGCAGCCCCCCGCCTCCTCCGTCTTCGCGTCTGTGACGATTGCCTCATGGTTCTCGGACATGGGAATCCTTCCAAGCTGGGCGGATCATGGTGCTCAGGAACTCGTGGCGGTGGAACAGTCGGAGCACAGGCCCCAGTAGATGACCTCGGCCTCGTCGATCGAGAAGCCGTGGTCGTCGGACGCGGTCAGGCAGGGCGCCTCACCGGCGGCACAGTCGACATCGGCGACGGCACCACACGACCGGCACACGACGTGGTGGTGGTTGTCGCCGACGCGTCCTTCGAACCGGACGGGGTTACCGGCCGGTTCGATGCGGCGTACGAGGCCCGCCGCGGTCATCGCGTGAAGGGCCTCGTACACGGCCTGAAGGGAGATGTGGCCGACGCGATCGCGTACCCCGGAGGCGATCGCCTCGACGCCGAGGTGGTCGCCGTCCCGGACGGTTTCGAGCAGCGCGACACGGGCGGCCGTCACCCTCAGGCCGGCACCGCGCAGCTCCTCGGCAGGGGTCGGAGTCTGGGATGCGGTCATGCCGCTAGAACCTACCCGCATAAACACGAACGCTACAAGGAAACGAGGCGTTAAAGTCTGCCGCAACGCGGAAAAGTTTTGCCCGATTTTCGGGTGCTTTCTCCTCGCGAGCCCTCAGAGGCGCTTGGCGCTACGGAAGAGCCCGGCGTAGAAGCCGTTGCCGTCGATACGGGAGACACCGCCGTTGTCGCCGATGGTGGGGCCGTTCTGCTCCTTGCGGCTGGAGACGAAGACCCGGTGGCCGTCGGTGTCCAGCCCCAGGTACAACGCGACATGGTCCATATGGTTGCCGGTGCGGTGATCCATCTTGAAGAACAGCAGGTCACCGGGTTGCAGAACGTCGATGTTGGTGGGCCGGGTGTACCAGGGGGCGGGGCCCTGCATCTTGATGACGTCGACGCCGGTCTTGGAGCGGGCCATGCCGTCGGCGGTGCGCGGCAGGCCGTCACCGAGGGCGTTGGTCGCCATCAGGGGGAAGCGGGCACGGTAGCCCATCACCATGCGGATGAAGCCGGAGCAGTCCAGCGCCCGATAGCGGTCCTGCCGCGGGGCCAGCGTGGTGCCGCTGCGGAAGGTGTAGGAGATGCCGAGGTAGTCGTAGAAGTCGTTCTGCTCCAGACGGTCCACGCCGTCCGGCTTGAACGGTCCGAAGACCGCGTCGCCCGCGTACGGGATGCCCTGGGCGTCCTTCTTGACCGGCGCGCCCTGCACATACTGGAAGGCGATCGCGAAGAGGTCCTCCTTCTCGCTGCCGTAGTTCTCCTTGAACCAGCTCTTGAACCACTGCTCCTTCTCGGCGCCCGCGGTCCATGCCTCCGGCATCAGCCGCACCCAGTCCTCGGTGATCACCTTGGATTTGGTGTTCGCGGGCTCGCTGAAGGTGCGGGATGGGCCACGCAGGGTGGCGGTGCGGGCGCGGTCGGTGAAGGTGGCGAGGATCTGGCCGTTCTCGCCGCGCAGGATGGTGCGCTCGGGGTTCTTCAGCCGCTCCCAGGTCTGCTTGCCGCCCGGCCGGCCGGTGCCGCCTTCCAGGTTCGGCTCGTCGATGACCGCCTGTGTGGCGGGCGTCTTGGCCTGCTCGTCCTTTCTGAGCTCCACGGTCAGATAGCCGCTGGCGCCGAGCAGCGCGAGCACGGTGGCGGCGTGCAGGACGGGGCGTTTCTTCTTGGGTGGCATGGGATCGGCTCCGGTCGTGGGTCAGGCGGACGGCATGACGCCGAGGAGGATTCCGGCGGTGAGGACGACATAGGCCATCAGCGTCACCGACCCGGTGGACAGCAGGGTGGCCCCCCGGGGCTGGCGGACCAACTGGTAGGCGATCAGTCCGGGGACGATGAAGCCGAGCGTCTGGTTCGCGTACATCAGCGGGAACTCCAGCGACAGGATGATCATCACGGTCGCCTGGAGCGTCACACCGAGCAGCACGACCGCGGCGAACAGCCGCTTGCCGTAGAGGATCACGAACTTCTGCATCAGCAGCGTGCCCACGTAGGTGAGCACGGTCACGCCGACCACCATGGCGGCCCGCTGCAGATCCTCGACGAGGGTCAGCGCCAGCCAGCCCGGGGTGATCATGCCGCCGGGCGAGAGGTTGGTGGTCAGATAGCAGACCAGCGAGAAGAGCAGCCCGATCGCGATGCCGATGGCGGCGATCTCAGGGGTGAGGACGGCGGGGATCAACGGTGCTGCTCTCCTGGGTTCTGCCCCTGCTGGGAGTCGTCGGCGGGCGGGGCGGGCGGGACGCGCGGCTCGAACAGGCCGCGGGGCTGCGGGGATTCGGGGGTGGGTACCACCGCGGGCCAGGGCTCCCTGGAGTCCTGGCCGTAGGACTGCCGCGGGGACGGCTGCTCGGAGGTGCGCTGATGCGGTACGTGCGCCTGGGGCGCGTACCGGCTCTCGTACGCCTCCGGGTACCGCTGGTAGGGGTCCAGGCGGGGCGCGTAGAGCTGGATCGTGTCCACGTACTCGACATGGCGCTCGTCCGCCGCCGGGGCCGCCGGTACCTCGTCGGCGCTGTCGTCGGCGCTGTCGTCGGCCGGCAGCTCGGCGAGGTGTTCCAGGAGGAGCTCGCCCTGGCCGTGGATGTTGCCGATGGCTACCAGGGAGCAGTCGGGGCCGAGATGGCCGAGCAGCTCGGCCATGAACTCCTCGGGGTCCCGGCGGTCGCCGCCGAGGTCCACCGCGCGGCCCCGGTACTCGGCCGGGATGGCGTCGATGGCGGACTTGGCCGGATGCCCGATGACGAAGACCTGCTCGGGGTCGAGGTCGGGGATGATCTCGCCCATCTGGCCATTGCGCTCGACGCGGTCGGGGCGGCAGTTGATGACGACGTTGAGCGGGCGGTGGATGGCGCCGAGGTCGAGGAGCTGGTTGATGTTCATCAGCGTCGACTCGGGGTCGTTGGCCGCGAAGACGTTGGCGAAGCGCAGCTTCTTGCCGTCCTCGGTGGCGTACCGCTCGACGGACAGGACACCGGGGTCCGGCGGGGCGTCGTACATGCCCTTGAGGGCGGTCTCGCGGTCGACGCCCACCAGCTCGGCGACGGTGAGCGCGATGGCCACGTTCTCCTTGAAGGTGAACCAGCTGAAGCCGCGCAGCTCCTCGTCGCTGACCGTCTTGGGGTCGGCGTAGATCAACTGGCAGTTCCGGGCGTCCGCCTCCTCCTGGAGGATGTCGAAACGGTCCTGCTCGGCGGTGACGCAGATGCCGTTCTCGGGCATGGACCGGCACAGGGAGCGCGCCACGTCATCCAGCGTCGGGCCCATTTCGGCCAGGTGGTCCTCGCGGACGTTGCACAGCACGCCGATCGTGGAGCGGATCAGCTTGGACTGGTTGATCTCCTGGAGCGCCGGCATGACCGCCATGCACTCGATGACGAGCGCCTCCGGGTTGTAGGCGGCTGCGCGGCGCACGATGCCGATCTGCTCGACGACGTTGGCGATGCCGAACTTCCGGTAGACGGGTTCCTCGGTGGCGTCCGGGTGGATGAAGCGGGCCGCCGTACCGGTGGTCTTGGCGACGGTGGTCAGCCCGCCGCCGCGCAGGGCGCCCGCGCACAGCCGGGTGATGGAGGACTTGCCGCGGATGCCGTTGACCAGGACCCGGGTGGGGATCATGTCGAGGTTGGTCTGGTGCCGCCGCTGTTCGACGATGCCGGCGATCAGCAGGACGGCCTCGCACACCACGAGCACGGTGTAGAGGAAGAGCACGGTGAGGGCCTCAGTTCCTTCCGACTCCGGCGGGGGTCCGGCTGCCGCCGTCCCGTTTGCGGGGCTGCTCCTGGAGCTGCTGCCGGATCAGCTCCAGACTGCGGACGACGGCGCCGACCTCGTCGTGGTGGCGCGGGAACAGCACGGTCTTGCGGTCGCCGGCGGCGAGCGCCTCGGCCAGCCCGGCCAGGGCGCGCAGCGGCCGTACGACGACGATGTGCAGCCAGCCCAGGCAGGCGGCCGCGGCGGTCAGCCCCAGCAGTCCGGCCAGTACGGTCCGGTTCTGCAGGCTGTACTCCGGGATCGCCAGGCTGGATGCGGGCTGCCAGCTCGCCAGGGACCACTGGAGCGACTTGGCCGCGCCGCCGCCGCTGAACGGCGCGACGGCCGCGACCCGCACCGTGCCGCCGCGCTGGACGGTGGCGTGCGCCTGCTTGGTGGCGAGCAGCGAGGTCAGATGCGAGGGCGCCTTCTCGAAGGCGATGTAACCCGAGTCGCCGCCGATGACCCGGCCCTTGGTGTCCACGACGCGGACCTCGCCCATGCCCTGGCGGCCCAGCAGCGCGTTGACGAACTCGATGCGGAACTCGCCGACGACGGCGGCGCCGCCCCGGCCGGGTGCCTGGGCGGTGGCGGTGACGACGGGCTTCTTGCCGCCCTCGCCGGTCACCTCGAGGGCCTGCTTCGAGGGGCCCTTGCCGTCCGCGTGGTGCGGGGAGTGGCCGGCCCGCGCGAGGATCTCGCCGTCGGCGCGGAGGACGTACACCGACTCATAGCGGTCGTGGTCCTGCATGGTGCGCTCCAGCACCTGCTTCATGTCCTCGGGCGTGGTGCGGCCCCCGATCAGGGCGGCGACCGCGGACAGATCCGCGTGGCCCTCGTTGAGCGCGCGGCGGACCCGGTCGCTGAGGGTGATGGTGCGGGAGTTCTGGTCGTGGACGATCTGGACCGGGACTTTGACGGCGGAGTCGGCGCGGTTGAGCAGCAGCATCAGCGGAACCGACCAGACGAGCAGCAGCACGGCGCAGACGGCGAGCAGGGCGCGGGCGCCCAGACCCTTGCGCACGGCCGGGCCCTCGACGTCCGCGGGCTCGCCCTGGAGTTGCCCGCGCAGCCGCTCCAGAGCGGCGCCCACCCGGGCGGCCTCCCCGGCCCTCGGCACGCTCACCGGGCGGGCCAGGTCGCCGCGGGTGAGGCGGCGGCTCTCCAGGAACAGCCGGATCAGCGGGCGCTGCACGGTGCCCAGCAGCACGATCACCGCGAGCCCGCCGATGACCAGCAGGGCACCGGCGGCGGCCACACCGAAGGCGGGGCGGGTGATCTGGGAGACCTTGGCGGAGACGTCGACCTCGGTGACGACGGTCAGGCCGAGGCTGCTGGCGGTGGTGGCGCCACCGGCCTGGGGGGCTGCGAGGGTGGCGTAGCCGCCGACGGTGCGGACCTCCTTGGCGGCGCCCCCGGTGAGGTGGCCGCTGACGCCGGTGTAGCCGCCCGCGCCGGGCTCCTTGGCCTTGACGGGGTGCTGCCGGCCCTTGCGCGCGGCGGTCTTGGCGAACGAGGTGAGCTGCTTCCGCGCCCGCTCGCTGTCCAGGGCGCCGTGGCTGGAGAGCAGATGACCGGTGGAGTCGACGACGCCGATGGCGCGGCCGGGGCCGAGGTCGACGCCGGGGAAGCTGAGGGTGCTGGAGGCGACGAGCAGTTGCTGCGGCCGGCCCTTCCAGGACAGCAGGGCGACGATGATCAGCCGGGTCTGGCCGTTCTCCAGCCGCACCATGCGCGGGTCCAGCCCGTCGCTGCGGGAGAGCTTGGTGAGATCGATCGCGGTCAGCGGGACGTTCTCGCCGCGGGCGGCGAGCATCTTGCCCGATTTGATCTCGATGACGGCGGTGCCGCGCCACTTCTGGTAGACGTTCCCGACCTTGTCCAGGACGGTGTCGGCGGAGACCGGCCGGCCCTCGTTGAAGAGGGTCGCGGTGCTGGTGAGATCGGTGACCGACTCGTCCAGTGACGCCCGCAGCGCGATGGCGCCGTCTTCGGCGACGTACTGCTGTGAGGTCAGGACCGCCTTGGGGACCAGGGCGTTGTCCGGTTTGCCCAGGGTGAGGGCGGTGATTCCCGCGAGGGAGAGGAGCAGAACCGACAGCACCGCTATGGGGGGCCGGATACCTCCCAGAAGCGACATGTCGGCCCTTCGGCGGACCTTGTGCCGCCGCTTCGAGCGCGAAGCGGCCACGGATGGGCTCCTCTCATGCAACTCACACCACACAGAGCGCACTCGAGTGCGATCCGGACCGTCAGACAGCCAGACGGATCAAAGGGTTGCACATCGTAAAGAAAAAGCGAGAAAACGTGTTTGTCATTGACCAAGTCCGGGCAAACGACGGTCTTCCGCCCTTTGCCGGTCGTTCATCTGGACGTCATTCTTCGCCAGCATCCTCCCGATATGCCCCCGCAAAAGGGGTCGTTACGATGAGACGGTCATGGCGGAGATACGAGCGAAGTCGATCACGGCGGCGGCTGTCACGGTCGCGTTCGGTCTGCTCCTGGCGGGATTGAGCGCGTATACGATCGGCCGATCGGGCGGGGGTCCCGCCTCGGGCGGTGCGGATGCCCCCGAGGTCGCGCTGGAGCGCAGGATCACCGACTTCACGGCCGGGCTGGGCCCCGACTCCGGCTACCGGGAGCCACGCCGCGCCGAACGCCGGGCCGTCGCCGACGCGGTGGGCCTGGTCCTCGACGGACACCCGGACCGCGCCCGCCCGCCGCTCGCCGACGCCGGCTTCCGGCTCCGTACCCTCACCGGCACCGGCACCGGCCGCCGCTACGCCGAACTGTCCGACCGCACCGAGGACGGACCCGCCCCGCGCGGCTGGGGCCGCGTCTACGTGGACCTGTCCGCACCCGCCCGCTGGTCGGTCCAGGTGCCGCACCCGGTCTCCGACGCGGACACCGAACGGCTCGGCGCGCGCGTACTCCTGGACACCCCCGGCGGCGTCCTGGTGCTCGCGGGCGCCCACCGCAGAGCCGGGGACGGCGACGCGGCCGACGCCGCCCACCGTACGGACTCCGTCTTCGACGCGGTCTGCGACGAGCTCGCCCGGCGCGGTCTGCCCGGTGTCCAGGTGCACGGTTTCGCCGACGACTCGGCGCCGGGCCGGGACGCCGTCGCCTCCACCGGCAAGGGCTCGGCGGGCCGCGCGGACGCCCGCCGCCTCGCGGCCGCCCTGACCGCACGGCACTTCACCGTCTGCCGCGCCTGGGTCCGTAGCTGCCCCCTGGAGGGCCGCGACAACGTCCAGGGCCGCAGGGCCGCCGCCGACCAGGTGCCGTTCCTGCATGTCGAGTTCGCGCGGTCGGTGCGCGCGAGCGACACGGGGATCCGGCATGCGGCGGCGGCCATCGGCACGGTGACCGCGCGGTGGGCGAAGGACGGCTGAGCGCGGCCTGGTTCTCGCTCGCGGCCCCGGCTCCGACCCGCGGCCCAGCTCTGGCCCGCGGCCACGGCTCCGACCTGCGGCCTAGTTCTGGCCCGCGGCCACGGTGAACGCGCTCTTCACCGTCTGCGTCACCGTGTTGCCGTCCGCGTCGGTCCCGGTGACGCGCAGGGACGCGTCCCGGCCCGCCGCCGAGTCCGGAGTGGTCCAGTCCGCGCGGAACCGGCCCTTGCCGAGCGCGGTGGTGGACGCCGCGGTCCATCGCTCACCGTCGTCGAAGGACACCTCGACCCCCGCCTTGGTGACCGCGGGCGGGGCCACCACGCCCGGCACATGTCCGAAGCCGACGACGAGATGGCCGTCACCGGCCGGGCTCGTGCCGTCCAGCCCGGTGTCGAGCTGGTAGTGCGGGACGACGACCGGCAGCGCCGAGCACTCGGCGGGCCCGTCGTACTCGCCCGCCTCCGACACGCACGTCCAGTTGTCCGGCACGGTCCGGCCGCCCGAGTGCCCCGAGGCGAAGGTCCACTCGGTGTGCGTGGTCAGCGACTGGCGGAAGTCGCCGTTCGTCCTGGTCTGGTCGTACACCACCGTGTACGGGGCCTTCTTGGACGGCACGGTCAGGACGCCACCGGGGACGCCGTCGCCCTCGTACAGGGTCGTGTCACCGGAGACCACCGCGAAGTGCGAGGAGGTGATGTCGGACGGGACCGCGAGGACGTGGTGGCCGGCGGAGTCCATGACCGTGGCCGTGGCCAGCGAGAAGGTGAGGGCGTCGCCCTTGCGGCAGGCCGCGCAGTACCACGTCTCGTCCGCGGCGGCGCCCGGCGCGGGCTCGGTGAAGCCCGGGACCAGCGGGCCGCGCAGCCAGTCGACGGTGGTGGTCCGGCCGGGCACGAGGGGCTGCTCCTGGGACACGAAGCGCCGCTCCCCGGCCTTGAGCCAGTCCGCGTAGGAGGCACCGGCGGAGCCGCCGACGTATTCGGTCCGCCGCGCCGGTGTCTTGAACGGCTCGGACAGCGCCTCGCCGCTCGTCTCGTACGGCAGGTACATCAGGCGCGCGACCTCTTCGGCGCGGCCCGGTGTATCGCTGTGGTAGTTGGTGCGTACCGTGGCCAGTTGGCGTCCGGTGACCTTGTAGTGCTGGTTCTTCGCGATCGTTCCGGCGGGGTTGGCCAGCTTGAGGTCGTAGGAGTAGGGCGTGGCCGCGTCCGCGGGCGCCTTGCGGTGGGTGTACACGTTGAAGCGCAGGTCGCCGGTGGTGACGGGACGGCTGGAGGGCTGCACCTGGACGGGCGAGCCGCCGGAGACGCCGACGCCGCCGTTGACCGCCACCGCGCCCTTCGTGTCCTGGCGCAGGTAGTGAAGGATGAGCTGGTGTTCCTCCGCGGGCCTCGGGGTCGCGAAGGTGACCCGCTCGGTCGCCTTGCGCAGGTCGAGCACGGCCTCGGTGCCGGTGCTGCCGTCGGGGACGGTGAACTCGGCGGTGGCCATGCGTACACCGGCCGGCTCACCGGCGCTGTCGAAGGCCGGGGCGGAGACCATGGCGGTGTAGTGGCCCGCGGGGACCTCGACCCGCGTTTCGCCGTCTACGGCATCGAGGAACGGCTCCCGATAGAGGGTGGCGTCGTCGGCGTTGGCCAGGGCGAAGGACGTGGTGCCCGGGAGGGGTTTGCCGTCCGTACCGAGCACGGTGACCTTCACCGGGTGGTCCGCCCGCGCCGACGGGCGCGGGGCGGCCCGCACACCGTCCGTGGCGACCGCCGGTACGACGGAGGTGACGCCGCCGAACAGCGGGCCCTCGCCCACGGATCCCTTCGCCGCCTCGGCACCGATCTGCCGCGCCAGCGCCGCGCCGAAGGCGGGGCCCGAGGGCGGTGCCGTGGCGCCCGCGGTGGCCTCGACCCGCACCGGGGTGGTGGTGACACCGGCCTCGGCGAGGGCGGAGACGTTGAACAGCGCGGGGTCCAGGGTGCGGCCGAGGTACGGCAGCGCGGTCAGCGGAATGACGAAGACATCGTTGTCCAACCGCCGGGTGACATAGTCCGCTTCGGCACCCGGCCGCGGCGCCACCACGACGCTCCCGTCCGCGCGGAGCGTGACGCGCTCGCCGGTGACCAGGGTGACGGTGTGCGCCGTCGTCTCGGATGCGCCCGGCACGGCGGGTGCGCCCGGCACGGCGGACGCGGCCGTGGCGGCGCCTGGCATCGGGGCGGGGGCGGCCAGGGCGCCGGGCGCGGGGCCCGCCGCCAGCCCGAGGGCGGCCAGGACACAGCCGGACGCGAGGGCGCGGGCGCCGCGCGCTCCGGCGCGGTGCACTGCGGTCTGTCTGATCCGTCGGTACCGCATGAGGCGGATCCTTCCTTGACGGTGGATCAACGTGACGGGGGCAATATGAAGGGGATGACGGGGGACGACATGACGCGGGATCAGTGGGCACTTTTACGCCCCACAGGTTCGCCACCGAAAGAGATCCCTGCCAGGTACGGACCAAAGGTGGCCGAAAAGCGCCGCTTTACCACGAGAAGCCGACCGAACGCATCTGCCTCTACCTCCACGACCGGGCCATCATGAACCTGTACGAGATGGGCCGTTACGAGAAGGCGCTGGAGCGAGAGGTCCAGCACGCGATCGACCTCATCGTGGACACCCTGGAGCGGACCGACGCCATCGTCCACGGCGATCTCAGGACCGGCACCATCACCTGGAACCACGCCCTGGCCCGGGCGCTGGACACGATCGACCGCCCCGGTCCGGGGGCCGCGGACAGCGTCCGGCTGCGCGACATCGAGGACTTCGTCTCCATCCGGGGCCGGTTCCGCAAGGCCGGGCAGACCCCCGAGCGCACCGACTTCCTCGCCCCGTACGGCGACCCGGAGGATCCGGCCGAGGGGCCGCAGGTCCGTGTCCTGTGCACCACGGACGGACTGCGCAACGACGACAGCCACGAGGGCACGTTTCCGGCGCGCTGCCTGGGCAAGGTGCGGGACTGGAACCCGGGGACCGGTGAGCTGACCATCGAGGCCATCGCGATCTTCAGCTGAAGTGCCGTGCCCCCCGGGGGGCGTTCAGCCGAGCAGCAGGCTCCGGCGCCATAGCGGGCGCTGGAGCGCGGTGATCATTCCGGCTTCGGTGAGGAAGGCGACGAGGCGCTCGCCCGCCCAGCGCATGGTCCGCCGGAAGTGCGGATTGGCGCGGGCCTCGCGGGCGGCGCGGCGCGGGTCGAGGCCCACGGCGCGGTAGATCGGGGCGTTGGTGTACGTGGTCATGGCCAGCATCGCGCACCAGGCGGTCAGTTGCCGGTGGAACTCCAGGACGGCTCCCGACCTGCCGCGCCGGGCGTCCAGGAGTTCGGAGTGGGCGAAGCGGATGTGCCGCGACTCCTCCATCACATGCAGGCGCGACACCTGCCGTACGAGGGGCTGCACCCGCTCGTCGCCCATGGCCTCGCGCTGGAACCGGTCGTAGACCTCCTCGATCAGGAGGGCGGCCGCGAACAGGCTCGCGCCGCGCAACTGCGGGAGCACCGCCCGGCCCAGGTGCCGGACGAGGGCGGGCGGCCGGTAGACCGGGCAGCCGAGGGTGCCGAGGGCCCGGCCGAACATGGCGACGTGCCGGGTCTCGTCGGCCACCTCGCTCAGTGCGTAGTGGGTGCGTGGCGACGCAGGATCGCGGGCGGTCAGATAGCCGGTGAGCATCTGCATCAAGGTCAGCTCGAACCAGGTGGCCATGCTGATCATGTTGGCCCACTCGCTGCGGGAGAGCGCGAGGCGCCGCTCCTCACTCAGCCGGTGCCAGGTGGGGGTGGCGTACAGCGACATCCGCTCCGGCTGGAGATACCAGTGACCGGGCTCGGGCGGGGCGTTCCAGTCGATGGCGAGGGCCGGGTCGTAGGTGTGCTTGGCCGCGGTGCGCAGCAGGCGTCCGGCCACCTCGGCCGGTGTCTGGCGTGGCGTGCCCGTCGGGGCGGGCGCGGACCGCCCGCGCGGATGTGGTTCCCTCACCGCGCACCGCCTGCCGGGACGGAGCGGTGTGGTCCGGCCTGGGCCGGGACGGGCAGGGGTCCTGCCGGTGCTTGGACTTCCGTGGCGGCGGGGGATTCCGTCGCGGGGCCGGGGCCCGGTGGGGCGCCGGGGGGAGCCGTGACCTGCAACCCCAGCCGGAGCTGCACGATCCTGGCGAATTCGGCGATGGTGCCGTTGCTGCGCAGCAGTTCCATGGGCGGGATGTCGAGTTCGTAGCGCTGGTTGAGCGAGACGAGCACCTGAGCGGCCATCAGGGAGTCCATGCCGTAGGAGTCCAGGCGCCGGTGCGGGTCGAGTGTCTCGTGGTCCATCTGCAGAACCTCCGCGAGCAGGCGGGTGAGCTGGTCGACGAGGTGGGCGAGGGCGGTCTCCTCGTCCATGAGGGAGAGCCGGCGCAGGAGTTCCTCGCGGGTGGCCTCCCCGGCCCCCACCTGGGGCGGTACGAGGTCACCGAGGCGCGGGGCGCGCAGCAGGGGCAGCAGAACGGCGGCGCGCGACCAGTCCGTCCGGGAGACGCCCACCACCGCGGGGGCGTCCGGCCGGTCGTCGCCGAGCAGCCGCCGGCCGTGGTCGAGGGCGGTGTGCGGGGCGAGGGGCTCGATGCCCAGGCCGTGGAGGGAGTCGAGCAGGTCGTTGCGGGCCGCGTAACCGATCTCGTCGATGGCGCCCCAGGCGAGGGTGAGCGCCGGTTCGCCGTCCCGGCGGCGCAGCCGGGCCAGGCCCTCCAGGTAGAGGTTGCCCGCCGTATAGGCCGACTGCTTGAAGTTGCCCACCATGGCGGTCGTGGAGGAGTAGCACAGGAAGAAGTCCAGCGGACGCCCGCGGGTCAGGGTGTCCAGGACATGGGCTCCGGCGATCTTGGGCCGCAGGACGGCGCTCATCCGCTCGGCGGTCAGCTCGGCGAGGGGCGCGTCGTCCAGGGCCATGGCCGCGTGGACCACACCGCGCAGCGGATGGCCGTTCTCCTCGACGTCCTTCAGCACCCGGCGCATCGCCTCCGCGTCGGCGGCGTCCGCGGCGTACGCGGTGACCCGCACCCCGTCCGGGGCGAGCGCGTCGCGCACGGCGGCGGCCTCCGGACCGCGGTCCCCGCTGCGGCTCACCAGGGCGAGATGCCGGGCGCCGAGCCCGGCGAGCCACTGTGCGGTGGCGGCGCCGAAGCCGCTGGTGCCGCCCGTGACCAGATAGGAGGCGTCGGGGTCGAGGCGGGGTGCGCGGGGCGCGGTGGGCGTCGCACGCGCGGGCGGAGGAGCGGACAAGGAGGCGGGTTCGACGGCGCAGGGCTCGTCCAGCGGGTCGAACGTGACGACGACCTTGCCGATGTGGCGTGAGTGGCGCATCAGCACGAAGGCGTCCGCCACGCGGGCGGCGGGGAAGACGGTGTGCGGCAGCGGCTGGAACTCCGCCCCTTTCTCCGGCGCCTGGCCGTCCCCCAGGGTCCGCCCCACGTCCTCCAGGAGGTCTCCCAGCAGCCGGGGGTCGCGCAGCACGGTGGTCAGATCCACGCCGTGGAAGGAGATGTGGGAACCGAAGGGGCGCAGCGGCAGGGTCCGGTCCTCGTAGAAGTCGCGCTTGCCGAGTTCGATGAAGCGGCCGCCGGGGCGGAGCACCTCCAGGCCCCGCGCCAGGGCCTGTCCGGAGAGGGAGTTGAGGACGATGTCCACTCCCCTGCCGTCGGTGAGGTCCATGACCTGGACGGTGAAGTCCAGCGAGCGCGAGTCGAGGACGTGTGCCACACCGAGTGCGCGCAGCAGGTCGCGTTTGGGCTCGCTGCCCGCCGTGGCGATGACCGTGGCGCCGTGTGCCCGTGCGTAGTGGAGGGCCGCGAGGCCGACGCCACCGGCCGCGCCGTGCACGAGCACGGTCTCCCCCGCCCGCATCCGGGCGGTGTACAGCAGGCTGTAGTGGACCGTGCAGAGGGCGACCGGCACGCTGGCGGCCTCCGCGAAGGTGACTCCCGCGGGGATCGGCCACAGGTTCCGGGCCGGGCTGACCACGTGGGAGGAGAGCGCCCCGGTCAGCAGCCCGACGACCCGGTCCCCGGGCGCGAAGCGGTCCACGCCGGGCCCGCAGGCGGTGACCACGCCCGCACATTCGAGCCCGAGGTTTTCCTCGCGTGGGCTGCCGGCCAGTGCCTCCGTGGGCAGCAGCCCGACCGTCTGCATGATGTCCCGGTAGTTCAGGGAAGCGGCGCGCACCTCGACGACCACCTCTCCGGGACCCGCGACCGGCGGGGGGATCTCCTGCCAGGCGAGGCGGTAGGAGAGGCCGGGCCGGCGCACCCGCAGGGCGAACGGCGGCGGGGCCGCGCCGTCGGCGAGGGGGACGGCGGGCGGCAGAGCGCGCTCGCGCGGGACGAAGCGGTCGTGCGCGGTGAGCACGATCTCGTCCTCGTCGTCGGCATCGGCGGTATCGGGGGCGTCCGGGGCCTCGGTGTCGAGGAGTTCGCGGACCAGCCGGGCGGCGTCCGTGGCCGGGTCGCCGTCCCGGCACAGGCTCAGGCGGCGTCCGCGCAGGTCGGGTTCCTCGTTGGCCAGGCAGCGTGCCACGCCCCAGGCGGCGGCGTCGGTGGGGTGGGTGATCGGTCCGGGGGTGGCCTCGGCGCCGTGCGGCCGGGTGACGAGCCATAGCCGGACCCCGGCGGGCGAACCGAGGGACCGGTGCGCCTCCGCGACGGCCCGCAGCGTCTGACCGGCGTGGGTGGCGCGGGCGACGGCCTCCTCGGCGTCGTCGGGTTCGGCGCCGCCCAGGATCAGGACGACGGTCGTCTCGCCGGTGCCGGCCTCGGTCAGCGCCCGGCTCCACGCGGCGGCGTCGGTGTGGGCGTCGGTGACGACGCTGTGCCCGGCGCCGTGTGCGGTCAGCGCCTCGGTGAGGGCGTGGGGCAGCGGGTCGTCGGCCGTGTCGCCGCAGACGATGTACGCGGCGGACGGGGCAGGGGGTGGCGGTGCGGCGGCGGGGGTGCCACCGGCCGCGGCGAGGAAGACGGAGGCGTGGTCGCGTCCGGGCGGCTCGGTGTCGCCGGTGCGGACACAGGAGGTGAAGCCGCTCCGGCGCAGGAGCGCGGGCCACTGCTCGCGGGCCAGCAGCGGGGAGCCGGGCCGCAGGCCGGTGTCGGTGCGGTGGTGGAAGCTGTCGAGGGCGCCGAAGACGGGGAGCAGGATCTCCGGCTCATGGCATTCGAAGGCCAGCAGGTGTCCGCCGGGCGCGAGGAGCGAGGCTACGCGGCGGAGGGCGGGCTCCAGGTCCTTGGCCGTGTGCAGCGCGTTGGCGGCGACGACGAGGTCGAAGCCCTGTGGGTGGTAGCCCTGTTCGGCGAGGTCCCGGTCCAGGTCGAAGGTGCCGTACTCGACGAAGTCGTAGTCGCCGAAGCGGTTGCGGGCGCGGGTCGGATAGGCCGGTGAGACATCGGTGAAGCGGTAGCGGGTGCGGTCGGCGGGCAGCAGGGGCAGCAGCGCCGCGGTCATGCCGCCGGTGCCGGCGCCGATCTCCAGGACGCGCAGCGCGCGGTCGGCGGGCCAGTGGGCCAGCAGGGCCCGGAGCAGGGCCTGGGCGAGGCGGTTGTGAAAGCGGGAGATCGGCGCGGTGTCGTAGTACTGCTCCAGGAGGTGCCCGGCCGATTCGGCGTTGAGCAGTGCCAGGGCGCTCGCGCGGCCGGTGAGGACGTCCGCCAGATGCCGGGTCAGGTGTGTCGCCAGGGCGATCCGGTGCACATCCCCGGGCGCCCGGACAAGGGCCTCGCGCACCGGCGGCGGGGTGTGGCGGGCGTCAGGCGTCAGGCACCGGCCGCCGGGGGTCTCGGTGAGCAGGCCGCGGCGCAGCAGCAGGAGTTCGAGCAGGGCGATCAGGGGGCGGTGCCGCTCCTCCATACCGGCCGCCACGAGGTCGTCGGCGGTGAACGGCGCCGCGGGGTCGGGCAGCAGCCGGGCCAGCGCGGCGGCGGCGGAGCGCGCGGTCAGCTCCTCGTCGTGACGCGAGGTCAGGTCGTAGCGGGCCGCGCGCCACCGCTCCCGTACGGCGTCCAGGCGCGGGGCGGCGTCCCGGAGGATGGCCTCGGGGGGCGGCAGGGGTGAGGGCGCGGCCGGGAGGTGGGCACGGGGAGCGGCCCGCGGAACGGTGTGGTGGAGGGTGACGGGGGTGGTGCGGGCGATCGGGAAGAGGCGCAGCCGGCACTCCTCCAGGCGGGCCGTGACGGTGCCGTCGGCGTCCGCGACCGTGATGTCCCAGCAGACCTCGCTGTCGGTGGCGTCGCGTTCGGTGACCCACATGATCCCGGTGGGCGACGGCGCCGACCACACCCGCACCGCGCCGATGGACGCGGGCAGATAGGCGCCCCGCTCCCGCAGCCGGTCGTAGAGGAGGGCGACACCGGTCTGGAGGGCTCCGTCGAGCAGCGCCGGATGCGCGGTGTACGGGGCGCCCGGGGCCTCGTGGCGGTAGGTGGCGACCGAGGTCCGCGCCCCCAGGCGCACCTCGTCCAGCATCCGGAAGGCGGGCCCGTAGACGAGCCCCACCTCGGCGCAGGCGGCGTAGTGTTCCTCGCCGCTGACGCGCGTCGCGCACCGGGCGCGCAGCCGCTCCGGGTCGACCGGCTCGGGCCGGGGGCTCAGCAGCGGGCGCACCCGGGCCCGCGCGTGCGCCCGTGGCTCCGGGCCGCGCTCGTCGGTGCTGGTGACCGTGGCGAGCGTGGTATCGGGGTCGAGGCCGACCCGCAGCCGTACGGCGGAGGCGTCGGCCCAGGGCACCACGAGGCTGGCGCTGACGTCGAGGTGTGCCACCTCCACCGGCCGTCCGTGCACGGCGCGCCCCGCGGCGAGGAGCGCTTCGGCGTATCCGGTGGCCGGCATGACGACGGATCCGCCGAGCCGGTGGTCGGCGAGCCAGGGCACGAGGACGGGCTCGATCGCGCCCTCCCAACTGGGGACGGCGGTGGGCATGCGCTCGCCGAGCAGGGGGTGGACGATGACGCCGTCCCCGCTGGAGTTGGCCCAGGAGCGGGGGGTGCCGGACCAGTGGCGCTCGTACTGCCACGGGTAGGCGGGGAGCCGGGTGACCCGGCCCGGCACCGGGAAGTGCCGGGTGAGATCGGCCGAGGCCCCGGCCGCGAGCGCTCCGGCCGCCGCCGCGCCGAGGGCGGCGGGACCGTCCACCCCGCGGCGCAGGGTGGACAGAACGACAGTGCTGCCGGTGCGAGTGCCGATGCCGGTCCCAAGGCCGTTCCCGATGCCGGTCCCCATGCCAGTCCTTCCGCGCCGGGACGCCACGCGCCGGAGATAGGCGCGCAGGACGGGATGGGGGCCGATCTCCAGGAGGATGCCGGCCCCGTCCGCGAGGGCGCGCCGCACCGCGTCCGCGAAGAGCACCGGGCGGCGCACGTTCTGCCACCAGTACGCCGCGTCCAGATCGGTGCCACGGGCGCGGAAACCGGTGACGGTCGAGTAGAACGGCACCCGGACCGGCGACGGCGTCACGTCGGCCAAGCGGGTGCGGAGTTCGTCCTCGGTGGGGTCCATGTGGCGGCTGTGGAAGGCGTAGTCAAGGCCCAGGTCGCGGAAGAAGACGCCCTCGGCGGCGAGTTCCGCGCCGAGCAGATTGAGGGCCTCGCTGTCACCGGCCACCGTGACGTCCTCGGCGCTGTTGACACCGGCGATCTCCAGCTTCTCCCCGTATCCCGCGAGGGCCTTCGCGGCCCGGTCGGCGGACAGCCCGACGGCGGCCATCCGGCCACTGCCGACGGTGGTCCCCTGCACCCGGCCACGTTCGGCGATCACCCGCGCCGCGTCCGGCAGGGACAGCGCCCCGCAGATGTGGGCGGCGGCCACCTCCCCGACGCTGTGGCCGACGATCATGGCGGGCTCGATCCCCCGGGCGCGCAGCACCGCGGTGATGCCCAACTGCACGGCGAACAGGAGGGGCTGGGCCACCTCCGTCGCGGCCAGGTCCGCCTCCCCGGCGGGCGCGGTGAGGCGATCGGCCACCGACCAGCCCAGACGGGGCGCGAGCTCGGCGTCGGCCTCGCGCACCGCGCGACGAAAGACGGCGTCGGCGGAGAACAGGTCCGCGCCCATGCCCGCCCACTGTGAGCCATTGCCGCAGAACACGAAGGCGACGCGCCCGCTGTCGGCGGCGGCACTCACCGCGCCGAGGGCGGCCGGCGCGTGGGTGGGGGCAATCGGCTTGCCGCCGGGCGGGGTCGACTCGCCGGTGGGCGTCATCCGCTTCCCGCCGGGCGCGGGAAATTCTCCGGTTGGCGCGGCCAACACCCTGTCGAGCGCGGCCAACTCGCCGCCGGGCGACATCGGTTCACCGGTCGGCGCGGCCGACTCCGAGGCGACGTCAGTCGCCTCCGCAGCGGGCGCAGCCAACTCCCTGCCGGGCAGCATCGGTTCACTGGTCGGCATGGCCGATTGCCCAGCGGACGCCACCGGCTCCCCGCCGGGCAGAGTCGGCTCACCGGACGGCGCGGCCGACTTCCTCGCGGGCGGAATCGACACCCCGGCTAACGCGGCCAGCTCCCCGTCGGACGCAACCGGCTCCCCGACGGGCGCGGCGGACGCCCCACCGGGCTCAACCGGCTCCCCCGCGAGCACGGCCGACTCCCCGGCACCTGCAGCCGACTCCCCGCCCGGCGCAACCAACTCACCACCGAGCGCCGCCAACTCATTACCGGGCGCGACCGGCCCCTCACCAGGGCCGTCCGCACCTGGCAGCCCCGGCTCGGGCTCCGGCGCCGTCAAGGCGCGCAGTGCGCGCGCCGCTTCCCCCGGCGTGGTGGCCCAGACGACGGCGCGGTGTTCGTGGCGGCCACGGCGGAGGCAGGAGGTGTGGGCCAGGTCGTAGAAGTCGGCGGGGGTCGTTTCGTCCAGGTGCGCGGCCGTGGCCTCGGCCGCCTCCGACAGTGCCTTGGCGGTGCGGGCGGAGACGAGCAGGGGCACCGGTGAGCGCGGGGGTCGAGGGCGGTCCGGCGCGGGCGGGGGTTCGGCCACGATGGCGTGGGCGTTGGCGCCGCCGAAGCCGAAGGAGTTGACCCCGGCGACGGCGCGCCCGCCGCTCGTGGCGGGGGCGAGGGCCGTGGGCCGGGTGGTGAGCCGCAGCCCGAGGCCCTCGAAGTCGATGTCGGGGTGCGGCGGTTCGGCGTGGAGGGAGGCCGGTGCCGTGCAGTGCCGCAGCACCAGGAGGGCCTTGAGCAGACCGGCCATGCCGGACGCCGGCTCCAGATGGCCGAGGTTGGTCTTCACCGAGCCGAGCGGGAGGGCGCCGGAGATCCGGCGTACGCCGAGGGCCCGGCCGATGGCGAGGGCCTCCAGCGGGTCGCCGACCGGGGTGCCGGTGCCGTGCGCCTCGAAGTACACCAACTCGTCGGGGTGCACCCGGGCGCGGTCGTAGACCTCGCGCAGCAGCCGCTCCTGCGCCTCGGGGCTGGGCAGCGCAAGACCCATGGTCCTGCCGTCGCTGTTGCTGCCGGTGCCCAGGACGAGCCCGTGGATCCGGTCGCCGTCGGCCAGGGCGTCCGACAGCCGTTTCAGCAGCACCACGCCGCCGCCCTCGGCCCGTACGAATCCGTCCGCCTGTGCCGAGAAGGAGGCGCACCGGCCCCGCTGGGAGAGCATCGACGCCTGGGAGAACCCCACGTAGTGGAACGGGCTGAGCAGCACATTGACCCCGCCGCAGACGGCGGCTCGGCCACCGCCCTCCCACAGGGTGCGGCAGGCGCGGTCGAGGGCCACCAGGGAGGAGGAGCACGCGGTGTCGATCGCCATGCTGGGGCCGCGCAGATCGAAGGCGTGCGAGACCCGGTTGGCGGCGATCGACGAGGCGGCGCCCGACATGGTGTAGGCGCCCACCGTGCGCAGTGCGGACATCTGGAGCGCGCCGTAGGAGGCGTCGGAGATGCCGACGAAGACCGCGGTGTCCGAACCGGCCAGCGTGGCGGGGTCCACGGCGGCGTCGTCCAGCGCCTCGGCGGTCATCTCCAGCAGCAGCCGGTGCTGGGGGTCCATGTGGGCCGCTTCCTTGGGGGAGATCCCGAAGTAGGCGGCGTCGAACCCGGCCACGTCGTCGAGGAAACCACCGGCCGCGGTGTACGACTTGCCCCGGCGCGGCACGGCGGGGTCGGTGAACAGGCGGGCGTCGAACCGGTCCGCGGGCACCTCCCCCACCAGGTCCCTGCCCTGCTCCAGGGCGTCCCAGAGCCCGTCCAGGTCCCGGATGCCACCGGGAAGCCGGCAGGCCGCCCCCACCACCGCGATCGGTTCGGCCTCGTCCTGACGCATACCGGGGCCTTTCTCAAGTCACTTCGCGACACCGGCGGGAAGCCCGCGTCACGCTCTCGGCAGCGACGCACACTAGGCCAGACGGGCCACCGCCGAGGCCGTCTGTACACCCGTTGGAGGGAACGGCGGCGAAGTGCACTCGGTGAGGTGAACGGCCCCGACCCGGGCCGCTTAGCCCATTCGGGTGATGTGTGTCGACGGGGCCCGTACAGAACGCGCGTACAGAGCGCGTGTACGGCGGGCCCGGCGGCGCGGCGGGGTGCGGTCGGTGTGGTGTCCTCGGCACGCGCCCCGGCGGCGGTCCCGGTGCGGTGCGGTCCCGGCGCGGTTCCGGCGCGGTTCCGGCGCGTTGGGATCTGCCGCCGGATCGCGTGGCCCCTCAGATCCGCCGCCGGATCGTGCCGCCGGATCCCCATGCCCCTCACCCGCCCCTCGACGTCTGGAGCCCGCCATGGCCGTACTCTTCACCGGCGCGACCGGTTTCCTCGGCAGCCGCATCCTGCGCAACCTGCTCGCCGAGGACGGCGACGACCGGCCCGTCACCGTCCTCGGCCGGGGCGGGGAAGGGAGTCTGCGGGCGCGGGTCGAGACGGACCTCGACGGGCTCGACGGCCTGGCGGGCGCCGCGACGCCGCGCGGGCGCCTGCGGTACGTGTCCGCCGACCTCACCCTGCCCGGCCTCGGCCTGACCGACGGCGAGCGCCGCGCCCTCACCGACATGTGCTCGGTGGTCTGGCACTGTGCCGCGCACCTCGCGCTGCACGACGACCCGGTGCCGCTGTTCAAGGCGAACGTCCTCGGCACCCGGCGCGTCCTCGACCTGGCCACGGAAGCGGCCGGGGCGCGGGTCGTCCACCTGAGCACCGCGTACGTCGCCGGGGGACGCGCCGAGGGGCACATCCGCGAGGACGACCTGGACGGCGGCCACGGCTTCCTGACGCCGTACGAGGAGAGCAAGTACACCGCCGAACGCGCGGTGCACGCCTGGAGCGCCCGCACCGGCCGGGGCGCCACGATCCTGCGGCCGTCGCTGCTCGTCTCCGACCGGCCCATCCATGGCAGCGGGCAGCGCCAGCCGCTGGCGGTGCTGGCGTTCCTCATCCACGAGGCGCTGCGCCGCAGGGCCGAGGACGACCCGGCGCTCGCCTCCCTCCTCGACGGTGGCGACGCCCACGGCAGCGGTCTGCGGGTGCGGGTCCGCGCGGGGGGTGGCGGGGCGCTCAACCTGGTCCCGGTGGAGTACGCGGCCCGCGCGGCGGTGTGCGCCGCGCGGGCGGCGGCGGCCCGTCCTGGCGCCACGGCGGGGGTGCGCACGGTGCACCTGACCCATCCGCACAACACGCCCTTCGCGACGGCGGTGAAGGTCCTGGAGCGGCTGTACCCGGGGCTGTCCCTGGACCTCGTGGACGACCTGGACGACCCGGATCCGTACGAGTCGCTGTTCGCGCATCACCTGGCCTCGCTGCTGGTCTTCACCGCGCAACGCAGGACGTACGACCGGAGCAACCTGCTCCAGGACACGGCGGGCCTGCCCGACCCCAAGCCCCTGGACGCCGCCTACCTCGGCGACGCGGCCGGAGAGGCAGTCGCCCCCGCCTCGGCAGCCTGAACCCTCCCCCACGACTCGGCGGCCCGGTGGGGCGCGGAGGTGGTGAAGCCAACGCTGCTCAACTCCACCGCCCCAGCCCGGGACGTACGACCGAAGCAACCTACTCGAGGACACCGACTGGCCGCCCGACCCCAAGCCCCCCGGACGCCGCCTACCTCGCCGACGCCGCCGGAGAGACGGTCGCCCCCGCCCCGGCCGCCTGCACCCTCCCCCACGGCCCCGCCGTGGCCAGCACCCGCAGCTCCTCCAGCCAGGCAGCGGCGAACGACTCGGCGGCCCGGCGGGGCTCGGTGGTGGTGAAGCCGGCCACGGCCTGGTCCTGGGCGGTGGCCAGGACGGTGGACAGGCGGTGTCCGGCCGGGAGGAAGTTCAGCGGCAGCACGCGCCGGACCCGCCGCCCGGCCACCACCAGCGCGGACGAGGGGCCCCGCACATTGCTGGCGAGCAGGGTGGCGCGGGCCGGGTCGAAGTACCGCTCGAAACACCATCCCCCGGCCGCGGCGGGGACGGACCGGAACACCACGCGCACCAGCGGATGGCGCAGCGCGCGGGCCCGGCCCGCCGTGCGGGCGGCGACCAGGGCGAGGCGGCGTACGGCGTCGGGCTCCGCCACGGGGAGCGGGATACGGAGCGGGATGTGGCGGTTGCGCAGCACGGCCGCGTCTCCCGGGCCCCGGACGTTCACCGGGACCAGGGCGCGCATCTGCCCGTCGGGGCCGCGGAGTTCGGGCCGGGTGCGCAGCGCTCCGCTCAGCGCGGCCAGGTATACGTCGTTGACGGTCGTGCCGTGGCGGCGGGCGATGCCACGCAGCAGGCCGAGATCCGTCTCCGCGCAGGCGTAGGAGAGGGTGGCGGGCGGGCCACCGTCGGCTTCCGCCGCGCTGCCCCGGCGCCGCTCCAGCAGGGGCGTCCCGCACAGCCAGGCCGCGCGCAGCGGATCGGTGACGGCACGGTGCAGGGCGCCGCGCGCCCGCCATGGTTCGGCCCGCGCGGGGGACGCCGTGGCGGCGCCCGGGCCATAGGCGCCCGGGCCATGGGCGCCCGGGCCATGGGCGCCCGTCCAGGCGGCCAGTACGCCGACCACTCCCGCCCCGTCGAGCAGCCGGTGATCCGCCCGCCATACCAGGGCGGACGTGTCGCCGGGCAGTCCCGCCAGTGTGGAGCAGGACCAGCGGTGCGGCTCCAGCGGCCTGGCCAGCGCCTCATGCGCCACGTCGGACAGGCCCCGCTCCGGACCCGCCTCGGCGTACTCGTCCGCGCCACGCCACGGGCCGTCGTCCGAGGGCCCGGTGCCCAGCAGCTCCGCCACCGGCCGCAGCGAGGCGGCGAGTTGGCGCCGGTCGGGAGGAGGACCCTCCAGCTCCAGCACCACGCCGATGGTCAGTCCGGTGCCGGGATGCGCCTTCCCGTACGCCACAAGCGCCGCGTCCGGAAACGGCAGTTTCCCCGTCGGCTTCCCGGTCGGCTTCCCGGTCGGCTTCTCAGGCTTCCCCGTCATCCTCCACCACCCCTCCGCCGGTCACACCGACCGGCAGCCGGAACAACGCCCGGGCGGCGCCCAAGTCACCGCCAGGGGCTGCCGCGTCAGCGGCCGACGAGCGCCTTCACGACAACGGGTACACCTTGGTGACCGTGCGGGTGAATCACCCGCACGGACCAACGGCCACCGCTCCCCGGGCCGCCATCATCGGACGGATCAATCATCGGAAGTGGCCACTCTTCGGGTGGCCCGACCTGGGAGAAGTGCGTGACTTCAGCGAACGGGCGCAGGCGCGCCCTCGTCCATACGGCAGCCCTGGGGCTGCTGGCGGCCTCGGCGACCGCCGTGGCCTTACTGGGGCAGCAGCCCCCGGCCCGCGCGGCCGCCGAAGCACCGGCCGTTCCGCTGCCGTTGACCTGCAAGGGCACGGCCACGGTGGAACCCACCAACCCCGACCTGGTGCTCGTGCGCGACGAAAGCGGCGTCGCGGGCTACCGGGCCACCATCACCGGAAACTGCCTCGGCTCCGCCGTGGTCTCCAAGGTGCGGGTCACCGTGGAGGGCATGGCCGAGGGCACCTGCGGCACGGCCATCGGCACCGGCACGGGAACGGCGGAGTGGATCGGGCCGGGCGGTGCGCGGGTCGGCACAAGCACCGGCGGCGGCAAGCTCCGCTTCACCAATGACGCCGACGGCAACGTCACCTTCAGGGCCGAGAACGTGCAGATCGCCAGGGGCCTCTTCGCGGGCTCCGTGGGCGTCGACATCACGGTGGACGACCGCGGTGTGAGCCGGGACTGCTGGACGCAGGGCAGGCTGGCCGGTGGCTCGGGCAGCGGCTCAGCGCGGCTGACGTTCGGCTGACGCCTCGGCGGGGGCCGGAAGCCGTGCCGCGTGTTCCGGGGCGGCCTCCGGTCGCCCGCCCTTGCCGGTACGCGATTTCCGCCCGCCTTTGCCCGAGCGGGACTTCCCGGGCTCGCCGGAGTTCCGGGAGAAGCCGGGCCACCACCAGTTCGCCGCGCCGAGCAGCCGCATGACGGCGGGTACCAGCACCGCCCGTACGAGCACCGCGTCGATCAGCACCGCCAGGAAGACACCGACGCAGATCTCCTTCACCATGACCACGCTGCTGGTCGCGAAGCAGGCCGTCACCACCAGAACGGCCGCCGCCGCGGCGCTGATCACCCGTCCCGAGCGCTCGATCCCCACCGCCACCGACTCCCGGTCGTCCCCGAGCAGGCGGTACTGCTCGCGGATGCGCAGCAGCAGGAACAGCTCGTAGTCCATGGACACCGCGATGAGGAGGAACAGCATGACGATGGGTGCCAGCGCGTCCACGTAACCCGTCGGTTCGGCTCCGAGCAGCCTGCTGGCGTGTCCGTCCTGGAAGATCCAGGTGAGGGCGCCGAAAGAGGCGCCGATGGACAGGCCGTTCATCACCAGCGCCTTGAGGGGAAGCACGAGCGAGCGCAGCGCGACGGTGAGCAGCACGAAGCTCGTGACCACCATGAACGCGAGCACCCGGGGCAACAGCCGGTAGAAGGTGTCCATGGTGTCCACGGCGAGGGCCGACGCGCCGCCCACCAGCACACCGCTGCCGCCGGGTACGGGCAGCGCGCGCACCGCCCGTACCAGTGACTTGGCCGAGTCGCTCTCCACCCGGTGGTCCTGGCCGACGTAGATGACGGCCTTGTTCCCGGTGGTCCCGGCCACCAGCACGCCCCGGGCATCGGGCAGTTCGGAGACGTTCCGCGTCCAGGCCAGCAGGTCGGCGTGGCCCCGGCCGCGGTCCACGGGGTGGTCGAAGGTGGCGATGGCCTGCAGGGTGCCGAGGCCCGAGACGGCGAAGTCGTGTTCCATGCGTTCGGCCGCCACCCGGGCCGGCGCCCCGGCGGGCAGCATCCGCTGGTCGGGGAAGCCGATGACGGTGTGCAGGAACGGCACCGCGAGGGCGAGCAGGAGCGCGGAGACGGCGCAGGTGTAGGCGATGGGCTTCTGCATCACCGCACGGGCCACGCGGCCCCACAACGCGCCGTCCCGGCGACCGCCCTGGCGCCGCAGCCAGGCCGGTGAGAGCGCGTCCACGCGCTCGCCCAGGCAGAACAGCAGCGCGGGCAGCACCGTCACCGTCACCAGGGCTCCCACCAGCAGCCCGGCCGCCGCGCCGATGCCCAGTGCGCGGACGAAACCGAGCGGGAAGAAGGCGAGGCCCACGGCGATGAAGGTCATGACGACGCCGGACAGTGCCACCGTCCGCCCGGCGGTGTCGACGGTGATGGCGACGGCCTCCGCCGGGGTGCGTCCCGCCCGCAGCTCCTCCCGGAATCTGCTGACGATGAGCAGACCGGCGTCGACGCCTGCCGCCAATCCGATGGCCACCACGAGGTTGACCGTCACATACGGGACCTCGATGACATCGGCCACCGCGCGCAGCGCGGCGAGGGCCGCGGCCGTCGCCAGGACTCCGGTGACCACCGGCAGCAGTGCGGCGACCACCCCGCGGAAGACGAACACCATCAGCAGCATCATCAGCGGCAGCACCATCAACTCGGTGCGCACCAAGTCGCGTTGGGACCGTTGGACGATCTCCGAGATGATCGCGCTCGGCCCGGTCCAGCTGACCTCGAACCCCGGTGTGCGCAGGGCGTCCCGCAGCGCCAGATAGCTCTGGGTGCGGCCGGTCTCCCCGTCGCCCTTCAGCAGGATGGGCACCACGGTCGCGTGCTGGTCGAGGGAGACCAGCAGCGGATTGGCCGAGGACCAGGCCGTCGTGGCCCGGTCCACCGTGCCCTTGGGCGCCCGGCGCAGCGCGTCCTCCACCGCCTCCCGGAAGGCGGGCCGGGCGGCGGTCAACTCCTTGCTGCGGAAGGTGACCAGGACATCCGCGCCACCCTCCCCCACCTCGGTCCGGATCGCGTCCGCCGCCCGGGTCGCCTCGGCGGCCGGTGCCATGAAGCCGCCGTAGCTGAGCCGCCCGGACAGCCCGGAACACGCCCAGCAGGAGACCACCAGCACCAGTACCGCCCCCGCGAGCACCCAGACCCTGCGCGCGACGTCGAAACGCCCCAGCCGGACGAACATGCCACCCTCCCTGGCTCACCGCGCCGGCGCCCACGGTGGGACGGCCCGCGCAGGACGCCCAACGAACGACACTCCTCCAGGTCACCCAGGTGTGCGGAGAAGCCCCACAATGACCCGCTATCAGGGGTAGCGGCCGGATTTTCCGGTGCACCCGTACACAACGGAAACTGTCGTTTACCGGATCGTGTTCGCAAACGGCTTTTCTCAGGGCCTCTCACCGCAATGGCCTTCGACGCCCCAAAACACCGGAGAGGGCCATGGAATACCGCTCCGAGCAGCCATTTGACCGTTACCGGCCCCTTGAAACAACCTTCTGCCGAGATTTTGGCGACATTTGATGTCCCGGCACTGTCCTCTTACGACATGGCTGCTTTACGTTTCTCTTTTCTCGCACCACCAGAAACGCTTACAGGGGAACCGTGCTCACTCAGGACACCACCACGCAAGGCGCTTCGAGCGCACCGGATCCACAAGCACCACCGATCAGCGACCGGCCGGCCGCGCCCGCCCGGTCCAGGGGCGCCGCCATTCTCGGCTGGGTCGTCACTCTCACCCTCAACGTCGCCGCACCGATCCTCACCTACAACGCGCTGCGCGACCACGGCTGGAGCGAATTCGCCGCCCTGCTGCTCAGCAGCGCCTGGCCGGTGGTCGACGGCGCCGTCCACATCGTCTGGCGCCGCCGCCTCGATGAACTCGCCATCGTCACCCTGGTGTTCATCGTGATCACCGCCGTGGTGTCGACCGTCGGCGCGCACTCCGCCCGCGCCCTGCTGATCAAGGACTCGGCCGTCACCGGGCTGTTCGGGCTGCTGTGCCTGGCGACGCTGCTGACGCCGCGCCCGCTGATGTTCTACTTGGGCCGCAAGTTCGCCACCGACGGCACCGAGGCGAGCACCGCCTGGTGGAACGGCCTGTGGAAGGTCGATGGCTTCCGCAAGGCCATGCTGACGATGACGACCGTCTGGGGCGTGGCCTACTGCATGGAGTCCGCGGTCCGGATCGTGCTGTCCTACACGCTGAGAACCGACACCATGGTGGTCCTGAGCCCGGTCCTGATCTACGCCGTGCTCGCCTCCCTCGGTGTGTGGACGGGCGTGTACGGCAAGCGGTCGCGCCGCAAGGGCCAGGCGCGCGCCGCCGCGGCAGCAGCGGCCGAGGCGGAGGCTGAGGCAGCGGCCGGGGCCGAGGCGGAGGCTGAGACAGTGGCCGAGGCCGGGGCCGAAGCTGAGGCTGGGGCAGAGACTGCGGCGGTGGCCGATGCTGAGGCAGAGACCGAGGCAGCAGCGGCTGAGGCAACGCCCGCCGAGGCAAAAGCCGCTGAGGCGAAGGCGGCCGAGCCCGCCTGACACCGCGTAGCCGGCCGCAGGTGAACTTCGGCGGCCGGGCGCGGCGTCGATATGGGAAGCTGTTCGACAGCCGGACACGCATGCGGGGGCCGTGACGGCCGTCGAGAGGAGTAACAGCGTGACGGAGAACGGCTTCCGCGCCGAGGAGATCGATACCAGCAGGCCGCACCCTGCCCGGATCTACGACTACCTGCTGGGCGGCAAGAACAACTACGAGGTGGACCGCGAGGCGGGTGACCGGCTCGCCGCCGCGGCGCCCGAGGTGTGGCGCGGCGTACGGGCCAACCGCGACTTCCTGCGGCGCGCCGTGCGCTACGTGGTCGGCAACGGCATCCGGCAGATCCTCGACATCGGCACCGGGCTGCCCAGCTCCCCCAACGTGCATGAGATCGCCCGGGAGTTGGCGCCGGACGTGCGTGTCGCATACGTCGACAACGACCCGATCGTCAACACCTACGCCAATGTGATTCTCCGCGGCTCCGCCGCGACCAGCATCGCACTGGCCGACCTGCGCGACCCGCGGGCCATCCTGGACCACCCCGAGGTCCGCCAGGTCATCGACTTCGACGAGCCGGTGGCGTTGCTCCTGGTCGCCATCGTCCACTTCCTCACGGAGGCGGAGGAGCCCGAGCGGGTCCTCGCCATCCTGCGCGACGGGCTGCCGGCCGGGAGCTTCCTGGTGCTCTCCCACGCCACGGGCGACTTCGCCGACCGCAGCGCGGCCCAGGCCGTGTACGACAACGCCACCGCCACCCTGAACCTGCGGTCCCACGCCGAGGTCGAGCGGCTCTTCGACGGCTTCACCCTGGTCGAGCCCGGTCTGGCCGAGGTCCCGTTCTGGCGCCCGGACGCCCCGCCGCAGACCAGGCCCGGCGATATCGGCTACTACGGCGGCGTGGCGCGCAAGACGGGCTGAGCCGCCGCTGTCGCGTCAGGAGGGGCAGGCGCTCTTGGAGCCGCCGCGGTAGGTGCGGTAGAGGGCGGCCGCGCCCGGGGGGCCGGAGCGGGCGCTCGGCGGGAACTCGACCACGGGTACGGGTTTGCAGACGGCCCATTGGTCGTTCTTGCCCGGGCCCTCGAAGCCGTAGGTGCCTCCGGCACCGACCAGGCAGGAGCTGCACGAGTTGCCGGCGATGCTCGGGATGATGAGGGTGTTGTACACATCATCCTTGGTCGGGATGCTCAGTGCCTCCGGGGCCTTCTTGCCGCCCTCGTTGATCTCGGCGAAGGTGCGGTCCACGGCGCCCGCGAGCAGCGCGAAGGCGTCGTGGTACATCACGGCGTAGCCGTCATTCAGCGGGTCCGTGCCCAGCTTGTGCTGCTTCTGTATCTCCTCGAAGCGGTCGAGGAAGCGGCCGAGTGCCTTCTTGGGCTTCCCCGCCCACCAGGCGGGGTCGACGGAGGACGCGTCCACGATCGTGGCCTGGGCCTCGTCCAGCCATCGCGTGGGCGCGTCCGCGGTGAGGGTGGGCTCCAGGCCGATGCCGACCTTCAGGATGCGCAGCGTCGTGGTGCGCCCGCAGCTTCCCTCCTGCGCCATGCGCTCCATGAACGCGGGCAGGTCCTGGTCGCGGCCCGCGAAGAAGACGGTGTCGGACTTCTCGTTGCAGATCTTCTGCACGGCGTCGGTGAACCGCTGGGGGATGCCCTTGTCCGTTCCGGAGGTGCCGGTGAAGTTCGAGTTGTGGTTGGTCAGGTCGTACGCGTCGCCGAAGTGCCGCTTGAAGACGCTGCGCAGATTCTGGGAGTAGACGTCCTCGCTGCGGTTGTCCCAGACCAGGAAGCCCCGGTGCCCCGCCGGCTTCTTCTCCAGGTAGAGCTTGAGGGCGCGGGCGAACTGGTCGTTGTTGGGCGAGGTCTTGAAGAAGTACGGGGAGTTCATGTTGGCCGCGGTGATGACCGGGCCGACGGTGGGGATGCGGTGCTTGCTGAGCGCGGCGATCGCCTTCCGGGTATCCGGGGTGCTGCTCGGGATGCCGGTCACGCCGACCAGCGGCGCCCGGGTGTCCTTGGACAGCTCGGCGAGGCGATCGACGACGGGCTCCCAGCGGTCGAGGTTCCGGCCGTCGGGGGCGAGCAGGAGCTGGTAGTGCGGTCCGCCGAAGCGGTTGGCCTGCCGTTGGGCGGCCAGGGCACCGGCGAGTCCGCGGCGGATCATGTCCACCGTCATGGCGCTGTGGTCGTCCGCGGTGAAGGGCATCATCAGCGCGATCCGCACGTACGGGATCTTGGGTCCGCTCGGCGGATCCTCCCAGTCCTGCCGCACCCGCGCGTTCTCGTCCGCCACCGCCTCGATGAGGCTTTCGATGCCCGGGTCCGCCTCGAAGGCTTCCGCGGTGACGCCCACGCAGTCGCCCTCGATGTCCCGCAGATCGTCACCGCACCTGCCGGGGCCCTGCACCACGTTGACAACGACGGTGATCGCGACGGCGACCAGGGCGCCGAGTCCGACAACGGCCAGCCATTCGAGCGGTCCCCACTCGCGAGGGTGACGGCGGAACAGACGGAACAGCATGCTTCCTCACTGACCGGAGATAGGGAAGGGGCGCTTCTTCCGTGCCGCCGCAGGCCAACTGCGGGCGGCCTGACCCAGGACGGCGTGCCAGGACGGGTGGCGCGGGGAGAGGTAGGCCAGCTCTTCGCCGACCGCCTTGCACATATCGGGGTCCGGCTCGGCATGCGGCTCGGACACATGCCACAGGGCGTGCAGCAGCCGGTTCACACAGCGCTCGATCTCATGCAGTTCGGCGTACCGGCCGTCGTGCGCGCCGAGGGCGATCTGCATCCGTTCGTCGGTCCACTCTCCGGCCGGTGGGGTGGGCGCGGTGGCGGCGTACCGCAGGCACAGCAGCCAGTGCGCGGCGGCCTGGGGGTTCTTCTCCGACTGGAACTCCTCCGTCAGCATGGCCACCACCGTCTCCGCGTTTCCGGCCGCGAGGGTGTGCCGCAGGGCGTCCGCCTCGCCGCTACCCCCGCGCTGGGCGTGGTGCATCCGCAGGAAGCGGTGGATGTCCTGCCAGCTACGCCCGTCCTCGGCCCGTGACGAGGTGCGGCGCGCCTCGTGCACGAGCAGCGTCCGCAGCAGCGCGTCGGCGACCAACGGCTGGTCGGGCGGGGTGAGTTGCTGCCACTGCTGCTCTTCGAGGTAGTCGGTGGCGGAGTTGGCGGGGAGCTGGTCCGGGCCCTGGAGACGCAGATTCTCGGCCAGCGCCTCCGCCGCGGTGCTGTCGCGGGCGAGCGAGAGCAGGGTCAGCCGGTCGCGCTGGCGCCGGTTGGGAAGCAGCCGCTCCAGGAGCGCTTCGGTGACGGCGCGGCCGTCCTTGGCGTGCAGTTCCAGGAGGTCGCGCGGGCCCACGCCACGGCCCCGCTTGGTGGCGTCCAGGACCGCCGCGCACAGGACGGTGGTCACCGCGGGATGCCCGCCGGTCAGGGAGTGCACGGCGGAGGCCAGATAGGGGTGGAGCGGCCGGGCGGGCCAGTCCGGCACCAGGAGGGGGAGGATGTCGTCCCGGCTCAGCGGGGTGAGCGGGACGGCGAGCAGTCCGGCGGACGGGGCCAGGCCCTTGCGCTGCCAGCCGGAGGACTTCACCAGGTCGGGCAGGTCGCGGCGGATGGCGGCGGACGCGTTCTCCGGTAAGCCGCCGAGGCGGGTGGCCACGACGACGAGCTCCTCGTGGTCGGGGCGTTCGGGCAGCGCGCGGTGTTCGAGCAGCAGGTCGAGGAAGTCCTGCCCCGGGAGGCAGTGGGCGTCGTCGAGCAGGATGAGCGGCCAGGGCTCCCGGTTCCACCGCTGCAGCCTGCCGTAGGAGGAGGCGACATCGTGGAGGAAGGCGGCCATCAGGCTCTGCTCGGCCGCGTGCCGGTAGTCGCCGCCCCGCTGGAACCACTCCCCGAGCAGCACCAGCGGATCCTGGCCGTCCGCGCCCCGTGGGAAGCGCCGCCGGTACCACTCCTGTGCCGCGGCCGGCTGATACCGGTCGGTGTACTCCGCCACCACGGCGGCGGTGACCGAATCCCGGCCCCACTCCGCGTCGGTCTGCGCGCCAATCGTCTCCAGCCGGCCTTCGACGGCGGTGGCCCAGGCGTGTCTCAGCGCGTTCTCATCACCGTCGGCGAGGCGGCAGGCGAGCAGCAGCCGGGCGAACGTCAGGCACGCCACGTCGCGCTGCTCGCCGTTGCCGCGGTACCAGCCGGAGACGGCGAACAGGCCGGGCACCAGGACCGGGAAGCGGCGGCGCACATCGGGGGCGAGCCCGCACACCAGCTCCGCGAGGATCTCGACGAGGGTCGAGGCGGTGGGGGCGCGGCCGTCGGCCGGGGCGGGCGGGAAGGTCTCGGGTTCGGTGGCCACGGCGCGGACGTGGGCCAGCGGCAGCCGGTCGCGGTAGCGCGCGGCGAGCTCTTCGAGCACCGCGCTGCGCCCCATGCCGTGGTATCCCGTGACCAGCACCACGGGCAGGTCGCCCTGGTGCTCCCGGCCCACCCGGGACCGCTCGTCGTAGGCCAGGCCGGTCAGCCGGGGAACGAGCGAACGCAGCAGAGGGTCGCGGCCATAGAGCGGTGACCCTTCCGATACGCGCATCCTGCTGCGTCCCGCCTCAGTCGTCCTCTGCTGCCCGGCAGCCGTGACCTCGGAGACGGGCGGCACCGCTCCCCCGAGACATCAGCCGCTGACATCCGTACCAACTACGCCTACATTTATGAACTTACCCGTTGGGTAAACATCCCACCAGGTAATCGCGGCACCGGGTGTGAGCCGGGTTGAGGGGGTGCCGGTCAGGGGTGCGGGTATATGTCGAGTTCCACGCTGTCGGGGAGCGAGTCCGCGCCGCGGATCTCGCCCGGGTAGACGAGCCGCACCCGGCGCAGCCGGGGCAGCCCGGCGAGGGAGGCGAGATCGAGCTCCGCGACCTGCGACAGATGGATCTCCTCGAGCCCGGGAAGGCGCCGGGCGATCCGCCGCAGCGGTACCGCGGAACCGGCCCTGGCCCATACATCCAGGTGCGTGACCTGGGGGATCTCGGTGCGGGGGGCGAAGAGCAGCATGCTCAGCTGCTGCGGCGAGAGCGTCAGTTTGCGCAGCTGAGGCAACTCGGCGATGAGGGAGCCCCATTCGTCCGGCGCCAGGCGCTCGCTGGCGTCCTGCAGACGCAGCTCCTCCAGCCCCCGGCACTCCACGATCCCCGCGAGCTGCGCCGCCGATGACGGCAGGGAGAGCAGCCGCAGCTCGGCGGGGCGCGGGAGGTCGGGCAGACCGCGCCAGGGCACCTCCGGTCCGACGAGGAGCCCCTCCAGCCGGGGGCAGTCGGCCAGCTTCAGCAGCGGCTCGAACTGGGGGAGGTCCCGCAGCTCCAGCCTCCGCAGATGGGGCAGCCGGGTCAGCGGCGTGGGGTCCTTGACGTTCCGGCATCCCTGCAGGGCGACCGTCTCCAGCTCGGGGTAGGCGGAGAGCAGGGTGAGGTCCTCCAGTTGCAGGGTGCCCCGCAGGCGCAGCTCGCGCAGGTGGCGCGGGTCGAGCGCGGCGCGGATGTCCTCCGGGGCGAAGTCGCCGTGCAGGCCCACGCGTTGATAGCCGGAGATGGTGCGCAGCGCCTCCAGCTCGGCGGGTGAGCGCACCGTGACGATCTCCTCGGGGGCGGTGTCGAGGAGCGGCCGTACGATCTCCTCCGCGTACACCTTCGTGTCGAACCGGTCCCAGTGGGCGAGGAGCTGGGCGCGCACCGCGGGCTGGCCGGTGCCGAGGAACTCCCGGAGCCTGGGTATGGCGGCGTCCCCGCCGATCTGGCAGATCGCGTGGACGGTGGCCAGCTCCTCGTCGCCCTCCAGGTCCTTGGCGTCGGGCAGCAGGCCCAGGAGCAGCGGGCCCGTCTGGGCCAGTGACCTGGCCTCCCGCAGGCTGCGCGGCGGCAGCAGCCGGGCGGCCCGGTCCTCGATGGCCTCGCGCACCGTCGGCTCCAGGCGGGTGGCCTGTTCGAGGGAGGCGAGGGCGAGGAGCCGCAGCCGCGCCTGGACCGTGGCGTCCTGCTCCCGGTCGCCCCGCTCGCGCAGGCGGGTCAGCAGGTCGGCACGCTCTTGGTGACGAGCCTGTGCGACGGCCATCTGCACCACGTCCTCCCACTGGTCCAGGTGTGCGTTGTTCACCAGCATGCCCATGTCGCGCTCTTCCAGCACGGCCCTGGCGCCCAGGAAGTCCTGGAAGGTGCGGTGGATGAAGTCGACCGCGCCCGGGGCCGGTTCGCGCAGCAGACCGGAGCGCTCCAGCAGATGCTGCAGGGCCTCTTCCGCCGTTCCGACGTCCGCGAGGCGGGGGACGGAGGGCTGCAGCCGCCGCACCACGTTCACCGCGTCGGGGCGGTCCAGTTGCGTCCGCTCGTTGCGGATCAGCCAGTACGCGAGCCTCTGGAGCGGCTCGGTGGCCGACTTCTGGTCCAGTGCCGGACGGCCGCGGCCGTAGACCTCGCGCTCCAGGTCGCGGCGCTCCAGGAGCATGGAGAGCGCCGCCTCGTAGAGGGAGGCGCGGCCCTGGGGCAGGAAGCCGCGCCGCTCCCGGTGCAGGGCGCAGATCAGGCCGCACATCAGCGGATTGGTCGCCAGGCGGCTCAGCTCGGGGCTGCTGCGCAGGGACAGCGAGAGGGACTCGCCGAGCTCCTGCGAGGCTCCGGCCGCGATGTGCCAGCGCCGGATGAACTGCTTCATGTCGGCGGGCCGCATCGCGGCGAGCGCGAACTCCTGGAAGCCCTCGCGGGCCAGCCAGCCCCGCTCCAGGGCCGAGGGGCGGGAGGTGAGCAGCCACAGATTGCCGGGGAAGACCGCGAGCAGCTTCTTCAGCCAGGCCCGCACACGGGTCCGGTCGTCCTTCGGGATCTCGTCGGCCCCGTCGATCAGGAGCACGCCGCGCCCGTGCCGCAGCACCCGCGCGGCCCAGCCGTCGGGCTCGGTGCCCACCAGCGGGCAGCCGATCCAGCGCAGGAAGTCCTCGGGCATGGGCAGTTCGGTGTCCCTGCGCGCCAGGGTGCGCAGCGGCAGGACGAAGGGGACGCGCCCGAACAGCTGCGACAGGCCGCCCGGCACCCGCTCCTGCTGCGCCGTGGAGAGGGCCAGCCACTGGACGAGGGTGGTCTTGCCGGTGCCGGCGACGCCGCGCAGCAGGACACGCTCATGGCTGGCGAAGACCGCCTCGGCGGGGCCCGCGGCCCGCTCGGCCTCGGTGTCCCGGTCGGCGCCGGGCTCGCCGTTCACCACCGGGACCCGGTCGGTGCCGTCGCGGTACGGCCTGGCCTCCAGGCTCAGATAGGCGGTCTCCAGCGGCCAGTCCTGGCCGTCCGGTTCGCGGAGGTCGACGCCGTAGATCGTGAGCCTGCCGTGGCACTCGACGACGTAGCGCGCGTACTCCTCCTCGAACTGGATGTCCTGGTGGCTGATGTCCGGCAGCCGCCGCAGGATTGAGTCCAATTTCTCGCTCTGCTCCCGGATCTCGCGGCTCTGCTCGATCTGGGCTCGGGCCGCGAATCCGGGCCGCTGGCTGAAGAAGCGCATGAGGTGGAGGCAGGCCGTCTCCAGGAGCCGGTCGTGGAAGCGGGCGGCGTCGTCACTCAGCAGCCTGCGCGTGTCGGGGCCCGCGCGCCGGGACAGCTCCGCGGCCAGCCGCTCGGGGCCGAGCGCGAAGGCGTGGACGTCGTCCATGTCGAGATCGCCGAGGGCGTGCAGGGTGCGGGTCAGCGCCTGCCCGACGGAGTCGTGCTCGTCGGCACCGATCGGCGGATCGTGCGGCCCGGCGGCCCGCACGGCGCGGCGGACCAACTCGCGGGCGAGCTTGTGCAGATCGTCCTCGGTGAGAGTGCGGTGCTCCCGGGCGAAGGACACCAGCCGGCGGATCGGCACGGGCCGCTCGCCGTACTCCGCCCCCGGCGCGCTCGCGGGCGGCAGCAGCAGCCGTTTGACCACCGGTACGACCACTGCCGATGCGATCCGCAGCCCCACCGTGCCGCCGTCCACAGCAGCCCCTCCCTCGCGGCGTCGGCGCGCGTTCCCGGCCGAGCCCCGTGCAACCCCTCACCTCCCGCTCACCATAGCCGCGAAGACCCCTCCAGGGTGAGGGTCCACAGGGCGCGAAGCGCGGTCGCACCGGTACGGTTTGGCCCATGGATGTTTCCGGAACAGCTTCCGCCGATGAAAACACCAGGCCGCAGGCGGTCATCAAGACCACCGCGCGCCAACTGCTGGTGAAACTGGGGGCCGGAGGGCTGACCCTGGACGCCGTCGCCCGTGAGGGCGGACTCGCCGTCAGCGATGTGGAGGCCGTCTTTCCGCATCGGGACGACCTGCTGACCGCGCTGCTCATCGACGCCTACAACGACTCCGGCGCCGCGATGGAGCAGGCCGATCAGGCCGCCAGGGACGCCGGCGCGCCGGCGGGCGCGCGGCTCCTCGCGGCCACCCGCGCGCTACGGCGGTGGTCGTTCGCCAACCCCGCCGAGTTCACGCTGGTCTACGGCTCGCCCGTGCCGGACTACCACGCCCCGCAGGACACGGTCCCGCCCGCCTCACGCACCCCCGCGGTGCTGGCCGGCATCGTGCGTTCGGCGCTGGAGGCCGGTGAACTCACCGCGCCCCGGCGTCAGATGCCGGGGCCGCCGCTGCTCCTGCCGGAGGCCGAGGCGCTCTTCGGCGGGGTGCCCGAGGCCCCGTTCTCGGACCTCATCGAGCGCGGCATCGTGCTGTGGAGCAGCCTGGTCGGGCTCCTGGTCTTCCAGGTCTTCAGCCGTACCCATGACAGCGTCCGGGACGAGACCGCGTTCTTCGACTACGCCATCGCGGTGGCGGCCGAAGGAATCGGACTCGTGGTTCCCTTGGGCGAGCACACCGACTGAACCGTTCGGCACCTGTGGGGGAAAGGGCCGTGACCACCATCAAAACTCTCTGCTTCGTCATCGCGGCGCTCTCGTCGTATGCCGCGCTGATCTACCGACTGTTCCAGATCAGGCGCAGCTGGCGGGACACCGCCTACCGCACACTCGTGATCACCCTGCTGCTGCAGTGCCTCACCTTCACGATGGGTGCCTTCGCCATGGGGAGCGAGCGCTTCCTGGGCGTCGGCAACCTCGCGATCCTGGTGATGCATCTGTCGGCGGTCGCCTTCTGCGTCAGCGCGCAGATCATCCTGCTGCACTGGGCGTCCGCCACCGAGGAGTCGGGGCGCAGGGCCCGCTACTGGCTGATCATCGGCGTCGCCCTCGACGCGCTGCTGACGGCGCTGTTCTTCATCGCCGACGGTCCCGGGCGGCCGGCCGAGGACTTCAACACCGGCAGCGGCAAGCCGCTGATCCTCACCTACCTCCTGGTCTTCATGGTCTCCCAGGCGGTTCCGTGCGTCACCATCCTGCGCCAGTGCGTGCCCTACGCCCGGATGGCGGGCAAGACCTCGCTGGGGCAGGCGCTGCGGATGCTCTCCGTCGCCGCGGTGATCCTCTTCCTCTACTGCCTGGCCAGGGTGGTCAACGTCCTCACGGCCGCGGGCGGGCTCGACATCGGCGGCTGGACGCTCGCCGCCTCCGTCTTCAGCGCGCTGGGCATCGTCACCCTCTCGCTCGCCCTGACGATCTCCTCCTGGGGGCCCTCGGCCACCAAGCTGCTGGAATGGGCGCGCGGTTACCGGTCCTACCGGGCCCTGTATCCGCTGTGGCGGGATCTGTACGAGTCCTCCCCGGACATCGTCCTGGAGCCGCCGGGGGCCGCGGTCTCCGACCTCAACTACCGGCTCCACCGGCGGGTCATCGAAATACGGGACGGCTGGCGGGAGTTGCGCCCCTACATCGACCGCACCTCGGGCGGCGACGGCCAGGCGGCCCCCAAGGGGAGCGAGGAGTCCCGGCAGGCGTTCGCCGAAGCGGCGCAGATCAGGCAGGCCCTGCACGCCAAGCGCACCGGCACCATTCCCGATGACAACGCGGACACCGGCGACTTCGAGGACCGCGACACGGACAACTTCACCGCCGAGGTCGTCTGGCTCACCAAGGTGGCATCCGCCTACCGGCGGCTCGCCAAAGCGCGCTGAGAGAGGGATCCCGCCCGGTCTGCCCCCGTCAGGCCGAGCGGGATTTCCCCCGTGATTCCCCCGTTTTCCTCTTCCGGGCCGAGCGGGTGGCCCCCGCCCGGCCCAGCTCGGCACAGCCCTGAGAGCCGGGCCGAGCCGGGCCGATAGGACTGACAACCCACTCGGCCACCCCCGTGAGCGGAGTTAGCTGGCAGCTATCGACAAGGTCCACGTTGGCGGAGTTGGGCCAGATTGTCAACTGACCGCTAATCTGCGAAACTGACGATTAGCCGGGGGCAAAGCCGAGGAGGTGAGGGAGGGAGATTCGCATGTCCGAGACTGACGACCGGCCCACGCTGGCAGTGCGTCTGGACAACCTCTTCAAGACGGTTCGTCCCAAGGGCAGGCACTGGACCAACGCCGAGGTGGCTGAGGAGCTGAAGCAGGCCAGCCCCGAGCTCAAGGTCGGGGGCGTGTATCTGTCGCAGTTGCGGACGGGCAAGCGCTCCAATCCCTCACCGGACCTGCTGGCCGCCCTGGCGCGCTTCTTCGGCGTGTCGGTGGCCTACTTCTTCGACGACCAGGTCGCCGAATCGGTGCTCAGCGAGGTCGCCGCCATCGAGGCGCTCCGGCAGGCCGGGGTGCGCGCCGTGGCGATGCGGGCGGCCGGGATGAAGAAGGAGAACCTCGCGGCCATCACGACCATCATGGACCAGTACCGGCAGCTTCAGGGCCTTCCGCCCGTCACCGACACCTCGGACCAGGAATGAGGGGTGCGGCTGGGTGAGGGGCGCCAACAAGGGACGGTCGGCCGACCACGACCGGCGCAGTCAGCTCAAGAAGCTCCGGAAGGCCGGTGCGCGGCGGATCGCCGACCTCGACCTGCCGGAGGTGGCCGATGTGGCCGAGCTCTGCCGCCATCTCGGCGAGGTCCGCGGCCGCCCCATCACGCTGGTCCCGATGCAGATGCCCGCGACGCACCCGTGCGGCATGTGGGTCGCCGCCCGCGACGAGGACCTCATCTTCTACGACGCCAACACGACCAGCGCGCATCAGGAGCACATCATCTTGCATGAGCTGGGCCACATCATCTGCTGCCATCGCGGGGCGGGTTGGCTGGACGAGGCGAGCGCCCGCCTTCTCTTCCCCAACCTCGACCCCGACCTCGTGCGTGACATGCTCCTGCGCGCGACCTACGACGACGTCCAGGAGCAGGAGGCGGAGATCATCGCCTATCTGCTCTCCCAGCGGGTGGGCGGCATCGAGGAGCGGCATGGCACCGCCCCGGCCGAGGACTCCGGGGAATCCGGACAGGACGCCATGCTCAGCCGGATCGAACGCACCCTGATCTGACGTGGATCCGACGGTGTCCCCCTCATCCCCCGGCGGCTGCCACCTCCTCGGCCAGGATCGCCACGGTGCGGCGGATGTCGTCCTCACGATGCTCGCTGGTGACGAAGAACCGCAGCCTGGCGAGCCCCTCCTCGACGGCCGGGTGGAAGATCGGATCGGCGATGACACCGCGCTCGAACAGCCGGTCCGCGACGCGCAGGGTCCGCGCCGAGTCGCCGAGGACACACGGCACGATCGGGGTGTGGGCGCTGGAGCCGGTCGCCAGACCGGCCGCGGCGGCCAGGCCCAGGAAGAGCTCCGCGTTGCGCCGCAGGGCGGCCACCCGGTGCGGTTCCGCGAGGATCAGCTCGGTGGCGGCCAGCGCCGCGGCCGCGTTGGCGGGGGTCAGGCCGACGCTGTAGACGAAGCCGGGCAGCGTATGCCGCAGCCACCGCACCATCCGGGCCGAGCCGCCGAGATAGCCGCCGCAACTGGCGAACGTCTTGGAGAGGGTGCCCATCCACAGATCCACACCGGACCGGTCGACGCCGAAGAACTCGCCCACCCCACGGCCGCGTTCGCCCACCGTGCCGATGCTGTGCGCCTCGTCCACCATCAGCAGGGCGCCGTAGCGCCGCTTCAGCTCGATCACGGCGGGCAGGTCGACCAGGTCGCCGTCCATGCTGTAGGCGCCCTCGACGGCGATCAGCACCCGTCTGAACCGGGACCGGTTGCGCCGCAGCGCGTCCTCCAGCCCCTCGATGTCGTTGTGGGGGAACGGGCGCCGCGCCGCCCCGGACAGGGCGCAGCCCTGGAGGATGCTGTCGTGGGCGAGCGCGTCGTGCATCACGAGGTCCCGAGCGCCGACGAGATGCCCTATCGCGGTGACATTGGTGGCGTGGCCGCTCACCAGCGCCAGGCAGTCGGGGACGCCGAGGAAGTCGGCGAGCGCCCGCTCCAGCCGTACGGTCAGCTCCCGTTCGCCGGAGAGCACCCGGCTCGCGGAGACCGAGGTGCCGTACCGGTCCACCGCCTGGTGCACGGCCTCGTTGACCGCCGGATGGCCGGAGAGCCCCAGGTAGTTGTAGCTGCCGAAGGACAGGTAAGGCCGTCCGTCGATCATGGTCGTGTCGCGGATGTTGCCCTGATGGACCCGGAAGTACGGGAAGTCCGCGCCACTGCCGGCGATCGCGCTCAAGCGCTCCTCGAACTGCCGCACCTCGGGGAAGTCATCGGCGCAGGCACTCGCCGCGTCCCAGTCCGCCCGCGTCTGCTGGGGCAGCGGCGCACCGGCGGCCGGCTCCTGCGTGAGGTGCGGATCGACCAGCGCGACCAGCCGTTCCACGGTGAGGTCGGGCGAGAAGATCTCCTCGGTGCGGAATCCCGGTATGCGCTTGCCGATGTTGACCTCCAGCTCCTGCAGCATCAGGGAGTCGAAGCCGAGGTCGGTCACCAGCCCCATCCGCTCGGTCAGGTCGGCGAGCGGGAAGACGCCGGTCCGCGACAGCTCTTCGAGCACGATGGACCCGGCGGACGCCCCGTCGGCCCGCGCCGCCGCGGGCGAGCCCACCGGCCCGGTCCGGCCCTCCCCCATAGCCCCGAGGTCGTGGGCGGTGCCCTCGTCCTCGGGAGCGCGCGCCGACTCGTCCACCACCCAGTGGTGGCGCGGGGCGAGCGGGCTCGGCGGCAGGGTGATGGGGGGTATGCGCTCCCTCACCGGGCGAAGCCCCGCGCCGGTGACCGCGCGCCGCGCGAGCTGGGCCAGTGCGGCCGAGTGCGCGTCGGCGGGCAGCGAGCCCGGCTCCGGCACGGCGGCCTCGGGCAGCTCACCGGGTGGCACCGTGCCGACCGCCAGCCCCGCCCCGAGCTCTCCGGTACGCCCGGCCGCCACGGCCTCGGCCGCCACGGTCAGTTGGGTGGCGGCGTCGGCGGCGTCCTCCGCCACCAGGGCGAGGCGTTCGGCGAGGGGAGCCCGGCGGGCCAGGGTGTCCGCCACCCCGGCCAGCGGCGGCCGGTCATCGGCGAGAGTGTGCGCCAGCTCCCGGGCATAACGGGCCAGCCCGGCCCGGTCGCGGGCGCTGAGCACCAGCAGATGCGGCCCGCCGTCCGGTGTGGGACGGGCCGGCGTCGTGACGCACTCCTCCACCACCACATGGACACCGGTGCCGCCGAAGCCGAAGGCGCTCACCCCCGCCCGGCGCGGCTGCCCGGCGTCGGGCCAGCCGGTCGGCTTCGTCGGGATGGTCAGCCGCGCGGCGTCGAGTCCGAAGCGGTCGGCCAGGTCGAAGTCCGGCTGCGGCGGTATCACCCCCCGGTGCACGGCCAGCACGGTCTTGACGAGTCCGGCGATCCCCGCGGCGTTGAGCGCGTGGCCGACGACCGCCTTCACCGCGCCGAGGAACGCCGGTGCGCCCCGCTCGCCCCGCAGCTCCCGCAGCACACCGACCTCGACCGGATCGCCGACCGTGGTCCCGGTGCCGTGCGCCTCGAGGTATCCCACCGCGTCCGGGGCCAGGTCCGCGTCGCGGTAGGCCCGGCGCAGGGCCCTGAGCTGACCGGCCGCCTGGGGGTGCATACCGCCCTGCACGGTCCCGTCGTTGGCCGTCCCCACGCCCCGGATCACCGCGTAGACCCGGTCACCGGCGGCCAGCGCGTCGGCCAGCGGGCGCAGCGCCAGGACCCCGGCGCCCTCCCCCAGGACGAAGCCATCGGCCTCCGCGCCGAACGGCAGGCATCTGCCGCTGCGCGAGATGGCGCCGATCCGGCACAGCCCCACCAGCAGGTCCGGGGCGAGGATCAACTGGGCGCCGCCCGCGAGCGCGATCCGGCACCGGCCCGCGCGCAGCGCGAACACGGCGTTGGCCACGGCCATGAGTCCCCCGGAGCACGCCGAGTCCAGCGCATAGCTCTCGCCGTGCAGATCGAAGACCGAACTGACCGTGTTCGGGCCCATGTTGAGCAGCAGCCCGGCCACCGAGGAGCCGTGCAGCCCGTCCACCGCGCGGACCGTCTCCGGCCACCGGGGGTCGCTCGCCCGCGCCCCGAACTCGCCGCCGGTGAGCTGGCGCATCCGGATCTGCATGGTGCTGAGTTCGCGGTAGCCGCTCTCGGTGAGCGCCGTGATCACCGAGGTCTCCTCGCGATCGAAGCCCTCGGCCTCCCATCCCGCGTCCTGGATCGCCTCCCGGGCCAGGTCGATCAGCAGCCGGCCCTGCGGATCCATCGATCTGGCCCGCCGTGGCGGGATGCCGTAGTGCGCCGCGTCGAAGTGGCCCACGTCCGGCAGCAGGGCCATGGTGTCCGTATAGGCCGAGGACGAGTCGCGTAAGTTGTCGCTGAGGAAGGTGGCGGTGCGCCACCGCGAGTCGGGGACGGTGGCGAACTGCGCCCGCGGCTCGCTGAGGAGCCGCCAGTACTGGTTGACGTTGCGCGCCCCCGGGAACCGGCAGGCCATTCCCACGATCGCGACGTCATCACGCCGCATACCAGCTGAACCCACTTGGGATCCCTTCGCTGTCACAGATGTCACCCGGCGGTGGACAGTCGCTCACGCCACCACTCGACCGTCGCCTTGACCTGCTCGTCGACGGGGGTGGCGCGCACCGCGAACGCGGCTTCGTAGGCGCTCGCGTCCACGACGAAGGGACGGTCGAACTGGTAGCGGACCTCCTTCAGTTCACGCAGCAGCGGGGAGACCAGCGAGGCGAGACCGAGCACGGCGGACGGCAGCCCGCGCACCGCGACCGGCCCGGTCTCCGCCTGCGTGGCAAGGCGGTCGACCATCTCCCGGGTGGACCGCGCGGGCGCCGTCGGTACGTGCCAGGCCCGGCCCCAGGCCCGCTCCTCGCCCGCGACCTCGGCCAGGGCGGCGGCCACGTCGGGGAGGTAGCTCCAGCTATGCGGGGTGTCCGGGTCCCCGAGCGAGGAGACCGGCTTGCCGCGCAGCACCTTTGGCATCACCCGCGCCGCCAGGTGCCCGCCGTCGGTCACTCCGGGCCCGAAGAAGTCCGACGCCCGTACCTCGACCGCCTTGATCCGGCCCTGCTCATGGAGGTCCCGCGCCTGCTCCCACACGGCGGCGCGCACCCGCCCCTTGGTGCCGGTCGCCGCGAGCGGCAGCTCCTCGGTCATGGGGCCGTCGACCGGGCCGTAGCCGTAGAGGTTGCCCAGGATGACCAGGACGGCCCCGGTCGCCTCGGCGGCCGCGCAGACCGACGAGGCCAGCGGCGGCCAGTCGCTCGCCCAGCGGTGGTAGGGCGGTGCGGCACAGTTGTAGATGGCGGCCGCGCCCTGCGCGGCCTCGGTCAATCGTGCGCTGTCCGTCGCGTCCAGCGCGACATGCTCGATGCCCGGCTCCGGGCTTCGACCCGATGTGGTGACAACCCGTACCGAATGGCCCTTTTCGGCCAGCAGCCGAGCGGTGGCCGCTCCGGCGGGCCCGAATCCTATGACGACATGAAGGCTCACGCGCGCACACTAGCGCGAGAATCTGTGGCCATTGGGGCAGACTTTCCGACGCCCGTTCGGGTGCGGTGGAAGATGTCGCGATCTCGTCGGTGAACGATGGCGTCCGGCCACGGGTGCGGGGGCCGGACGCCAGGGCCGGACGCCACGGCCGGACCGTTCAGCGGGAGGCGCCGGTCCCCACCGACGGGAGGTAGCGCGGCGCCCGCCAGGCGTGAAGTCGCCGCTCCACCGCGGCCCCCAGCGACAGAAGCTCGGTGTCCTCATGGTCGCCGGCCATCAGGAGCAGGCCCACGGGCAGCTCGTCCACGAACCCGGCGGGCACCGACAGGGAGGGATATCCGGCCACGGCCGCGGGGGTCGAGGACGGGATCACGTCGTTGTCGCCCCGCGCGCAGTCGGTCGTCCAGGCGGGCGGGTTGGTCGGCGAGGCGATGGCGTCCAGGTGGTGGGTGGTCATGGTCTCGTCGATGGAACGCCGGGAGAGGTCCTTCAACTCGGCGCGCATGGCCCGGTATTCCGGGTCGGTGGTGGCAGGCGCGGCGAGGGCCTGCTCGAACAGCTCCTGACCGGCGAAGCAGGTCTGCTCCGCCGGGTGGGTGCGGTTGAATTCGATCAGCTCGGCGAGGTTGCGCGGCCCCTCGCGGGTGGCGAGGTAGGCGTCGATGTCCCGGTGGAACTCGCTGAGCAGCGCGGGGAATTCGAGCTCGGACAGCCGCTGCTGATACGGGGGCGTCACCTCGACGACCTCGGCTCCCGCTGTGCGCAGTTGCTTCGCGGTACGGGTCATCACGGCGTCCACTTCCGGCCCGAGCGAGGGCAGCCGCCACAGGCCGATGCGCTTGCCGCGCAGCGCGCCGGGGCTGGTCAGCCCGTCCGCGGTGCGGCCGCCGCTGAGCACCGAGAAGGTGAGCGCGGTGTCGATCACATTACGCGCCATGGGCCCGGCGGTGTCCTGCTCGGCGGAGATCGGGACCACTCCGGCCTGGCTGACGCGGCCGAGGCTGGGCTTGTGGCCGACCACCCCATTCATCCCGGCCGGGCACACGATGGAGCCGTCCGTCTCGGTACCGATCGCCACCTGCGCCAGCGACGCGGCGAGCGCGGCACCCGAACCGGCGGACGATCCGCATGGGTTCCGGTCCAGTACGTAGGGGTTGTTGGTCTGCCCGCCCACGGCCGACCACCCCGATGTCGGCTTCGCGGCGCGGAAGTTGGCCCACTCGGACAGGTTGGTCTTGCCGAGGATCACCGCCCCCGCGTCGCGCAGTCGTGTCACCAGGGCGGCGTCCGTGTCCGGCGGACTGCCGGCCAGTGCCAGCGACCCGGCGGTCGTGGGCAGGCCGCGGGTGTTCACGTTGTCCTTGAGCAGGACCGGGATGCCGTCGAGCGGGCCACGGGTGGCGCCGTGCCGGTGCCTGGTGTCGCTGGCGGCCGCCTGCCGCAGGGCGGTCGGGTCGGTGCGCAGCACCGCGTGGATCGTGGGGTCGATGGCCTTGATCCGCCGCAGATAGGCGCTGGTCAGCGCCGACGAGGTCAGCGAGCCGTCCGCCATGCGCGCCTGGAGTTCGGGGATCGTCACGGTGTCCAGATCGACCCCGAGTCCCGTGGACGAACCAGCGCCGCCGCCGGAGTCGGCGGCCTCCGCACGCGGTTGCGGCGCGCCCGCGCAGAGCGAGCCCACGACCAGGGCGGCGCTCAGCGTGGCCAGGCCCCGCTTCCTCATGACGCTCATGACCCTCATGCTCCTCATGAGGGTCAGCGGACTATAGGCCGACGGCCCGGCGCAAGGGTCTTTCGCGCCGCCGTTCACACGTCTTCCCTCGCCGCGCGGGCGCGTGCCCGCGATACCGCCGGCCTAGGGCTTGTGGCCGACCGCCTCCGCGTAGAACGAGCGGTCCACGACCTGGTCCTCGGGCAGCGGGTCGCCCTCGACCACCCCGGCGCTGGCGTACGCCTTCTGCAGCCGGTCCACCGTGCCCTCGCGGATCTCCCAGTCCATGCGCAGCGACGGCACGGCGGCCAGTGTGTCCGGCTCGGTCTTGAGCGCTTCGCCGAGGTCGTCGAGGAACGCCTTGTCCTTCTTGTAGTCCCCGGCGAAATAGGTGTTGACGGTGCGGATGTAGGCGCGCAGGAACGCCACCCCCGCGTCCGGGTCCCCGGTCAGCAGATCGGGGCCGAACAGGAGCCCGCCGAGCGGTTCGCCGCGCGGCTGGCCGCCGAGGAAGGCGTAGCCCGCGTCGCCGTCCACCTGGCGCCACACCGGGTCGAGCAGCCATGCGGCGTCCACTCCGCCGTTCTTCAGCGAGGTGAGGACCTCGGCCGGGCCGAGTTGCTGGAAGCGGACGCTGTCCACGTCGGCCTTGTGCGCGGCGAGCACCTTCTCCATCGGGTACATGATGACCGAGCCCTTGCCGATGAGCGTGCCGACCGTACGGTCCTTGAGGCTGACCTCGCCCGCCGTCTCCCCCGGTTTCAGCCTGGCCCAGAATCCGCTCTTGGAGCCGGGCGCGGGGGTGAAGTTGCCGGCGACCCAGCGAATGTCGAACCCCTGGCGGATGCCGTTGAGCACGGCGGCCTCCGGCGCCGCGTACTGGACGTCGATATCGCCCTTGGCGAGCAGCGGAAGCGCGTCCGGGGTGGGCAGCAGCTTCAGTTCGACGTCGAGCTTCTCCTTGCCGAACTCGCCCTTCTCCATGCCGATCCGCAGGGGTGCGAGGTACTCGGCGGTCAGCGTGCTGGCGGAGACGACGATCTTCGTCTTCTTCTGCAGCGGCTTCGGCGCGGGCGCGCCGGGCGCGCAGCGGGCGGGCGCGCGGGCGGCGGACGCGTCGGCGGGGTCGGTCCAGCCCTTGGCGCAGCCCGCGACGGGGGTGATCGGGCGGGGCTTGCCCGGTGTGCCGGAGCGCGCCGACTCCGAGGTCTGCGCGTCGCAGGCGGCGAGGGAGCCGAGGACGCCGAACAGGGTCACGCCCGTGACCAGGGCGCGGGCGAGGGAGAGTCTCCGTGCCATGGGTGCCGCCTTCCGGGGCTGGGGGTCGGAGCCGAGGTGAGGGTCAGGGCCGGGGCCGGCCGCGGTCCCGCGGCGCCCAGGGAGTGAGCCGACGGCCGATGAAGCGGACGAGTTCGGAGAAGACCACGCCGAGCACGGCTACGCAGACGATGCCGACGAACATCACGTCGTTCTGGAACAGCGTCCGCGAGTCGAAGATCAGGTGGCCGAGGCCGTCGTTCGCGGCGATCTGCTCGGAGGCGACGATGACCAGGACCGCCACTCCGGAGGCGACCCGCATGCCGACCAGGACCTGCGGCAGCGAGGCGGGCAGCAGGACATGGCGGAACATCTGCCAGGGACCGGCGCCGAATACCTGTCCGGCCTCCCGGTAGCCCTCGGCGACGCCCATCACGGCGGCCATCGTGGAGATCCATACGAAGAAGAAGACGGTGGTCGCGACGAGCGCGATCTGGGGGCCCTCACCGAGGCCGAACATATTGAGGAACACGGGGAGCAGCGCGAGCTTGGGCACCACATAGAGGGCGTCGAGCAGCGGTTCCAGCGCGGCGCGGACCATCCGCAGCGCGCCCATCAGCAGCCCGAAGAGATAGCCCGCGGCGGTGCCGAGCGCGTACCCGGCGACCACTCGCTGCAGCGTGGCCCATACGTCCGGCCACAGCTTGCCGTCGGCGGCGCGCTGCCAGCCGTCCGCCGCGATGGTGGACGGCGCGGGGTAGATGCGCGAGTCGATCCAGTGCTGATCCGCGGCGAGCTGCCACAGCAGGATCAGCGCGGCGGGCACGGCGAGGGCGAGGGCCAGCTCGATGCCGCGGCGCCGCCGGTGGGCGCGGACGGGATCGCGCTCCCCCGGTCCGGGGCGCCGCACCAGCACGGTCTCGACGGGCCCGCCGACGGTTTCACCGGGCCGGGCGGTCCGGGCCGAGGCGGGCGCGCTCTCGCCCTTCACGAGGACTTCCCCACCGTGTCCGCCGCAGTGGCGGCACCGGCCCCGGCCCGCTGGACCTCGTCGCGCAGCAGCTCCCACAACTCGGACTGCAGCGCGGCGAACCGCGGAGCGCGGCGCATGGCCCCGGTGCGCGGGCGTTCGAACGGCGGGTGGCGTTCGGCGATCACTCTGCCGGGCCTGGCCGACATCACCACCACCCGGTCCCCGAGCACGATCGCCTCCTCCAGGCTGTGGGTGACGAACAGTGCGGTGGTACGGGTCGCCTGGCACACCGCGAGCAACTCGTCCTGGAGGATGGTGCGCAACTGGGCGTCGAGCGCGGCGAACGGTTCGTCCAGCAGCAGCACCTCCGGCTCCACCGCGAGCGCGCGGGCGATCGCCACGCGCTGCCGCATCCCGCCCGACAGGGTGGCCGGGTAGGCGTCGGCGAAGTCGGCGAGACCGAGCCGGGCCAGCCAGTCCCTGGCCCGCGCGTCGGCGGCCTTGCGTGGCACGCGCTGCACATCCAGGCCGAAGCGGACGTTGGCCAGCACGGTCTTCCAGTCGTAGATGCCGTAGTCCTGCGGGATCATCGCGGCCGGATGGCGCCGGCCCGCGCGCAGCTCGACCTCACCGCCGCTGGGGCGGACGAGTCCGGCGACGATGCGCAGGAACGTGGACTTGCCGCATCCGGACGGGCCGACGATGCAGCAGAACTCCCCGTGCTGGATGTCCAGGTCGAGTGGTCCGAGGGCGTGCACCTGCCGGGTTCCGTGCCCGAAGGTGCGGGTCACCGCGCGGGCACGTACTTTCGGCGCGGTCCCGGGTGTGGCGTGCGACTCCACCCGTAACTCCTGATCCGGTTCGGCGGGTGTCGTGCGACAACGGCTGCGCGCACCACCTCACGATATGACGGACCGTCAGATTCGGGCAAGGGTCGCGGAACGACTGGCGGACTCAGGACAGCGGGCGGCACAGCAGCGCGTCCGGGCTCCCGGAGCTGCCCACCCGCGTGGTGAAGGCGATCCCGGCGGCGTACTCGTCGGCCGCGCACTGGCCCTTGTAGGCGCCGTGGGCGAAGTCGCCCCCGGCGGCGTCGGCGGGCCGGTTGTCGGACCGGTCGAACCACACGGTGCGTCCCGTGGTGCCGAGCGGGGTGCGGGCCGGGGCGCACAGCGCGGCGGACACCCGGCCGCCGCGACGGCTGTAGCCGATGAGGAAGTGGTCCGAGGGGCACTGGAACTTGGTGTAGCGGGAGGCCCAGTCGCCACCGGCGGGCACATACCGCTCGTCCCTGACGACCGTATGGGCGGTGCCGGGGGCGCGCGGGTCGTCGGCGCCGGTGTCGGTGCACAGTCCGCGCCCGGCGGTGTGGCCGAGGCCGATCAGCCGCAACCCGTCGGGGCAGGCGGCCTTGTAGGCGCCCGGATCCCAGTCGCCGTGGGTCCGCTCGATCAGCGACTGCACCTGGTCGCCGTGGTCGGTGGCGAGCATGCGCCAGGCGGGGACGGGGTCGACGGGCCCGGTGTGCTCGGGCGCGGTCATCAGCCGCTGCCAGGGCGTGGCGCGCCAGTCGCCCTGGTCGAGGATTCCGGTGCGGTGGCCCACGGAGTCGTAGCGCAGCAGCGCCCAGTCGTCGCTGCCCTCCCAGCCCACCAGTGGCCAGTAGGCGAAGTCGGCGTCGTGGTCGGCGAAGTAGTCGGTGATGTTGGTGAACCACGCGCGCGGGGCGGTGCCCGTCTCGGCCGATCCGATGCCGAACTCGCTGATCCACACGGGTGCGGTGTAGTGCCGCCCGGTGTCCTCGGCGACGAAGAACGCCTGGTCGGTGAGGACTTTACGGAGCTCGTCGCGGCTGAGGTCCTGGTACCGGGGGTCGTGGGTCTCGCCGACGCCGGTGGCGCCGCTGTGGCGGGGGCCGGTGTAGCCGTAGAAGTGCGCGGAGTAGACCAGCTTGTGGGCGTTCACGAGGGTGTGCGAGAGGGTGCGCGCGGGCGCCAGGGCAGGCCGTTCGTGGGGCAGCCCGTCGACCGGTATCCCCGTCCAGTTGATGCCCTCGATGACGATGAGGAGGTCGGGGTTGCCGTCGGTGAGGATGCGGTTGGCGGCTTGTTGCGCGGCGGCGTACCAGTCGTGCGTGTCGCCGAGCCCCCAGTTGGGGTCGTCCAGGATGTCGCGGCGCACCTCGTTGTAGAGGTCGGCGCCCACGACGCGTGGCTCATCGGCGTACCGGCGGGCCATGAAGACCCAGTCGTCTATCCAGCGCTGGGTGGTCTGGCCGCTGTTCCACCGCTCGTTGCCGTCGACTCCGCAGCACCACCGGGTGCTGTTGGTGTGGTTGTTGAGGATGACGGCGAACCCGTCGCGGCCGAGGGCGGACACCACGGCGTCGAAGATCTGCAGCGGTGTCTTCCCGCGCAGTTGCGGGTTGGCGGCCACGGCACCGTCCGGCACGGTCGCGGTGGCGTGGATCATCTCGTTGGAGAACGGCAGCCGGATGCTGTTGATGCCGAGCCGGTGGAAGTCGGCGAGCAGCGTCGGCAGGGGGACCCGGTCCAGGCCGAGGGGTATGCCGTGGGAGTTCTGGCCGGCGTGGTGGTTGGCGGGGTCGTCGACGCTGCCGCTGCCCGTCCACGACCCCTGCGCACCGTCCCAGTTGGCCGACTTGAGCCGGAAACGGTCGCCCTTGGCGTCGACGATGTACCGGCCGCGGGTGGACAGCGGCGGCTGCCAGGTGTCGGCAGCGGGAGTGGCGGCCGGGGCGGTGGCGGGGGCCGCCGGGGCGGCGGGCTGTTGCGCGGCGGCGACCGGCCCCGGCGCCGTGGCCAGCAGCGCGAGGATCGCCGCGAGTCCCGTCAGATACCTGAGTGATCTCCTGATCGGCATGCGGCCTTCCCCTGGGTCAGCGGCCGGGCGGTCCCTGCCGGGCAGGTGACTGTAGGACGGCCCGCTCGAAGTGTCGAGTACGTCCTCACCCGCCGGGCCCTGCCGGGCCGCCGCCGACCGGCCCTGATCAGTCGATCACCAGCCGCGCCCCCTGCGTCTCGGCGGAGGACGGACCGGTCTCCAGCATCAGGTCTCCGGGTTCGACTGCGAGGCCGAGGTCCCGGGTGACGGAGGCGAGGGTGTCGGCGTCGATCGCGAACACGGCGTCGGTCTCCTCCCCCGGCCGCAGGTCGAGGCGGGCGAATCCGCGCAGCTCGCGGACGCGGGGCCAGGACGAGCCGCCCGACAGGCGGCGCAGATAGAGCTGGACCGTCTCGCGCACCGGCCGCTCGCCGGTGTTGCGCACGGTCACCCGGCAGATGAGGGTCGGATCGTCCGGGGTCACCCGGGCGCGGGAGAGCCGTGGGGGTGCGTAGGCGACCGTGGTGTACGACAGGCCGTGGCCGAAGGCGTATCGGGCAGTGGCGGGCTGGTCCACGTAGCCGCGGTAGCCGTGGTCCTTGGCGTTGTAGAACACCGGAAGCTGCGCGGCCGACCGGGGGATCGACACCGGCAGCCGCCCCTCGGGCCCGGCCGCGCCGAACAGCACATCGGCCACGGCCCGTCCGCCCCACGGCCCCGGGTACCAGGCGCTCAGCACCGCCCCCGCCGTGCCGGAGAGGTCGGGCAGGGCGTGCGGACGGCCCTGGACGAGGACCACGACGACCGGCACGCCCGTGGCCGCCACCGCGTCCAGGAGCGCCAACTGCCCGTCGGGCAGGCGCAGATCGGCCAGGTCGACGCCTTCGCCACTCGTCATACCGGCGGGGTCGGCGGAGGTCACGATGGCCGCGCCATTGGTGTCGAAGGAGGTGTCGCCCGAGCGCGCGCTGGACCCGCCCAGGACGAGGACCGCGATGTCCGCCGCTGCCGCCAGCGCGGCCGCCCCGGGGACACCGGATAGGTCGCCGCCGACCAGATCACACCCCGGCGCATAGCTGACCTCGGTGTCCGGCGGGGCGGCCGACCGGATGCCGTCCAGGATCGTGACATGGTGGGAGCCGGGGCGCTGCGGAGCGGTGTAGTCGCCGATCTGCTGGGCGATGGAGTCGGCGTTCGGGCCGAGGACGGCGATCCGGCGGGTGGAGGGCGCCAGTGGCAGGACTCCCCCGTCGTGGGCGAGCAGTGTGATGGACGCGCGGGCGATGCGTTCGCTCAACTCGCGCGGATCGGGGTGCTGTTCCGCAGCGGGTGTATGCGGCTCGGGGCGCTGTTCCACCGCGGGCGTATGCGGCTCGGGGCGCTGTTCACCGGACTGCGCATAGGGCTGTTCGAAGAGGCCCAGGCGGAACTTCAGCGTGAGGACCCGGGCCACGGCGGTGTCCAGGGTCCGCTCCGTGACGAGCCCCTGGGCGACCGCCTCGGCCAGCCGCGGAAAGCAGGCGTCCCAGAGACTCAGATCGCATCCGGCGTTCAGGGCGAGGGCGCCCGCGGCCACCGGGTCGCCCGTGAGCCGGACCAGCCGGTCGACGGCGGCGCCGTCCGCCATCACGACGCCGTCGAACTCCAGCCGCTCCCGCAGGAGTTCGGTCAGCAGCGGGCGGCTGGCGACACAGGGCAGGCCGTCGAATTCGTTGTAGGCCGCCATCACCCCGGCGGCCCCGGCGCCTATCCCGGCCCGGGCCGCCGCCAGATGGATCTCGTGCACTTCGCGGGCGCCCAGTTCGGTGGCCGCGCTGTTGCGCCCGCCCACCGTGGCCCCCTGTCCGGCGAAGTGCTTGAGCACGACGGCCACGTCGGCGGTGCGCATGCCCCGCACCAGCGCCTCGGTGAGCCGCGCCGCCAGGTACGGGTCCTCGCCGAAGCACTCCTCCGCACGGCCCCAGCGCGGGTCGCGCACCAGGTCGAGGGCGGAGACGAGCGCCACATGGCCGCCCCGCGCCCGCACCTCCGCGCCGACGGCTGCCGCCGCCGCCTCGTAGAGCCCGGGGTCCCAGGTGGCGCCGACGGCGAGGTTGACCGGCAACACGGTGCCGTCCAGGGCCTGGTGACCGTGGGGAACCTCCTCGACGAACAGCACCGGTATGCCCAGCCGGGTGTTCTCCACGATGTGCCGCTGCACGGAGCCTGCGACCCGCGCCCCGTCCGCCGCCGTGATGCCGTCGGCGAAGCCGACGCCGGACCACGCGTCGGCCCGCTGCAGCCCGTACAGGGCGCCCATCCCGCCGTACGCGGCGACCTCGGCGCGGAAGGCGTCGGTGAGCCGGTGGCCGTCGCCGTCCCGCTCGTAGGCGTGCCAGCCGTACATGCGCTGGTTGACCTGGCCGACCTTCTCGATGAGCGTCATGCGCCCCAGCAGGTCGCGGACCCGCTCGGCCACCGGCGCGGCGGGGTCGCGGTAGAGGTCGCCGGTCACCGCAGCTCCAGGACGCGCACCCCGTACGGGCCGAGCGACACCTCCGCGGCCGGTGCGCCGGAGGCGAGGTCGCGCAGGGTGCCGTCGGCGACGGGGCGGACGGTGAGCTCCTCGGCGCTCTGGCTGACCAGCCATACGAAGCGACGCCCGTCGTCATGGACGAGGAGGTCCGCGCCGACATGGGGGCTGTCGACCGTCACCGGGCGGCGGGCCCCGGCGACATCGGCGAGCGCCGCGTACAGCCGGTGGGTGTCCTCGGGGTTGGCACGCGCGGTGCGGGCGGCCATGTGCTCCAGGGGGTAGGTGGCCAGGACGGTGCGTCCGCGCCCGGTGTCGCGCACCAGGAGGGCGGGCCGCCCGTGGGCGTCGACGGCCACCACCCGGGCGTCGCGCGGCAGGACCGGCAGATATGCCCGGCTGTCCTCGTTGCCCGCGACGGGGAAGCGCAGCGAGGTCCCGGCCGTCAGCCCGCCGAAGTCCTCGGTGAACGTCATCTCCAGGACGTCGTCCTCGATGGGCTCGGCGACACCGTAGGAGAGCTGCAGTTCGACGCCGAACAGCCCGTCCAGGTCGTCGAACCACGGGCCGCGGGTCCCGGGGTATTCGCCGGAGCAGAACGAGAGGTAGACCGTGGCGCCCGCGTGGGCGCGGCGTTCGAGCTCACGCCGGGTGCGCGTGGTGAGCTGGCGGGTGGCCGGCAGCAAATACAGGGCCGCGTCGCCGGGCAGTCCGTCGGCCTCGCGGGTGAAGCCCACCGGCAGGTCGGCGGCGCGGGTGGCGACATAGCTCTGGTGCAGGGAGGTGAAGATCAGCGGGCGGTCGGCGGGCCTGCTGTAGGGGTAGCCGCGCTCCAGGAAGGCGGGCACGACCAGCGCCGCGTCCGCGTCGGCGCGTCGGCAGTGTGCGAAGTCCACGTCCCTCAACACCCCGGCGAACGCGGCGAGTTCGAGCAGCGGGGCCTTGGGGGCACCGGTGCTGTCGGTGATGCCGAAGTGCATCTCGAAGGGGTGGTGGTCGTACGGCGAGCGGTCCCACAGGTCGTCGTAGTCGGTGTTGTTCCAGGCGATCCAGCCCGTCGCCCCGCCGAGCAGGGAGTTGTGCAGGGTCTGCCGGTAGTAGACCGCCGCGTTCCGGTCGGACACGGTGTCCGTGGAGAGGCCGAACTCCTCCAGGACGACGGGCTGTCCGGTGACCGACGCCAGTTCGCACTCGAAGGCGGCGCGCAGGTGCTGACGGGGCCGGTCGGTGTCCGAGCGGTACACATGCGGGCCCACGAAGTCCACGTACTCGGCGGTATCGCGCAGCGAGAAGCCGTTGTCGCGGCCGGTGACCTCGATGCCCCACGCGCCGTCGCCGAGCGAGACCGGCTGGGTTCCCCCGGCCGCCCGTACCGCGTTGCACATGGCCTGCGCCCAGGCCGTCACCACATCGGAGGAGGGCGGATCCACCTGGTAGATCCGGCCGTAGCCGGGCATCTCGTTGGTGATGAGCCAGCCCGTGACCGCCGGGTGGTCCTTGAAGCGGCGGGTCATCTGGGACACGAACCACGCCTGGCGGCCGACCATCCACACGTCCTCGTAGAGGTCGCGGCCCCCGCGCCAGGCGGGGTCCCAGTTCTCGCCCGACATGTGTCCGACGATGAAGGTGGGCACCGTCCCCATGCCGATCTCGGTGTGGGCGTCGAGGAAGTCGCGGAAGCGTTCGCACAGCGTCTCGTCGACGCGGTCGGGCTGCGGATGGAAGTCGGGCCAGTAGAAGAACGACCGGGTCATCGTCAGGCCGTGCTCGTGCAGCACCCGCAGCTCCGCGCGGACCGTCTCCGGGTCGTAGTCGCGCCACATCAGGGGCCCGCCGGTGCGGGACCAGAAGTTGGCGCCGAGCCAGGGCAGGACGGCGGGGTTGTGGATGAGCTGGGCGCTGTGGCGTCGCATGGTCCTTCTCGGGTGTCGGTGGTACGGGTGGGGGGTGCCCGGAGCGGGGCCGGGGGTCGGGTGTCAGCCCGGGGCGGGTCCGGTGGACTCGCGGACGACCAGCCGCGGCCGGTCGTCGAGCACCGTCTCCTCGACGTCCTCACCGCAGCGTGCCAGGAGCAGCCGGGCGGCGGCCGCGCCGACCCGCCGCACCTGCTGGTCGACCGTGGTCAGCCGGGGGTGCAGCCAGCGGCCGAGCATCAGGTTGTCGTAGCCGACGACGGACAGATCGTCGGGGACGCGCAGCCCGCCGCGCTGGGCGGCGCCGATGCCGCACATGGCCATGGAGTCGTTGGCGTAGACGATCGCCGTGGCGCGGTCGGCGGGCTCCAGCAGGGCCTGGGTGGCGGCGACGGCGGACACTTCGGTGAAATCGGTGTGCAGGACCGCGTAGGGCCGCAAGCCCGCCTGCCGGAGGGCCGTCTCGAAGACACCGCCGCGCAGCCGGGTGTGCCGCAGGTCGGCGGGGCCCGCCACATAGGCGATGCGCCGGTGTCCGAGCCCGAGCAGATGGCTGACGACCTCCTCGACGGCGGCGTCCTGGTGGCCGAGGCCGACGCGTGGCACGGCGGCGGCGCGGTCGGGGGGACCGAGCAGCACGGCGGGCAGGCCGAGGCGGGCCAGCAGGGCGGGGCGCGGGTCATCCGCGCGGGCGTCGGTCAGGACGGCCCCGTCGACGCGGCCCTCGGCCGCCAGCCGCTTGTAGAGGGCGTTCTCCTCCTGCGCGCCCGCGACCAGGTGCAGCAGCAGACCGTAGCCGCGGGGCGCCAGTTCGCCCTCGATGCCGGTGATCAGCTCGCTGAAGTGCGGGTCCGCGCCGAGCACATCGGTGGGGCGCCTGACGACGAGGGCGAGGGTGCGGGTGCGGGCGCTGCGCAGGGCGGCGGCGGACGCGCTCGGCGACCAGCCGAGCTCCATCGCGGTGTCCAGGATGCGCGCCCGGGTCGCCTCCGACAGCCGGCCCTTGTCGTTGAACGCCTGGGACACGGCCGCGGTCGACACCCCGGCGGCGGCGGCCACCTGCTTGATGGTGGGGCGCCGTCCCTGCTTCACGGTGGGTGTGCTCACGCCTTGACCGCCCCGTTGATGAGCGCCTGCTGCATGCGCTTCTGGAGCACCGTGTAGACGACCCATACGGGGACCAGGGTCAGTACGGTACCGGCGGTGAGGACGCCGTAGTCGGTGCCGGTGATCGCCTTGAGGGTGGGCAGGGCCACCTGCACGGTGCGCTGTTCGGGGTCGGGGCCGATGATGATCAGCGAGTACAGGTACTCGTTCCAGAAGGTGAGGAAGTTCAGCAGGAGCACGGTCGCGATGCCGGGCAGGCACATCGGTATGTAGATGTGCCGCAGCACCGTGTAGGTGGACGCCCCGTCCATCCGGGCGGCCTCCTCCATCTCCCTGGGAATGGTCCGCATGAACTGCACGAGGATCACCACCGACAGCGGCATCGCCGTCGCGGGCAGGAAGAAGACCATGAACAGCCGGGTGTGGAACAGCCCGGTGGCGGCTGCGAGCAGGAAGGTGGGGAAGAGCGCCGCGAACGTCGGGATCAGGAAGCCCAGCGAGAAGATCTTCTCCATCGCCGAGGCGAGCCGGCTCGTCGAGCGGGCGAGCGCGAACGCCGCGGGCAGCGCCAGCAGCAGGGTCAGCGCCAGCGCGAGGACCGTCACCAGCGCCGAGTTGACGACGGCCGTCCCCAGGTCGGCGCTGTTGTAGGCGGTGCGGAAGTTGCCGAAGCCGAAGGACGAGGGCAGCGCGAAGGGATGGGCGAAGATCTCCTCGTTGCTTTTGAACGCGGAGGCGAGGAAGTAGTAGAGCGGCACGATCAGCAGCACCGCGTAGGTCCACACCAGAAGGTGTGCGGGCAGCCAGCGTTTGCCGAGTTTCATGGGGAGCCGCCTTCGGGTCAGTAGTTCTGGCGGAACGCGCGGCGGATGGTGAGCAGCCCGACGAGCCCGGCCAGGAAGAGGATGACGCCGACGGTCTGGCTGTAGCCCAGGTCGGCCGCGATGAACGCCTTCTGGTAGACGAGGAAGGACAGCGTCGTCGACGAGCTGCCTGGGCCGCCCTGGGTGAGCAGCAGGACGTGCTGGGCCGAGCCGAAGAGGGTCCAGAGGAACTGCAGCATGGTGACGACGCCGACATAGTCGCGGATCACGGGGAAGTGGATGCGCCACATGGTCCGCCAGTGCCCGGCCCCGTCGAGCTGCGCCGCCTCGCCGAGGTCGTCCGGGACGCTGTCGAGCCGGGCGGCGAACAGGACGGCGGTGAAGCCGATCCCGCTCCACACGTCCAGGGCGATGAGACAGGCCAGGGCCGTCGACGGCGAGGCGAGCCAGGCGTCGGTGAGCGAACCGAGCCCCACCGACTGCAGTGCGCCGTTGGCCAGCCCGTCCGGGGACAGCGCCGCGTAGAACACCATCGCCTTGGCGGGGGTGGAGATCAGGCCGGGGATGAACAGCAGATAGCGGATGACGCGGTGCCCGGGCGGCTTCTGCGCCACGTAGTAGCCCAGCATGTAGGCGCACACGATCATGATCGGGAGCGCCACCGCCAACTGGACGGCGGTGTTGCGCACCGCGTCCCAGAACACGGGGTCGTCGAGGACCGTGCGGACGTTGCCGAGACCGGCGAAGGACACCGGCTGGAGCATGCCCGGCCAGTGCAGGGCGGCGATCACGAAGATGGCGATCACCGGGCCGATCATGAAGACCGCGTACCAGACCAGCGCCGGGACGGCGAGGATCGTGCCCCCCTGCCGGGGCGTACGCGAACCGGCCTTGGTGGCGGGCGGTGCGGGCTGGCGGATCGCGGCCCCGCCCGGGGTCGACGTCAACGTCGTCATGAGGTGGCTCCCGTGGAGTCGGGCTCGGGATAAGAGCGAACGGGCGGGCGGTTCACGCGGAGCGGTACGCGGTCTCGAGCGCGGCGCGGACCTTCGCGGCGCTGGTGCCGCGGGTGAAGGACGTGCTGGTCGCGGTGATCAGCGGCTGGGCGGCGGCGGGCGGGACGTACACATCGGGCAGCAGCGCCTGGCTCACGGCCCCGCCGAGCCGCTGGGCCGCGGCGACCAGCGGGAAGTCCGTGCTGAGGGTGTCGGAGCGCAGCGCCATGTCGCGGCCGCTCTCCTTGATGAACCGGGAGACGGTGTCCGGCCGGTACATGAAGCGCAGGAACTTCTCGACGGCGTCGATCTTCTTGGTGCCGTTCGGGCTGATCCAGAACCCGATCAGGGTGTAGGTCCGCAGGATGGTGGGCTTGTCGTGGACGGCGCCGCCGGTCAGGGGCCAGCCGCCGACCTCGGTGTGCCGGGCCACTTTCTCGGGCACCTTGGCCAGCGCCGAGGACATCGCTGACTCGATGGCCGCGGCCTGGGTGTTGAACTGCGTGGTCATCGTGTCCGAGGTGAGGCCCTGGGCCTTGTCGGCGAAGACGCCCGCGTCGCGCAGTGTCACGAAGTAGTCGATGCCCTCCCGGGCACCCCTGCTGCCGAAGTCCCCGGTGGTGTAGGCGTGCCGGGCCTCGTCCTCGGTGAGGAAGGTCTGGATGATCTGGGCGAGCAGCTTCTGCCCGGTCCAGTCGTTGCCGCCGACGGTCACGGGCGCGATCCCCTTGGCGCGCAGCTTGCGGGCCGCGGCGATCAGCTCATCGCCCGTGGTGGGTATCGCGTCGACGCCCGCCCGGTCCAGCAGGGCCCTGTTGTAGGCGATCGGCCAGTTGGTGGCGAAGTAGGGGAAGGCCCGCACCCGGCCCTTGGCGTCGGTCCACTCGGCCAGCGCCTGCGGGAGCACGCGGTCGCGCAGCCCCCAGTCGTCCAGGTAGCCCTTGACGTCGACCGTGGCGCCGACGTCGGTCCATGCCAGCGTCTTGTCGTAGAGGTTGACCATGACGACGTCCGGCTCCTTGCGGGCCAGCCGCGAGGTCTCGTAGACCTGCGCGAGGTCGTCGCCGTTGATGAGGTTCTTGACCTTGAGTCCCGGATTTTCCTTGCGGAACCGGTCCAGGGCCGCGAGGTAGGTCGGCGATCCCGGTGCGGTGGTGCCCAGCTGGCTGTGCACGACGAGCGTATCGGGATCGGAGTCCGCTCCGGTCAGCGCGGAGCAGCCGGACAGGCCGGGCAAGACGGTCGCGGCGGCCAGGCCGGAACCGGTGGCGAGGAAGCCGCGCCGAGTCAGCGGTGAGTGCACTGCGGGGGTCTCCAACCAGGCGGTTAACAAGTGGTTAATCGTTCTACCTCGAGGGTGAGAGGAATGTAGGAGCCACTTCGCCTCTGGTCAAGCCCTTGCCGGGGCCGAAAAACACCTCACCGGGGACGGCGGGTACGGAGAAACGGAACGGCGCCCACCGGGAGGTCCCGATGGGCGCCGAAGCCGAGCTCCATGTGATGGCGGCGGTACGACCGTCCGCGCGGGCGCTATTCCCAGGCCCGCCGTATCCGGGCGCCGGGGTCCGCCACCTGCGTCCATGCCTCGGCGATGCGCATGGTCGTCCGGCGCACGCTCTCGTACGGCGGCCAGCCGGGGTCGCCCGTCCTCGCGAACCGGATCCAGGTGGCGTGGAGGCGGGACGCGAGACCGGCGGGCGGCTCGGCCGGGCCGAGGATCGCCTCGGGGCCATGGAGCCGTGGCAGATCGGTGCGGTCGAACACGAACGGCAGCTCCATGACGTGCGTGGCGCCGAGCCGCCCGTCCAGGGCCCGCGACCGCCAGGCGAACTCGTAGACGTGTGTCCGCGCCGAGGGATGCTGGGCGTGGGCGGCCGCGAGCTGCCGCGTGCCCGCGCCGAACAGGGCGTCCGTCATGATGGCGGACCGCAGTTCCCCGGCGGAGGCCCCGGGCCGCTCGCGGCGGTAGACCTCCACCAGCTTCTCCGGAGCGGGGTGGGAGCGTGCCGCCACGGCGTGGACGTCCTCCTCGGTCGAGGACGCCAGGTGGCCGAGCGGGGCCAGATAGAGGTTGCCCTCCTCGGCGTTCGTCCCGAGCAGCAGGTCGATGCCCGCGCCGCGGCCGGCGGCCACGGCCTCGGCCGGCTGCTGGTCCAGGACAAGGCTGAACGGGCTCAGGCCGATCAGCGGATCGAAGTGCCCGTCGACCGTGAGATCGATGCCCGCGAGCTGGGGCATGGCCTCGACGAAGCGCTCGTCGGGGACCGACGCCAGCGCCTCCGCGGTCGGGGCGGTCCCCAGGATGCGGGCGAGGGCCTGGGTGACCCGGTCGGCCTGGGCGGGGGCGAACGCTCCCAGGCCGTTGCCGCTCTGGATGATCGCCCGCTGGAAGAGACCTTCGGCCCGTGGGTCGGCCACCACCGCGCCCACGATCGTGGCGCCCGCCGACTGCCCGAAGAGCGTCACCCGGGACCGGTCGCCGCCGAAGGCCCCGATGTTCTCCTCGACCCAGCGCAGGGCCGCGATCACATCCAGCAGACCCCGGTTGTCGGGGGCGTCGGGGAGGTGCAGGAAGCCGGGCACGCCGAGCCGGTAGTTGAGGGTGACCAGGACGACGCCGTCACGGGCGAAGCCGGTGCCGTCGTAGAGCTCCGACCGGGTCGACCCGGCCACGAATCCGCCACCGTGCACGAACACCATGACGGGCAGGTCGTCACGTGTGGTGTCGGGCGTCCAGACATTCACCGCGAGGTAGTCCTCGCCCGGGACCCAGCCCTGCCCGAAGTACGGGGACATGTCGAGGTCGCCGAACGCGTCGCGCTTGGGCTGCGGTGCCGTGGGACCCGCGGCGGTGGCATCCCGGACACCGTCCCATGGCGGGTGGGGCGTCGGCGGGGCGAACCGGGTGGCGCCCAGTGGCGGGGCGGCATAGGGGATGTGCCGGAAGACGGTGGCGTGCTCCGCCTGGCGGCCGCGGACGGCGCCTTGGGAGGTGGCCACGATGGGGGCGAAGGTGTTCGTCATGTGCGGGGTGTGTCTCTTCCTCGGTTCCTCGGTATCGCTCCGGTCCGGATCACAGGCGGTCCGGGGTCACAGGCGCGCGAAGGCCGCCCATTCCTTGATGGCGAACCCGCCGCCGTCGCGCCGCACCTCCGCGGCGCCGTGACCGCCCAGGTGGGCGGGGAAGACCAGGGTGTTCTCCTCGGCCGCCCGGCCGAGGATCCGGCGGCGGGTGGCGCGGGATTCGGCCGGGTTCTCGCAGAAGCAGCTATTGGTGTCGGGATCGGCGATCTGCACCGGGCTGTGCAGCAGGTCCCCCACGAAGAGCGCGCGATCGCCGCGGGAATCGAGGGCGAGCACGGACGAGCCCGGTGTGTGTCCGGGGGCGAGTTCCAGTCGCAGATTGGCGTCGATGTCGAGGCTGCCGTCCCACAGCAGCGCCTTGCCCGCTTGATGGACGGGAGCGACGGAATCCTCGAAGACATTCTGATTGCCCCGGCCGAGCAACGGCTTGTGCTCATTCTCCGGATTCCAGAACTCGAAGTCGCGCTCGGGGAGGATATAGGTGGCGTTCGGGAACGTCGGAACCCAACTCCGGCCGTCGAGGCGGGTGTTCCAGCCCACGTGGTCGACGTGCAGATGTGTGTTGATCACGACGTCGACGTCCTCCGGGCGCACCCCGGCCCTGGCGAGATTCCCCAGGAAGTCGGTGTTCAGATAGCTCCACACCGGCGCGTAGGGCCGGTGCTTGTGGTTGCCCACACCGGTGTCGACCAGAATGGTCTTGCCCTCGCTGCGCAGGACCCAGGTCTGAATCGCGGACCGGACATTATCGGTGTCGGGGTCGTAGAAGTCCGGGACCAGCCAGGACGCGTTGTCCTCCCAGACCTCCTCCGGGCTTTCCGGGAAGAATGCCCGGGAGGTCAGGTCGACCGGGCCGTAGTATTCCTCGACGCGTGTGATGGTGACATCGCCCAGCGTTATCTGCTGCATGAATATTCGCCTCGTGTGCCAGAAAGTCGATTACCAGCAGAATCCTCGCCGGAGGGGGCCGGGGGCGGTATCCGTCACCTGACTGCACCTGCTCTCCGACGACGGCCACGTGACCGATAACACATCACCTCCTCTCCGAAAATTTTTCGGAGATCAGCCCGGAGAGATCCTCTTTGTGGCCGATAGTCGCACGTATACGCCAAAGACCAGCAGTTCAAGGGCGGGGAGGCGGAGGTGCCGGCGAAGTCTTCTACCGGAAGAGTTCCGGAAGGAAGCGTTGACGTTGCGTCAGTCCCGCAGCATACTCCGCAGCGATCGTTGCCCATCGGCACACCACTGCCACCCGCTCGGCCTTCGAAGAAGGGACAGCAATGGTCATCAATTCCCGTCAGGAACGCAGAGATCGGCACCCTCGGTTACGCGTCCGAAGGGCGTTCAGCCTCGGTGTCGTCGGCTTCCTCACCGCGGCCAGTGTTCTGGCCCTGTCCGGTCCCGCCAGCGCCGCGAGCACCCTCGGCGGTGCGGCGGCGGCCAAGGGCCGGTACTTCGGTGCCGCCGTGGCCGCCAACCACCTCGGCGAATCCCCGTACGCCGCCACACTGGACACCGAGTTCAACGCCGTCACACCCGAGAACGAGATGAAGTGGGACGCCGTCGAAAAGTCCCGCAACTCGTTCACCTTCGGCTCCGCGGACCAGATCGTCGGCCATGCTCAGGGCAAGGGCATGAAGATCCGCGGCCACACACTGGTCTGGCACTCCCAACTGCCCGGCTGGGTGGGCGGTTTGAGCGCCACCGAGCTGCGCTCGGCGATGAACAACCACATCACCAAGGTGATGCAGCACTACCAGGGCAAGATCTACGCCTGGGACGTGGTCAACGAGGCGTTCCAGGACGGCAACAGCGGTGCGCGGCGCAGTTCGCCGTTCCAGGACAAGCTCGGCGACGGCTTCATCGAGGAGGCGTTCCGCACCGCTCGTGCGGCCGACCCCAACGCCAAACTCTGCTACAACGACTACAACACCGACGGTCAGAACGCGAAGAGCAACGCCGTCTACAACATGGTGAAGGACTTCAAGGCCCGCGGTGTGCCGATCGACTGCGTCGGCTTCCAGTCACACTTCAACAGCCAGTCCCCGGTGCCCGGTGACTACCAGCAGAACCTCCAGCGCTTCGCCGCCCTCGGCGTCGATGTGCAGATCACCGAGCTGGACATCGAGGGTTCCGGCACGGCCCAGGCCGACAGCTACCGCCGGGTCACGCAGGCGTGCCTGGCCGTGTCCCGCTGCACCGGCATCACCGTATGGGGCATCCCCGACAAGTACTCATGGCGCGCCAGCGGCACCCCGCTGCTGTTCGACGACAACTACGGCAAGAAGCCCGCGTACAACGCGGTGCTCGCCGCGCTGGGCGGCACCAGCGATGGTGGCGGTGGCGGCCGGACGTGCACCGTGTCGTACGCCGAGACGCAACGGTGGGGCGACCGTTTCAACGGTGAGGTGACGGTGCGGGCCGGAAGCTCCGCCATCAGCGGCTGGACGGTGACGGTGACCGTGCGTTCCGCGCAGAGCGTCGCCACGACCTGGAACGGCAGTCCCACCTGGGACGGCAGCGGCAAGGTCATGACGATGCGGCCCAATGGCAACGGCAACCTGGGCGCCGGAGCGGCGACCAGCTTCGGCTTCACGGTCATGGCGAACGGGGACTGGTCGGCCCCCACCATCGGTTCGTGCACCGCCTCCTAGCCGCCGCGCCACCGGCGCCCCCATGTTCGCCGCCGTGGCCAACGGTGCGCGACGGGGGCGCCGGCCACAGGCGCTGCGGGCCGCTCATCTTCGCGGAGGTCACGGCCGGCGCGGCCGCGCGCGGGCCACGCCGGACCAGCTCCTCCAGTACGCTCACCGGCCGGCTGCCGCCCGCAGGGCGGGCAGCACCTCGGAGCCGACGCTTTCGATCAGCTCGGTGGGCGGGTCGTAGGAGCCGACGTGCTGGAGGAACACATCGGTCACCCCATCGGCGTGCAGCGCGCTGAGCCGTTCGGCGATCTCCTGGGCGGTTCCGAACAGGCAGAACTCCTGGGCGAACCGGAGCACCGCCGCATCGCTCACCCAGGCCGAGCAGATCTCGACGGCCGCGTCCCAGTCCTCGGCGTGGACGAGGTCCGGATAGACCCCCTCCACCCTTGCGGGTACGTCCAGTTCGATCCCGGCCAGGGCGAGGAAGGGCGCTCCGCCATTCTGGGCGATCGAGGCGCAGATCGGCTTGAGCAGCCGGGCTTCGGCCTCGATGTCGTCGGTCACCGCGCAGAACGCCGAGACCGTCAGCGGGATGGCCGCCGCGGTGCGGCCCGCGGCCTCGGCGCCCTCCCGCACCCGGGCGGTGGCACTGGCGAGGGTGTTCCGCGAGACGCCACTGAGCAGGATGACACCATCGGCGATCTCCCCGGCGAGCCGCAGATTGCGGGGGCCGCTGGCGGCCATGTGGATCGGCACGTTCGGATCCGGGTCCCGCAGCCGGGACCGTACGCCGTTGAAGTCCCACTCCTCACCCGCGAACAGCGCCCGCAGCGTGGCGAGCCCGTCGCGCAGCTCCGCCCCGGTGCTCTGGCGCATGCCGATGGGGCCGACCGAGCTGTTGCCCACGCCGAGGCCGAGGGTGAACCGGCCGGGGGCCAGCTCGGCGACGCTGCGGGCGGCCGAGGCGACGACGGCCGGGTGCCGGGTGGCCAGGTTGGTGACCGCGCTGCCCAGGCCGATCCGCTCGGTGCCCAGCGCGGCGGCGGTCAGGACCGTGAACACGTCCCGCCACAGTAGCTGGGAGTCGGGGAACCACACCTGGTCGAAGCCCAGTTCCTCGGCCCGCCGGGCGGTCCTGGCCAGCCGGTCCACCCGGTCGCACGGCGGTATGCGGATTCCGATGCGCATCTTGCTCTCCTCCGGTGTGTTCACGCGTTAGTACTATGTACGGTACGACGCACGAGAGTCAATGGACCTGTGCGGTGCCGCTGTCGGCCACGTCGTACGGAACCGGATCGCGCGGCTGTTGCGGGGTGTCGTCCTCCTCCCGGAGGAACAGGCCCGCGATCACCGAGACGACCGACATCGCCGCCATGTACACCGCGATCCCCAGCCACCCGCCGATGGTGTGCAGCAGATAGGTGGCGATGTCGGGGGAGAACGCGTTCCCGGCGATCAGCCCGACGGTGAAGCCGATCGACATGCCGGTGAACCGCAGGCGCGCCGGGAAGACCTGGGAGAAATACGCCGGTACCACTCCGTAGTTGGCGGAGTAGCCGATGAACAGGAGCGTGAAGCCCAGCAGCATCAGCCAGTACTCCCGCGTCTGCAGCAGCGCCAGCCAGACGAACGGCAGCACGATCAGCGAGGCCGCCCCGGCGAGGAAGACCCTGCGGTTTCCGAACCGGTCCGCCAGCTTTCCGGCCAGCGGCACGCACACGATGATGACGAGGGTGGCCGGCAGCAGGACGGCGATCATGGTGTCCTTGTCCAGTTGCAGGCCGGTGCGGGCGTACTCCAGGCTGTACACGCTGGCCAGGGTGAAGGCCACCCCCGCGCTCAGGATGCCGCCGGCCATCAGCACGACGCGTCCGCCGCACTCGCGGAACACCTCGACCACGGGCAGCCGGTTCACCGTGTTCTGCGCCTTGACCGCCTCGAATTCGGGGCTCTCCGCCAGGCTGAGCCGCACGAAGAGACCCACCCCGACGAGCACCGCGCTCAGCAGGAACGGAATCCGCCAGCCCCAGGAGTGCAGTTGGTCGTCCGGTAGCTGGAGCACCCCGAGGAAGACGAGGTTGGCCAGGAGGAGCCCGGCCGAGGTGCCGGTATTGATCAACGAGCCCCGGAATCCGCGTTTCCCGCGCTCCGCGTGCTCGATGGTCATCAGGACCGCCCCGCCGTATTCGCCGCCGACGGAGAACCCCTGGGCGAGCCTGGCGACGATCAACAGGATCGGCGCCGCGATCCCCACCTGGCCATAGGTCGGCAGCAGGCCCACCGCGAAGGTCGCCACGCCCATCAGACCCAACGTGGCGACCAGCGTGGACTTCCGGCCCAGCCGGTCGCCGAAGTGCCCGAACACCACCGCGCCGACCGGCCGGGCCAGGAAGCCGATGGCGAAGGTCGACAGCGAGAGCATCGTGCCGATCACCGGGTCCGAGGTGGGGAAGAAGAGCTTGGCGAACACCACCGACGAGGCCAGTCCGTAGATGGAGAAGTCGTAGTACTCGACGGTGGTGCCGATCCAGCCCGCGAGCAGCGCTCGTGTGCCCTGGTCCCGGCCGGGGTCACGAACATGGGTTGCTGTCATGAGGGTCCTTTGTCCGTAGGGACGGGCGAGGCGTGGGAAGAGGTGGTGGCGGCGCGCCCCTGACAGATGCAGCGGGCCTTGGGAAACCGCAGGACGCCTGGGGCCGAATCGAAGTCGGCTCAGCGATCGCAAGTGGTCGTACTATGTACCGTTCGATGTATGCCGTCAAGGATTCCGACAGCACCCATGGCGGATACGGAGAGAAGACAGCTCAGCCCCGGGCCGAAGGACCCGGGGCTGGTGAAACCAGGCAGCGAGTCTCAGTCGCCGGTCTGCCGCAGGACGCCCGCGATGAGGCAGTCGAGCCCGAAGAGGAACTGTTCGTCGCTGGGCAGAGTGGTCATGTCCTCGGCGAGCTCCACCATGTTGGGGAAGTCCTCACGTGGCAGGGCCCCGTAGAAGTGCCTGCGCCGCCGCCGCAGCTCCTCGGCCTCGGGATGGTCCGCCTTCCCCCACGGGCGGGGGGCCTGGTAGCTGGCGAATCCCAAGCTGTACTGCACGATCAGGCCGTAGACCCGCACCGCCTCCCGGTCCGCGAACCCCGCCTCGCGCAGCCTCCCGATGACCGCCTCGAACGCGCCCCGCATGGACTGCGGACCGGTGCTCACCCGCGTGGAGAAGAGCCGCACGATGCTGGGGTGCTCCCGCATCATGTCGAGGAAGGCCAGCGCCAGGGCCCGCACGACCGCCTCGGGCGAGGTCTCCTCGGCGGTGGGCAGCCGGAAGTTCCCCATGACGTGGTCGGCGATGCCGTCGAGGATCTCCTCCTTGCTGCGGAAGTAGCTGTAGAGCGTCATCGCGCCCACGCCGAGGTCCGAGGCGAGCCGCCGTATGGTCAGCACCTCGATGTCTTCCTCGTCGCAGATCCGGGTGGCCACCTCGATGATCCGCTCAGCAGTGAGCGCCCTCGCACGCGACCGCGGACCCGCCACCTGGACTCTCCTCTTCCCACACCACCGGAAACCGGCGACGCGCCCGGCGCCGTCGTACCGCATACCGTACAGCCGCCCTCGGGCATTTTCTCCCTCGGACGAACCGCCGGTCCGACGGGCTGTGGGACGGGGACGAGAAGAGGTGGCCGGAGCCGATCGGGCGGTCAGGGGGCGGTGTTCGCGCGGGCGGCGAGGTCCAGGGCGATGTCCGTGATCATGTCCTCCTGGCCGCCGACCATCTTGCGGCGGCCGACCTCGACCAGGATCGCGCGGGTGTCCAGACCGTGGCGGACCGCGGCGGCCTCCGCGTGGCGCAGGAAGCTGGAGTACACGCCCGCGTAGCCGAGGGTGAGGGTCTCCCGGTCGACCCGGACCTCGCGGTCCTGCAAGGGCCGGACGACATCGTCGGCGGCGTCCATGAGGGGGAACAGATCGCAGCCGTGCTTCCAGCCCATCAGGTCGGCGACGGCGATGAACGCCTCCAGGGGGCAGTTGCCCGCCCCCGCGCCCTGGCCCGCGAGGGAGGCGTCCACGCGCGTGACGCCGTTCTCGACTGCGACCACGGTGTTGGCCACGCCGAGGGCGAGGTTGTGGTGGGCGTGGATGCCGAGTTCGGTGTCCGGGTCGAGCACCTCGCGGTAGGCGCGGAAGCGGTCGCGGACACCGTCCATGGTCAGCCGGCCGCCGGAGTCGGTGACGTAGACGCAATGGGCGCCGTAGGACTCCATCAGCTTGGCCTGGCGGGCGAGTTCGGCCGGTTCGGCCATATGCGACATCATCAGGAACCCGGCGACGTCCATGCCCATCTCGCGGGCGGCGGAGATGTGCTGGGCGGAGATGTCGGCCTCGGTGCAGTGGGTGGCGACGCGCACGGAGCGGATGCCGAGGGCGTGGGCCCGCTTCAGGTCGTGCAGGGTGCCGATGCCCGGCAGCAGCAGCGTGGTGGGAATCGCCTTGCCTGAGGCCCCGACGACGGCCTCGATCCAGTCCCAGTCGGTGTGGGCGCCGATGCCGTAGGTGACGCTGGAGCCGGACAGGCCATCCCCGTGGGCGATCTCGATCGCGGCCACCCCGGCGGCGTCCAGGGCGGCGGCGATGGTGCTCGCCTGCTCGACGGTGTAGCGGTGGCGGACGGCGTGCATGCCGTCCCGCAGGGTCACGTCCTGGATGTACAGGGCGGGCGGGGCCGACGGGGTGGGGGCGGTTGCGCCGGCGTCGGTCGTGGTCATCGTGCGGCCTCCTCGCCGGAGCGGTGTGCGGCCAGGCGCTCCGCGGTGCGCAGCGCGGCCGAGGTCATGATGTCGAGGTTTCCGGCGTAGGCCGGGAGGTAGTGGGCGGCGCCCTCGACCTCGAGGAAGACCGAGACCTTCACCGCGTCGGTCTGCGCGGCCCCGGCGGGCAGCAGCGAGCGCAGCGGGTCGTCGGACCCCACCTGGTCGAACTGCACCTTCTGCTTGAGGCGGTATCCGGGCACATACGCCTGGACCCGGCCGACCATCTCCTCGACGGAGGCGGTGACCTCCTCGGTGTCGCAGCCGGAGACCAGGCAGTGCACGGTGTCCCGCATGATCAGCGGCGGCTCGGCCGGGTTGAGGATGATGATGGCCTTGCCGCGGGCGGCGCCGCCGACGCGCTCGATGGCCGAGGCGGTGGTCTCGGTGAACTCGTCGATGTTCGCCCGGGTGCCGGGGCCCGCGGAGCGGGAGGAGATGGACGCGACGATCTCCCCGTAGTGGACGGGGGTGACCGCGCCCACCGCGGCGACGATCGGGATCGTGGCCTGGCCGCCGCAGGTGACCATGTTGACGTTCGGCGCGCCGAGGTGGGCGTCGCCGTTGACCGGGGGCACCACATAGGGACCGATGGCCGCCGGGGTGAGGTCGACGAGGGTACGGCCGAGGGGGCGCAGCACCTCCTCGTGGCGCTTGTGGGCACCGGCGGAGGTCGCGTCGAAGACGATCTCCACGTCCGCGAACTCGTCCAGCTTCACCAGCCCGTCCACGCCCTCGTGGGTGGTGGCCACCTTCAGCCGGCGGGCGCGGGCCAGCCCGTCGGAGTCGGGGTCGATGCCGGCCATCGCGGCGATCTCCAGGGTGTCGGAGAGCCGCAGCACCTTGATCAGGAGGTCGGTGCCGATGTTGCCGGACCCGATGATCGCCACCTTGGTGCGGGTGTTCGTCTCGCTGCTCACCGGTTGTCTCCTTCCGCGGCGAACCCGACTCCTACGGCGCCCAGGTTCGAGATACGGGCTTGGAACACATCGCCCGGGGCGGCCGGGACCATCGGTCCCAGGGCCCCGGTCAGGACGAGGTCGCCCGCCCGCAGCGGGTCGCCCCGCTCGGCGAGGGCCGAGGCCAGCCAGACGGCCGCGTTGAGGGGGCCGCCGAGGCAGTCGGCGCCGGTCCCCTCGGAGGCCATCTCGCCGTTGCGCGTCATGGTCATCTGCACGGAGCGCAGGTTGACCCCGGTCAGCGGCACCGGGAAGGCGCCGAGGACGTACATCCCGCAGGAGGCGTTGTCGGCGACGGTGTCGACGATGGAGATGTCCCAGTCCCGCACCCGGCTGTCGACGATCTCCAGCGCGGGGAGCGCGAAGTCGGTGGCGCGCAGCAGGTCGACGACGGTGCACTGGGCGTGCGGCAGGTCGCTGCCGAGCACGAGCGCCACCTCGCCCTCCACCTTGGGCTGGAGCAGCCGCCCGGCGGGCACCTCGCCGCCCTCCGGCACGGCCATGTCAGCGAACAGGGCGCCGAAGTCCGGCTGGTCCACGCCGAGTTGGCGCTGCACGGCGAGCGACGTCAAACCGATCTTCCGGCCGACGATGCGGCGGCCGGTGGCCTGCTCGCGTTGCAGGTTCAGCCGCTGCACCGCGTAGGCGGCCTCGATGTCACCGTCGTCCAAGAGCGTGCGTACGGGCGGGCAAGCGGTCCCGCCGCGGGCGGCCTCCGCCAGTGCGTCGGCGGCCTTGACCACGGCCCCGGGGAAGGCGTCCGTCGGGACGCGGTCGGGCACATTCGGCACGGGCTACCTCCTGAGGTGGAACGTGGGTGCCGGGCCCCCGGCGCTCCCCATATGGCCTCCGGTATAGACGTGCGGGCCGCCACGAGCCAACTTTTGTTCCGTTACGCGGAACGCGTCGGGTACTGGGATGTCGGACGAGGCGGCGCTGACCTGCCATACCCGCATCCGGCCGGAAGGGCGTACCGCCGCACGGAACTCTCCGGGCGAGGGGCCTGCCTCCGCCGCTCGGCCCTTGACGCCACCCAAGGAGTTCCGTACAAAGTACGACCAGGACCGCGGGCTCGCCAACCCGCCACATCGGGAGAGTGCATATGCTGACCGCCCACTACACCTCAAGCCGCTTCGGCCAGCTTCACTACGTCGAGTGCGGTGAGGGCGAGCCGGTGCTGCTGCTCCACCAGACCCCGCGGTCATGGACCGAGTACCGCGATGTGCTTCCGCTGGTCGGCGCCACCCACCGAGCGATCGCGATGGACACCGTCGGCTACGGGGCCTCGGCGAAACCCGCGGATGATCAGAGCATCGAGATGTTCGCCGACGGGGTCGAGGACCTGGTGGCCGGGCTGGGGCTGGAGTCGTTCCACCTGGTCGGCCACCACACCGGCGGAGTGATCGCGGTGGAGGTGGCGGCGCGCCTGGGCTCCCGGGTGCGGAGCCTGGTGCTCTCGGCGACCCCGTTCATCACCCCGGAGAAGCGCGCCCGAGCGGCGTGGAAGCGCCCGGTCGACTGGGTGCAGCCGAAACCGGACGGCTCCCACCTCATGGAATTGTGGAACCGGCGCAGGCACTTCTACGAGCCGGGGCAGGAGGCCGCGCTCAACCGGTTCATGGCCGACGCCGTGCGGGTGCTGGACCGGGCGGAGGACGGCCACATCGCCGTTCGGCTGTTCGCGATGGACGAGCGGCTGCCGCGGATCACCGCCCCGGCCACGGTCATCTGTGGGCAGGACGACGATCCGTCGATGCCCAGCTTCGAGCCCATGGTGAACGCCCTGTCCGCCACGGGGCATATCGTGCCCCGAGCAGGTGTGCCGTTCCCCGAACAGCGGCCGGAGGAGTTCGCCAGGCTGGTGCTGGAAGCCGTCGCATCCGCCGGGACGGCGGACCGCTGACGACGGTGTGGCGTCAAGGGGTGGGGAACAGCGAGCGGTAGAAGGGCGTCTCACGGAAACCGTCCCCGTGGTGCGTGGAGCTCCAGCTCAGGGACACCGCCGGGCCACCGGCCCGGTACAGCTCGCCGACGAGCGCGTAGTCGGGGTGTACACCGTCATCGCTCATCGTCGTGGTGAAGTCGAACTCGAACCGGTCGCCCGGCCGTACCCGCAGACCCTCCTCCGACAGCGGGGCGTACACCGGGGTCCAATTGCTCGACTGGACCAGCGAGTCGAGCGGCTCGTCGCCCTCGGCCACCCACAGGCGCACGCCGAGCGCGAGCCCGGAGAAGCGGCCCTCCCGGGTGAAGGTCAGCTCGACGGCGTCGACGCCCTCCGGCTGCAGGTCGCCGTTGTACTCCAGCGGCTCCACCTCGACGGCATCGGACAGATACGACCGCTGCCGCACCCTCGGGTTGTCCTGCAGCCCTTCGAGGACCACCCGCAGATCGAAGGGGCGGCCCACCGACGCGAACACCTCTTCCACGTAACGGAAGACGAGGGGCGGAAAGCCGGGGAGCGTGCCGAGGTTCGCGCTGTTCAGGTCCAGGGCGACGGCGGTGGTGGCACTGCGGTGCGGGATGAACACCCCGCCGGGCTTCACCAGGCGCTCCCGCGCGTCCCGCAGGACGGACCCCGCCCCTTCCGAGCCGCCGAGCGTGCCGATGATCTCGGAGACGCACATATCGACGGGCTCGGGCAGCTCGATCTCGGTGGACAGCCCCTCCACCACCGTGATCCGGTCGGCGAAGCCTGCCTTTTCGATGTTCTTCCGGGCGATCCGCGCGGACTCGGGGATGACCTCCACTGCCCATACGTGCCGCGCTCCGGCGCGGGCGGCGGCCAGCGCCCACACCGCGCCCTGCCCCGTACCGATGTCGAGCACCGTCCGGCCGGGGGCGTAGCGCCGGACGGCTTCGGTGTATGCGCTCATCCGACGCTCGTCGTTGATCATCGCCTCATACGCGTCGTCGTCGTACACCGGATACTCGCCGATCGAAGCGAACAGCCACACCGGGCTCGACTCCAATTCGCACGCCCGCACCGGCACCTTGCGACCCGGTGCGGACAACTCTGCGAGGAAGGAACGCGGCATCTTCAGACCTTTCCCTGGAGTGACTTTTCACGACCAGCATGCCAGGCAGGAAAACCTGGAATCCCTAGCAATTGAACTCGCCATGGGTGAATAAAGTCCGAATATGGCCCGGTTAAAGCAATGTAAAAGTCAGAGAAGCAAGGCGATCGACGCTCGATATCGCCGCCGCCCGGCCACGGCGGCGGCCACGCCCGGGATCGCGCGCCAACAGCGGCCGTCGAGGGACCTTGCGCCGCCACGAGGCGGCCTCATCGAACAGGCGTGCCCCAATAATTGGCATGTTCGCGATCAGACGAGGGTTGCTCGCGAAGGTAAAGTCGGCTTGATTTCGCGGATGGAGCCCCGGATCCCGGCGCTGGACCGTCCGAAAGTAATCGGAACTCATATCCAAACTGGTTATCCGTAGTAATTGGCGAGACAGGCACTCATGCCGGCTGCGCCGCCAACGGACCATCGCCCGTTGACGGCGTGCGGAAATATGAAAGTTGAACGGATTCCTCCGAATGCGATGTCCGCGGCCCGCGATGCCAGCTCCGCCGGAGCGGGACCGTCAATCGTTGAAATAGTGACCTTCCGCGATGTCCGCGATCAGCGCGGGACGCGTCGGCCGCCACCCCAGGCGTTCCCGCGTCCCCGCGCTCGACGTCGGGCTGTCGAGCGACACCAGGGGGCCGAGGAAGCCGAAGTGGTCGCCCGCGTCCTCGGGCGCGACGCCGGCCACCGGCACTCTCAGCCGACGGCCGATGGCCTCGGCGATCTCCCGGAACGTCACCCCCTCAGCGCCGACCGCGTGCAGGCGCGAGCCGGCCGGGGCCGCCTCCACCGCCAGCCGGTACAGATGCGCCGCGTCCAGCCGGTGCACCGCGGGCCACCGGTTGGATCCGTCGCCGACATAGGCGGACACGCCCTTCGCGCGGGCGATGCCGATGAGAGTCGGTGTGAAGCCCTTCAGGTCTCCCTCACCGTGCACCAGCGGCGCGAGCCGTAGCGCGGCCGAGCGCACACCGCGCTCCCTCATCGCGATCACGGCATGCTCGGTCGGCACCCGCAGGGCCCACGCCCCCAGCCGCTCCGCATCGGGGGCATCCGCTTCCGTGCCCAGGCGCCCGAGCGTCAGGCCCAAGGTGCCCGAGGTCACCACGAAGGGCTTGCCGGAGCCTTCGAGCACGGCCCCGATCGCCTCGACGGCGCTCCGCTCGATCCGGGCGCGAGTGGCCGGATCCGTGGTCTCCGAAATGTGCTGGTTGGCCGCGTAGATGACCCCGTCCGTCACCGTGGCGCCGGCGCGCAAGCTGTCGAGGTCTTCCAGTTCGCCGCGGCGCACATCCGCGCCGACCAATGACAATGCCGCGGCAGCCGAGTCCGAGCGGGCGAGACCGACCACCTGATGGCCCGCTCCGAGGAGCTCGCGGACGACCGCGGATCCGATGTACCCGGTGGCACCGGTGACGAAAATGCGCACGTTGACAGTCCTCTGGTGATGTCGAGTCGGCCCGGCCCCGGAGAGGGGCGGGCGGGTGCCTGAACGCTAGGAACGGCAGGCACTCCGCGTCCAAGTCCTGTTCCGCACCACGTGATACGAGATCGCCATCACCCGTATCCTGGCGGCGTGCCCGACGATCCCCCCTCCTCGGCGGACCTCGACCTGCGCCTGGTGCGGTACTTCACGGTCGTCGCCGAGCACCGCAACTTCCACCGCGCGGCCGACGCCCTGCACCTCGCCCAGCCGTCGCTGAGCCGGCAGATCCAGCGTCTCGAGGAACGGATGGGCGTCCGCCTGCTCCATCGCACGAAACAGGGCAGCCACCTCACCGAGGCGGGCCGGATCTTCCTGCCTCAGGCGCGGACGCTCCTGCACTCCGCCCGGCAAGCCGTGACAACGACCCGCGCCGCCGTCGGCCCCGACGAATTCACCATCGGGTACACGGGCAGCCTCATCGTGACCACCGCGGCGCGCGAACTGCGCGACCGGCGTCCCGCCGCCGAGGTACGCACCCTGCATCTGGACTTCCGCCAGGTGCGAGCGGCCCTCCTGGACCACCGGGTCGACGTGGTCCTCGCCCGAGAGCCGTTCCCGACCGGCGGCCTGCGCGTGACGGCTCTCTACGAGGAGCCCCGGGTGCTCGTGGTGCCCGCCTTCCACCGCCTCGCCGGCCGTACGTCGGTCACCCTGGACGACTTCGCGGACGAGGCCCTGGTCCGGTACGCCGACGCGGCGTATGACGCGTTCTGGCGTCTCGACCCACGCCCGGACGGACGCCCGGCACCCGGTGGCCCACTCGTCATGTCCGCGGTGGACAAGCTCGAACTCGTCGCCGGCGGCCAGGCCCTCGCCCTCGCGCCGGCCGGTGGCGAGCACAACCCGCTGCGACACGACCTCACCACCATTCCCGTTGAGGGAATCGAACCGTGCCGAGTCGTGGTCGCGACCAGGGCCGAGGACCGTGGACCGCTCGTGGCGGACTTCCTCGCCATCGCCGTGCACCAGCTCACCGGGCCACGTCGGCTCCGCCGTACGGCTGTTCCGCCCGCAACGGATCAGGCACCGTTCACCTGACCGCCCCTGTGTGGTCACGGACCTTGACCACAGTGCGGTCCGGGGTCACCGGTTCTTCACACGATGCGCGGGAGTGTCAATGGACGCAGCGGGGCGCGACCAGCTCGGCAGACGGACGCTGTTGCGGGCCACCGCCGTGATCCCGGCCGCGGGCACCGCTGCCGTCGTATCGGGTACGACACCCGCTCACGCGGCCACCCCGAAGGCCGGTGGCCTCCGGTACGACCCCGAGTCACCGCGGTTCAGCCTCGCGGTGCTGCCGGATACGCAGTACCTCTTCGACGCCGACAGCTCCGACCCGGAGCCGCTCCGGGCCACCTTCCGGTACCTGGTGTCCCAGCGCGAGGACGCCAACATCGCCTTCATGGCGCACCTCGGCGATGTCACGGAACACGGCTCGCGGGAGGAGATCACGCTGGCCGCGACGGTGTTCGGGACCATCCACGGCAAGGTCCCCTACAGCGTCCTGGCCGGCAACCACGACATCGACTCCGGCACCGACGACCAGCGCGGCGACAGCGCCTATCTCGACGCCTTCGGTCCGCGGCGGTATTCCGCCATGCCCACCTTCGGCGGCGCCTCGCCCGACGGCTACAACAGCTACCACGTCCTGCCCGCGGGCGGGCGTGACTGGCTGGTCCTCGCGCTTGACTGGCGGATCTCCGACTCCGGACTGCGATGGGCGCAGAAGGTGCTCGATGCCCACCCCACCCTGCCCGCCGTCCTCACCACCCACGACCTGGCCTGGGCCGACGACGAGGGCAGCGCACAGCTCTCGGACAACGGCGGGCGGCTGTGGGACGGCCTCGTCCGCGGCAACGACCAGATCTTCCTCGCCCTGGGCGGGCACTACTGGCCCCCCGGGCGCACCGTCCTGACCAATGACGCAGGCAACGACGTCCATATCCACATCACCAACTACCAGGACCGGTACTACGGCGGCGCCGGAATGATCCGCCTCTACGCCTTCGACCTCGTCCGCGGTGTGATCGACGTGGAGACGTTCTCGCCCTGGTTCCTCAGCCGCGACCCGGAGAAGAGAACACCTCTGGAGGCGGAGACCATCGAACTGACCGGCCCCGTCGACCGGTTCAGCCTGAGCATCGACTTCGAACGCCGCTTCTCCTCCTTCGCGCCGGTCGTACCGCGCAAGCCGCGCCCGGCCTCCGCCGTCATGCCGCGCGGCACCCTCGCGTACTGGCGCTTCGACGCCTCGGGAACCGCCTCCCGCGCGGGCGCGGACGGACCGGTCGGCACGGATACGGTGCTCCGCGATCTGTCCGGCCACGGCAACGACCTCCGGGTGACGCGCCTGCACGACAGCGAGCCCGACATCCTGACGTGGTCCGGCGAGCACCACGGCGACCAGCCGGCCCATGCCAGCCTGCGCTTCGACGGCGGCAAGGCCCCCGATCGCGGTGCGGTCCTGACCACCTCCGCCACGGCGCCGCTGAACTCCGAGAAGTTCACCGGTGGGTACACCATCGAGACGTATCTCAAGCTCCCGGACCCCTTCGAGGGCGACCACGCCTGGATGGGCATCCTGAGCTGGGAGGGGCGCAACGGCGACGCGGGGAAGACCACCGGCTGGTCGCCCGACGAGCCGACGTGCAGCCTCAATGTGACCCCCGAGCGCTTCCTGCAGTTCGTCGTCTACCCCCATGTGCAGGACGCCGATCCCACCTCCTGGAGCCACGCCCTGCCGGTGGGCCGGTGGACCCATATCGCCGTCGTCAACGACGGCCATCACACCGTGGTGTACGTCGACGGCTCGAAGATCGCCCGCAATCCCTCCCAGCCGTCGACGGGGATCGCCACCCTCGGCAAGCCCTTCGTGATCGGCGGCACTCAGTTCGAGGAGAAGTTCGGCCAGGGCTTCTACGGCTGGATCGGCGACACCCGCATCGTCAAACGAGCCCTGCGGCCACAGGACTTCATGACAGCCCCCGCCTAGTTGGCCCGCAGCGCCTTCCGTACCGCTTCCAGGTCGGCGACCTGGCAGGCGACGGTGTAGCCGATGGGGTCGGCACCGGGCGGGTGACACGGGGCTGTCGCACCTGCGGGAAGCCGCGGGTCAACGCTGCGACTGGTCGTCGGAGAGGTCCCATGCGGGATCCATGAGTCTGTCACGGAGTTCGTCGGCGGCCGGGTGGCCGATCTCCTCCGCGATCTCAAGCGCCTGTCGCCAGACCAGCCGAGCCGCTTCATGATCGCCCGCGGCGAGACGGGTGTCGCCCAGATGATTCAGTATCTCCGTCTCGTTGAACCGGTCGCCGACCCCTCGGACGAGGTCGAGGGCCCGCTCGTAGCAGCCGGTGGCATCCGCGTACCGAGCGAGGTGGTGATGTGCGTAGCCGAGGCTGTCCCACGCCCCCGCCTCCGCGTGCCGGTCGTCGATCTCCCTGTTGAGGGCCACCGCCTGTGTGCAGTAATCAAGTGTCCGCTCGTACTGACCGAGCATGGCGTGCAACCACCCGGCGTTGTTCAGCGCCATGGCCTGTCCGCCCCGGTGGCCGGCCCGCCGGTACAGCCTCAGCGCCCGTTCGTTGTGGTCGAGCGCCTCCCGGGGCCGGTCTTGCCGATCGCACACCCAGCCCAGCCCCCGGTAGGTGTGCGCCTGACTGACCCGGTCGCCCAGCTGGTCGTAGAGATCCAGGGCCTGGTGGAAGTGGGTGTGGCCCTCGTCGAGGCGGCCCATCTGGGTGTAGGCCATGCCGAGGCTGCGATGTGCGCCGGCCTGCCAGGACCGCTCCCCCAGCCGCCGCGCCGCCGCGAGCGCGGTACGTTGGCTGGCCGCCCAGTCGTGCCAGTGCCCCCGATAGTCGAAGAAGGTCTCGAGGACCCTCGCCAGCTGCCAGGCGTGCGCGTCGAGACCCAGACCGGCCGCCAGATCAACGACCGCATACAGCGCCCGGTGCTCGGCTGTGAACCAGTCCAGAGCCGCACCGTGGTCCGCCATCTCCTCCGGCACGACCCCCGGCTGAACGGCGGCCAGGGGGATCTGGTCCCGGTGTGCGTCCAGCAGCCCTGCCGCGGTGTGGGCGGTATGGAGGTAGAAGTCAGCGAGCCGGTGCAGTGCGGCCTCGCTGACGGAGACCGGTTGACCGTGGCCCTGTTCGGTGGCGTAGAGGCGGATGAGGTCATGCATGCGGTGGCGGCCGGGGATGTGTTCCTGGATCAGGTGGGCGGCCCGCAGTTTGCGCAGGAGGACGCGCACCCGTGCCACGGGGAGTCCAGTGAGGCTCGCGGTGGCGGGCACGCTGATGTCGGGGCCCGGCGCGAGGCCGATCAGCCGGAACGCCTGCGCGGTATCGGGTTCGAGTGCGTGGTAGGAGGAGGAGAACACGGCACGCAGGTCTGCGGCCATGTCCCCGGTGTCCAGGGCATCGAGTCGGGTGGCGGCTTCCTGGACTTCCTCGGCCAGGGCCGACAGCGGCAGGTCCGGGCCGGCCGCCGCGCGGGCGGCCAGGATGCTGATGGCCAGGGGCAGACCCGCGCAGTACTTCAAGAGCGTGGCGACGGCGTCGGGTTCGGCGGCCGTCCGGCGGTGGCCGAGATGGCGGATGAGTAAGTGGCGTGCCTCGGTGTCCGGGAGTACGTCGAGGTCGAGTGAGCGGGCGCCGTGGCTGACGGCCAGGCCGGTCAACTGGCGGCGGCTGGTGATGAGCACGGTGCAGGTGGAGCTGCCGGGAAGCAACGGCAGGAGCTGGGCGGTGTCGCAGGCGTTGTCGAGCACGATGAGCAGCCGCTTGTCCGACGTCAGGCTGCGGTACAGCCCGGTCTGCCCGTCCAGCTCCGCGGGGATCTCCGCGGGATCGGCGCCGAGGGCGTCGAGAAAACCTCGTACCGCCACCGCCGGTGGGAGCGGTTCGCCGGAGGGGTCGAAGCCACGCAGGTTGATGTAGAGCTGTCCGTCGGGGAAGTGTTCCAGACGGTTGTGGGCCCAGTGAAGGACGAGCCAGCTCTTGCCGACGCCGCCGACGCCACCGATCGCGGAAACCATCACCGTGCCACCGGGAGCGACCTGGGAGTCCAGCAGGCGGTCCAGGGTGGCGAGTTCGGGGCTTCGTCCGATGAACACCGGGGGTGGCGCGGGCAGTTGCCGTGGCACAGGTACCGGGCGTCGGCCCGAACCGCCTGTGGAGGGGGTCGCCGGGGCGGTGAGGGCCGGATCAGCGGTGAGAATCCGCTGGTGGAGATCTTGCAGCGCCGGACTCGGATCGGTACCCAGTTCCTCTGCGAGTCGACATCGGATTTCCTGGTAGTGGTGCAGGGCCTGGGCAGGGCGGCCGCTGCGATACAGGGCGACCATGAATTGTCCGGCCAGACGCTCGTCCAGCGATTGCGCCTCCGAGCGGGTGGACAGTTCGGCCAGCAGTCCGGTGTGGCGGCCCATGCGGAGCTGGATGTCGGTGTGGTCCAGCTCCGCGGCGGTCCGTTCCCGCTCCAGGGCCTCGCGGAGCGTGGTGAACCACGGGGTGTCCAGGGCGGTGCACGCCCTCCCCCGCCACAGCCCCAGCGCTTGGGCGAACAGGTCCGAGCCACGCTCGTCCTCGTCGGCGGCGCGGGCTTGCCCGACCAGTCGACGGAAGCGGTGCAGATCCACTGCCGTCTCCTCGACCGAAAGCACGTAACCGCCGGATCGCCGGCCGATGCTCACCTGCTCGGCGGCGGGAGCCAGTGCCTGGCGGAGACGGGAAATGTAGCTGTACAGCGTCCCCTGAACGCGTCGCGGAGGACGCTCTCCCCACACCCGGTCGACGAGCTGGTCAACCGCCACCACGTGATTCGCCTCGACCAGTAGTGCGACGAGTACGCACTGCTGCCGGGCATGTCCCAGGTTCACCTCTGTGCCGTCGACACGTACTTCGACACTGCCCAATAAGCCGAATGACACCATCGATTCTTCCCCCCGTTGTCGCATCCCCTGCAACCTTCATAGCCGCTGTGACCGGACGATTCAAGGTTCGTCCAAGGTCTGTCCACGGCCCTCCGAGCACATTGGTTTCCGCGGCGGTCAAGGAGATCGACCACCGCATGGTGAATCAACACAAAGGAGAGCGTCCGTGAACACGGAAAAGCTGGAGTACGAGCCGCCCGTGCTGGCCGAGATCGGCGACTTCGCCGAGCTGACCCGGATCACCTGCTGCGGCAGGTGGCTCGACAACCCGCTCGGCTGGACCGCCTGGTTCGACCTCTAAACCCCTGGCCCGCGTAAGGGCCGGTCTCACGGCCCGGGGGACGGACGCGTTCCGTGTCCGTCCCCCGGGCCCTTCCGGACCGGCTGCGGCCAACAATCCAAGGAGCTGATTCTTCGTGATCGCAGAGCAGTTGGGATACGAGCCTCCGATGCTGGTCGAGGTCGGCGACTTCGCCGACCTCACCCGTTTCGGCTGCTGCGGCCGGTGGATCGACAACCCGCTCAACGGCGGGTGGTTCGACTTCTAAACCCTCGGCCCCGACCATTCCCAGGCGAAATGGCGGACCCAGGAATGGCCCTGGGTCCGCCCGACAGGGAGATCGACATGGAATTCCTGATCCTTCCGGATCACCCGGCGAGTGCGGGAATCACGGCGCTCTTGCCGGACTCGGCGCGCTCACAAATGATTCCGCATAGCTCCGGTCGCCCGCTGATCGTGGGTCGTTGGGCCGACCGCGAGGTGGTGACCGCTTCCGTGGGGCAGAACTCCGCGGCAGTGCTGGGAACCACCACGGTGACCTCCGCCGCATTGGCCGAACGGCTCCGCACCGTCCACACCGTCCACGATCTGGACACGCTGGCCCGGTCTCTGTCGGGCTGCTTCCATCTGGTCGCGTCGATCGGCGGCCGCGTGCGGGCCCAAGGAACCGTCTCGACCGCGTGCCAGCTCTTCCACGGCCGCGTCGACGGCGTGACGGTGGCAGCCGACCGGCCGCAGACCATAGCGTCGATGACGGGTGCCGGCATCGACGAAGAACTGCTCGCGTTGCAGCTGCTCACCCCCTTCGGTCCGCCCTGGCCGCTGAACATGACGAGCGTATGGCGGGGAGTGCGGACCCTGCTCCCGGGCCACTACGTGGACATCCACGCCGACGGGACCGAGCGCACCACCCGCTACTGGACGCCGCCCGACCCCGAACTCCCGCTGGAACCAGGTGTCGCCGCGCTGCGCGAGGCCCTGGAGGCGGCCGTCGCGGCACGTACGTCACGGGGCGCCACCATCAGCGCCGACCTCTCCGGCGGGAAGGACTCGACGAGCCTGTGTTTTCTCGCCGCCCGGCATGACACGCGGTTGGTGACCGTCCACGTCCAGTCCTCGGACCCCGCGAACGAGGACAGGATCTGGGCCGCCCGGTGCGCGGACCGGCTGCCCCACGCCCAGCACCTGGTGGTCCCCATGAACGCCACGCCCGGGATCTACGCGGAAGTCGCCGACGGCGACACCGCCCAGGACACCGATACGCCACTGTCCTTCGCCCGTCGGCCGATGATGGAACACCACGCGCGACTTGTCGCCGACCACGGCTCCGCCATACATCTGCAGGGCACCGGCTCGGACGAGCTGTTCATCCCCAGCGCCCTGTCACTGCACGCACTCGCTCGCAGCAGCCCGATCAGCGCGATCCGTCCTGCTCGGGCGATGAAGTCGATGCGCCGCTGGTCGTGGGCGAGCACGCTACGCGTTCTCCTGTACAACCAGTCCTACCCGCGGTGGATGGCCTCGGCGGCCGAGGACATCACCGCCGAACGGGCCTGGGGCACCGCCGTCGACTGGGAGATCGCACCGAAGATGCCTCCCTGGGCCACCCCGGATGCCATCGACGCGGTACGCCGCCGGATCCGCCAGGTCGCATCGCAGAACCCCGAACCGCTGGCCCCCCTGCCCGTACACCACGAGATGCTGCGGTTGACCCAGGTCAACGGCACCGCCGTGCGTACGAGCTCGCGGATCGGCGCCGGATTCGGCGTTTCCTTCCAAGCCCCCTTTATCGACGACCGAGTGCTCGAGGCGGCGATGTCCATCAGGCTGGCCGATCGTATGGCGCCCGGCCAGGTCAAACCGGTCCTCGCCGCGGCGATGCGCGGCATCGCACCCGATGACCTCCTCGCCCGGCAGAGCAAGGCCGACGCCAGCCCCGAGCTGTACATCGGGCTGCGCCGCCACCGGCGCCGTCTCACGGAACTGTTCGAGGACTCACGGCTCGCACGGCTGGGGCTGGTGGACGTCGACGGCATCCGCACCGTCCTGAACAGCCTGCACATCGACACCAGGCCGCTCATGCCCTTCGAGCTGACGCTCGCCAACGAACTGTGGCTCCGCGCACTGCCGGCCGATGCGAGGGCTGCCGGAACATCCACACCCCAACCCGTCCGAGGAGCATCGTGACCTTCTCCCTCGCCTCCCATGTGACCAGCACCGAAACGGACACCGGCATGGTGCTGCTCGACGAGCGCACCGGCCGGTACTGGCAGCTCAACGACACCGGCGCGCTGGTGCTCCGATGCCTCCTCGCGGGCGGCACCGTCGCGTCCGCCGCCTCGACCCTGCACGAACGCTTCTCCGGAGCGCCCGAAGCGGCGACGGCCGACGTCGAGAAACTGGTCGACGCCCTTCGAGCCGCGAAGATGGTGGCCTCATGAGCGTGCGAGCCCTGAGCCTTGAGACTCCCACCACTCCGCCATGGCATCTGCGTCCGGCCGCGCTGACCGCGGTGGGGATCGCCCGGTTGCTCACCTACCTGCCGCCCCAGCGTCTGCGCAAGGTACTGGAATGCGCGCGACGCGGATCCCGGCCGGCGACGGAGACCCAGACCCTGCGAGCCCGCAACGCGGTGGTAGCGGTCAGCGTGCCCTGCGCCGGGCCCCGGTGCCTGCAACGTTCCATCGCCACCGCGCTGCTGTGCCGGATGACCGGCACCTGGCCGGACTGGTGCACCGGCGTACGCACCCAGCCCTTCCAAGCCCACGCCTGGGTGGAGGTCGACGGCAAGCCCATCGGTGAGAACATCGATGAAATCCGGTACTTCCATGTCCTCATGACGGTACGGAGCCGGCCGTGAACGTCAACGGCGGCGCCGGTACGGCCGTTCTGGCCCGAGGGCTCGGCAAGAGTTACGGCGCCGTTCCGGCCGTGCGCGACCTCGACCTCACGGTCTCCTCCGGCGAAATCTTCGGCTTCCTCGGGCCCAACGGCGCGGGCAAGAGCACCTCCATCGGCATGCTGAGCACGCTTCTGCGCCCCACCGCGGGCCGGGCGGAAGTGGCAGGCCACGACATCCGTCACGAGCCCGATGAGGTGCGCCGCCGCATCGGGCTCGTCTTCCAGGAGACGACCCTGGACGTGGACCTGACCGCCGGGCAGAACTTGCGATTCCACGCTGATCTCTACGGCCTCCCCCGGCGCGAGGGACGCGATCGAGCCCTCACCATGCTGGATCTGATGGGCCTGGCCGAGCGCCACTCCGATCCGGTCCGCACCTTCTCCGGCGGTATGCGCCGGCGGCTGGAGATCGCCCGAGGGCTGATGCACACCCCGCGTGTGCTCTTCCTGGACGAGCCCACGACGGGACTCGACCCGCAGACCCGAGCCGTGATCTGGGAACACCTCCACCAGTTGCGGGAGGAGCAGGGCATCACCGTCTTCCTGACGACACATCACCTCGAGGAGGCCGAGCACTGCGACCGGATCGCCATCATCGACGACGGGCACCTGGTGGCCGAGGGAACACCGGCCACGCTCAAGGCCGTCGTCGGCGCTGACCTGGTAGTCCTGCGCACCGGCGACGACGACACGGCCATACGGACCATCCGCGAGCGCTTCGGGCTGGAGGCGATTGCCGAGCCCCGGGGGATCGGCCTGCGAGTGTCCGACGCGGCGGGCTTCGTCCCCCTGCTGTGCGCCGAACTCACGATTCCCGTCCACTCGGTGACCGTGACGCCGCCGACCCTGGACGACGTCTTCCTGTACTACACCGGCCGCACCATTCGGGAGATCGACGACGGCGGCCCTCAACCGAAGGGATAGACCGTGGCTCCCACCGAAGCACCGTCCAAGAACACCACGACGGCGCCCCCGGCCCTGATCTCATGGAGCGGCAGCACCCACGCCCGGAATCTGCGCACGGTCCGGGTCATGTGGCAGCGCGAACTCATCCGGCTCTCCCGAAGCCCCGTCGGCCTCCTCATGAGCCTGCTCACGCCTCTGATGTTCTTGATGGTCCTGGGGACCGGACTGAACTCCGCCATGCGCGACACGGGCGGTGACGCGGACTTTCGCTCCTATTTCCTGCCCGGCATGCTCCTCATGGTCGTCCAGGCGCCCGCGGTGAACACAGGAGTATCGATCGTGTGGGACCGCCGGGCCGGTTTCCTCCGCGAGATGCTGGTCGCCCCGGTGCGCCGCAGCGCTCTGATCACCGGTATCTGCCTGGGCGGCGCGACCGCCGCCACCGCATACGGCGCGCTGGTGCTCGGTATCGCCGGGGTGCTCGGCGTCACTTACGACCCGCTTCTGTTCGCACCGGTGCTGATGGAGTTGCTGGTGACCACGCTGGCACTCACCGCGCTGGGAGCGCTGGCCGCCGTGAGCATCACACGCATAGAGACGTTCCAGGCCGTGGTCAGCATCTCGATGATGCCCCTCCTCTTCTTGTCCGGAGCACTCTTCCCCGTCAGCGGGCTGCCCGGATGGCTGAACGGCGCGGTGTTGGCGAACCCCCTGACCTATGCCGTCGACGCGATGCGCCGCACACTGTCCGATGCCGCCACCGGCGGCGGGCCGCGCTGGTGGGGCTGGCAGCCACCCGTTGCGGTGGAGATGGCGTTCGTCGGCGCGCTGGCGCTGGTTGCCCTGGCCACCGCGGCACGGCGCTTCTCCAGGATCGACTAGCTTCCCTCCGCTCGGAGTCTTCCCGATCAAAGGGGGTAGGTGGCGATCGTCCCGCCCACTGCGTCACCTCCCCCTATGACCAGGAGAGACACGTGCCCAGAACGCTTGTCACGGGTATCGCCGCCACCGCCGTCGCCACCGTCCTGCTCACGGGCTCCGGAGCCGTGAGCGCCACCGCCACGGCCACCGCGCCACGGGAGCCGCACGCCACCGATGTCCACCGGGTCCGTATCCAGGACGACTTCGACTCGCTCGGCCCCGAGGTCCGGGGGATGAAACTGGAGTCGGGGCGCACCGCCCACTACATCGACGAGGGACCCCGGGACGGAAAGCCGGTTCTCTACCTCGGCGGCACGGGCACCAGTGCGCGGGTGGCCCATATGACGGACTTCCTGCGCAGCACCCGGGAGTCCCTCGGGCTGCGGCTGATATCGGTCGAGCGCAACGGCTTCGGGGACACCGAGTTCGACAAGAGCCTGGGGAAGGCCGACTTCGCCAAGGACGCGCTTCAGGTGCTGGACCGTATCGGGGTGCGCAAGGTCAGTGTGGTCGCCATCTCCGGCGGCGGTCCCTACGCCGCCGAGCTGGCGTCCCTGGCCCCGGACCGCATTCAGTCACTGCACCTGGCCGCCGCGCTGCCGCCGTACGGCGCGAAGCGTCCGTACTGCTCGATGTCCGACGAGGAGCTGGGCAAGTCGCTGGAGAAGCAGATCGCCGATCCCCGCGTCTGGTGGGCGTTCCCGGACGACAGCCCGACCAAGCGCATCCCCGGCTTCGCCGACACCGCCTTCGAGGACGGCGCCCGCACCTACAACCAGCGCGGGCAGAAGGCCGACCCCGCGCCTCAGGTGCATGAGCAGAAGCTCTACTGCCAGCGGCCCGGCCCCGATCTGTCAAAGCTGACGGCCCCCGTCACCATCTACAGCGGGAAGAAGGACACGACCGTGCCGCCGAGCACGATCGACACTTGGAAGGAGCACCTGCCCGGCGACCCGGCCGTGCGCAGCTACGCCGACTCGGGGCATGACGTGCAGTACCGGCACTGGGACCAGATCCTCGTCGACCTCGCCGGGCACACGGACCGTACGGTCATCTGCTACCGGGGCCACAGCTCCATGCCACCGGCCCGGATCGCCGACCCGCTGGTCGAGAAGGGCCGGGCCACGCTCGGTAGCTGCGCCTGGCAGAAGGCCGGTGAGGACGGGCCCGTCGGCTGAGACAAGATCCCGGGACACGTCACGGTCGCCGCGCCCAGAACAGGGCGTGGCCGCCGTCGCCCTCGGGGGCGAATTCCTCTCCCTCAACGGTCAGTCCGGCCTGGGTGAGCCACGTCCGATAGGTCGCGGCGTCGGCGTGGCTCCACCACATCGTGGCGCCACCGCCGAGCCAGTTGTCATCGGTGCCGGTCCAGGCGGTGTGCCCGGTGGTGGCCAGGAACCAGCCACCCGGGCGGAGCCAGGTGGCGATCCTGGCGAGGAGGGGAGGCTGTTCCGCCAGGGGGATGTGGATCAGGGCGTAGAGGGAGACCACGGCGTCGAAGGAGGCGGCCGGGAACTCCACGGCCGTGGCATCGGCCTGGCGGAACTCGGCCTCCGGCACCAGCTCCCGCGCCCGGCGGATCTGCTCCCCGCTGATGTCGACACCGGTCACCCGGTGTCCTGCGGACGCCAGCACCCGGGCGACCGGGATGCCGCAGCCGCACCCGAGGTCCAGCACGGTGGCGACGGGCGGGATGCGCTGCTGGAGTGCCCCGAGCCAGGGCTGGTACTTGGTCTCGGTGGCATAGGACTGTTCGTAGTGGCGGGAGAGCGCGTCATACCCGCGCCTGACCACGTCCTTGGGATCGTCGATGTCCACGGCGAGGCACGCTAGTTGGGGGCGGGTGCGTTCCGCGAACGGTTTTCGGGCGCGAGACGATGCCCGCGCCCGGCAGCACCGTCAGACCTTGCGCACTGCGGCCACGAACTCCGCCCAGGCCCCGGCCGGGACGACCAGGGCGGGGCCGCCCTTGTCCTTGGAGTCGCGGATGCCGACCTGGGCGGTGTGGGGCAGGTGGGCGATCTCGACGCACGCGGTTCCGTTGTTCTCGCTGTAGGACGACTTGAACCAGGCACCTTCGGGCGCGACGTCAGAAGCTATGCGGTGGGTCATATCAGATCTCCCGTGCTAGTCGTTGCAGGAATTCCGGTGTCTCGCCGGGCGCGAGAGCTCCTGCCCGCAGGGCCTCGAACCTGCGGGAGAAACTCCAGATGGTGGTGTCCTTGTCGCTGATCTCCGACCCGTCGGCTGCGTCGCTCTGCACCACCGTCGGAAGCGGGCTGCCGAACTCGAGCAGGTTGAAGTTGGCACCTGTCCTGTACGTGGCTGTGGCCATCGGGAGGATCTGGACGGTCACATTGTCGAGCTGCGCGAAGGCAAGGATCTCCTCATACTGCTCGCGCATAACCTCCGGGCCGCCCACCACCCGCCGCAGTGTTGCTTCCTCCTGGATGACCCAAAGTTCCAATGGGCCGTCTCTGCGTGTGAGAGCCTTCTTGCGTTCCATTCGAATCTGGATGTGGCGTTCGACGAACTCCGTCGTCGTCTCCTCAACCGGCTTGGCGGTCTGGAACATCTCCCGGGCGTAGCGCTCGGTCTGCAACAGCCCATGCACCACGCTCGGTTGCCAAGCCCGGATGCTTCGAGCGCCGCTCTCCAGCCCGATGTACATCCCCATGCCGGACGGCAGCACGCTGCGATAGAGCGACCACCAGCCCCGGTTGAGCGAGTCCCGGTGGATCTCGACCAGGAAGTCCACGTCGTCCTCGTCCTCGACGCCGTATCGGTCCAAGAGGGCTTTCAGGTCCGCGGCCTTGGGCAGGGCCGAGAGGCCGTTCTCGACGCGGAACAGTTTCGTGGTGGAAAACGTCAACCCGTCCACGGCCTCCGCGAGGGTGAATCCGGCCTTGTCCCTCAACCGCTTGAGCTCCCAGCCGAGTTGCATGCGACGGACCGTCGGTCCCGTTGGTGCTGCCACGAGTATGCCTCCCGGTGGGTCGAGCCTGCCATGTCGCCGTGCGAGTTCTGAGTCTGGCAAGGGCGGACCGCCGCATCAGGTCATTTGCCCACTCGGTCACATATGCCATCTGAAGCGGAAATTAGCTGTCATCTTGCGCGCCCACTTCCGCGCACCCGAAGCTGTTTCCGCCACCGCCTCATCACTCGCGGTAGCCGAACCTCGGAACGCCATGGAGCCCTCATGCCTTCATCCCGCCCCCGTCTGCTGCCCTGGCCCGGACTGAACGGGCAGCCCTGCTACCTCGTCACCGACGACACCGGCACCAGCCACCTTTCACGGCTGGCCGACGAGATGGAGGCCGTACAGCTTCGCACCGGGGCCGAGCTCCTCGGGCATGCGCGGCCACTGCTCCAGGACCGCAAGGCCGACATCGGTGAGCTGCGGTTTGCGGGGCATCGGCTCGCCGAGGCGCTGCATGACGCACTGCGGGTGGCCGAGAGCCGGGGGCGGCGGCTGGAGGACCGGGAAGAGACCGCCCCCGAGCAGAGTTAGTAGAACCATGAACAACAGCGTGGACGTCGCGGTCATCGGTGCCGGGCAGGCCGGGTTGTCCGGGGCCTATCACCTCCGGCGGGCCGGGTACGAGCCCGGGACGGGCTTCGTGGTGCTCGACCACGCGCCCGCGCCCGGCGGGGCGTGGCAGTTCCGGTGGCCGTCGCTGACGTACGGCAAGGTGCACGGGATGTACGACCTGCCAGGCATGCGGCTGACCAGCGACGACGCGGATCCCGAGCGGCCCTCGTCCGAGGTGATCCCGGCGTACTTCGCACGGTATGAGCGCGCCTTCGATCTGCGGGTCGTCCGGCCTGTGCATGTCACCGCCGTACGGGACGGGGACGACGGACGGCTGCTGGTGGAGACCTCGGCCGGGACGTGGTCCGCCCGCGCGCTGATCAACGCGACCGGGACCTGGGACCGGCCCTTCTGGCCGCGCTACTCCGGGCAGGAGACCTTCCGGGGCCGCCAGTTGCACACCGCGCAGTATCCGGGGCCCGAGGCGTTCGCCGGGCAGCGGGTGATCGTCGTCGGGGGCGGTACGTCCGGGGTGCAGCATCTGCTGGAGGTCGCCGAGGTGGCGGCGGAGACGACCTGGGTCACCCGCCGCCCGCCGGTGTTCCACACCGGGCCGTTCGGCCAGGACCAGGGGCGCGCCGCCGTCGCACTGGTGGAGGAGCGGGTCAGGCGGGGGCTGCCGCCGCAGAGCGTGGTGTCGGTGACCGGGCTGCCCATGACGGAGGCGATGGAGCGAGCCCGGGCGAAGGGCGTGCTGGAGCGGCTGCCGATGTTCGAGCGGATCACCCCGGACGGGGTGGCCTGGGCGGACGGTCGCCACGTCGATGCGGACGTGATCCTCTGGGCCACCGGCTTCCGCGCCGCGATCGACCATCTCGCCCCGCTGCGGCTGCGCGAGCCGGGCGGCGGGATCGCCGTCGAGGGGACCAGGGCGGTCCGGGATCCGCGGGTGCATCTGGTCGGCTACGGGCCGTCGGCCAGCACGGTGGGGGCCAACCGGGCGGGCCGGGCCGCCGTACGGGACATCCAGGAGCTGCTGGATGCCCCGTACGCCAGCCAGTGGTCACCGGAGAAGGTCACCGTCGGGCGTTGACGGGGTGCGGGCCGGGCCGGTACTTCCCCGGACGACGAGGGTGGGGTTGAGGACGATGTCCCGGTCGGTGGTACGCCCCTCGTCGAGTCGTTCGACGGCTGCCCGGACGGCGGTCTCCGCCGCCTCGGCGGCGTCCTGGCGCACCGAGGTGAGGTCGATGAAGGACAGCCGGGCGAGTTGGCTGTCGTCGTAGCCGACGATGGACACGTCCTCGGGCACTCTGACGCCGGCGCGCAGGAACGTGCCGAGCAGACCGTGTGCACAGCGGTCGTTCCCGGCGATGACCGCCGTGGGCAGCTCGGGCAGCGCGAGCAGGTCCCGGGCCGCCTGGGCTCCGGATTCCTCGGTGTAGTCGCCGGGGTGGACCCGGATGTGATCGGCGAGTCCGTGGCGGCGCATGGCGGCACGGTATCCGCGTCGCCTCTCGTCGGCGCCGGGCATGGCGCCGCCTTCGATGTGCGTGATGGCGCGGTGTCCTAGCGTGACGAGGTGGTCGACCGCTTGGCCCATCCCCCTGCGCTCGGCGGTCCGGACGACATCCACACCGGCGGCTCTCGTGCGCGGGCTTATCTCCACGATGGGGGTCCGTCCGACGCCCGTGGTCAGGTGTTGCCGACTGGACGTCGCGCCGATGGTGATGATGGCTTCACTGCGCAGTCCGAGCAGCTCTTCCACCCCCTGACGCTCGTCGCGGGTGGCGAACATGGCGTTGAGTACGAGGGTGTAGCCGTGTTTCTGGGCGGCGGGGTAGAGGGCCTCGACGATGCCCACGTCGTGTGGCTGGCGCATGGTGAACAACACGCCCAACTGCCGGCTTCGCGTGCGTCGCAGAAGCTGGGCGGCGGTGTCGGGACGATAGCCGAGTTCCTCGGCCGCTTGGAACACGCGTCGGCGCGTCTCGGAACTCGCGCCGGGCTGGTTGCGGAACACCAGTGACACCAGGGCCTGCGAGACACCGACACGCGCGGCGACGTCGGACATGGTCGGACGCTTGGGGCGCCCCACTGAGGCTCCCGGCTCACCCGTCCGGCCGACGCCCCCCGGATCCCTCATGTGGACCTCCTCGTGCTCATGTCTTGACATGCGTCACACCGCGCTCCCATAGTACGTAGCACTTGTACGTACTAGTTGTACTGACAAACAGACAAAGGCCCTCCGTAGCCGCGCGATCGCGGCTGGGCAGCCACGAGACCGCGCGGCAGGCGACCCCTGCCGAGATGGCTGCGTCGCCGCACCGGGCCCAAGCACGCCCCCACTCAGTCGACACTGGATACCACCGCACGTGTCGGGGCGCCACCACGACCTCCGCTGCCTCCACGAGGAGACACGATGAACACCCGACTCGACTCCGAGAACTCGGGCATCGCACCCCAAGAACCCGAACTGCCGCCGGACACCAAAGGTCCCCATTCACGACGGCTCGGCCTGGTCGCCGTCATCGTGACCTTCGGCGGGCTGCTGTTCGGCTATGACACCGGCGTCGTCAACGGCGCCCTCGATCCGCTCACCGACGACCTCGGACTGACCGCGCTCACCGAGGGAATCGTCGTCAGCAACCTCGTCTTCGGTGCCGCCTTCGGCGCCATGATCGGCGGAGTGCTGTCGGACCGGCACGGCCGCCGCCACAACATCCTGCTGCTGTCCCTGGTGTTCATGGTCGGCACCGTGGGCTGCGTACTGTCGCCGAGCTGGCAGGTGCTCGCCCTCTTCCGCTTCATCCTCGGCCTCGCCGTGGGCGGTGCCTCGGCGACGGTTCCGGTCTATCTGGCCGAAATCGCCCCGGTCGAACGCCGCGGCTCCATCGTCACCCGCAACGAGGTGATGATCGTGTCCGGCCAGTTCGCCGCGTTCGTCATCAACGCGGTCATCTTCAATCTCTGGGGCGAAACCGATGGCATCTGGCGGCTCATGCTGCTCGTCGCCCTCCTTCCGGCGATCGGGCTGTTCATCGGCATGCTGCGGCTGCCGGAAAGCCCGCGCTGGCTGGTCGCCCAGGGCCGTGACGACGAGGCACTCGCGGTCCTGTCGCAGGTCCGCACCCCCGAGCGGGCCCAGGCGGAGATGGCCGAGGTCCACCGCCTCGCCGAGGAGGAGCGGGTCGCCAAGACCGCGGGCCGGGTGGATCTCGGAGTGCGATGGGTGCGTGTGCTCATCCTGATCGGGGCGGGGCTCGGATTCTGTCAGCAGTTCACCGGCATCAACTCCGTCATGTACTACGGTACGCAACTGCTCGGCGACGCCGGGTTCTCGGGCGACTCCGCCATCATCGCGAACACCCTCAACGGCGCCTTCAGCGTCATCGGCATCGCGGTGGGCGTGTCGGTCATCAACAAGATCAAGCGACGCACCATGCTGCTCGGCGGGTTCACCCTCACCACCACGTTCCACCTGCTCGTCGGTCTCTCCGCGATGCTGCTGCCCGAGGGCGGTGCGAAGGCGTGGTTCATTCTCGTGTTCGTCGTGCTCTTCGTCTTCTCCATGCAGGCCACCATCGGTCCGCTGGTCTGGCTCATCCTCTCCGAGATGTTCCCGCTGAAGATCCGCAGCCTGGCCATCGGTATCAGCATCTTCGTGCTGTGGATGGCGAACGCCCTGGTCGCCCTCGGCTTCCCGCCCGTCGTGAAGGCTCTGGGGATCTCGAACACCTTCCTCGGCTTCGCCGCTTTCGGTGTGCTGGCCATCATCTTCATCGCGACCTGTGTTCCCGAGACCAAGGGCCGCTCGCTGGAAGAGCTGGAAGACGACTTCCGCGCCCGCTACTCCTCACCCACCCCGCCCCGAGAGGAGAGCTCCACACCATGACCGTCATGACCGCAATCGCCGAGGGCCGCGAGGGAGACCACGCACTGACCGCGGGAATCGCCGAGGCCCGTCTGCTGGGCACCGATCTGGTATTGGTCAATCTGCGTTTGTCAGCACTGGACCGCTCCGGCCTGCCCGAGGACCTGAAGATCACGATCGTCGAGCGCAGCGGTCCCGGTGACCGCGACCCCGTCGACGCCGTTCTGGACGAAATCGAGGCCCGGCCCGATGTCGACCGGCTGGTTATCGGCATCCGCCGGCGCTCACCGGTGGGCAAGGCGCTGCTGGGCAGCGTGAGCCAGCGGCTGCTGCTGGAGAGCCGCGTCCCCGTCGTCGCGGTCAAACCTCCGGTCTGACCGGGCCCCGGCGTCGGGAAGGGCCCCTGGAATTCGCCCGTGCCGGGCCCCTTCCCGACGCCGCGGAGACCGGCGAACCCGAGGTCACGCCCCCGGCCTCGCCGCGAACGTCGAGTCCCTGACCACCAGTTCGGGCTGCAGGACGATCCGCCGGTGCTGATGGTCCTCCGCCTCCTCACCGGTCTCCTCGATGAGCAGCTCGGCCGCCGTACGCCCCATCCGGAACGCCGGCTGGCGCACCGACGTCAGCGGCACCGCGGCCGCCGCCGCGAACTCGATGTCGTCGTACCCCACCAGCGCCACCTCCCCCGGCACCGACACCCCGGCCGCGAAAAGGGCCTGCAGCACTCCGAGCGCCAGGAGGTCGTTGGCGTGGATCAGGGCGTAGAGGGAGACCACGGCGTCGAAGGAGGCGGCCGGGAACTCCACGGCCGTGGCATCGGTATGGCGGAACTCGGCCTCCGGCACCAGCTCCCGCGCCCGGCGGTGGGGGTCGTCCGGCCTGTGCATGTCACCGCCGTGCGGGACCGGGACGACGGCCGACTGCTGGTCGAGACCTCGGCCGGGACATGGTCCGCCCGCGCACTGATCAACGCGACCGGGACCTGGGACCGGCCCTTCTGGCCGCGCAACCCCGGGCAGGAGACCTTCCGGGGGCGGCAACTGCACACCGCGCAGTACCCGGGGCCCGAGGCGTTCGCCGGGCAGCGGCTGATCGTCGTCGGGGGCGGTACGTCCGGGGTGCAGCATCTGCTGGAGGTCGCGGAGGTGGCGGCGGAGACGACCTGGGTGACACGGCGCCCGCCGGTGTTCCACACCGGGCCGTTCGGCCAGGACCAGGGGCGCGCCGCCGTCGCGCTGGTGGAGGAGCGGGTCCGGCGGGGGCTGCCGCCGCAGAGCGTGGTGTCGGTGACCGGGCTGCCCATGACGGAGGCGATGGAGCGGGCCCGGGCCAAGGGCGTGCTGGAGCGGCTGCCGATGTTCGAGCGGATCACCCCGTCCGGGGTGGCCTGGGCGGATGGGCGTCACGTCGACGCGGACGTGATCCTCTGGGCCACCGGCTTCCGCGCCGCGATCGACCATCTCGCCCCGCTGCGGCTGCGCGAGCCGGGCGGCGGGATCGCCGTCGAGGGGACCCGGGCGGTCCGCGATCCGCGGGTGCATCTGGTCGGCTACGGGCCCTCGGCCAGCACGGTCGGCGCAAACCGGGCGGGCCGGGCCGCCGTACGGGACATCCAGGCGCTACGCACTGCGCGCGGCTGGGCCGGGGCCGTCGCCTGAATGCCCCCGAGACGGTGCCGGAGGCAGGCCGCGCCGGCGAACGCGTGTGAACGGACCTGTTGACATCGATGACATGCTCGGAGTTGCATGACGGTTGTGGCACCGTTCACGAACCCGAGAGCACACAGTGACCGACAAGCTCCCCCGATGTCCGCAGACCCGCTGTACGCCGTGCTGCTGACCGGCCCTCCCGCCAGCGGCAAGAGCGTCCTCGGCGCGGCGCTGGCCCGCGATACCGGGGCGACCCTCCTCGACCAGGACGTGATGACCGGTCCGCTGACGACCGTCTTGAGCGACATCCTGGGCGCGGACGGGGACTTGGATCATCCATTACTGCGGCAGGCCACCCGACGGGCGACCTATGACGCCCTGCTGGACACCGCCGTGCACAACGTGGAGGCGGGCAACGGTGTCGTCATGGTCGCGCCCTTCACCACCGAGCGCACCGTAAGTGCCGCGTGGGAGAGGGTCCGCCTGCGATTGCGGCGGGCGGGTGCCGAGCCCCGGCTGATATGGCTGGCGTGTCCGGGCGAGGAGCTCGTGCGGCGGATGCGGGAGCGCGCGGCCACGCGTGACCGTTCCAAGCTCGCCGACGTGCGAGCCTTCCTGACCAGTCCGGCGCTGCGCCCACCCGTGGTGGAGCACACGGCCGTTGACGCCACGGCGTCGATGGCCGAGCAGTTGCGGCAGGCGCGGCAGGCCCTCCGCGCACACCGCTGATCCGCCCCCGCACACCGCCGAGCCGCTTCGCGCCATCGTCCGTACCCACTCGCACCACACCCCCATCAGCCTCCGGGAAACCGGCACGGAGCTCCCCGACGCCGGGCACTTTGCGCTGCCCGAACGCCGTGGAGGCCTCCATGACATCGATGACAAAGAGCTCGTAACTTTTCATTGACATCGATGACATCGAGCGTTTCCAATGGGCTCGTGACCCACAGCACACCAGCAAGTTCAGGTAGCGGTGGCCCGCCCCGGAAGCAGGGCAGGCCCACCATGAAGGACGTCGCCGAGCGGGCCGGGGTGAGCGCGAAGACCGTTTCGCGGGTGTACAACAACGACCCGCAGGTCACCGAGGAGACCCGACAGGTGGTCCTGGACGCCTTCGCCTCCCTCGGCTACCGGCTCAACCGCGCGGCGCGCTCCCTCCGCGTCGGTGGCGACCACGTCATCGCCATGGCGGTCGAGAGCGTCGCCGACCCCTTCTTCGCCGCCATGACCGAAGCGGTGGAGCGCACCGCTCTGGAGCGGGGCCTCGCCGTACTGGTCTCCAGCATCGGCCGGAACGCGGAGCGTGAGCGCCAGGTGATCGAGGGATTGATGCGTCGGCAGATCTCCGGTCTGCTAGCCGTCGCCGTTGGCGGGGACCAGTCCTACCTCGGTCCTCACCTGGCGGACCTTCCGATGGTCTTCGTCGACCGCGGCCCCTCCGGCGTGGACACCGACACAGTGGTGACCGACAACTTCGAGGCCGCGGCGGCCGGAACCCGGCACCTGATCGACCGGGGCCACCGGCGGATCGCCTTCCTCGGGGACTCGCCGGATGTGTCGACGACCCGCGAGCGGCTCGCCGGATACCGCTCCGCCATGGAGGAAGCCGGTCTGGCTGTGGTGCCCGACCTGGTGGCCGACGGCTGCCCGACCGAACACGAGGCAGCGGGGATGACGGCCCGGTTGCTGGAGCTGCGGGAGCCGCCGACCGCGGTCTTCTCCTCCAATGCCCGCTGCTCGATCGGCCTGGTGCCGGCCCTGCACGCGCGCCGCCGTACGGATGTCGCTGTGGTCAGCTTCGGCGACTTTCCGATGGCCAGCACGCTGGTGCCCGGCATCACCGTGCTCGAGCAGGACCCGGAGCGGATCGGGCAAGTGGCCGCGCGACGGCTGCTGGAGCGCATGGACGTCCCGGACCTGCCGGTGTGTCGGACGGTTATTCCCGCCGAGCTGATCCCCCGCGGTTCGGGTGAGCTGCCCCCGAACGCCTCGGGGCGTGGCGTGGTCGGTGGCAGCCGCGGTGCCGGGGCCCGAGGCGCGTCCGGAGCATGTCCGGGGCGAGGGGAGCGCAGCGCATGAGTACCTCCGTGGTCATGGGCGTGGACATCGGCAGCACCGAGACCAAAGCTCTGATCCTCGACCAGGCCGGGCGTCGTTTGGCGCTCGACCGGCGCCGCACTCCGTGGCGGCGCGACCGCGACGGCCGTGCCGACATCACGGCCGACGTCCTCGTCGACTCGGTGCTGGCCGCCGTGGCAAGCGCCCTACGACAGGTGGAAGCCGCCGTCGGTGCGGTCACGGTGCGGGGAATCGCCTTCACCGGGATGGCCGAATCAGGTGTGCTCCTGGGCCGCGACGGCCGCCCGACGGCTCCGGTGATCGCCTGGTTCGACCCGCGTGGCCGTGCTGAACTGACTGCTCTGCCGGTGGAGTTGGCGGCCGAGTTCAGCGGGCGCACCGGGCTGCCGCTGAGCCCGCTGTGCTCGGCCGCCAAGATCGGCTGGCTCGCCGGGCAGGGGTACGACCTGGCCGCCGGGTCGTGCTGGCTGAGCGTCCCGGAGTATCTGGCGCACGTCCTCGGTGCCCCACCGGCGGGAGAGCCGTCGCTGCTGTCGCGCACCGGACTGCTCGACCAGGCCACCGGCATGGCGTGGACCCAGCTGCTGGGGGCGCTGGGTGCGCCCGCCGACCTGCTCCCCGAGACCGCTGACGCCGGCACCCCCCTGGGCACCGTGCGCGCCGACCGGGCGCCCGACGCGCTACTCGGTGCGGTGATCACGGTCGCGGGCCACGACCATCCCGTCGCCTCCGTCGGTGCGCACGCCGCCGATGCCGGCCATCTCTTCGACTCCTGCGGGACGTCCGAAGCGATGATGCGTGTGATCTCCGAACCGCTGGCCGACGACCAGCGCCGACGTCTGACCGAAGCGGGCCTGGCCCAGGGCATGCACATTCTCCCGCGGCGCTGGATCCTCCTCGGCGGCACCCGCGGCGGGCTGCTGCTCGGCAGGACCCTGCGCATGCTCGGCCTGGACCACGCCGAAGGCCGTGACCGCCTCGACGCCGCCCTCGCCGACGCCGACCGGACGCGCCCGCCACTTCGGGTGCGGGGCGCCCACGCCACCGCCACGGACGTGGTCCTGGAACTCGCCAGCGACGAGATCGGCCCGGCGGATGTGTGGGACGCGGCACTACGCCACGCCATGTCCGAAGCCGAGGCGGTGATCTCCACGATGGAGCGGGAGGTCCCCGCCGCGACGTGCATCACCGCGGCGGGCGGCTGGACCCGGATGTCCAGTTTCCGCCATGCCAAGACCGCATCGCTGCCGAAGGTCAGGTTCGCCGACGTCGACCAGCCCAGCGCCTTCGGCGCCGCGGTGATCGCCGAATGGGCCGCCCGCGGCCGCGCCGGCGATCTCGGCGAACTCGCGACCGAGTTCGCCCACCCCACGAACCCCCCACGCACATCACCACAGATACAGGAACAGGAAATCTCCGCATGAGTGCACTTCAGACCCCCACTACCCGTGCCAAGGACCTGGATGTCCTGGCCGGGCCCGAGGGCACCTTCGCCATCGTCGCCTTGGACCAGCGCAACACGCTGCGCCGGATGTTCACCGCCATCGGCCAGGACGGTGCCGCCGCCGACCTGCGCGCCTTCAAGCACGATGTCGTCGCCTCCCTCTCCCCCTCGGCCAGCGGCTTCCTGCTGGACCCCGACTTCGGCGTACCGGCCGCCGTCGCGGACGGTGCCGCCGCCGAGAGCTGCGGCATCCTGGTCGCCTGCGAACCGGCCGAGCGTCAGAAGTGGAACGGCGAGCCGCGTCCGGGGCGCGATCCGCAGCTCAACGCCGCCTGGGTCACAGGCATGGGCGGCCACGCGGTGAAGTTCTTCGTCCAGATGCGCCCGGACCGCCCCCGCGCGACGGGCGAGCCGGATCTGATCGCCGAGGCTCTCGATGTCGTCCGCGAGGTCATCGCCGACTGCCGTGCCGCCGGGATCCCTTCCATCATCGAGAACCTGATCTATCCGATTCCCGGTGCGGAAGAGCTGTCCGCACAGGCCAAGGCCGACGCCGTGGTGGAAGCCGCGCGGCTGTTGAACGAACTCCAGCCGGACCTGCTCAAGTTGGAGTATCCCGGGACCCCCGAGGACACCCGCCGTATCGCCGACGCCGTCAGCGTCCCGTGGGCCGTCCTCTCCGCGGGTGTGCCGTTCGAACAGTTCCAGGAGGTGCTGAAGATCGCCTGCGACGAAGGCGGCGCGAGCGGATTCATCGGCGGACGTGCCATCTGGCGCGAGGCCGTCGGCATGGACCCCGCCGAACGCCAGACATTCCTCGCCGAGACCGGCCGCCGCCGTCTGGACGAGTGCATCGCCGCCATCGACGGCCGTGCCGTCCCGTGGCGCTCGGTCGTCGGCGAGTGAGTACGGGCGAAGCAGCGACACCGCCCACGGCAACCGGAACGCACTGAGCCGGAAGCCACCAGAGAGGTTCCCCGGTGCGGGCTCCGGCCAGAGCCCGCACCGGGAAACCAGCAGCCCGATCGACTCGCATACAAGACTCCATGGAATAGGTCGGTTTGTATGCGAGCCCACTGTCATCGGGTGACCCAGGTGCCGACTTCAACGGCGGCACACCAGGAGATCCATCACAGCGCACGCCCAGAGTCGATGTCAAATTGCGCCCATTTTGCGGCGCTTTGATGGCGTGCCGGATCGGAGAATCACATGGCAACCAAGACATACTCTCAGCCGACCTCCGGGAAACCCACACGCACGGCAGGGGTCGGTGCCACCTTTATCGCCGCTCTCGGCGGCCTGCTCTTCGGCTACGACACCGGTATCATCTCTGCCGCTCTGCTTTACATCGGCCCACAGTTCCAGCTCGGGGACCAGGCCCAGCAGATCGTCGTCGCCTCCCTGCTCGTCGGCGCGATCATCGGTGTCGCCACCGGCGGCGGCCTCATGGACCGCATCGGCCGCAAACGCACGCTCGCCACCACCGCCGTGGTCTTCACCATCGGCGCCGCCGTCTCGGCCGTCTCCACCTCCCTGGCCGAGTTGCTCGTGGCCCGCGTCGCGCTCGGCGTGGCCATCGGCTGTTCCTCGGTCGCCGTACCCGCCTACATCGCCGAGATCGCCCCCGCCCATCTGCGCGGTCGCCTGGTCTCCGTCAACCAGCTGATGATCAGCTCCGGCATCCTCAGCTCCTACCTCGTCGGCTATCTGCTCTCCGACTCCGGCGCCTGGCGCTGGATGCTCGCCATCGCCGCCGTTCCCGCCGTCGGCATGCTCGTGGGTCTGGCCTGGCTCGGAGAGAGCCCGCGCTGGCTGCTCACCCGGGGACGCATCGACGAGGCCCGCCGGACCCTGGCGAAGAACCACAGCCCGGCCGACGTCGACAAAGAAGTCAACGCCATCGTCAGTTCCATGGCCGCGGAACGGAAATTCTCCTACCGCGACCTGCTGGGGCAGCGCTTCCGCCCCGGAATCGTCCTCGGTATCGGCGTGGCGGCCATCAACCAGCTCGTCGGCGTCAACGCCGTCACGTACTACACGCCCACCCTGCTCACCCGCGCCGGATTCGGCGGCTCCGCCGCCATCCTCTCCTCCGTCGGCATCGGCGTCGCCAACGTCACCTTCACCTTCCTCGGCTACCTCCTCGTCGACCGGGTCGGGCGGCGCCCGCTGCTGCTGACCGGCACGGGCATCACCGTCGCCGCCCTGGTCCTCATCGGCACCCTGTACGCGGCGACCGACCTCACGGGAATCAGCCGGGTCCTGCTCGTCGCCGCCCTGATGGCTTACGAAGCCGCGTTCTCCGCCAGTCTGGGAATCGCCATGTGGCTGGTCAACAGCGAGGTCTTCCCCACCGCGGTGCGCGGCAAGGCCGGCTCCTTCGGACTGGCCACGCACTGGATCCTCAACCTGCTGATCTCGGTCACCGTTCTCACCACGATCAACGCCATCACCCCGAGCGGCCTGTTCTTCAGCTACGCCGTCCTCGGAGCCCTCGGTTTCGTCTTCCTCGCCCGGCGCATGCCCGAAACCCGTGGCAAGCGGCTCGAAGAGATCGAAACCGTGCTTCAGGGCTCACCGGCACCCGCGTCTCCCCCCGTTCAGCCGGAGACCGGCGCCCCGACGACGGCCGCCACTGTCGCGCGACCCTGAACCTGAGCCCGGCAGCCGCAGCTCCCTGAAGCGGCCATCCCGGATTCCCCCGGAGCAGGGCCAGGCCGACGGCCTGGCCCTGCTCCGGCCTTTCCCCACGCCACGAAGTCAGCGCACTCGAGGTCACGCCCCCGGCCTCGCCGCGAACGTCGAGTCCCTGACCACCAGTTCGGGCTGCAGGACGATCCGCCGGTGCTGATGGTCCTCCGCCTCCTCACCGGTCTCCTCGATGAGCAGCTCGGCCGCCGTACGCCCCATCCGGAACGCCGGCTGGCGCACCGACGTCAGCGGCACCGCGGCCGCCGCCGCGAACTCGATGTCGTCGTACCCCACCAGCGCCACCTCCCCCGGCACCGACACCCCGGCCGCGAAAAGGGCCTGCAGCACTCCGAGCGCCAGGAGGTCGTTGGCG
>NZ_JAGFNO010000002.1:452561-636763 GCF_017592595.1 Streptomyces sp. NEAU-YJ-81 | reverse complement strand
GACCTCAGCGACCAACTCATCTGCGACCACGCCCTCTTCCATCTCGAGGCCGATCTGCGCTGGCTGGAACTCACCGCCGCCCGCCTCGGCCAACTCGCCAAGGCGGTGCGTTCATGACCCCGGCAGGCTCCTTGCTGATCGCCACGTCCCTGAACAAGACGTACGGTCACACCCCCGCCCTGGACGGTGCGGACTTCTCCATCCACCCCGGCGAGGTCGTCGCCGTCATGGGCCCCTCCGGCTCCGGCAAGTCGACCCTGCTCCACTGCCTGGCCGGGATCGTCCGGCCGGACTCCGGCACCGTCCACTACGGCGGGCGCGAGCTGACCGCCATGTCCGACACCGAGCGCAGCAGCCTGCGCCGCGGCGAGTTCGGCTTCGTCTTCCAATTCGGCCAGCTCGTCCCCGAGCTGACCTGTGTGGAGAACGTCGCCCTGCCGCTGCGGCTCAACGGCACCAAGCGCAAGGAGGCCGAGGCCCGCGCCGAGTCCTGGATGGAGCGGCTGGAGGTCGACGCCGTGGCGGCCAAGCGGCCCGGCGAGGTCTCCGGCGGCCAGGGGCAGCGGGTCGCCGTCGCCCGGTCGCTGGTCACCGCGCCGCGGGTGCTGTTCGCCGACGAGCCGACCGGCGCGCTGGACTCGCTCAACGGCGAGCGGGTCATGGAGCTGCTGACCGAGGCCGCCCGCGAGTCCCGTACCGCCGTGGTGCTGGTCACCCACGAGGCCCGGGTCGCCGCCTACTCCGACCGCGAGGTCGTGGTCCGCGACGGCAAGGCCCGGGACATGGCAGGGGTCCGATGAGCGGCCAGGACGCCCCGGCGCAGGAGCCCCGCGCCCGCATCTCCGTCGCCCGCTGGGCCGCCGACTTGGCCATGGGCGCCCGGTTCGCGGTCACCGGCGGCCGGGAGAGCTGGGCCAGGACGATCATGACGGCGGTGGGCGTCGGCCTGGGAGTGGTGCTGCTGCTGGTGGCCTCCTCCGCCCCCACCGCGTACGACCTGCGCGGTGAGCGGTCCGACAGGCGTGCCGCGCTCGGCTTCGAGGTGGACCCCAAGCCCGGCCCCGACACCATCCGCCTCGGCCAGGCGAACACCACCTACCGCGACCAGGACATCGAGGGCCTGGTGATGGCGCCCGACGGCGACAGCCCGCCCAAGCCCCCGGGCATCAGCCATCTCCCGGACCCCGGCCAGATGTGGATCTCGCCCGCGCTGAAGAAGCTGCTCGACTCCGACGAGGGCAAGCTGCTGCGCGACCGCTTCCCCTACCGCACCATCGGCACCATCTCCCACGACGGCCTCTCCGGCCCGAACGACCTGCGCTACTACGCGGGGATCACCCACAAAGCGTTCGACCAGGCGGGCGGCGACTACCGCATCGACCGTTGGGGCACCAAGAACGTCGGCAAGCCCCAGCCCCTCAACCCCGCGCTGCTGCTGCTGATCATCGTGGGCTGTGTGGTGCTGCTGCTGCCGGTGCTCATCTTCATCGCCACCGCCGCCCGCTTCGGCGGTGAGCGGCGCGACCGGAGGCTGGCCGCGCTGCGGCTGGTCGGCGCGGACATCCATATGACCCGGCGGATCGCCGCGGGTGAGTCGCTCTTCGGCTCCCTCCTCGGGCTGGCCGTGGGCACCGGACTGTTCCTGCTGGTGCGCGTGTTCATCGAGGGGATCGTGGTCTGGGACATCAGCTTCTTCGCCTCCGACATCGTGCCGTCCGCCCCGCTCGCCCTGACGATCGCGGTGGCCGTGCCCGCCTCGGCCGTCATGGTCACGCTGCTCGCCCTGCGCGGTATCGCCATCGAGCCGCTGGGCGTCGTACGGAACGCCAGGCCCAAGCGCCGCCGTCTGTGGTGGCGGCTGCTGCTGCCGCTCCTGGGCATGGCCCTGCTGCTGCCGCTCGCCGGTGGTTTCCAGGCGGGCAGCGGGGGCGGTGACACCAAGGCGTACCAGGCCGCGGCCGGCGCCGTGCTACTGCTCGTCGGCGTCACCGCGCTGCTGCCCTGGATCGTCGAGGCCGTGGTGGAGCGGTTCGGCGGCAAGGGCTCGGTGCCCTGGCAACTCGCCACCCGCCGGCTCCAGCTCAGCAGCGGCACCGCTTCGCGCGCGGTCAGCGGCATCACGGTCGCCGTCGCCGGGGCCCTCGCGCTCCAGATGCTCTTCGCCAGCGTGGAGGCTCAGGACAGCCAGTCGACCGGTCAGGACCCGACCCGCGCCCAGCTGATGGCGACCGTCCCGGTGTCCACCGGTTCCGAGGCCCGCGACGCCTTCGAGCGGTACCGCGCGACCAAGGGCGTACGCGACATGCTCGGTGTCACCGAGGGCTACGTCTCCGCTCTGCGCCACAGCAAGGACGACCCGTCGACGGCCCCGGAAGAGGCCCTCACCGTCGCCGACTGCCCCTCGCTGCGCGAGGTGGCCCGCATCACCAGCTGCAAGAACGGCGATGTCTTCCTCGTCGACGCGCCGCCCGACTACTACGAGGCCGGGGACAAGTTTGCCAAGCCGGGCGCCCAGGTCAATCTCGCCTTCGACGACGAGAGCATGCCGGACCTGCGCCACAAGAAGCTGTGGACGATTCCCCACTCGGCCAAGGTGGTGAAGTCCCGGCATGACCCGATCGGCAGTGAGCGCACCGGTATCTTCGCCACCCCCGGCGCCTTCGACGTCGCCAAGCTGGCGAAACCAAACGCGGTGGCCATGATGCGGATGGATCCGAAGGTGCCGGACGCCACCGAGTACGTGCGCAACACCAGCGCGGTGTTCTCCCCGACGATCGATGTCATGCGGCTCAGCAGCACCTCGCAGTCGGATGAGTTCACGGTCATCCGCAAGGCCCTGTTCATCGGCGCCACCGCGACCCTGCTGCTCATCGGGGCCAGCATGATCGTGACCACCCTGGAGCAGCTACGCGAGCGCAAGCGGCTGCTGTCCGTCCTCGTCGCCTTCGGCACCCGGCGCACCACGCTGAGCTGGTCGGTGCTGTGGCAGACCGCGGTCCCGGTAGTGCTGGGCCTGGCGCTGTCGATCGCGGGCGGGCTGGCGCTGGGCGTGCTGCTGCTGAAGATGGTCGGCCAGCCGCTGGCCGTGGACTGGGCCGGGCTCGGCACCATGACCGGCATCGGCGGCGGCGTGATCCTGCTGGTGACCCTGGTCAGCCTGCCGCCGCTGTGGCGGATGATGCGGCCGGAGGGTCTGCGGACGGAGTAGGCACCTCTACCGCCCCACCTCACCGGGGGCCGTTCCTCACCATGGGAACGGCCCCCGGTGGCGTGTTCAGGCGGACCGGCCCTGGCTGCGTGTTCCGGCGGACCGGCCCCGGGCGGCGTGTTCAGGCGGACCGGCCGGCGACCCGCACCGGCAGTGGCCGCAGCGCCTCCCGCAGCGCCTCCGCGAACGCCTCGAACTCCTCCGTGCGCGCCGCGCCCGCCCGCATGGCCAGGGCAATCCGGCGGGCGGGCGCCGGATCGGCGAAGTCACCGGTGGCCAGATGGTCGTTGCGCGCGGTCTCCACCCGCAGCGCGGTGCGCGGCAGCAGCGTCACCCCGAGACCGCCCGCGACCAGCTGCACCAGGGTGGAGAGCCCGGCGGCGCTGGTGGTCACCGGGGTGCCCTCGGTGCGGCCCGCCTCACGACAGATGTCCAGGGCCTGGTCGCGCAGGCAGTGGCCCTCGTCGAGCAGCAGCAGATCCAGCTCCTTGAGCGCCTCGCGGGGGATGTCATCGCGTCCGCCCAGCCAGTGGTCCCGCGGCGTGACCAGGACGAAGTCCTCGTCGAACAGCGGCAATTCGACCACCCCGGGGGCGCCGAGCGGCACCGCGAGCAGCAGCAGATCGAGGCGGCCGTGGGCCAGCCCGTCCAGCAGCGAGGCGGTCTGCTCCTCGTACACCTGGAGATCGAGCCGGGGATAGCGCTCATGCACCAGCCGCAGCACGGTCGGCAGCAGATACGGCGCCACGGTCGGGATCACCCCGAGCCGCAGCACGCCGGTGAAGGGCGCCCGCGCCGCCTCGGCCTCCTCCAGCAGCTCCCCGACCGCCTCCAACACGGTGCGTGCCCGGGCCGCCAGCCGCTCCCCCGCCGGGCTGAGCAGCACCTTGCGCGTCGTACGCTCGAGGAGCTGGACACCGAGTGTCTCCTCGAGGGCCGCGACGGCGCCCGAGAGCGCGGGCTGGCTCATCCCGATGGCGGCCGCAGCATCGCGGAAGTGCAGCTGCTCCGCGACCGCGACAAAGGCCCTGAGCTGGGAAATGCTGGGCTGCCGTGGTTTGCCCGCCGGTGTGGCTGATGCGGCCACTGATAGCCACCTCCAATCAACCCCACCGAGTGTAGCTATTTCACTGATCAATGCACGCTGTGCCAAGGTAGGACCGTCCAACCCCAGGGAAACCCGGATGACCGGGTCTTTCCTACGCAAAACCTGCAAGGAGTGTGCGTGCTCACCGTCGGTGACAAGTTCCCCGAGTACGACCTGACCGCCTGCGTGTCGCTGGAGAGCGGCAAGGAGTTCGAGCAGATCAACCACAAGACCTACGAGGGCAAGTGGAAGATCGTCTTCGCGTGGCCGAAGGACTTCACCTTCGTATGCCCGACGGAGATCGCCGCCTTCGGCAAGCTGAACGAGGAGTTCGCCGACCGTGACGCCCAGATCCTGGGCTTCTCCGGCGACTCCGAGTTCGTCCACCACGCCTGGCGCAAGGACCACCCGGACCTGCGCGACCTGCCGTTCCCGATGCTGGCCGACTCCAAGCACGAGCTGATGCGCGACCTGGGCATCGAGGGCGAGGACGGCTTCGCACAGCGCGCCGTGTTCATCGTGGACCAGAACAACGAGATCCAGTTCACCATGGTGACGGCCGGTTCCGTGGGCCGTAACCCCAAGGAGGTCCTGCGGGTGCTGGACGCCCTGCAGACCGACGAGCTGTGCCCCTGCAACTGGAGCAAGGGCGAGGACACCCTGGACCCGGTGGCCCTCCTCTCCGGTGAGTGAGCTGATTCCCCATGGCACTCGATGAACTGAAGTCCGCGCTTCCGGACTACGCCAAGGACCTCAAGCTGAACCTCGGTTCGGTGATCGGCAACTCCGAGCTTCCGCAGCAGCAGCTGTGGGGCACCGTGCTGGCCTGCGCGATCGCCTCGCGCTCGGCGCGGGTGCTGACCGAGCTGGAGCCGGAGGCCAAGGCCAACCTCTCGCCGGAGGCGTACACCGCCGCCAAGTCGGCGGCCGCCATCATGGCGATGAACAACGTCTACTACCGGACCCGGCACCTGCTGTCCGACCCGGAGTACAACAACCTGCGCGCCGGACTGCGGATGAACGTCATCGGCAACCCGGGTGTCGAGAAGGTCGACTTCGAGCTGTGGTCGCTGGCCGTGTCCGCGATCAACGGCTGCGGAATGTGCCTCGACTCGCATGAGCAGGTGCTCCGCAAGGCGGGCGTGGACCGCGAGACGATCCAGGAAGCTTTCAAGATCGCCTCTGTGCTGCAGGCGGTCGGCGCCACCCTGGACGCCGAGGGCGTCCTGGCCGCGAACGGCTGACCCGCTCGGTCACAAGACCGCTCGGTCGCGGAGACCAGAACGGTCGCGGAGACCGGAAGGGCGCCCCACCGATCGGTGGGGCGCCCTTCGGCGTTCAACGGTCACGGGCCGGTCCCGGGTTCACCGGGGCTCGGCGTCCTTCCCCGGCGGCGCGTCCGGCGGGTCGGTGGGCGCCGTGCCGGAGGCGGTGGCGCCGTGCGGGCCCGGGACGGCGCGCAGCGCGTTCTCCTGGCTGTAGCTGCGCAGATAGACGACGACCGCGTTGGCGACCGCCACCAGGGGGACGGCCACCACCGCGCCGCCGATGCCGCCGATCAGCGAACCGGCCGCGACCGAGAGCACCACGGCCAGCGGATGGACCCGCACCGCCCGGCCGAGGATGAACGGCTGGAGCACATGGCCCTCGAGCTGCTGTACGGCCAGCACCACGATCAGCACCATCGCGCCCGTGAACACGCCCTGAGTGACCAGCGCCACGACCACCGCGAGCGCTCCGGAGACCACCGCACCCACCAGCGGGATGAAGGCGAAGAGGAAGATGAACACGGCCAGTGGCACGGCCATCGGCACATCGAGGAAGAACAGACCCACGCCGATGAAGATCGCGTCGATCAGCGCCACGATCACCGTGCCGCGCACATAGGCGGTCAGCGTCGCCCACGCCCGCGGACCCGCGCCCGCCACGCCCTCGCGGGCCGGGGCGGGGACCAGCTTGAGGGTCCAGTTCCAGATCTTCGGGCCGTCGTACAGCAGGAAGAGCGTGGAGAACATCGTCAGCAGAAGGCCGGTCAGCACCTCCACGACGACCGTAACGCCCTCGAGCCCCGCCGAGGTGATCTGCTCGGTGTTGGCGCCGACCGCCTCGCGCAGACTCTTGGCGATGTGGTTGATCTGCTTCTCGGTCACATGGAACGGGCTGTGCAGCAGCCAGCGCCGCAGATCGTCGATACCGGCCTGGACCTCGCCCGAGACCTCGTCGATGTTCTCCATGACCTGCCAGACCACGAACCATACGACCAGGCCCATGACGACGAAGCCGGCGATGAAGGTGAGCGCGGTGGCCAGCCCGCGCGGCACACCGCGCCGGCGCAGCCGGGTCACGGTGGGTTCCAGCAGTGCGGTGATGAGGAGCGCGACGGTGAAGGAGAGCACCACCAGCTGGACGGAGCTGATGACCCTCATGAGCACCCATACCGTGCCGCCGAGCACCAGCAGCCGCCAGGCGGCCTCGGCGGCGACGCGGACGCCCCAGGGGACGGCGTCCACCGGATCGGGTTTGGCGGAGACGGCGGGGGCGTAGGCGGGCGGGGCGGGCACGCTGGACGGCTCCGGCCGGGGGGCCTCGCCCTCCGCGCCCTTCCCCGCGGCGCCCGCGGAACTCCGGGGACCCTCGGGGCCCGCCGGGCTCGCGGAACTCTCCCGGCCCTCAGCCCCCCTGGCGCTCTCGGCGCCGCCCCGTGCGGCTCCGGCGCCCTGGTCCTGGCCCGCTCCGGTGCCGGGCGCGCCGCCGGACGGCCGTGCCCCCCGTGGCCGTTCCTCGGATGGTTCGGGCCCCGATGGGGGCCTCGGGCCGGCGTCGCCGTCGCCCTCGCGCCCCCGCATCTCGGCCTGTTGGGATTCCAGCCGGTGGGCGAGCCGGGTAAGTCCGGTTCCCAGCCTGCCGACCCACTGCGGCAATTTGGACATTTCTCGTTTCCTACCCCCAGGTTCCCCCTCGGCCGTCAAGGAGACGTTACCTGCTGGGGATGCACGAAACCCCCGACCCATGGGCCGGGGGTTTCGTGAAGTATGCGAGCGTGCGCCGCTGCCGGGATGGCCCGGCCCGATCGGCTCAGTAGTGGCCGTTGGCCTGCCAGAACGCCCAGGCGTCACACGGACTGCCGTAGCGCTCGTTCATGTAGTTCACGCCCCACTTGATCTGGGTGGCCGGGTTGGTCTGCCAGTCGGAGCCCGCCGAGGACATCTTGGAGGCGGGCAGCGCCTGTACCAGACCGTAGGCACCAGACGAGGGGTTGCTGGCCTGGTAGTTCCAGGTGGACTCGTGGTCCACGATGTTGCTGAAGCACTGGAACTGGCCACTCGGAACGATCTGCCGCGCCATCGACTGGACTTCGGAGATCGTGTAGGAGGCCTGCTGGGGGAAGTCGCCGGCGTCACGCGTGGCCGAACGGCTCGCGACGTCGTCCTTCTTCTCCTTCGCCTCCCGCTCCTTGGCCAGCTTCTCGGCGGCTGCCTTGTCCGCGGCGGCCTTCTTGGCCTTCGCGTCCTTGGCCGCCTGCTTGCGGGCTGCCTCCTCGGCGGACTTGCGCGCCTCCGCGTCGGCCGCGGTGGACTGAACGTCCGCCTGCTGCGTCAGGGATGCGGTCTGGGCAACGGCCTGCTGCCCGGCGGGTATGTCCGCAAGGAGCGTCGAGTCGGCGGCTGTCGCCTCGATCGGGTCGGACGAGCCCTGCTGCTGTCCGCCCGCGGCGACGCCGACAACGGCGCCCACAGTGGTGACCGCGGTGGCCGAGGCCACTGCGAATCCCCGGACCGAAATCCGGCTCACTCGGTTTCCTTCCAGCTCGCCCGCTTAGGTGACCTCGCGGGCGCAATCGTGCCCCTGACGCTGGCCTCCCCTTGTTCCGTCCCCGGTGGTACACGATGGGGTCGGCTGGTCACGGGAGGCACGGGCCCGGTGGGGATCCCCCGCGGGAGATCCTCGAGGTGCTCGGGCGGCATACGGCGAACTCTCTTCAATTCTGGTGTTGCTGTGGTTCTGTACCGCTGGGGGTACCTGTGTGCCGTATGCGGGGCCTGACAGAACCCACACACTGCCGGACGCGGAGCCCCCGAGGCAATTCCCCGCCAGGTGTGAAAGCTCACATCCCGTTTACGCCCTAGGGTTTCTGGAAATCCCCGCGCGCCAAGACGCCGCGCGGCTAAGCTCATTGGCCTTTCCGCGCGGCGCCCTGTGGTCGCAAACGACTCAACCAGCTCAGATGTGGCCGTCCTCCAGCATTTCGGTCACCAGCGCCGCGATCGGCGAACGCTCGGAGCGGGTCAGGGTGACATGCGCGAACAGCGGATGCCCCTTCAGTTTCTCGACGACCGCCACCACACCGTCGTACCGACCGACGCGGAGGTTGTCCCGCTGGGCCACGTCGTGGGTCAGCACCACCCGGGAGTTGGCGCCGATCCGGGACAGCACGGTGAGCAGCACATTCCGCTCGAGCGACTGGGCCTCGTCGACGATGACGAAGGCGTCATGGAGCGAGCGGCCGCGGATATGGGTCAGCGGCATCACCTCCAGCATCCCGCGCCCCACGACCTCCTCGATCACCTCGGCGCTGGTCACCGCGGACAGCGTGTCGAAGACCGCCTGAGCCCAGGGGCTCATCTTCTCGGCCTCGGAGCCGGGCAGATAGCCCAGCTCCTGGCCACCCACCGCGTACAGCGGGCGGAAGATCATCACTTTGCGGTGCTGACGCCGCTCCAGCACGGCCTCGAGACCGGCGCACAGCGCCAGCGCCGACTTGCCCGTACCGGCCCGGCCGCCCATCGAGATGATGCCGACGTCCGGGTCGAGCAGCAGGTCCAGCGCGATGCGCTGCTCCGCGCTGCGCCCGTGGATCCCGAACGCCTCCCGGTCGCCGCGCACCAGTCGCACCTGCCCGTCCGGGGTGACCCGGCCGAGCGCGTTGCCACGCTCGGACTGCAGCACCAGACCGGTGTGCACGGGCAGTCCGGCCGCCTCGGGGACATGCGCGGTCTCGGCGGCGAAGAGGTCGTCCACCTGCTCGGCCGAGACGGCGAGCTCCGCCATCCCGGTCCAGCCCGAGTCGGTTATCGCCAGCTCCGCGCGGTACTCCTCGGCGAGCAGCCCCACCGAGGACGCCTTGATGCGCAGTGGCAGATCCTTCGATACGACGGTGACGTCATACCCCTCGGCCTGCAGGTTTCTGGCGACCGCGAGGATCCGCGCGTCGTTGTCCGGGATGCGGCCGTGATTCAGGAAGGCCGCGGGCAGAACACCCGGGTCGGAGTGGTTGAGCTCGACACGCAGAGTCCCGCCCAGATCGCCGATCGGGATCGGGGCGTCAAGGCGGCCGAACCGGACGCGGTACTCGTCCAGCAGGCGAAGCGCCTGCCGCGCGAAGTACCCGAGCTCCGGGTGGTGCCGCTTGGCCTCCAGTTCCGTGACCACCACGACCGGCAGCACGACTTCGTGCTCGTCGAAGCGGGCCATGGCATTGGGGTCGGCCAGCAGGACGCTGGTGTCGAGGACATAGGTGCGCCGGTCTTGCTCGCGGCGTTTCTTGCTGGTCACCACGGGTGGACGTACCCCCTCGGGAGAGGTTGGGGTGCGACGGCGTCGCGGGAGTGAGGTATCCCCGCCGTAGACGGGGAACGGACCGGGCTCAGGCCCTACTGGGAGGGCCGAGCGCCGGCCCTCCGCGTCATACGCACGATCCGCACAGTCGTCCGTGTGCAAAGGGCCTCCCGGACGGACGGCCCAATGCCGTCCGCTGGCAGTTCGACACCCAACTGGACAGGTGGGACAGGGCGTCGACCTGGAAGGGATATTCCCTCGAACGTGCGGGGGCATGCAACGGCATATGACGGCGCGGATATGAACGTTGTGAAACCAGCGTGCTACACGGCCCGGGGCCGGACGCCGGGCGGCGTCCGGCCCCGGGCCGGTGAACTGCGGTGCTACAGACCGGAACTAGTTGCCGTACCTGCGGTGACGGGCGGCGTAGTCGCGCAGTGCGCGGAGGAAGTCGACCTTGCGGAAAGCGGGCCAGAAAACTTCACAGAAGTAGTACTCCGAATGGGCGCTCTGCCACAGCATGAAGCCGGAGAGCCGCTGCTCACCGCTGGTGCGGATCACCAGGTCGGGATCCGGCTGCCCACGGGTGTACAGGTGTTCGGAGATGAGGTCGATGTCGACGACCTCGGCGAGCTCCTCGAAAGAGGTGCCCTTGGTGGCGTGGTCCAGCAGCAGCGACCGCACCGCGTCGGCGATCTCCTGCCGTCCGCCGTAGCCGACGGCCACATTGACCAGTATTCCGTCGATGTGCTCGGTGTCCCGCTCGGCCTCCTTGAGGACCGTCTGGGTCCGGGAGGGCAGCAGATCGCGGTTGCCGACGTGGTGCACCCGCCAGCGGCCGTCGGCGGCCAGATCGCGCACCGCGCCCTCGATGATGCTCAGAAGCGGTCCCAGCTCGTCCTCGGGGCGGTCCAGGTTGTCCGTGGAGAGCAGCCAGAGGGTGACGACCTCGACGTCCGTCTCACTGCACCAGCCGAGCAGCTCCTGGATCTTGCTGGCGCCCGCCTTGTGCCCCTGCTCGGCGGTGCCGCCGGCCGCGCGGGCCCAGCGACGGTTGCCGTCGAGGATGACGCCGATGTGCTTGGGCACCTGGGCGTGATCGAGGCGGCCTTCCACCCGGCGTGCGTAGAGCCCGTACACCAGGTCGCGCAACTTCACGTCTTCCAGCCCCTCAGTGCCTCGCATGGCTTGCCATGGCAGTCCGCCCCAAGGCCGACACCCTACTGCGGGGCCGGGAGGCTGGCTAACCGGGACGGCCAAACGATCGCCCTGCGTCACGCTTCGTAGCCGACCGTGCGGGATACGTGCCGCCCCTGGGGTCCCGGATGCCCCAAATAAAGCGGGCCGGTCCGTGGGGGGGAGTACGGACCGGCCCGAGGGGGGGCTTCCACCATAACGCTTCGTGAGGGGATGTCCATGCATCGGCGGGGCCGACAATTCGCGCGCCGGTTTCATCCGGCCCCGAGCGCCCCCAGCACCAGCCCGGCGCCCGCCCCGAGGATCATGAAAGGGCCGAACGCCATCGCGGTCCGGCGCCCGGCCCGCCGGGTCAGCACCAGGGCCGCGGCGCAGCAGGAGCCCAGCAGCAGCCCGGCGAAGGCGCCCACAAAGAGCACGTCCCAGCCGTACCAGCCCAGGGCGACCCCCAGCGTCAGCGCCAGCTTGACGTCGCCGAACCCCATCCCGCTCGGGCTGATCAGGAACAGCACCAGATACGCCCCGCCCAGCACCGCGCCGCCCAGCAGTGCGCGCGGCCAGGACCCGGCGCTGTGCGGCAGCAGCGCCGCCGCGCCGAGCAGCGCGGCGGCCCCGCCCGCCATGGGCAGGGTGAGGACGTCCGGCAGCCGGTTGACCGCCAGGTCCACGGCCGTGAGCAGCACCCCCAGCGGCACCAGCAGCAGCCACACCGCCAGCTCCGGGCGGGCGCCGACGGCCGCCGCCAGGCCCGCGCACGCCAGCGCGGTGAGCGCCGCGGCGGGCAGCGGGCCCGTCCCGTAGTCCCGCTCGCCACCCCGGCAGCCGGCGCAGCGGGCGGGGCCCAGCCAGCCGCGCGCCGGGCCGGTGAGCGCGTGCCCGCGCGGACAGGCCCCGCGCCAGGGCTCCTCCGGATCGACGGCCAGCCGGTAGAGCGGGCGCGGTACGAGCAGCCCGGCGGCCGCGCCGTACGCGGCGGCGAGCACGATCAGCAGCGGTTGCACGGGCCGAGCCTACGGAAGCGCCCGGCCGGTGGAACACTGCGCGGGACGGGCGGACGGCGCGGGAAGGGCCGAAGGGGGGCCGGATGGTGGGCCGCTGGCGGGACGGTACGGGGACGCTGCACGTGGTCGGCGGCGCGGACGGAGCGGACGGCGCAGAGGAGGACCGGGAGGGCGCGGAGGACAGCGCGGGGCGCGCGGCGGGCTTGAGCGCGGGGCGCGCGGCGGGCATTCCGCTCACCATCGCCGCCTCCTATCGCGCCCGCGCCCGCGGTCTGCTCGGCCGGGACGGCCTGACCGGCGCGCTCCTCCTCACCCCGGCGAGCGGGGTGCACACCTTCCGGATGCGGTTCGCCATCGACGTCGCGTATCTGGACCGGCGGCTCACCGTCGTGGACGTCCACACCCTGCGCCCCGGCCGGCTCGGGCGCCCCCGGCTGCGCGCCCGCCATGTCCTGGAGGCGGAGGCGGGCGCGTTGGAGCGCTGGGGCGTGCGGCGGGGCGTGCGCGTCGTGATCGCCCCCGGGCCTTCAGCGCCGCCCGCTCCTTCTGTACGCTGACTTCTCGGTGTCATGGTTGGGACACCCTCGATCGCGGTCGAGATTCATCGAGGTAGCGGTCGGGATCATCGAGGTAGAGGTAGTAGGGGTAGGGGTGGCACGGTGACGACCACGGGCAAGATTCTGCGTTTCGACGAGTTCCGCGGCTACGGCTTCATCGCTCCGGACGACGGTGGCGAGGACGTCTTCATGCACGCCAACGACCTGCTGGACGAGAAGCACCTGTTCCAGCCGGGGTCCAAGGTGCGGTTCGTTCCCGAGTACGGCGACAAGGGGCCCAAGGCGTCGGAGGTCCGCGTCCTCGAGCGCGCCGCCGCGCCGGTCGTACGGCCCTCCGGGCCGGACGGCGACGACACCATGTGCGATGTGCTGTCGGTCGCCGAGCTCCGGCAGGAGCTCACCGAGGCGCTGGTCGAGATGGGCGGCAGCCTGACCGCCGACCAGATCAAGCAGGTGCGCAGGCGGGTCATCGAGCTCGCCCAGGCGCACAACTGGATCGAATCCTGATACCGGATCCTGAATCCTGGTATCGGATCCTGACGTCGGGCCGCATCGCGTCCTGACAGCGGGCTGAGGGCCGCCGCCGCGACGAGCCGTCGCGACGGCGGCCCTTCGCGTTCCAGGGACCCTCGCGTTCCAGCGCCTCTCAGCTTCCGGCGCTCCTCGGCTTCCGGCGCTTCTCAGCTTCCGGTGACCTTCAGCATCATCCACATCGCCGCCGTCGCGGCCACCACGGTCGCCGGTGCGGTCAGCAGCCCCAGACGGGTGAACACCCCCAGGTCGGAGCCGGTGTCCGGCTCGTGGTGGTGCACTATGCGCCGCCACAGCAGGGTGGCCAGGGAGCCGACGTAGGTGAGGTTGGGCCCCAGGTTGACGCCGATCAGCACGGCGAGCACGGGCCCGGTGCCGCCCGCGGAGGCGATCGGCAGCAGTGCCAGCACGGCGGGCAGGTTGTTGATGAGGTTGGCCAGCACCGCCGCGACGGCCGCGATCCCGAGCAGCGCGGGCAGGCTCGTCCCGGTGGGCAGCACCTCGGTCAGCGCGTCCTGGAGACCGCCCGCCAGCACGGCCTGGACCACGACGCCGAGCGCGAGCACGAACAGGCAGAACAGCGGCCCGGCCGCGCCGATGGCCCCCCTTACGGTCGTCTCGCGGCGCCGCAGCGCCCTTACGGTGAGCACGAGGGCGCCCGCCCAGGCCGCCCACTGGGGGTCGAGGCCCGCCAGCGAGGTCCCGACGAACCCGACGAGGGTCAGCAGCAGCACGGTCAGCGCGAAGACCGGCACCCGGGGCCAGTCGGCGGGCGGGGGCTCGGAGGTCCCGGCGGCCAGATCGGCGGCGAAGAAGCGGCGGAAGACCAGGTACTCGATGCCGATGGTCAGCAGCCAGGCGGGCCCCATCAGCACGGCGAAACGGGTGAAGGAGACCCCGCCGGCCTGAAAGGCGAGCAGGTTGGTGAGGTTGGAGACCGGAAGGAGCAGGGACGCCGAGTTCGACAGATGGGCGCAGGCGTACACATGCGGCCGGGACCGCGCCCCGAGCTTGGCCGCCGTGGCGAACACCACGGGCGTGAGCAGCACGACGGTGGCGTCCAGGCTCAGCACGGCGGTGACGACCGCCGCGACGGCGAACACCCCGCCCAGGAGCCGGTCCGTACGCCCCGCGCAGGCCCGCGCCACGGCCTGTCCCGCCGCCTCGAAGAGCCCCTCGTCCGCGCACATCCTGGCCAGCAGCAGCACGGCGGCCAGAAAGCCCACGACGGGCAGCAGTTCCTGGGTCTCCGTCCAGGCCCGGGCGGGCGAGACCGCCCCGGTGGCCACGACGATCCCGGCGGCGGGCACGGCCGCGACCGCTTCCGGCAGGCCCCGGGGGCGCACCACCGCGAAGGCCAGTACGCCGAGCAGCAGGACGACGGAAAGGGACTCGGCGACGGCGGTACTCAGAACGGACTCCGGCGGATGGTGTGATCGGCACACCCATGATGCGGCATCGCGCCGCCGGGGCCTCTCAGCCGGTCCTGGGCAGCCGGAAGCCGGGACCGCTCAGCCCGCCCGTCCTGGGGAACCGGGAACCGGGCCGCTCAGGCGGTCCTGGGGAAGCTGACCTCCACCCGGCGGTTGCGCTTGCGGCCCTCCTCGCTCGCGTTGTCCGCGATCGGGTACTGCTCGCCGTAGCCCCGGATCTCGTAGTTGACCGAGGGGTCGAGGTCCTCGGCGAGCGTCTGCTGCACCGCGTTGGCCCGCTGCTTCGACAGCACGATGCCATGGCCCGCGGAGCCCAGGTCGTCGGTGAAGCCGAAGACGCGGACGCTCTTCGCGTTCTGCCGCTCGGCCTCGGAGGCGATCTCCTTGATCCGGGCCTTCGCCTCGCCGCCCAGCTTGGCGCTGTCCTTGCCGAAGAGCACCTCGGCCTGGAGGGCGAACTTCACCTTGGCGTTGGTGTCCTCCCGCCGTTCGTCGCCGTCGTCCGTCTCGACCACGGACTTGATGTCCAGGACCCGGCCGGGCGCCAGCTTGGCGCCCTCGGGCATCTTCAGATCGGAGTCCTTGGCGTCGATCTTCAGGGGCGGGGTGGTGTCGGCGGGCGCGCCGGGGCCGCTGTCCGCGTGGGCTGGCGGCGCCGGGGCGGTGAGGGTGACCAGGAGCGCGGTGGAGGCCAGCGCGGCCAGTACGGGGCCGCGGCGCGCGGGGCGGCGGGCCGCCGTCTGCGGTGTCATGTCCCGGCTCATCCGGAGAGGGTGATGCCGACGGACGGCATGGTCGGGATCTGGAAGTCGACCTCGGTGACGCTCTTCGGCGGGGCCGGGAACTGTGCGAACAGCGGCCGGCTCTCATTGGGCTTGATCCCGGAGAGCCCCGTGGTGCACAGGCACTGACCGTCGGTGTCCCGCAGGACGAGATAGCGCTTCTTGCCCTTCTCGTCGACCAGGGACGCGCCGGAGACGGACGACAGGGACTTCACCTCGGTCTCCTTCGAGCGCCAGTCGATCGCGTTGAAGAGCCGGCTGCCGTGGTTGGTGACGGTGGCGTTCACGGTGACGAACCCGCCGTCGTCGCGCTCCGCGGAGTGCAGGGTGACGACGATCCCGCCGGGACCCTTCATCTCGCCGATGGTCTTGGACGAGTCCGCCGCGGGCTCCTGATCCCCGCCGTCGTCCTTGGGCGCGGTCGACGTCCGGTTCGCGCCGTCGCCGGGCTTCTTGTCGCCGTCGCCGTCGCCGCTGCCGCACCCGGCCACGGCGAGGGCCAGGGCCGCGGCGAGCGCCGTCGCGGCGGCCCCCCTCCGGGCCTTCGTCGTGTGCCGAATGCTCATCGCTCGCTGTCCTTTGCTCTTCGTTCGCTCGTCAGTCGGCCGTCAGTCGGCAAGGTGCACGGAGAACAGGTCCTTGGCGTCGGGGAAGAGGTCGAGACGCGTCGGGTCGATGGTCAGGTCGAGTCCGTCGCAGCGGAGGTCGATGGGCGGCTTGTCGTCCTTGCCGTCGTCCTTACCGCCGTCCCCGTCGTCCTTACCGCCGTCCCCGCCCTCGTCGTCCTTACCGCCGTCGCCGTCATCGGGCCCCTTGGTCGGCGGGGCGGGCGGCTCGGCCGTGCAGCGCGGGGTGACGACCGCCTTGGCCGTCGCCTTCGCGTGCTTGGTCTCCGTGCCGGGGATGACGGTCTTGCCCACGGGCTTCTGCGTCCTGACGGTGACGGTGAAGGACGTCGGCAGGAACTCGGGCCCGTGGCAGTCGGTCACGTCCGCACCGTTCTGACCGGCGAACCACTGCGCCTCATCACAGGCGCTGGTCGAGCCCAATCCCCGTCCGTTCAGCAGGTCGTCCCAGGCGCTGCCGTCCGCGATCGCCTCCAGGAACCCCTTGCGCAACTGGTCGCGGTAGTCCTGGGCGGCCGCGAGGGCCGCCGCGTCGGCGGCGGTCTGTCCGCCGTTGCGGGTGGCTCCGGCCTGGCCGACGGCGAAGAGGGCGAGCGCGAGGAAGAGCAGGCCCGCCACCGCGGTGATGTAGATCGGAAATGCCTGCCCCGCGTCGCTCCTGAGATCTCGGCGCGCTGTCACGGGACCGGTCAGATGCCGACGACCTGTGAGATCTTGTCGGAGATGGCGTTCGCGATCATGCTGCCGAAGTCCGTGGTCGACAGGACCAGCACGATGGCCACCACCACGGCGATGATGCCCAGATATTCGATCGAGGTCTGTCCCCGATCGTTCCGCATGACGCGCTTCCCCATTGTGTTCCCCTCCATGGGCTGCCGTCCCTCTGTGGTCCGGCGACTCAACCCCCGTTGTGTCGCTCGCGACACGAGCAAAGTACGCCGAAACAGCCGTCTCGGAACAGTGCCCCAGGAAGCATTGCCTTCCCCGTTCACCACGTTCGAACCGTGGACGTGACGACCGGCCCCGGTCGTGCATCCGTCTCACCCCCTCCCGCCACCGAGGAGTTCTCCGTCGACGACTGTCCCACATTCAATTGCAACCGCGAAGGAGCTTCACCTAAAAGTGACCGTCAGTCCCCGGTCACCGAGCCGAAGTCGGTGCCGGAGCCGATGAAGAACCCCGCGACGAGCAGCACCATGGTTCCGGGGACCATGAAGGTCGTAATGACCATGGTCGCCTTCGGCACCGCGCGCGCCGCGCGCCGCCGTGCGTTCTGGGCGTCCGTACGGCGCATATCGTTCGCAATGGCGATCAGCGTTTCGACAATCGGAGCGCCCAGCTCCTCCCCCTGCTGGAGGGCGGTGACGAACTGCGCGACCTGTTCCGAGTCATTACGTTTACGTAGCTCCTCGAACGCATGGCGGCGGCTGACGCCCATGTCCATTTGCCGAAGTGTGATGCGAAGTTCATCCGCCCAGGGACCCTCATACTTCTCCGCGACCCGGTCCAGGGCCTGACGGAAGCTCAATCCGGCGCTCACCACGACGGCCAGAACATCCAGAAAGTCCGGCAGCGTTCGCTCGATCGCGTCCTTGCGCTCCCGCACCGCCGCCCAGATGCCCACCTCGATCCAGAACAGCCCGAACGCCACCAGCATCAGCGCCAGCAGGACTTGACTCTTGATCAGCATCACCAGCGCCCCGCCGAAGCCGAGCGCCCCGTAGACCGCCCGCCGGGCCGCGTAGCGGTCCACCGTCAGACCGCCCGGATTGCCCGCCAGATCGATCCGGCGGCGGACCCTGCCCACCCGCTTCTCGCCCATCAACCGCAGCACCAGCGGGGCGTAGCGGATGCCCAGCCGGTCGACGGCCGAGCCGACCGCGGTCGTCCGGCTGGAGCCGACCTCCAGGGCCACCGCGAGGTCGCTGGGCAGCTTGGCCTCGCTGCGGTACAGCGTGATGCCGTAGGCGATGCCCGCCACCGCGAGACCGGCCGCCAGCGCCAGCAGCAGTGCCATCTCCCTGAGTCCCCTTTACCTGTTTACCTGGATTCGCTCGTACGTCGGTCTCGGACGGTCTCGGACGGCCTCAGACGTCGATCTTGGACATGCGGCGGATGAGGAAGAAGCCGATCCCGTACAAGCAGAAGGCCACGACCACGGCGGCCTGCCCCCAGAAGGACGAGGTCATCCGGTCCAGCGAACCGGCCGCGATCCGGTTCATCAGCAGCAGCGTCCCGATCCCCAGCAGCGGTACGACATAGGCGGTGACGGTCACCTGCGAGAGCTGGGTGCGCACCTCCCGCCGGGTCTCCTTGCGCTCCTCCAGCGTCTGGGTGAGGTTGCGCAGCGAGCTGACCACGGTCCCGCCCGCGCGGTTGGACAGCACCAGCGTGGTGACCAGCACCACCAGCTCCCGGGAGGGCAGCCGCTCGGCCAGCTCCTCCAGCGCGTCGTCGATCGAGTGGCCGACGGCCAGCTTGGCCGCGACCTTGGCCAGCTCCTCGCCCGCCGGCGCCTCCATCTCGTCCGCCGCCATGCCGAGCGCGGTGCGCAGCGCCAGCCCGGCCTGGGTGGCGTTGGCCAGGATCCTTGACAGCTCCGGCAGTTGGTTGATGAAGCGCTCTATCCGCTTCTGCCGCTGCCAGCCGAGGAACGCGAAGGCACCCCAGACGGCGACCACCGCCGCTATCGGGCCGAAGAACGCGGCGAGGAAGGACGCCGCGATCAGCCACAGCCCGGCCGCCGCCCCCGCCGTGTAGACGAAGAACTCCCCCGGGGTGATCTCCAGGCCCGTCGCCGCCAGCCGCAGCTCCAGCTTCCGGCCGAGGGACATAGTGCGCAGCCGCCGGTCGACCCCGGCGAAGCGGCGCGCGCGGACGGTGCCCGGCAGCGGGCCGGTCTCCGAGAGCCGGTCGATCAGCGCGCGCTGCTGCTCCTTGCCGCGGACGTAGGTGTGCACGCCCACGACGCCCAGCGCGCCGCACACCAGCGTCGCGCCGAGTGCGGCCGTCGCGAGATGGTCCATGGGCCCTGCTACCTCCGGTCCCTGGGGTCGAACGGGGGTGGATCGAACGGGGGTCGGTCGTGCGGCGGTCGGCCGAACGGCGGCCGGTCGTGCGGCGGCCGGTCGTACGGCGGCCGGTCGTACGGCGGCCGGTCGTACGGCGGCCGGTCGTACGGGTCGTACCCGGCCGCGCGGGTAGCCAGTTGCGCCGGGAAGGCGGCCACGCCGAAGGCCGGCGGCACCGATTCGCTCGCCATCCGCAGCCGCTCCGCGACCCGCTCCGGCAGCGGGAAGTAGCCGAACCGCCCGTGCACCACCCGGTCCGCGCCCATGGGCTGGGCGTCGAAGCGGCAGACGGTGGCGATGCGGTACGCCTCGTGGCCGTGGCTGTCGAGCAGCGCGATCTCGCTGATCCGCCGGGATCCGTCGGCGTTACGGACGAGCTGGACGATGCAGTCCACCGCGCTGTTGATCTGGTCCCGCAGCGCCTCGTAGGGGATCGCCACCTCCGACATGGAGGCGAGCGTCTGCAGCCGCATCAGCGCGTCCTCGGCGTTGTTGGCGTGGACGGTGGCCAGCGAGCCGTCGTGGCCGGTGGACATGGCCTGGAGCATGTCGAGGGTCTCACCGCCGCGCACCTCGCCGACGATGATGCGGTCGGGGCGCATCCGCAGCGAGTTGCGGACCAGGTCGCGGATGGTGATACGGCCCTTGCCCTCGACATTGGGCGGCCGGGATTCCAGCCGGATGACATGGGTCTGCTGCAACTGCAGCTCGGCGGCATCCTCGACGGTGATGATGCGCTCCCCGTCGGGGATCAGCCCGGAGAGGGCGTTGAGCAGCGTGGTCTTGCCGGAGCCGGTGGGGCCGGAGACCACCACGTTGAACTTGGCCCGCACCAGCGCCGCGAGCAGCATCAGCATCTGCTCGTCCAGCGTGCCCATGCCGATCAGCTCATGGAGGGTGTAGGCGCGGGGGAAGCGGCGGATGGTGAGCGTGGCGCCGGTGAGGGCGAGCGGCGGGATGATCACGTTGACCCGCTCGCCGGACGGGAGCCGGGCGTCGACCATCGGATTCGACTCGTCCACCCGGCGGTTGACCGTGGAGACGATGCGCTCGATGGTCTGCATCAACTGCTCTTCGGAGGCGAAGCGGACGGGGACCTGCTCGACCCGGCCGGAGCGCTCCACGAAGATCTGGTCCGGGCCGTTGACCATGATCTCGGTGATGGAGGCGTCTTCGAGGAGGGGTTCGAGCACCCCGAGGCCGAGCGCCTCGTCCACCACCCGGCGGATGAGCTGGGAGCGCTCGGTGGTCGAGAGCACCGGGCCCTCGCGGCTGATGATGTGGCCGAGCACGCGCTCCAGCCGGGAGCGGCGCTCGGCGGTGGAGAGCGAGGACATCTCCGCGAGGTCGATCTCCTCGAGCAGCTTGGCGCGGTAGGCGGAGACGAGGTGGCCGTCCTGGCGTCCACCGCCGCCCTCGCCGGGCCCCTCGGGTGCGGTGATACGGGCCCGCAGGCTCATCGGTCGCCTCCCAACGCCGCCGCCTCCGGACTGTCCGTACCGCCATCTCCGTCGTCGCAGGGCATCGTGGCGCTCTTCTCGGCGCTGCCGAAGTCGAAGCCGGGGATGACGGAGGGGATCTCCACGGTCGCGGTGGCCCGCGCCTCCCCGCCGCCGCAGCCGCCGCTGCTGATACCGGCGCCGTCGGCCAGCCATCCGCTCATCGCCGCCTTCCCGGCGGCCTGCGGGCTGGTCCGCGGCTCGTCCAGCGACGCCGTGCGCGCCGCCGCCCGCGCCGCGGTCCCGGCCTGCTGCGCGGTGTACGCGGCGATGCCGAGCTGCGCGGCGGCGAGTGCGACCAGGATGAGGATCGGCAAGAACCCCAGGAACTCGATGGACGCCGACCCGGCGTCGGCCCGCCACCGGCGCGACGCACCGGGGCGCCGGTCCGCCCGGCCGAGGATCCCGCCGGGCAGGTGCCGAGCCCCCGCCCGTTCGCCCAACGGCGCGCCCGTCCCTGGGCGGTCGGCCGTGCGGCGACGTGCCCGCGAAGACCCGGCGGCCAGGTGGCTCGCCGCCGCCCCGGCGGCCCCCCACACGCGCGTCCGCCCGCCGCCCCCCGGCATCACGGCCGCGCGGCGCCGCACCGAGGCGCGACCGGCCGCGCCGTGCCACCGCGACGAGCCGCCCACCGTCACAGTCCCTCGGACCACTCGCAGCACGGCTGCCTCCCAACGGCCCCACCGCTCGGCGGCCTTCGCCGCACCGAGGAGTCCCGCCGGTGCCGGGCCCTGGTCCCCGGGCCGCGCGGCGGCGGGCGCGGGGCGGTCCCCCTGCTGGGCCGTCGTCCCGCCCCGGCGCGTGGCGACGGCGCGGAGTGACGACGCACGACCGGCCGCCCCGCGCCTGCGCAACGAACCGACCGCCTCGGGACGGCGCCGCGCCGTGGGAGCCGCGGCGGGCCCGCCGCCCGGCACCGCGGGCCCCGCAACCGGGGAGGCGGCCGCTCCAGGGCGGTTACGGCGGCGGGGCGCCGTCAGAGGGGCGCCCGGGACCGTTGCTACGGATACACGGTGACCGCTCATGTCACTCCCCTCCGCCCGCCAGGTCGCTCTCGTCCGCCGCCCCCGCCGTACCCGTGACCGTCCACGGGAAGTCGGCGGCGCCCGGGAAGAGGATCGGGACGTGGAGCTTGACCGTGGCCTTGTAGACCGAGCCGTCGCCGCCGGCGCAGTCGATGTCGGCGCTCCAGGAGCCGGGGATGTCCTTGCTCGCCGCGTCCTGGCAGGCGCCCGCGCCCTTGGTGGCGCCCGCGCGGGCGCCCTTGTCGGCCGAGTTGCCCGCCAGCGAGTACGTATAGCCGACCAGCACCACCTGCCAGACGACCGCGAGCACGATCAGCGCCAGCGGCAGGACGCCGAGGAATTCGACCGTCACCTGGCCGCGGTCGCCGCCGCGCTTGCGCAGGAAGCCCTTGGTGGACGGCGGGGCGATCTCGTTGAGCGCGTCGGTGCCGTCGCCCACGCTGCCCTGCGCCGGGTCGCCGCCCGCCTCTATGGCATGGCGCCGCCGCAGCCCCGCCAGGGCGCGCTCGCCGCCGCTCCCGGCCGCGTGGCCGCCCCGGTGGGCGGCGCGGCGGCCGCCGCCCGGGGGCGCGGCGTCCACCAGGCCCAGCTCACCGGCCAGCCCCCACAACGCCTGTTTGACGGCCGACTTGGCGTCCAGGTCCTGCATCCGGCCCGAGTCCACGGCGGGCTGCAGCTCCTTGAAGCCGGCCGGGATCGCCGTGCGCGCCACGGTCGTCCCGGTGGCCCGCTGGACGAGCTGCGGCTGGATCTCCGCGCTGCGGGTGTGCCGGTTGACCACGGTCACGGTCTCCTCCGCCTTGCGGATCTGGAGCCGGTCCCACAGCCGGACCATGCGCTTGGCGGCGCGCACCGCGACCACGTCCGGGGTGGTCACCAGCAGCGCGATGTCCGCGGTCTCGACGGCGGCGGCGCCCGCGGAGGTCATCTGCGTACCGCAGTCGACGACCACCAGCTCGAAGCGCGACCGCAGCGCGCCGATGACCTGGCGGGCGGTGCGGTCGGTCACTTCCTCGCCGCGCTCGCCCTCGCCGGGCGCGAGCAGCAGCCCGAGCCCGGTCTGGTGGGTGAACACCGCGTCCTGGAGCACCCGTGGCGAGATGTCGCTGATCTGCGCCAGATCGGCGATCGAGCGCCGGAACTGGACGTCGAGGTACGAGGCGATGTCCCCGGACTGCAGGTCCAGGTCGACGAGCGCGACCTTACGGCCCGCGGCCCGCGCGGCGAGCGCGAGCTGCACGGCGGTCACGGTGGTGCCGACCCCGCCCTTGGCTCCCGCGACCGCGACCAGCTTGCCTCCGGGCCCGGCGGCCAACGGATCACCGCCGCCCCCGAGATGGCGCCGCACGCCGGTGGCCCACTGGGCGGCGCCCTGGACGCGGGCCGCCAGCTCGTCGTACGACAGCGGTATCCCGGCGATGCCGCGGGCCCCGGCGTCCATGGCGGCCGAGTACAGCGCGGGCCCCGCGTCGGCGGTCACCAGCACCACGCCCACCGCCGGGAAGCGCAGCGCGATCTCGCGGATCAGCTCCAGCGCCGGGGCCGGGCCGATGCGCTCATGGACGAGGACGACCTCCGGCAGCTCCTCCAGGGAGGCGGCGGCCAGCGAGGCGAGGGTGTCGAGCAGCAGGGTCGAGTCGCCGACCGGCGCCGACGGTTCGACACCGGGCAGCTGGCCGAGCAGCCCGCTCAGGGAGCGGGCGGCGTCGGGGTCGCCGGCGGCCGGCAGAATCCTGATCGTCACCGCGGCACCTCCTCACTCATTTGTCGCCGTCGAGGGTGTAGGTGCGGTCGCCGGGGCCTATGGAGGTGCCCCCGCCGGGGGCGACCAGCGCGAGCCGCACATGCGAGGCGAAGGACTCTGCGTAGGCCACGCGCTGTGCGTTCTTGGTGTCGAGCGCGAAGGTGATCGGCACGGCCTCGTCGATCCGCCGCTTGTCGTCCTGGTTGGGCTCCAGGGCGGTGATCTTGCCGAGGTCGAGCACCTCGGCGCCCGCGACGATCAGTTTGGAGACCGCTTCCTCGCCCTGGGAGTTGCCCTCGAAGGTCGCGTAGATGTTGACCTTCGCACCGGGGGTGATCTTCCCGGCGACGCCGGTCGCCGCGTCGATCATGATGGCGATCTCCTGTTGGCCGGGCTTCAGGGCGGGCCGGTTCGCGATCATGTCCCGCTGCAGCAGCGACCCCTTGGTGAGCTGGGTCACCGCGATCTTCCCGCGTAGCTCGTCGAGATCGGTGACGGCGGTGGAGGGCACATAGCGCTTGGGCATCGAGACCTTCTCGAACTCCCCCGCGTCCAGCGCCTTGTAGGGCTTGACGTCCGAGGTGAGCTTGTAGGCGGTGGTCTCGGGGCCGACCTTCGACTCCACGTCGTTGACGACGGAGAGCACTCCGGCGAAGGCGCCGACGGCGCACAGGACCGACAGGAGCAGCAGGATGACTCCGCGGCGCTGGCGTGAATTCATGGGACGCACAACCTCGTTCGGGGACGTTACCGGCTGGTCAGGGCGGGACGTTGGGACGTGAGCAGTGCGGGGATCTCATCGCCGCGCGCCACCGGGCAGGAGCAGAAGGCACAGCGGTCGCCGATGAGTTCGAAACCGCACCAGTGGCATTCCTCTCTCCTTACGGAGGCCACGAGCTGGTAGAGGACCGAGAGGTCGGGGATGGCCGCGGCGAACTCGATCAGCTTCGGGGTGCCCCACCAGCGCGCCGACTCGGCGGGCAGCGGCACCTCCTCCACGCCCCGTACGCCCCAGGCGGGGGCGAGGGCGCCGGCGACCCAGTCGTCGTGGCCCGCGCCGCCGCCCCCGTAGCCATGGCTGTTGAGCTGGCCCCGGGCGACGGTCATGGAGGTGGCATACCCGGGGGCGGGCAGCTCGGACGCACCGCCGACCTTCACCAGCCGCGGGGTGGGATGGGCGAGCACCCCGAAGTGGGCGCCGGGCACCCAGGACTTGACGTGCGAGGTGAGGCTGACCGGGACCCGGTCCAGCCGGGCGACGCTGCCCAGCAGGGCGCCCGCGTGGATGTAGTGGGAGAGCAGCCGGGCGGCGCACGCCAGAACGCCGGGGCTGAAGTCGGATATGGATAGCTGACGTAACTGACGGGCCAGTACGGCGACGGCCAGCGGGGGCAGTTCGAGCGGCAGCAGCGCCATCCGGTCGCTCTCCAGGACGGAGCGCACGATATGGAGCCGGCGGACCACAGCCGCGGGGGTCGCGGCGGGATAGAGCACGACGAGATAGCCCTGCTGGTCGAGAAGGTTCCCGACCTCGGCGAGGGCGTCGTCGAGTGACTGTGCGTCCGGCGGGCGGAGCACGACGGCCGACGGGGTCTGCCCGTCGGGCGGCGGAAGCACCAGCTCACGGCCGGTGACTGCTATCGCGGTGGGCACGTCGGCTACCCCGTCTCACATCGGCGCCGAGCGGCGGCGGCCACAGGTCTCTACTGCCCCTGTCTCATTACTGCCCCTGTCCTGGTGCGTCGTCACTTTATCCACGAAAACGGCGTGAGAGAACAGTTCCTCTGGGTTACGCCACCCGGGTCCGATGCGGAGTCCGCGCATCCCCTTGACAAGGTTATTGGTCTGGACCACTTTACGTTCATACGGTGGCCACCGTCCGCAATCTCCTCCTTCACACCGGCTTCCCAACGGATTCCCCCACGGAGGCAGTCATGGACCGTGCCCCACACCCCCGCCCCACCCGACTCAGACGCAGCTTCGCCCGACTGACCAGCGCATTCGCCGCAATCGCCCTGGGCGCCACCGGCCTGGTCGCCCTCGGCGGCACCGCCGCGGGCGCCGCCGCCAACCTCGCCCAGAACCCCGGCTTCGAGTCCGGCCTCAGCGGCTGGACCTGTTCCGCCGGGAGCGGAGCCACGGTCGCGAGCCCCGTCCACGGCGGCTCGGCCGCGCTCAAGGCCACCCCGGCGGGCACGGACAACGCCCGCTGCGCCCAGACCGTGGCCGTCAAGCCCAACTCCTCGTACACGCTGAGCGCCTGGGTCCAGGGCAGCTATGTCTACCTCGGCGCGAGCGGCACCGGCACCACCGACGTCTCGGCCTGGACGCCCTCCGCGCCCGGCTGGCAGCAGCTCAGCACCGGCTTCACCACCGGTGCCAACACCACCTCGGTGACCGTCTACACCCACGGCTGGTACGGCCAGCCCGCCTACTACGCCGACGACATCAGCCTGGCCGGCCCCGGCGGCGACCCCGGCGACCCCGTGCCGGGCGCGCCGAGCGGGCTGCGGACCGGCGGCGCCACCTCGTCCTCCATCGATCTGTCCTGGTCCCCGGTCACCGGCGCGACCGGCTACAACGTCTACCGCGACGGCTCCAAGGTGCAGTCGGTGGGCGGCGCTTCGGCGACCGTGACGGGTCTCGCGGCCTCCACCTCGTACCAGTTCCAGGTCACCGCCACCAACGCGGCGGGCGAATCGCCCAGGTCGTCCGCCGTCACGGGCACGACCACGGCCGGAGGCGGCGGGGGCGACGGCACCGTGCCCAAGCACGCGGTCACCGGGTACTGGCAGAACTTCAACAACGGCGCGGCCGTGCAGAAGCTGCGCGAGGTTCAGGACCAGTACGACATCATCGCGGTCGCCTTCGCGGACGCCACCGGCACCCCCGGAGCCGTCGACTTCACCCTCGACCCCGCCGTCGGCTACGGCAGCGAGCAGCAGTTCAAGGACGACATCAAGGCCAAGCAGGCGGCCGGAAAGTCCGTCGTGATCTCGATCGGCGGCCAGAACGGCACGGTGTCCATCAACGACTCGGCCTCCGCGAACAACTTCGCCAACTCGGTCTACGCCCTGATGCGCGAGTACGGCTTCAACGGCGTCGACATCGACCTGGAGAACGGCCTCAACGCCACCTATATGACCCAGGCGCTGCGTTCCCTGTCGGCGAAGGCCGGGTCCGGCCTGGTGATCACCATGGCCCCGCAGACCATCGACATGCAGTCCACCTCGGGCGCCTACTTCCAGACGGCGCTGAACATCAAGGACATCCTGACGGTGGTCAACATGCAGTACTACAACAGCGGCTCGATGCTGGGCTGCGACGGCAAGGTCTACTCCCAGGGCTCGGTCGACTTCCTCACCGCCCTCGCCTGCATCCAGTTGGAGGGCGGTCTGTCGCCGTCCCAGGTCGGCCTCGGCCTGCCCGCCTCGACGCGCGGCGCGGGCAGCGGCTATGTCTCCCCGGCGATCGTGAACAACGCCCTGGACTGCCTGGCCCGCGGCACGAACTGCGGCTCCTTCAAACCGGCCCGGACCTACCCGGGTCTGCGCGGCGCGATGACCTGGTCCACGAACTGGGACGCGACCGCGGGCAACGCGTGGTCGAACGCGGTGGGCCCCAAGGTCCACGGTCTGCCCTAGCGTGACGCGGCCCCTCCCGCGGGGATGGGCCAAGGGGGCCGGGGCGCAAGCGCTCGGCCCCCTCATCCGCATTTTTCACCCTCATGTGCAGGGAAGATGTCGCGCGGGCTTGACAACGGCATTGGTCTGGACCACCTTGTACGCACGCCACAGGGGCCCCTGAACGCGCAATCGCACCACCTCCCCCACATCCCCCCACGCACGGAGGCTGTCGTGGTACGCGCACAGTTCACCAAGCGGCTGCTCGGAGCCGCCGCAGTCGTCGCCATCGCCGCCGGAGGGCTGATATCCGCCGGCTCGGCCAACGCGTCGGAAGAGCACCCCGACGCCAAGCAGCACGCCGCCGCCGTCCCCGAACACGCCGTCACCGGGTACTGGCAGAATTTCGACAACGGCGCGACGAAGCAGAAGCTCTCGGACGTCCCGGACGACTACGACATCATCGCGGTCGCCTTCGCGGACGCCACCGGCTCTCCCGGAGCGGTCGACTTCAAGCTCGACCCCGCCACCGGCTACGGCGACGAGCAGCAGTTCAAGGACGACATCAAGGCCAAGCAGGCGGCCGGGAAGTCCGTGATCATCTCCGTCGGCGGCGAGAAGGGCACCGTCTCGGTCAGCGACGACGCCTCGGCCGACGCCTTCGCCTCCTCCATCACCGGCCTGATGGACAAGTACGGCTTCAACGGGGTCGACATCGACCTCGAGAACGGCGTCAACTCCACCTACATGACCAAGGCCCTCAAGGCCGTCCACGACAAGAAGAGCGATGTCGTGGTCACCATGGCGCCGCAGACGATCGACATGCAGTCGGCGTCCACCGAGTACTTCAAGACCGCCCTGGGGATCAAGGACTTCCTGACGGTGGTCAACATGCAGTACTACAACAGCGGCTCGATGCTGGGCTGCGACGGCAAGGTCTACTCCCAGGGCTCGGTCGACTTCCTCACCGCCCTCGCCTGCATCCAGCTGGAGAACGGCCTCGACCCGTCCCAGGTCGGCATCGGCGTACCCGCCTCCACCAGCGGCGCCGGCTCCGGCTATGTCGAGCCGGGCGTGGTCAACAACGCTCTCGACTGCCTCGCCAAGGGCACCGGCTGCGGCTCCTTCAAGCCGTCCAAGACCTACCCCGGCATCCGCGGCGCGATGACCTGGTCCACCAACTGGGACGCGGCCGGCGGGAACGCCTGGTCGAAGGCGGTCGGCCCGCACGTTCACGGGCTGTAGGCCCTCGGAGCACGAACGACAGTTCGACGTACGCCGGTGCGCCCCGCTCACGCCATGCGGGGCACACCGGCGTACTGGTGTTCGCTACGGCTTGGGCAGCGCACACCCCGCCAGGTTCAGGTCGATCTTGTTGCCGGTGGTCACGCACTTGGTGATGCCGTAGGTCTCCTGGGCGTAGTTGATGCCCTGGCGCACCGTCACCGTGCCGTTCTCGTCCACCTCGCACGGGTTGTTGAGGGTGCAGCGGCCGCCGTCCTCGTTGCCCGTGTTGTTCACGGCCACGACCTTGCCGGACGCCGGGTCGACGACGGGAGAGCCCGAGGTTCCGCCGATCGTGTTACAGGCGGAGGTGTAGCGGACCGAGTCCTTCCAGGTCCAGTCCCCCTCCTTAAGGCGGTATGCAAATCCGTCGATATTGCAGGAGTAGATCTTCTTCCAGTAGCCGGAGACCACATTGATGGCGGAGCCCTGGGTCGGGTGGCTGTCCGACAGCGGCAGCGCCTTGATGCCGTACGCCGACTGGATCTGGGCGTATGTGGACGTCAGCTGGTACAGCGAGATGTCGGTGTCGGTCATCGTCGCGTACGCGACCTTGCTGGCCCGTACAGTGCCGGCGCTGCCACCCGAACCGGTCAGCAGGGTGAAGCTCCGGCTCGACGGCTTGTCGACGATCACCTCTCCCGCGCCGGGGAAGCCGCTCTCCAGGCAGTGGCCGTTGGAGAGCACGAGCGCGGGGTCGGTGTCGGCCGAGCCCGGCGTCCGGACGACGGAGCCGGAGCAGTTGCTGAGCGCCACCGTGCCCGCGAAGTCGACCGCCTTCGGGGCCTTGGCGGGGGATGCGGCCGCCGCGGGCGCCGCGCCCGCGCCGACGAGGGTCGCGCCGCCCAGCAACAGGGCCGAGAACGCACCGACGAGAGATCTGTTCATGCGGGGGGGTTCCTTCCCTCGATGAGAGATTCCTTCGGCTTCGACCATTTCCCACCCTTGCGCATGTCATGCGCATGGCCGAACACTGGCGCAGCAGTCGCTCGCCCCTCACCCCCCAGGAGATGTCATGCGACGTCGCATCCGCGGCAGACGGGCCACCGCCCTCACCGCCTTGCTCACCCTCGCACTCGCCGCCCCCATGGCAGCTCAGGCCGACGATCCCGCCCCACGGCCCGGCACCGACCGCACCGCATCACCCACTGCCCAGAGCGCCGACGAGAGCGTACGGCAGTACGAGGTATCCGGCCCCGCCACCCGGGCCGACCGCTCCGCCGTCGCCGCCACCGGCGTGTCCATCGACGAGGTGGACGCCCGCTCCCTGGTCGTCACCGCCGACGCGGCGCAGGCCAAACGGCTGCGCGCACTCGGCTACCGGCTCACCGCGCTCCAGGGCCCGCCCGACCGCGCCGAGGGCAGGTCCGCCAAGCCGTTCGACTTCCCGTCGGCCGATGCGAAGTACCACAACTACGCCGAAGCGAACGCCGAGATCAACGCGGCGGTCGCCAAGTATCCGTCGATCCTCAGCAAGCGCGTCATCGGAAAGTCGTACGAGGGCCGCGACATCGTCGCCCTCAAGATCAGCGACAATGTGGCCTCGGACGAGAGCGAGCCCGAGGTTCTCTTCACCGCCCATCAGCACGCGCGTGAGCACCTGACGGTGGAGATGGCGCTCTATCTGGTGCGGCAGTTCACCGAGGGCTACGGCAGCGACTCCCGGATCACCGGCGCGGTCAACGGCCGGGAGATCTGGATCATCCCGGATGTGAACCCGGACGGCGGCGAGTACGACATCGCCACCGGCTCCTACCGAAGCTGGCGCAAGAACCGCCAGCCCAACTCCGGCTCCTCGTCCGTCGGCACCGACCTCAACCGCAACTGGGACTTCAAATGGGGCTGCTGCGGCGGCTCCTCCGGCTCCCCCGGCTCGGAGACCTACCGCGGCCCCAGCGCCGGCTCCGCCCCCGAGGTGAAGGTCGTCGCCGACTTCGCCCGCAGCCGCGTCGTCGGCGGCAAGCAGCAGATCAAGGCCGCCATCGACTTCCACACCTACAGCGAACTGGTGCTGTGGCCCTTCGGCTGGACGTACGACGAAACCACCACCGGCATGACGCGGGACGACTACGACGCCTTCGCGGCGGTCGGCAAGAAGATGGCCGCGAGCAACGGCTACACCCCCGAGCAGTCCAGCGAGCTCTACATCACCGACGGCGCGATCGACGACTATCTGTGGGGCACCCAGAAGGTCTTCGCCTACACCTTCGAGATGTACCCGACCGACTCCGGCGACGGCGGCTTCTACCCGCCCGACGAGGTCATCGACCGCGAAACCAGCCGCAACCGCGACGCGGTGCTCCAGCTCGTGGAGAACGCGGACTGCATGTACCGCTCGATCGGCAAGGAAGCGCAGTACTGCTCCTGAGCCGGGGCCTGGGTCTGGGTCTGGGTCTGGGCCGAGGCCGTACGGCACGACGCGGGCGCCGTCCCGGCGGGGAGACCGTCGGGACGGCGCCTCGCGAAGACCCTGAGGGGGATCGCCTTCAGTACCGCTGTCGGCCGCCCGGGTAGCGGACGGGCTGACGGCACTCGGGCGCACCGGGGGGCGGGGGCTGCTCACCGAGCGCGTAGCACAGGGCCGCGTGCAACTGCTCCGCCTCGGCCGGGGTCAACTCAAGTTGGGCGATGGCGCAATGCTGCCCCCCATGGAGGATCTGGAGCGGCAACGCGAGTTCCCCACCGTTCACCCGGCGCAGGCCCCGGCCCGGAACGGGACCAATTCGCCAGTCGGTCACGACGCCCCCGCAGCGCCGCCAGGCGCCGTGCCCACGTCCGGGTCGTCGCCTTCGCCGTACGAGGGCAGTCGGGCGCCCCTGCTCTCGGCGACCCGCAACACATCGCGCAGCGCCTCACACAGCCGGTCCGCGAGGTACCGCAGTTCTCGCCTGTCGGCCTTGGGGGCGTCCAGCAGCGCTCGGGCGTGCCGGAGGAGTTCGGTCCCCATGGACATCTGTACGGCCTCGATCGCATCCGCACGTCGGCTCAGAGGGCTGTTCCCGTCGTCCGACGCCAGATAACACGGCTTGCCGTCGGGATCCGACCACGGCAGCAGGCGCAGACCGGTCATCGCGCCCATCCGGACATCTCCACACCATGGATTGCCGCCCGAGCCCCGGCCCAGTGACGGCCGGACGGCAGTAAGGCGAGAAGCGCACTCACCCATGCGAAGAACCGTCCCATAGGGTCGCTCACGTTCATCAGCTCCATTCAGCTGGTGGGCCACGCCCTCGGGCCGGTGCACCCCGGTCGCGAGGGTTCTGCGTCTCTTCACGCTGTGTGGCGATTTCCTCACAGAGTGGAGGTCGTTCTGGCTACGCTGCTAGGAGGGCGCGCCTGACAACGCACCTTTCAACTCGGGAGGTCAGCCCATGACGAGGGAACGAAGGCCACGCGCCCCCAGGGAGAAGTACGGGGAGGAGCTGAGGCTTCGTCGGATAGCGGCCGACCTGACGCAGGAGGCGCTGAGCGAACGGGTGGTGTGCTCGCCCACGCTGATCAGCCACTTCGAAGCGGGGCGCCGATTGCCGAAGCCGGATGACGCGGCCCGGATCGACCAGGCGCTGCAGACGGACGGGTTCTTCGTGCGGTGGCTTGAGGATCTGGAGTCGAAGTGGACCGATCACTTCGCGGCCGTCGCCGAGCTGGAGCAACAGGCCACGCTGATCCAGCAGTTCGCGCTCACGCTTGTTCCCGGCGTTCTCCAGACTCCCGCCTACGCCCGGGCCCTGTTCAGCGCGTACCGCCCCAACCACACGACCGAGGAACTTGACCGGGATGTCGTCATTCGAACGGAGCGTGCCCGGCTTCTGGACAGGCCCTCGAATCCTGTTGTGTGGACGCTCCTCGACGAAGCTGTCCTGCGGCGCCACGTCGGTGGCCCCCAAGTCATGGCCGAACAACTGAACAAGATCGCGGACATGGCTGGGGCGGGGCGCCTGCGGCTGCACGTGCTGCCCTACACCGCTGGGGCCCACGCACTCCAGCAGAGTCTGCTCACGCTCATGAGCTTCGGGGACTCCGCCCCGGTGGCTTACGTCGAAGGCTTCCTCACCGGCAACTTGATGGATGATCCGTCACTGGTGACCGCCAGCCAGACCGCCTACGCTCTGGCCCTGAGCGACGCGTTGTCGCAGCAGGAGTCACTGGCTCTCGTCAGGGCGGTAGCGGAGGAACACGCACATGGTCAGCAGTGAGCACACCACCCCCCATGCCTCCGCACTCACCGGGTGGTACAAGTCCAGCTACAGCGGCGGCGATCAGGGCGAATGTCTCGAAATAGCCCGGGGATACGCCGACGTCCCCGTTCGTGACAGCAAGCACCCCCATGGCCCGGCGCTCGTGTTCGAGTCGTCCGCGTGGTCGGCGTTCATCTCCGCCGTCAAGCGCGGGGAGTTCCCCGGGTGGTTCAAGTCCAGCTATAGCGGACCCAGCAACGGCGACTGCCTCGAAGTGGCGCGAGGTTACACCGACGTGCCCGTCCGCGACAGCAAAGACCCGCACGGCCCGGCGCTCGTATTCGAGCCGTCCGCCTGGTCGGCGTTCATCTCCGCCGTCAAGCACGGGGAGTTCCCCACCTCCTGAACCACCCGACTCCCCACCACAAAAGCGAACGGCCCCCAACCGGGGGCCGTCGTCATGTGGGCGCAGTCCGCTAGATGACGATGCTCAGCAGGGCCGCCACCACGAACCCCGCCACCGACAGCACCGTCTCCAGCACCGTCCACGACTTCAGCGTGTCGCTCTCGGAGATGCCGAAGTACTTCGCCACCATCCAGAAGCCGCCGTCGTTCACATGCGAGGCGAAGATCGAGCCCGCCGAGATGGCCATGATGACCAGCGCCAGATGGGCCTGGGAGTAGTGGCCCTCGGAGAGCATCGGGGTGACGATGCCCGCCGTCGTGACGATCGCGACCGTCGCCGAGCCCTGGGCCACCCGGAGCACCACCGAGATCAGCCAGGCCAGCACGATGACCGGCAGACCCGCGCTGTCGAAGGCGTCGGCCAGGGCCTGGGCGACACCGCTGCCCTTGAGGACCGCGCCGAAGACCCCGCCCGCGCCGACGACCAGGAGGATGTTGCCGACGGGCTTCAGGGAGGCGGTGGAGACGGTCTCCAGGGACTTGCGGGACCAGCCGCGCCGGATGCCCAGCAGGTAGTAGGCGAGGAGCAGGGCGATCGTCAGCGCCACGAAGGGGTGGCCGAAGAACTCGATGACCGAGCGGCCGGTGCTCGGGTCCAGCGCGACGGAGGAGAAGGTGGCGCAGAGGATCAGGACGAGCGGGGTGCCGATGATGGCGAGCACCGTGGCCACCGAAACCGGCCGCTCGGCCGGGGTGACGCCGGAGGCGCGCTGCTCGGCCGCGACCGCCTCCCGGGACTCCTCGGCCGCCTCCACCATGTCCTGCGGTACGGGGACGAAGATGCGCTTGCCGATCCAGGCGGCGTAGCCCCACGCGGCCAGCACCGAGGGGATGCCGACGACGATGCCCATCAGGATGACCCAGCCCAGGTCGACATGGAACAGTCCGGCCGCGGCCACCGGGCCGGGGTGCGGCGGCAGAAAGGCGTGGGTCATGGACAGGCCCGCGAGCAGCGGCATCGCGTAGAGCAGGATGGACTTGCCGCTGCGCTTGGCCGCCGCGTAGACGATCGGCGCGAGGACGAAGATGCCGACGTCGAAGAAGACGGGTATGCCGAAGATCAGGCCGGTCAGCCCCATCGCGAGCGGTGACCGCTTCTCCCCGAAGATGCCGAGCAGCCGGGCGCTGAGCGCCTCCGCGCCGCCGGAGACTTCGAGTATCGCCCCGAGCATGGTGCCCAGGCCGATGATGATGGCTATGTGGCCGAGGATGCCGCCCATACCGGATTCGATGAGCGAGACGGCGTCCGACTTCTGGACCGTGCCGAAGAGTTCGGTGACCGAGAGACCGGCGGCCAGGCCGACCGCGATGGAGACGCCGAGCAGCGCCACGAAGGGCTGCAGCCGGACCTTGATGATCAGGTAGAGCAGTAGCGCGATGCCGAGGGCGGCGACGGTCAGCAGACCGGCGGTGCCGTCGATGAGCGCGAGCAGACCACCGGTGTGGGGTGGTGTCTCGGCAGCGGGGGCGGCCGCGAGCAGCATGGGAACTCCGGGTGTGGGTAGGGGGTATCGCCGCACGGCGGGGGGCCGCGCGCTGGGTGAGCGTGGGTGCGGTTGATCAGGGCTCGAGCTTCCGACGGCGGGGACGGTGAGGACGAGTCAGGGGTGGAACCCGCGGCGGGCGAAAGGCGCTCCCGCCCGCCGCGGGGTTTTCGGGGTCAGCCCAGGACGGCGAGGGCGTCGATCTCGACGAGCAGACCGGCGGGGAGGCCGACGTAGACCGTCGTACGAGCGGCCGGGGCCTCCTTGAGATCGGCGAAGAACTCGTTGTAGATCTCGTTGAATTCGGCGAAGTGGCCGGTGTCGGTGAGGTAGACGCGCACCATCATGGCGTCCTCCCAGCTCGCGCCGCCCTCCTCCAGCACGGCCTGCACATTGCGCAGGGTCTGCAGGGTCTGCTCGCGCAGGGTCGGCCCGACGGGGGTGGGGGCCTGGCCCGCGACGGCGGGGCCGAAGCCGACCTGACCGGCGACCTGGAGGACGTTCCCCTTCTTCACACCGTGGGAGAACTTGGCGGGCGGGGTGGTGTGCGTGGCCGGGGTGATCGGGGTCTTCTGCAGCTTCTCGGTCATGAGGAGGGCTCCTCGGCTTTCTTCTCGGGTGTTTCTGCTGTTACTTGGGAGGGGTTCTGCGAGGCGTGGGACACCGGTGCCGACACCGGGACGCCGCCCGAGTATTCCCGGCTGATCTCCTCCGCCGTGCGGCGCACCAGCGGCAGCAGGGAGAGGAGTTCCTCGGCGCTGACGACGACGTTCGGCGCCGACACCGAGCAGGCGGCGACGACCCGCCCGTCCGTTCCCCGGATCGGTGCCCCGACGCAGTTGATCGACTCCTCGTGGCCGCCGAAGTCGGTGGCCCAGCCCTGTTCGCGCACGGTCGCCAGCTCCTTGAGGAACGCGGCGGCGTTCGGCGTCGAACGGGGCGTGTACGCGGGGTAGGTGAGCCGCTCGGCCAGCGTCCGCCGCTCGGGCTCGGGCAGATCGGCCAGCAGCAGCTTGGCCACGGCGGCGACGGTGATGGCGACGGGCTTGCCGATCCGCGAGTACATCCGCACCGGGTAGCGGCTCTCCACCTTGTCGATGTAGAGCACCTCGTTCTCCTCGTACACCGCGAGATGGACGGTGTGCCCGCACCGCTCGTTGAGCGCGATCAGATGGGGGTGGGCGATCTCGCGGACGTCGAGGTTCTCCACCGCCTCCTGCGCGAGCGCGAAGAGTCGGGCGCCCAGGCGGTAGCGCTGGTCCTGCTGGCGGTAGACCATGCCGTGCTCATGGAGGGTGCGCAGCAGCCGCAGCGCGGTCGACTTGTGCACGCCCAGCCGCGTGGCGACCTGCTCCAGATTGGCCGGGCCCTCCGCCAGCAGCGGCAGGATGCTCAGCGCTCGGTCGACGGTCTGGCTCATAGGTCGGATACCTCCACCGCTGCGGTCTCGGCCCACTTTTCGGCGGGACTCGGCAGATCTGTCCAGCCGGGGCCGAATCGCAGTGTCCCCCACTGCGCGGCATCGAGTGCCACCAATTGGTCGGCCTGCTCACGGGAGGGCGGGGTGCCGAGGTCGCCGGGGACGGTGAGGGCGGCGGCGGCCATGAGGTGGCCGTGGCGCAGCCGTTCGGCGACGGGCAGTCCGCGCAGGGTGCCGGAGAGGAAGCCGGCGGCGAAGGCGTCGCCCGCGCCGACGGGGGCGACGACATCGACGCGCGGGGCCGGTTCGAAGGTGACGTCGTCGGTGCCGTCCGGGCGGCGGGCGTAGGCGGTGGCCCCGGCGCCGCCCTGCTTGACGACCAGCACCGCCGGTTCGGGCAGCGCCGCCCGGATCGCCGCCGGGCCGCGCGTCCCCCAGACCGCCTCCGCCTCGTCCTCGCCGACGAAGACGAGGTCGCAGCCGCGGGCGAGGCCGAGCAGGACGGCGGGGCCCTGTTCGGCATCCTCCTCCCGCTGCCAGAGGGAGACCCGGTAGTTGAGGTCGAAGGAGACGAGGGGGCGGCCGGGGGCGCGGGCGGTCAGCTCACGCATCAGCGTGCGGCAGTCGGCGGAGAGGGCCGGGGTGATCCCGGTCAGATGGAGCACCCGGCCGGACCAGGCCCGCTCCCGGGGGATGAGCGCAGGGGACATGGCCGCGGCGGCGGATCCGGCCCGGTAGTAGACCACCTCGGCGAGCGGCTCCGGCGACTCCGGCGACTCGGGCGACTCCGGCGACTGTGCGGCGCCCTTCCCGTCGGCGGCGCCGTCCCCATCGGCGGGTCCGGAGCCGTCGGCGGGTCCGGACCCGTCCACCGTTTCCGACCCGACGGCGCGCTCGCCCGCCGTACGGAAGTAGATGCCGGTGGGGCGGTGCGGATCGCGCTGGACGTAGGCCGTGTCCACGCCGGTGGCCGCGATCTCCCGTACGAGGTGCTCGCCGAAGCCGTCCGTGCCCACCCGGCTGATCCACCGCGCGCGGTGCCCGGCGCGGGCCAGGCCACAGGCGACATTGGACTCGGCGCCGCCGATGCCCCGGGCGAAGGAGGGGACGTCCGCCAGCCGGCCCGGGCGGGACGGCACGAAGGTCACCATCGACTCGCCGAGGCAGACGACGTCGATGTCATCGGCGACATCAGCGACGCCATCGGCGGTCTCGACGCTGGGGAGAGGGGACACGTTTGGTCTCGCTCCTCGTGGGTGGACGGATGGGGGTCAGCCACACACCGTTGACCCGGTGCTGGGCGGGATGTTAGACAGCGCTAAGCGATATGCGCAATGAACGTTGCAGAGATTGCAACCGTAATCCGTAATGGAGGCGCCTCCATGGCCACCGACCACAGCGACCAGGCCGTCGCCGCTCTCGCACGGGAGCGCGTGGACCACCGCTTCAAGGGGCTGCCTGCGAGCGCCGAGGGCCTTACGGTCGGCGAGCTCGCCGCCGAGCGGCGGTCCCTGTTCACCGGCGGCTTCACCACGCCCGTCCTGGCACTGTCGGCCGAGGCGCTGGAGCACAATCTGGTGGCGATGGAGCGCTACTCCGCCGCCCATGGGCTCGCCTTCGCCCCGCACGGCAAGACCTCCATGGCCCCCCAGCTCTTCGAGCGCCAGCTCGCCCACGGGGCCTGGGGCATCACCGCGGCCGTCCCCACCCAGGTGCGGGTCTACCGGGCCTTCGGCATCCAGCGGATCTTCCTCGCCAACGAGGTCGTCGACGCCGCCGCCCTGCACTGGCTCGCGGCCGAGCTCGACGCCGACCCCGATTTCCGCTTCATCGCCTACGTCGACTCGGTGCGCGGCGTCGAGCTGATGGACGCGGCGCTGCGGGAGGCGGGCGCGCGGCGGCCGGTCGAGGTGGTGGTCGAGCTGGGCGGCGGCGAAGGAGCGCGCACCGGGGTCCGTACGGAGGCGGAGTGCGCGGCGGTCGCCGACGCGGTCGCGGCCACCGGGACCCTGCGGCTGGTCGGCGTGGCCGGCTACGAAGGCGAGGTGCCCAAGCCGGACGGCGAGCGGGTACGGGCATGGCTGCGCCGGCTCACCGCGCTGGCCGCGGACTTCGACGCGGCGGGCCGCTTCGAGGGCGTGGACGAGGTGGTCGTCAGCGCGGGCGGCAGCGCGTGGTTCGACGCGGTCGCGGACGTCCTCGCGGAGCTGCCCACACTGTCCCGGCCGGTGCTGAAGCTGCTGCGCTCGGGTGCGTACGTCTCCCACGACGACGGCCACTACCGACACCTCACCCCCTTCAACCGCGTCCCGGAAGAGGGCGAGCTGCACCCGGCCTTCCGCCTGTGGGCCCAGGTCGTCTCCCGCCCCGAGCCCGGCCAGGCGTTCCTCAACGCGGGCAAGCGGGACGCGGCCTACGACCTCGACCTGCCCGCACCCCAGCTCATCCGCTCCGCCCGCGACGGCGCCACCCGCCCCGCCACGGGCCTGGCCATCACGGCCCTCTCCGACCAGCACGCCTGGGTCACCGTCGCGGACGGCACGGAGCTGGAGGTCGGCGACTGGGTGGCCCTGGGGCTCTCGCATCCGTGCACCAGCTTCGACAAGTGGCAGCTCATTCCGGTGGCGGAGGCGGACGGCACGGTCACGGACTACATCCGCACCTTCTTCTGATCCCTCCGGGGCCCCGCCCCACTCCGCGCACAGGGAGACGCACCCATGGACCTGGTCATCCGCGACGCACGCGTCATCGACGGCACCGGTGGTGCCGCCTACCGGGCCGACGTGGCCGTGGACGGCGGCCGGATCGCCGCCGTCGTCCGTGAGGACGGCGGCGGGCCGCGCCCCACCGCCCGCCGCACCGTGGACGCGGACGGCCTCGTCCTCTCCCCCGGCTTCATCGACATGCACGCGCACAGCGACCTCGCGCTGCTCCGCGACCCCGACCACTCGGCGAAGGCCGCGCAGGGCGTGACCCTCGAAGTCATCGGCCAGGACGGGCTCTCGTACGCCCCCGTGGACGACCGGACCCTCGCCCAGATCCGTACGGCCATCACCGGCTGGAACGGCGACGGTTCCGACATCGACTTCACCTGGCGCACCGTCGGCGAGTTCCTGGACCGCCTGGACCACGGCTTCGACGGCCAGGGCATCGCGGTCAACGCCGCCTACCTCATCCCCCAGGGCACCGTGCGGATGCTCGCGGTCGGCTGGGAGGACCGCGACGCGACACCGGCGGAGGTCGCCCGGATGAAGGAGCTGGTGGCCGAGGGGCTTCAGCAGGGCGCCGTCGGCCTCTCCTCCGGCCTCACCTACACCCCCGGGATGTACGCCTCCGACGCCGAACTCACCGAGCTGTGCCGGGTCGTGGCCGCGTACGACGGCTACTACTGCCCGCACCACCGCTCCTACGGCGCCGGCGCCCTGCGCGCGTACGAGGAGATGGTGGCCCTCACCCGCGAGGCCGGCTGCGCGCTCCACCTCGCCCACGCCACCATGAACTTCGGCCTCAACAAGGGCCGCGCCCCCGAACTCCTCACCCTCCTCGACACCGCCCTCGCCGACGGTGCCGACATCACCCTCGACACCTACCCCTACCTCCCCGGCTGCACCACGCTGGCCGCGATGATGCCGAGCTGGGCGGCCGAGGGCGGCCCCGACGCGGCGCTCGCGCGGCTGCGCGACGACGCGACGGCCGAGCGCATCCGCCACGTGATGGAGGTGGAGGGAGCGGACGGCTGCCATGGCGTACCGATGGACTGGGACACGATCGAGATCTCCGGCGTGAACGACCCGTCCCTCACCGGCTACGTAGGCCGGACCATCGCCGCGAGCGCCCGCGAACGGGGCGAGGCCCCCTGGATCACCGCCCGCCGCCTCCTCCTGGACGACCACCTCGGCCCGACGATCCTGCAGCACGTCGGGCACGAGGAGAACGTCCAGGCGATCATGCAGCACCCCGTCCACACGGGCGGCAGCGACGGCATCCTCCACGGCGCCAAGCCCCACCCCCGCGCGTACGGCACCTTCCCGCAGTACCTCGGCCGCTACGTCCGCGAGCTGGGCGTCCTCACCCTGGAGGAGTGCGTCGCCCACCTCACCTCCCGCCCCGCGGCCCGCCTCCGCCTCCCCGACCGCGGGCAGATCCACGAGGGCTACCGCGCCGACCTCGTCCTCTTCGACCCGGAGACGGTGGCGGCGGGCTCGACCTTCGACACCCCGCGCACCCTGCCGACCGGCATCCCCCACGTCCTCATCGACGGCCGCTTCGTCATCGAGAACGGCCGCCGGACGGACGTCCTGGCGGGACGTTCGGTGCGGCGCGCCTAGGGCCTGGTATCCGATCGCCGCCGGACTCGGCGCTCAGTCGCACCGCTGGCACAGATTCCCACGCCGCACAGCGGACCGAGCCCCGACCACTCCCGGCACCGGCGCCCACCGGCCGCGGTGTGCCCGGCGCGGAGGCGGACCGTACGGCGACTGCCAGGCCGGCCGATCGCGCCGTACGACCGGGTCGGGCTCGGTGGTGTCTCCGCACCTGGTGCACAGCGCGAGGGACCAGGCGTTGATCGGGAGGCAGGTGGGCACGACAGCCCAGTTCTTGGCCACAGAGTGAACCGCTTCCAGTGAGAAAACCACAGCGAAAAGCAGCACGCCGCATATGCGCGACGCGCGACGGATCAGCGCTTGGGGGGTCTCACTTGGTGTACAACGGCATGTCCTTGACAGCGCGACTGTGGGCGAGACCACGCTAACGGCACACGGGAGCGCGGCTCCACCGCTTTTCAACGTGCCCGTCCTTCATCCTGCTAACGGCCGTGTTAGCGGGGTGTTAGCGGAGCGGCAGGCTTGCGGTAGCGGCCCCGGCCAGAGTGGGTGACGTACCGAGAACGACGTCACCGACTGCCCCTGGGGGACCCGACATGAACGCCAACACCACTGTCCGCACCGCTCGTCGCCGCACCATTCGCATCGCCGCCGCCGCCCTGATCGCAGCCGCCAGCCTCAGCCTGACCGCCTGCAACAACGACACGGACGACACCGGCACGAAGAAGCCCGCGGCCTCCGCCGAGTCCAGCAGTGGGGGCTCCTCCTCCGGAGCGCAGGGCTCCGACGCCAAGCCCGACGCCAAGACGGGCGATACGGACAAGGCGCCATCCTCGACCGGCGGCCAGAAGTTGGCGGACGGCAGCACGGCCAAGATCGACAAGCTCGGTACCCAGCACTACCGCCTCAAGATCATCAACGACGGTGCCGTCCTGGCCACGCTGGAGGCGAACCAGCGCGACGCCGGGCTCGACGCCAACGGCATGTACGTCGTGCTCACGCTGGGCGGCGAGGTCCACTCCTGGATGGGCGGCGAGCACAGCGGACCGGGCACCTTCAAGCTCGCGGGCGGCTGGACGGCCAAGGTCACGAAGGTCGGCGACGCCCACTTCCGCGCGGACATCATCGGCAACGAGGGCTCGGTGGACGGCACGCTGGAGGCGAACCAGCACGACGCCGGGATGGACGCCAACGGCGTGTACATCGTGCTCAGCGCCGGCGGTGTGATCAGCGCCCACGAGTAAGCCCCTGCCCCGACCGCGGCGGTGGAGTTGCCTACGGCGACTCCACCGCCGCCGCGTTCGCCGCCCGTCGCGGACCCGTCGCGCGCCTCGCCCTGTGACCCAGCTCTCATCGTGGCCATGCAGCAGATGAGCGGGCCTCCCCGTCAAGGAGGGGTGACAGGAAGGGAGGACGTGTGGATCTGGCAACTGAGTGGAAGCTGAGAACCGGCCTCGCCGAGGCCGGTTCGGCTGAGATGGACTTCCATGGTTTTGTCGCGACGCGGTCGGCCGCGTTGTTCCGCGGCGCCCTTGTCTTGACGGGGAACCGTGAGGCGGCGGAGGACCTGGTCCAGGAGACGCTGGAGCGGGCCTGCCGTAAGTGGCGCACGATCGCCGCCAAGGATGCTCCGGACGCCTACGTCCGGCGGATCATGGTGAACCTGGCCAACGACCGGTGGCGGAGGTTCCGCCGCATGGTTCCGCACCAGGACAGCGGCGAGCGGGCGGTTGCCGGGGACGAGTACAGGCGTATCGACAGCCGGGACCAGTTGGTCCGCGCCCTTCAGGGTCTGCCGATGCGCATGCGCACGGTCGTGGTGCTGCGGTACTTCCACGATCTGTCCGATGCCGAGATCGCGGCGGACCTGAACATCTCACCCAGCACCGTGCGGTCCCAGCTCTCCCGTGGCATGGACAAGCTCAGAAGCCAGTTCCCCGCGCTTTCCGGCCCTTCACCGCGGCAGCCCACGGAAGGAACCCGATGACCTCGCATGGTTCGCGGCCTCCCGGCTGCACCGGTTCTACGCCCTTCGAAGAGGAATTGGTGAACGCCATGAACGACTTTGTGAACGCGGCCGAGGCGCCGGACTTCGACACGGCCGGCATGGTGCGCAAGGCCCGTCGTAAGCGGGCCACGGCCATAGCGGGCATCGCCACCGCCCTCGTGGTGGTCGGCGGCGGCACCGCCCTGGCCTCCATCAACGGCGCTTCGGACAGCCCGAGGCCCGCCGCCGGCACCGCGACCGCCGACCCCGAAGCCGCCTACGTCGCGCTGGAGGACAGCAAGTACAAGCTCGACTTCGGGGGCCTGAGCCTGGAGTTCGCCAAGCAGCAGTTGCTGAAGTCGCAGCTCAAGCTCGGCAAGGTCGGCGAGGTGGACTGCGGCAAGAACGGCAAGCCGGGCACGGTCGTCGAGGTCTCCCCCCACAGCCCGAACGCCGTGCCCAGAGGCGCCAGCATCAGCCTGATCCTCTGCGCCGGGTGACCTGAGGCGCCCTGTCCTGAGGCGCCCTGTCCCCGTTCCTCCGGGCACCGGTGCCGGTGCCGGTGCCCGGAGGGGCGGGGCACTCCCCGTTCAGCCCTCCAGCTCCGCCGCCACGAAGCGGCGCAGGTGGCGGCGGGCATCCGCCACGGTCAGGGCGGGGGCCTGGCGGAGGCGGCGCAGGGCCAGGCCGTCGGCCAGGGCGGAGAAGCGGAGGGCGAAGTCGGCCGGGTCGTCGCATACGAAGTCGCCCTCGTCCCGGCCCCGTTCGACCAGGGACCGGATCTCGCCGTGCCATGCCTCGTAGCGCTCGGCCTGGCCACGGGCGAAGGACTGGTCGCGTTCGCCCGCGTTCCAGTAGTCGAACCACATCCGCCAGTGCTGGTCCGTGTCGTCCGTGAAGAGCGCGTCGATGAGCAGCCGCAGCCCCTCCGCGCCGCTGGTGGCCGTCGCCGCGGCCTCGCTCAACGCGGCGTAGTAGCGCTCTATGTGCAGCACCATCGCCTCGGAGAGGACTTCCTGCACGCTCTCGAAGTGGTACGTGACCGTGCCGACCGAGACCTCGGCCGCGGCCGCCACCTCGCGCACCCCGACCCCCTTGGTGCCGCGCTCCGCGATGAGCGGAACGGCGGCCTCCACGATGAGGCGGCGGCGCACCTCGGTGGGCTGCCGGGTGCGGCGCGAGGCGTCGACGGCGCGGCGCGGGGGGCGGCGTTCGGCGGGGGACGTCACGCGGATGTCCTCGGCGTGGTGTGGTGCCATGCGCGCGTGGCCACTGTCTCTCCGTTCGCCCGTGCCTCGATGCTGCTGTCCATGATGAATTCCTCCGCCGTGGCACGCAGTTCCACGGCGGTGATGACCTCCGCGTCCCAGGCCCCGCGCCGCAGCCGGATGGTCCACCGAGAGCTTGCCACGGCCGACAGCGGATCCTCGGAGCGGATGCGGTAGATCTCGCGGGCGCTCTCCTCGTAGCGGAGTCCGTCGGGATAGGTGCGGGAGCCGCCGTAGTTGGGGTCCACGTCCAGCACCCACTCGCCCGTCGCCACGTCGTGGGTGACGGTCCGCTCGGGGCGTGGTTCAGCGGGCGGGTCGACGGTCACGGCGAGCGGCGCGGCCTGCTCGGGCTCCTCGAAGACGATGGGCGGGCGGCCCGCGTCGGCGCCCGGATCCCGTACGGGCAGCAGCAGGGCGCTGTCCCCGGGCCGTACGGTCAGCCGGCCGCGCTCGCCGTGTGGCCAGACCCACGGCCAGTACGCGTCGGAGACGGCGACCCTGATGCGGTGGCCGGGCGGGAAGGCGTAGCCGGTGGCGTTCAGCTCGAACTCCACGTCCTCCTCGCGCCCTGGCCGCCACTCCACGGCCTTGTCCCGTCCCTTCCTCGACAGGAGGTTGAGCACCCCACGGGTGACCAGGGTGGACGAGCCGTCGGGCGCCACATCGCAGACCCGGGCGATGACATGGGCGCGCGGGGTGGCGCTGTCGAGGCGTAGCCGGACGCGGGGACGGCCCAGGATCTCGACCCTTCCGGTCAGCGGCGCCGAATCGAAGCAGACCGAGCGGCCGTCCTCCTCGCGCTGGTCGGGCGGCAGATCGGTGGCGTTGCCGAACGGGAAGAAGCGGCCCGCGTCCAGCCCGGTGTGCAGCGGCGAGCGTACGATCACCGGCTCGTCGGCGGGGCCGCCCAGGGGGCGTTCGTCCCAGGTGACGGACGGCGACGGCCAGGCGTCCTCGCCGACCCAGCGGCCGGGCATGGTGTCGTACGAGGTGGCGGGCGGTACGGGGTCGTTGATCCAGGCGCGCAGCGGCGGCTCGTCCAGCACGCCGGTCGGCTCGTCCTTGAGCCAGTGGTCCCACCAGCGCAGCGTCTCCTGGAGGAAGCCGATCGCCGGGCCCGGCGGCAGCCCCCGGTCCGGGTACTGATGCGACCAGGGGCCGATGAGCCCGCGCACGGGCGCGTCGAGGTGTTCCAGCAGGCGCAGCACGGTGTCCCGGTACGGATCGGCCCAGCCGCCGACCGCGAGCACGGCGGCCTCGATCGCGCCGTAGTCCTCGCAGACGCTGCCGTGCCGCCAGTAGTCATCCCGCTCCTGGTGGGCGAGCCAGGTGTGCAGATACGGCTCGAGCGCGTCGAGCCGCTCCCGCCACATGGGCAGCCAGCGGTCCTCGCCGACGGAGGTGGGGTGCGGGGGGCGGGCGGTGAACGCCAGCATGGTCCCGGCCCAGGCGAGCATGTCGATGCCGAGGACGGCGCCGCCGGTGTAGTGGACGTCGTTGTCGTAACGGTCGTCGGTGGAGCAGACGGTGACGATCGCCTTCAGCGGCTCGGGGCGCAGGGCGGCGATCTGGAGGGAGTTGAACCCGCCCCAGGAGATGCCGAACATCCCCACCTTGCCGGTGCACCAGGGCTGCTCCGCGAGCCAGTTGACGACGTCGACGCCGTCGGCGAGCTCGGTCGCGGTGTACTCGTCGAGCATCACGCCCTCGGAGTCGCCGCTGCCGCGCAGATCGACTCGTACGGAGGCGTAGCCGTGCCCGGCGTACCAGGGGTGGCGCTGGGCGTCGCGGGGTGCGGTCCAGTCGCTCTTGCGGTACGGGAGGTATTCGAGGAGGGCGGGGACGGGGGCGGTCTCGGCGTCTGTCGGGCGCCAGATGCGTGCGTGCAGCCGCGTTTTCCCGTCCCGGGTGGGGATCCATACGTCCTCGACCCGCACCTCGCGGTCGAACGTCTCGCGGTACTTCACGCTGCTCCCTTTTTGCGCCTAAGCCGGCGCCGCTCTCGCGGACCTGGTTCTCGCCGTTGGGGTTTCTCAATGAGTGGTTGCGGCAGCGGACGAGGGCTCACCACAGCAGCGTGCCAACGGCTAGCCATCCGCCGGCCGCCACCTGCGCACCCGGTGGCCCCCGCCCAACTCATCCCACACCGCCCCCGGCTCGGCGGCGTCCGCCCACTCCTCGGCCGGGGCCGAAGCCGCCGCCCCCTCCGCCTCCGGATCCGGCTCCAGCGCCGCCCCCATCAACGCCCGCGTATACGGATGCCCCGGCCCCTCGAAGACCGCATCCGTGGGCCCCTCCTCCACCACCACCCCATGCCGCAGCACCACCACCCGATCCGCGATCCCCCGCACCACCGCCAGGTCGTGGCTGATGAACAAGCACGCCAACTCCCGCTCGCGGCGCAGATCGTCCAGCAGCCGCAACACATCGGCCTGTACGGAGACGTCCAGCGCCGTCGTGATCTCGTCCGCGATCAGCACCTCCGGCTCCCCGGCCAGCGCCCGCGCGATCCCGATCCGCTGGCGCTGGCCGCCCGACAGTTGCGCGGGCAGCCGGTCGGCGAAGTCGGGGTCGAGGCGGACGTCGGCGATCAGCTTCCGGGCCCGCGAGGCCGCCTCGCCCCGCGACCCCGCCGAGCCGAAGAAGCGCAGGGGGCGCCGTATCGCATCGCCCACCGAACGCCGCGGATTGAGCGAGGTGTCGGCGTTCTGGAAGACGAGCTGCACGGTGCGGCGCAGGGCGAGCGGACGCCGCCGCGCGGGGGCGCCCAGGTCACCGCCGGACGCACTGCCGGGCGCACCGGCCGCCGCATCGCTCGACGCAGCCCTCATCGTCCCGCCCGACGCCCCCCGCAGTCCCGCCAGCGACCACGCGATCGTCGACTTGCCGCTCCCCGATTCGCCGACCAGCGCCAGCACCTCCCCCCTCCGCACGCTGAAGGAGACCCCGTCCACGGCGCGGCTGGTGCCGTAGTCGATCGTCACCTCCCGTACGTCCAGCGCCTCGGCCGCGTCCGCGGGCACCTCGGCCCGGGGGCGGATCTCGCGCGTGCCGTCCTCGCCCACCAGCGCCAGCCCGGCGTCCGCGATGCGCGGGACGCTGGCCAGCAGACGGCGGGTGTACGGGTCGGCGGGGGCGGCGAAGAGCCGCCGGGTGGGGGCGGCCTCGACGACCCGCCCGGCGCGTAGCACGCATACCTCGTCGGCCATGTGCGCGACCACGCCGAGGTCATGGCTGACCAGGACGGCGGCGAGGCCGAGTTCCTCGCGGAGGGCGCCGACCAGGTCCAGCACCCCGCGCTGGGTGATCACGTCGAGGCCAGTGGTGGGCTCGTCCAGGACGAGCACCTTGGGGCGGGCCGCGATGGCCATGGCGATCGCGACGCGCTGCTGCTGTCCGCCGGAGAGCTCATGCGGATAGCGGCGGGCGAGTTCGCGGGGGTGCGGCAGCCTGACCTGCTCCAGGAGATCCGTGACGGGCACCTCGCCGCCCGCCTCCGCGATCTGCCGTCCGATGCGCATGCTCGGCGTCAGGGCGTGGCCCGCGTTCTGGGAGACCATCGCGACCGTACCGCCGCGCAGCCGCCGCAGCTCCCGTGCGGAGAGCGCGAAGACGTCCTTGCCCTCGACGGCGACCCGTCCGCCGGTCAGCCGCGATCCGTGCCGCAGATGCCCCAGAAGCGTCGCGGCGACCGTCGACTTGCCGCTGCCCGACTCGCCGACCAGGGCCAGCGTCCGGCCGGGGCCGACCTCCAGCGACACCTCGTCCACGACGGGCACCTCGCGCCCGCCCGACCCGCCCGAACGGTAGGCCACGGACAACGCGTCCACCGAGACGATGGGCGTCGTCTTCGCCGGAACATTCGCGTCCGCCGACGTGATAGCCGTCATCAGGAGCCCTCCCGGATCCGGTCCACGCCCCACGCCTTGGACAGGCCGTCGGCCGCGAGGTTGAGCCCGACCACCAGCGTGGCCAGGGCGATGATCGGCGCGAGGCTGGCCATCGGGACGACGGTGATGGCGGTGCGGTTCTCCGAGACCATCAGCCCCCAGTCGGGGGTGGGCGGGTCGGCGCCGAAGCCCAGGAAGGACAGCGAGGAGATCAACAGCACCACCCAGGAGGCGCGCATCGCGAACTCGACGCACACCACGTCGGTGATGTTGGGCAGCACCTCGCGCCGCAGGATCGCCCAGGTGCTCTCACCGCGGGCGCGCGCCGCGGTGACGTAGTCCTGGGGGACGACGGCGAGCGCGGCGCCGCGCACGACCCGTACCACCTGGGGGACGCAGACGACGGCGATGGCCAGCACGATGACCGCGGATCCGGTGCCCAGCGCGGTGACGATCACCAGCAGGACGAGGATCGCGGGGATGGACAGCACCGCGTCCAGGACCCGCATGAGCAGATCGTCCAGCCAGCCGCCGCGCAGGGCGGCCGCGCAGCCGAGGACGGCGCCGAGGGCGACGGTGAGGACGGTCGCGGTGACGGAGACGCCGAGCGCGTACCGCCCGCCGTACAGCACCCGGGTCAGCACGTCGCGCCCGTAGCTGTCGGTGCCCGCCCAGTGGTCCGCGCCGGGCCCCAGCAGCGCGTGCGAGGCGTCGCCGGTGGTGGGGTGGTAGGGGGTGAGCAGCGGGGCGAGCAGCGCGACCACGAGGTGGACGGCGACGATCGCGAGCCCGATGGCGGTGGGGCGGGAGGAGCGCACGGCGCGCCAGGTGCGGGCGGCGACACCGGGCCGGACGGGCGCGGGCGGTGCGGCGGCCGGGGCCGCGCCCGCGGGTGCCTTCAGGGAGTTCATCGGATCTTCCAGCGAGCTCATCGGATCCTCCCTCCTCGGGTGCGGAGCTTGGGGTTGAGGGCCATGGAGCCGAGGTCGGCGGCGAGGTTGCACAGGACGTAGACGACCGCGCTGATGAGGGCGATGGCCTGGATGACGGGCAGGTCGCGGTTCTGGACGGAGGAGAGCATCAGCTTGCCGATGCCCGGGTAGTTGAAGACGTTCTCGACCACGGCCACGCCGCCGACCAGCCAGGCCACGTTGAGCGCGATGACGTGGAGGGTGGGCAGCAGGGCGCCGGGCAGGGCATGCCGGGTGACCACCCGCCAGGTGGACAGGCCCTTGAGCCGGGCGGTGGTGACGTATTCGCTCGCCATGACGTCGATCACCGACGTACGGGCCATCCGCACGATGTACGCGGCCATGACGATCGCGAGCGAGGCGGCGGGCAGCCAGACCGCAGGGAGGAGCTGCCCGGTGCCGGCGCCCGGTCCGTACAGCACCACGGCGGGAAGCACCGGCACGGTGACCGAGAAGGCGAGCACCAGCACGGTGGCCACGACGAATTCGGGGACGCTCATCCCGATCAGGCTGACCGTGGAGATCAGGTGGTCGGGCCAGCGGTCGCGGTAGAGCCCGGCGACGATGCCGAGGACGAGGGAGCCGGTGACCGCGAAGAGGATGGTGACGACGGCGATGAGGGCGGAGTTGCCGAGGTACTGGGCGACCTCGCCGCCCACCGGTTTGGTGGTGACCAGCGAGGTGCCGAAGTCGCCGTGCAGGGCGCCGCTGATCCAGTGGCCGTAGCGCTCCCATGCGGGCTGGTCGAGCCCCATCTGCTTGCGCAGCGCGGCGACCGCGTCGGGGGTGGCGTCCCTGCCGAGCACCTGGGTGGCGACATCGCCGGGCAGCGCCTGGACGGCCAGGAAGACCAGGACCGAGGAGAGCAGCAGGGTGCCCAGCGCGGAGACCACGCGGCGGACGAGGAAGGAGAGCATGCGCCTCATGCCCCCTTCAGGCCGATGCGGAGGTAGTCGAACTCGAAGCCGTGCTCGGCGTAGCCGCGCACCTTCCGGGAGATCCCGACGAGCCGGTCGGCGAACATCGGGGTGATGGCCCCGCCCCGCTCGATCACCAGCGTCTGCGCCTGTCCGTACAGCTCGCGCCTGCGGCCCGCGTCGGTCTCCCGGCGGGCCCGGTCGAGCAGCGCGTCGAACTCCTTGTCGGCCCAGGCGGTCTCGTTGTACGAGGAGCCGCCGCGGAAGACCTGGTTGAGGAGCTGGTCGACGGGGCGCCCGGTGTACCAGTAGGTGGCCATGAGCGGCTTCTTCATCCAGATCTGGGTGTAGTACGAGTCGGCGGCCGCGGTCTTGACCCGGATCCGGATGCCGGCGCGCCCGGCCGACTCCTGGTAGGCGAGGGCCATGGGCGTGAAGATCGGGTCGTACGAGGAGGTGTAGAGGTCCACCGCCAGCCGCTCGTGCCCGGCCTGCTTCAGCAGATGGCGGGCCTTCTCGGGGTCGTGGGCGGGGTGGGCGGCGGTGTGGGCGGGGTCGTTCGGCGGGACGGGGTTGTCCCAGCCGGCCGTGCCCGCGCCCTGGAGGGCGGCCTTCAGGATGTGCTCGGGGTCGTAGGCGAGCTTCATCGCCTGCCGTACCCGCACATCGGTGAAGGGCTTCTCGGTGGTGAGCATCGGCAGCACGTACCACTGGGCGTTCTCGGCGCGGGCGATGGTGGCGCGGTCGGAGGCGGCGATGACCCGGGCGGTGGCGAAGTCGAGGTTGGTCTGGGAGAGCAGATCGACCTGTCCGGCGAGCAGGGCGTTGGAGCGGGCCTGCATATCGGCGACGGAGTAGAAGTCGATGGCGTCCAGGACCGGGCGCCCGGCCCAGTGGTCCGGGTAGGCGGTGACCCGGCCGGGCCCGGCGGCGGCGAAGGATTCGAGCCGGAACGGGCCGGTGCCGATGCCGGTGCGGCCGATGGAGCGGGCACTGCCGTCCGGGACCACGTAGCAGTTGTAGTGGGTGAGCAGGCTGGGGAACTCGGCGTGCGGGCTCTTCAGCGGGACGACGAGGGTGTGGGCGTCCGGGGTGCGCAGCCGCTTCGGGTCGACCAGCGGGGACAGCACGGGGGCCTGCGGGGAGGCGGTCGCGGTGTCGAGGATGTGGCGCAGGGTGTAGGCGGCGTCGGCGGAGGTGAAGGCGCGGCCGTCGTGGAAGGTGACGCCGCGGCGCAGCCGGAAGGTCCAGGTGGTCGCCTTGGCGTCGGGCTCCCAGGATTCGGCGAGGTCGGGGGCGACGGTGCCGTCGGGCCCGATCCGGACGAGCCGGTTGTAGAGCGCGCCGAGGTACTCGTACGCGGAGAGCGCGCTCGCGGGGTCGAGGGTCTCGGCGTCGGAGGCGGGCGGCCGGGCGATGCGCAGGGTGCCGCCGCGGTCGGGCCGCCCGGCCGGGCCGTGGGTGGGCACGGCCCTCGTCGGGGACGCGGAGGCGGCTCCTGAGCAGCCGCTCAGCAGGGCGGAGCCGCCGAGCGCACCGCCGATCGCCGCCGCGGTGGTGAGCAGCGACCTCCGTGGCAGCCCGGCCGCGGCGGGGGCTGTTCGGTGCGAGGTCTCGGGCTTGAACGGGGACATGAACGGGGGCACCCTTCCCTTACTCGTTCAGTCGAACGATTGGGTGAAGTCCGTGAACGATAGCCACGACCCCCGTTCGGGCCAACCCTTCGTTCGCGAAAATTAACGCCGGAAACAGAGTCGTTACCCGGCGCGGAGAGCGGCCCGGGGACGGCGCGCGGGGTCGCGGACGCCACCCCACGGCGCCCCCGCACACCGTCCGCACACCGTCCACGTGGCGAAAAACACCGAGCGTCTCCGGATGCTCCGCCGTATGGTGGCCGACATGCAGGTGATCCAGTCCACGAAGCTCTCCAACGTCTGCTACGAAATCCGTGGCCCGGTGCTCGAGGAGGCGATGCGACTGGAGGCGGCAGGACACCGCATCCTCAAGCTGAATACCGGCAATCCGGCGACCTTCGGCTTCGAATGTCCCCCGGAGATCCTCGAGGACATGCTCCGCAACCTCGGCGACGCGCACGGCTACGGCGACGCCAAGGGGCTGCTGTCCGCGCGGCGCGCGGTGATGCAGCACTACCAGACCCAGGGCATCGACCTCGACGTCGAGGACATCTTCCTCGGCAACGGCGTCTCCGAGCTGATCCAGATGTCGATGCAGGGGCTGCTCGACGACGGCGACGAGGTCCTCGTCCCGGCCCCCGACTATCCGCTGTGGACCGCCTCGGTCTCACTGGCCGGCGGCACCGCCGTCCACTACCGCTGCGATGAGCAGTCGGACTGGCTGCCGGACCTCGCCGACATCGAGCGCAAGGTCACCGACCGCACCAAGGCGCTCGTCATCATCAACCCCAACAACCCCACGGGTGCCGTCTACGGCGAGGAGATGCTGCGCGGGCTCACCGATATCGCCCGCCGCCACCAGCTCATCGTCTGCTCCGACGAGATCTACGACAAGATCCTCTACGACGGGGCCACCCACACCCCGACCACCACCGTCGCCCCCGATCTGCTGACCCTCACCTTCAACGGGCTCTCCAAGGCGTACCGGGTGGCGGGCTACCGCAGCGGCTGGCTCGCGGTCTGCGGCCCCAAGGCGCACGCCGCCAGCTATCTGGAGGGGCTGACCATCCTGGCCAATATGCGGCTGTGCGCCAATATGCCGGCGCAGCACGCGGTGGCCACGGCGCTCGGCGGCCGTCAGTCGATCAACGACCTGGTGCTCCCCGGCGGCCGGCTGCTGGAGCAGCGGGACACGGCGTACGACCTGCTGACCCAGATCCCGGGCGTCACGTGCGTGAAGCCCAAGGGCGCGCTGTACGCGTTCCCCAAGCTGGACCCCAAGGTCTACAAGATCAAGGACGACCGGCAGATGGTGCTGGATCTGCTGCGGGCCGAGAAGATCATGATCGTGCACGGCACGGGATTCAACTGGCCGGAGCCGGATCACTTCCGCATCGTCACGCTGCCCGCCAAGAAGGATCTGGCGGACGCGGTGACCAGGATCGGGAACTTCCTGGACGGATACGGCCAACCCTGATCTTTTTAGCCTCAGCTCAACTTTAGACAGAGTCTAAGTTAGGATGGTCTCCTGACCCCTTGGAGGCCATCCATGTACGAGCCGATCCGCACCAAATCGGTCCACAGCATGGCCGAGCCCACGCCCGACTTCCCGCACCGCACCCGCGAGGAAGAGCTGGACATCCGGCTGGCCGGACATCTGACCGCGCTGCTCACCGTGACGGACGAGCTGCGCGCCCGCACCCCGCACCCCGGCCTCGACGACGCCGCCCAGCGGCTCGCCGAGCAGGCCGCCCGCCTGCGCGACGGCCACGCTCCGCTGCGCGCGGCCCCCTCGACGACGGAACCGGACGCGGCACACATCGCCGCCCTCCACCAGCGCGCCCACACCCTGGCCGGATGGGCCCTGGTCGTGGCCACGTCCCGTGACGACACGGCGGCCTCGACGCTGGCGGCCGAGCGACTGGAGGCACATGCGGCGGCACTGGGGCTCACGGACCGGAGCCCGGGCTGAGACCCAGGCCCCGGTCCGCCCTCTCGTCGGCTCGCCGCGCGGCGGCCAGGACGAGCTGCGCCGGGACCTGGCCTGTACGGCGTGGGCGCCCTGATCGCCCCGCCGGAGCAGCCCGCCGCCTTCCGCCGCACGGTCCGCACGGTCCGCACCGGTCGTACCGGGGGCCCGCACCTGGATGCGGGCCCCGGGCCTTGGGCTGTGCTCAGCCCAGGCGCTTGACCAGCGCGTGGTACTCGTCCCACATCTCCTTGGGCGTGTGCTCACCGAAGGTGTTGAGGTGGTCGGGCACCAGCCCCGCCTCCTCGCGCCAGACCTCCTTGTCGACCGTGAGCAGCAGCTTGAGCTCGGCGTCGTCGAGGTCCAGACCGTCGGTGTCCAGCGCCTCGGGCGTCGGCAGCACCCCGATCGGGCTCTCCACGCCCTCGGCCTTGCCGTCCAGCCGGTCGACGATCCACTTCAGCACCCGGCTGTTCTCGCCGAAGCCCGGCCAGACGAAGTGCCCGTCGGCGTCCTTGCGGAACCAGTTGACGTAGTAGATCTTCGGCAGCTTGGCGGCGTCCGCGTTCTTGCCGACCTTCACCCAATGGGCCATGTAGTCGCCCATGTTGTAGCCGCAGAACGGCAGCATGGCGAACGGGTCGCGGCGCAGCTCGCCGACCTTGCCCTCGGCCGCGGCGGTCTTCTCGCTCGCCACGTTGGCGCCGAGGAAGACACCGTGCTGCCAGTCGAAGGACTCGGTCACCAGCGGAACGGCGCTGGCCCGGCGGCCGCCGAAGAGGATCGCCGAGATCGGCACGCCCTTGGGGTCCTCCCACTCGGGCGCGATGATCGGGCACTGACCGGCCGGCACGGTGAAGCGGGCGTTGGGGTGGGCCGCGGGCGTCTCGCTCGCCGGGGTCCAGTCGTTGCCCTTCCAGTCGGTCAGATGGGCGGGCGGCTCCTCGGTCATGCCCTCCCACCAGACATCGCCGTCGTCGGTGAGCGCGACATTGGTGAAGACCGAGTTCCCCCACAGGGTCTTCATCGCGTTGGCGTTGGTGTGCTCACCGGTGCCGGGCGCGACGCCGAAGAAGCCCGCCTCGGGGTTGATCGCGTACAGCCTGCCGTCCTCGCCGAACCGCATCCAGGCGATGTCGTCGCCGATCGTCTCGACCGTCCAGCCCCGGATGGTCGGCTCCAGCATCGCGAGGTTGGTCTTGCCACAGGCGCTCGGGAACGCCGCGGCCACGTACTTGGACTCGCCGCGCGGCGGGGTGAGCTTGAGGATCAGCATGTGCTCGGCGAGCCAGCCCTCGTCCCGCGCCATCACGGAGGCGATGCGCAGGGCGTAGCACTTCTTGCCGAGCAGGGCGTTGCCGCCGTAGCCGGAGCCGTACGACCAGATCTCCCGCGCCTCCGGGAAGTGCGAGATGTACTTGGTCGAGTTGCACGGCCAGGGAACGTCGGCCTGGCCCGGCTCCAGCGGGGCGCCGAGGGTGTGGACGGCCTTGACGAAGAAGCCCTCGTCCCCGAGGACGTCGAGGACCTCCTGTCCCATGCGGGTCATGGTGCGCATGGAGACGGCGACGTAGGCGGAGTCGGTGATCTCGACGCCGATCGCGGACAGCGACGAGCCGAGCGGGCCCATGCAGAAGGGCACGACGTACATGGTCCGGCCGCGCATGGAGCCCCGGAAGACGCCCTGCTCCCCGGCGAAGATCTCGCGCATCTCGTCGGGGTGTTTCCAGTGGTTCGTCGGGCCCGCGTCCGCCTCCTTCTCGGAGCATATGAACGTACGGTCCTCGACGCGCGCCACATCGCTCGGATCGGAGGCGGCGTAGTACGAGTTGGGGCGCTTGATCGAATCAAGGCGTGTGAAGGTGCCCTTCTCGACGAGCTCCGCGCACAGGCGGTCGTACTCCGCCTCCGAGCCGTCGCACCACACCACACGATCGGGCTGGGTGAGGGCGGCGATCTCGCCGACCCAGGAGACGAGCTCCTGGTGGTTCGTGGGGCTCGGGGTGGTGGTGAGGGAGGAAGCCACATTGCTGGGCGCCACGATCGCTCCATCCCGCCGGAACCGCACGCGCTCCGGCGTCTTGATTGAGGGTTTTGGGCGGATATGTGCACTCATATCCGTTTATGGAGACAGCTACCCCTTGGGGGCTGCGACCCGGATGCTCAGCTCATCCGGTGCCGACCGCGCTCATTTGATCATCCGACTGTGTGGGCCATCTGTCCAGTGGGCGCTTTGGTGACCATCACCACTCGACATGGACCGGTAACTTACGGTGGCGTAGGTAGCATGAGCGCCATGACTGCCGCCGCGCCCGATGCCGCCGTTGAGAACCCCCCAGGGCCCGAAGCGGCCCCGCCGCTCCCCCTGAAGCCAATGCTCCGCGGCTGGCTGCACGCCGGCATGTTTCCCGCGGTCCTGGTCTCGGGGGTGGTGCTGACGGCCCTCGCCGACAGTCCGCGTGGGCGGCTGGCCTGCGCCATCTTCACGCTCACCGCATGTGCGCTGTTCGGCACCAGCGCCCTTTACCACCGTGGCAATTGGGGACCGCGCGCCGCCGCGGTGCTGCGGCGGCTGGACCACGCCAATATCTTCCTGATCATCGCGGGCACGTATACGCCCTTCACGATGCTGCTTCTGCCGCACGGCAAGAAACAGCTACTGCTGTGGCTGGTGTGGGCCGGGGCGCTCGCCGGAATCGCCTTCCGGGTCTTCTGGGTCGGCGCCCCGCGCTGGCTGTACACCCCGTGCTACATCGCGCTGGGCTGGGCGGCCGTCTTCTTCCTGCCCGACTTCCTGCACACCGGCGGCGCCGCCGTCATGACGCTGATCGTCGTCGGCGGGCTGCTCTACAGTGTGGGCGCGGTGATCTACGGCACCAAGCGCCCCAACCCCTCGCCCCGCTGGTTCGGCTTCCACGAGGTGTTCCACAGCTTCACGCTGGCCGCCTTCGTCGTGCACTACGTCGGCATCTCCTTGGTGGCGTATCAGCACGCCTGAGATGCCCAAGGCCACACCACCCACGTCACAGCCGGAGCGCAGGCCCGGGCCCGGGCCCGGGCTACGCGAACGGAAGAAGATCAAGACCCGGCAGGCGATCCGGCGCGCCGCCCTGCGGCTCTTCGCGGAGCAGGGCTACGAGGCCACTCCGGTCGACCGGATCGCGGCGGCCGCCGACGTCTCGACCAGCACCGTCTTCCGCTACTTCCCGGCCAAGGAGGACATCGTCCTCACCGATGAGTACGACGCGCTCATGGCGGAGGCGATCCGCGAGCGCCCGCTGGACGAATCCCCGACCGCCTCCCTGCGCCATGCCGTCGTGGGGCTGCTGGGGCCCGCGGCGGGTGCGGAGCGCGAGGAACTGCTGGCCCGGCTCGCCCTCGTACGGCAGGTCCCGGCGCTGCGCGCTCGGATGAGCGGCGGCCTGGCCGACAGCGGGACACTGCTGGGCGAGGCGCTGGCCGAGCGCAGCGGCCGGGCCCCGGACGACTTCGAGGTACGGGTCGCGGTGGGCGCCGTCCTCGGCGCCCTACGGGAAGCCGTCTTCCACTGCCTGGACCACCACCTGCCGACAGCAACCACGGCGAGCACGGCGAGGGCCACCGCCACCCGCGCCGACGCCATGACAACGGCCATCGACCGGGCCCTGGACCTCCTCTCCCGAGGCATCCCGCTATGACCCGCGGTGCGGGGCCCGCTGTGCCCCACCCCGCGATTCCGGCTATGAGCCGCCCGGCGAACCCGGCTGTGGCCCGCCCGGCGACCGGCCGCGCTCCCGCCCTGCGACCGGCTGCGGTCCCCCCTGCGATTCCGGCTGCGGTCCGCCCGGCGATTCCGGCCGGGCCGCTGGGGCTGACAGCGGGCTGGCCCCGGGCTGACCCATGAGCTTGCCGGGGCTGGCCTGGGTATCGGCCGGGGTGCCCAGGGGCCGACTGGCTGACTTCGGGCTGACCTGGGAGCCAACCGGGGCTGGCCGGGGGGCCGACCGGGGCTGCCCCCGAGCTGGCTCGGAGGCAGCCGGAGCTGACCCGGGACGCCAACCAGAACTGGCCCGAGGCCGGCCCCTGCACCGGCCAGGACGCCCAGGGGGCCGACTGGGCCGGGCCCGGGACTCACCCGGAGCTGGCCGGGAAGAGCCGAAGCCAGTCCGCAGCTCAGCCGGGAGCTAGCCCCCGGGGCCGACCGAAACCGACCCGGGACCTGGTCCGGCTCCCTGTCCAGCTCCCGTCCGGCTCCCCGGCTCAGCCGCCCAGCTTCGCCGCCAGGGCCTCGACATCGGCCGTGGGTGCGTCGCAGGTGAAGCCGCGGCAGACGTACGCCGCCGGGCGTCCCTCCAACAGGGGGCGGTCCTGCAGCAGCGGGACCTCCCCGGAGCCGGGCTCGCCGACCGCGACGACCGCGCCGGGAGCGGTGGCCAGGAGTGCGGCGCGGTGCAGGGCCCGGGTCGCCGGGTCGTCGCCGGGGCCCACCACGGCCACCTCGCGCGGCCCGTCGAGCCGGGCCTCGGCCACCGCCAGGCCCCAGCCGATGAAGCGGGGCACCCGGGGGCCGAGGGCCCGCACCACGGCGAGGGCGCGCTCGGCGGCCTCGCGGTGGCGGGAGCTGCCGGTGATGGCTGCGTAGGACAGCAGGGCCCCGGCGGCGGCCGTCCAGCCGGACGGCGCCGCGTTGTCCGTCGGGTCCTGGGGGCGGCGGATGAGCGCCTCGGCGTCATCGGCGGTGTCGAACAGCGTGCCGTCCTCGGCGGTGAACCGGGTCAGCACGGTGTCCAGGAGCAGCCCGGCGAAGTCCACCCACGCACCGTCGCCGGTGACGGCGGACAGGGCGAGGAAGCCCTCGGCCACATCCGCGTAGTCCTCGAGCACGCCCGCGTGGCCGCCCGCGGTGCCGTCGAGCGAGGTGCGGGCCAGCCGCCCGCGCTGGTCCATGTGGAGGCGCATCAGCAGCTCGGCGGCCTCGGTGGCGACGTCCACCAGGTCGGGGCGGTCGAAATAGGCACCGGTTTCGGCGAGAGCCGCGACGGCCAGCCCGTTCCAGGCGGCGACGATCTTGTCGTCGCGGCCGGGGCGGGCCCGCCGCTCCCGGGCGGCCAGCAGCCGCTCCCGTACGGAGGCGACTCGGCTCGCGTCCGCCGGCCGCCCCCCGTCGGGCAGCTGGAGCACGGAGGCTCCCTGCTCGAAGGTGCCCTCCTGGGTCACGCCGAAATACCCGGCGGCGAACTCCGCGTCGGCCTCCCCCAGCACCTCGCGCAGCCGCTCGGGCGTCCACACGTAGTACGCGCCCTCGACATGCCTGCCGGTGCCGTCGTCGCTGTCGGCGTCCAGCGCGGAGGCGAAGCCGCCCTGTGCGGTGCGCAGCTCGCGGACCATGAAGTCCGCCGTCTCCAGGGCGACACGACGTGCGAGGTCCGAGCCGGTGGCGCGCCACAGATGGGCGTAGACCCGGCACAGCAGCGCGTTGTCGTACAGCATCTTCTCGAAGTGCGGCACGGTCCAGCCGGCATCGACGGAATAGCGGGCGAAACCGCCGCCGAGCTGGTCGTAGATACCGCCGCGGGCCATCGCCTCGCAGGTGGCCGACACCATCTGCAGCGCGCCCTCGGAGCCGGTGCGGGCGTGGTGGCGCAGCAGGAACTCCAGCGCCATGGACGGCGGAAACTTCGGCGCACCGCCGAAACCGCCGCGCGTGGCGTCGAATTCGCGGGTCAGCCCCATGAGCGCGGCGTGCAGATCCTCCTCGCCGGGCGGCGCGGGCGCATCCGAGCCCAGGGCGATCCCGGTGCGCTGGGCCAGGTCCTCCACGATCCGCCCGGCGACGTCCACCACCTCCTCGCGGCGGTCCGCCCAGGCGGCGCTCACCCCCTCCAGCACCTGCCGGAAGGACGCCATACCGGGCCGGGGCCGGGGCGGGAAGTACGTGCCGAAGTAGAACGGCTGCGCCTCGGGGGTCAGAAAGACCGTCATGGGCCAGCCGCCCTGCCCGGTCGCGGCCTGCACCGCCTCCATGTACACCGCGTCGACGTCCGGCCGCTCCTCGCGGTCGACCTTCACGGAGACGAAGTGGGCGTTGAGATAGTCGGCGGTCTCCTTGTCCTCGAACGACTCATGCGCCATGACATGGCACCAGTGGCAGCTCGAATAGCCGACGCTCAGCAGCACGGGCACCCCGCGGCGACGCGCATCCTCGAACGCCTCGTCCGACCACGGCCACCAGTCGACCGGGTTCTCGGCGTGCTGAAGCAGATAGGGGGACGTCTCGTGCGCCAGACGGTTCGGCATGGGTCCATCCTCCCCCACCCGGCGAGGCAGACGAAGTTATCCACAGGGGAGTTATCCACAGGACTGCCGGATAAGAGCCAGAAACGGAAGACTGAGGGCACTGCTGCAGGAGGGGGATCACATGCCGGGGTCACTGGCGGTGCTGCGGGACAGCCACCGGACGGAAGTTGAGCGGCTGCTGTCGCGGGCCGTGGAGGAGGAGGTGCGCCGCTCGGGCGGGCGCACCGATGGCGGGGTGCTGCTCAGCCGGGCGCGGGGCGCGCTGGACGAGATGGCCGCGACCGCCGCGGAGGAGTACGGGGCGTATGTGCTCGCGTTGGACGAGTCCGACGCGGGCAGCAGACCGCTCTCGGAGCGGCTGTCGCGCGGTCAGCTCGGCACCCCGGCGCTGGCCGCGACGGTCGCCGCGGCGGCGGCCTTCGGTGCGGATCTCACCTATGGCACCTCGGCGGGCACGGCGCTGGGCGCGGGGGTGACGGCCGCCGTGGCCGGATCGGCCGCCGCGGTCGTCAAGCTCACCGCGCGCCATTGGCCCGCCGCTCACCGTCAGGCCGCGCTGCGCAACCAGCCCGGCGGGCCCGAGCAGTTGCGGCTGCAGTGGCTCACGGCGGTCGAGGTGCGGGGCATCCGGCCGTTCATCGACCAGCACCGGATGACCTCGGCCGCCACCCGCCAGGGCGGCGGTTCGGCCAAGCGCTCCACCTCCTCCGCCACCGGTCAGGTGCCGAGGCTGCGCGGTGCGGACCGCAGCCAGGCGGCCCGCAGGCGCACCGTGCTGGAGCAGTCCTTCGCCCATCTCCCCGAGGCGGAGGGCCCGTTCGCCGGGCGTCGGGCGCAGCTCACCCAGATCGCGCAGTGGGTGCAGCAGGCCCGCGTGTCCACCGAGACCCAGCCCACGGTGGTGCTGCTGGAGGGCCCGCCGGGCTCCGGCCGGACCATGCTGGCCGTGCGGGCGGCCCACCATCTGCGCGATCAGTTCCGCGGTGCGTGCCTGGTCGACTTGCGCGGCGACAGCCCCGAGCAGGCCCCGCTGCCCACCCGTGACGCGCTGCTGCATCTGCTGAACCGGCTCGGCGCACCCCGCGACCAGCTGCTCTTCCGCGAGCGGTCCTCGCAGGACCAGCACATCAGACGGCTCACCGAGCTGTATCACCAGTATCTGACCGGGCTGCCGGTCACCATCGTGCTGGATGACGCCCACGACGCCGAGCAGGTGCGCACGCTGATCCCGGAGCGGTCCGACAGCCTGGTCCTGATCACCTCGCGCACTCCGCTCGATCTGCCGGCCGACCTCGCCGCCCGGGTGCACCGGATGGAGGTGGGCCCGCTGGACGAGCCGGGCGCCGAGGAGCTGCTGCGGACCTCCGCCGAGGAGCCCACCGGGGCGGGCCCCTACGACGGGCAGTCCGTGGAGCGGATCGCCGAGCTGTGCGGGCGGCTGCCGCTGGCGCTGCGGATCGCGGGCTCCTCGCTCGGCCCCCGCACCCCCGCCGCCCTGGTCACCGAGCTGGAGGCGTACGGCCCGGTGGGCGCGATCGAGCGCGCCCTGTGGCTGCGCTACACCGACCAGCAGGACGGCGCCCGGAAGCTGCTGCGCCGGCTGGCGCTGGCCGGGCGGGCCAGCCTGGGCGGCGCGGCGGCCGCGGCGCTGCTGGACACCGATGAGCAGGAGGCCGGCCGCCATCTGGAGGCGCTCGGCCGGGCCGGGCTGATCCAGCATGTGCGCGGCAGCCGCTACCGCCTCCATGACCTGGTGCGCTCCTTCGCCCATGCCCGGCTGCTCGACGAGGAGCAGCCGGAGCAGCGCACCGCCGCGCAGGAGCGGCTGATCCGCAGCTATGCCGAGCTCGCGGATTCGGTGATCCGGCTGGTCGACGGCAAGACGTCCACCCGTGCCGATATGTTCGGCAAGGGTGCGGCGGGCGGCCATGGCTTCACCTCGCTGGACGCGGCGCTGCGCTGGCTGGACGACGAATCGAGCTTCATCACCGCCGCGCTGCGCCATGCGGAGGGCGTGGACCAGTCCGCGGTGCTGCATCTGCTGGGCGCGCTGTGCGACTACTGCCTGCTGCGCGGCGATCTCTACCGGCTGGGCGAGATCAGCGAGCTCACCCAGGCCGTGGACCAGGGGCTGCTGATGCGGTCCGTGCAGTGGCGCACCGGTATCGCGGCCCGCCAGCTCGGCGAGCTGGACCAGGCGCGCACCACGCTGTCCTCGGTGGTGGACCTGTATTTCGAGGCGCAGCACCAGGCGGGTGCGGCCCGTGCCCTGTGCAGTCTCGGCATCACCCTGCATCACCAGGGCAATCTCGGGGAGGCGGCGGCCAAGCTGCGCGAGGCGCTGGAGCTCCAGCAGGCCGAGGAGCTGCGCGGTGACCGGGGCTGGACGATGCACGCCCTGGCGGCGGTGGAGCGCGACCGCGGCGGGCTGGCCGAGGCGCTGGAGTTGCTGGACGCGGCCCTGGAGCTGCATCAGGAGAGCGAGAGCCTGCACGGCCAGGCGTGGGCGCACTTCCAGCTCGGCCAGGCATGTCTGCGGATGGGCGATGTGCCGCGCGCCGAGGCCGAGCTGCGGGGCGCGCTGGACGCCTACAGCCGCACCCATGACCAGCGCGGTGAGGCATGGGCGCTCACCCAGCTCGCCCGGGCCCGGCTGGTGGCCGGGGAGGCGTCGGCGGCCGTCGACCAGTTGCGCCAGGCCCTCTCCCGCCACCGGGAGAACGAGGACGCGCGCGGTGAGGCATGGACGCTGTACTACCTGGGCCAGGCGCTGGAGGAGCGCGGCGACCATGATTCGGCGCTGCGCGAGCTGGAGCGGGCCCGCCTGATGTTCAACCGGATGCGGGATGTGTATGGGCTGGCGTGTTCCCGTCATCACTCGGCACGGGTCACCCGTGATCTGCGGGCGGCGCAGACGGGCTCGCTGCGCAACAGCGGCTTCGCCCGCCAGCTGCTCCAGGACGCGCGGCATGACTTCCGGCGGGTGGGCGTGGCCCATGGCGAGGCATGGTCCTGCGTCGAGCTGGCGGTGATCGACGCGGGAAACGGCAAGGCGACGCAGGCGCTGGAGCTGGTGGACGAGGCGGCCGGGCTGTTCGCGGGGTACGGGGACCGGCGCGGCCGCTCCTGGGCCCGGTTCCTGCGCTGCACCCTGTTGCCGTTCGCCTCCGCGGGCGGTTCGGTCATCGGCACGGCGGTGGCCCAGGAAGAGCTGGCGGAGCTGGCGCGGGAGATGCGCGAGGAGGGCACGGCGGGGGATTCCCGGCTGGAGGGGTGCGCGGAGGCGTTCGCGCTGGTGCTGGAGCGCGGCGTCGAGCCGGAAACGGGGTGGCAGGCATGGCAGCTCGGCATGGTGCCGAGCCGCCACTCGCGCGAGGTCATGGCCGTGCTGCCGGAGCCTCGCGGCTAGCCACGAAGAGCGCAGAGAGCGCGGAGAGGGGGCCGGGATATGCGATATCCCGTCGGCCGGGCCGTGAGGCCCCGCTCACACGGGGCACGCGGTCGGGCCCGGCCAGGGTCAGGCCGTGCGTTCCTCGCCCTTGGTGCCTTCGGCGGAGGCCGTCGCCGGAGCCTTGCCGGGCTCCCGCCCCTCCTCGAAGTTCACCCGCTTCATGTGCTTGTTCATGGACTTCATCAGCAGCCACACCGCCGCGCCGATCACGGCGAAGACGATGAAGCCGAGGACGCCCGGGGTCACCTTGTTCTCGTCCAGGTCCTTGGCGAGCGGGACGAGATGCGTCATGGCGAGGGTGCTGGTGGCGCTCATCATGGGCTCAATTGTTGCGGATGCCCGCGAAGAGGTCGTCCTCGGGGAGGGAGGTGTCCACAAGTGACTTGGCGAGCTCGTACTCCTCGGTGGGCCAGACGTCCCGCTGGACGTCCATGGGCACCCGGAACCAGCCACCATCGGGATCGATCTGCGTACGGTGCGCGATCAGCGCCTTGTCGCGGATCTCGAAGAAGTCGGCGCAGGGCACATAGGTGGTCAGGGTGCGCTCGGGCCGGTCGAACGTCTTCCAGCGCTCCAGCCACTCCGCGTACGGCGAGTCCAGACCGCGGGCCAGCAGCGCCTCGTGCAGGGCGACGGTGCGCGCCCGGTTGAAGCCCTGGTTGTAGTAGAGCTTCTGCGGCCGCCAGGGCTCCCCCGCCTCCGGGTACTTCTCGGGGTCACCGGCCGCCTCGAAGGCCACCATCGTGATCTTGTGGGTCATGATGTGGTCGGGGTGGGGATAGCCGCCGTTCTCGTCATAGGTGGTGATCACCTGCGGCTTGAACGAGCGGATCAGCCTCACCAGGGGCTCCGCCGCTGCCTCGACGTCCTGCAGTGCGAAGCAGCCCTCGGGCAGTGGCGGCAGCGGATCGCCCTCGGGCAGTCCGGAGTCCACAAAGCCCAGCCACTCCTGCTTGACGCCGAGGATCTCGCGCGCCTCGTCCATCTCCTTGGCGCGGACCTCGTGGATGTTCTCCTCGATGTAGGGATCACCCTGGAGCTTGGGATTGAGGATGGAGCCGCGCTCTCCACCTGTGCAGGTCGCGACCAGCACGTCCACCCCCTCAGACACGTACTTGGCCATGGTGGCCGCGCCCTTGCTCGACTCGTCATCGGGGTGCGCATGCACGGCCATCAAACGCAGCTGCTCAGTCAAGTTCGATCCTCAGTGATTCGTCGTGGAAGACGGCTTCTATAGTGACCTAAACCAGGGACAAATAATTCCGATGTCTCTCCCAGCAGGAGGAACGCCCATGGCCGGGGTGCGCGAGGGTCTGCCCGACGGGCGTTACGGCCGGTCCGCGGACGCGCGTGCCGACCGCACGCTGAAGATCGTCGGTGCGGTGCTCGGTGCCGGGCTGCTGGCCCTGATCACGTGGTTCGGATACGACTACATCGCCGGTCAGGACGTCAGCGGCCGGTTGACCGGTTTCAAGGTGGTCGCCGACGACGCCGTCGACGTCCGGCTGGAGATCACCAAGGACAAGGACGCCACCGGTGTCTGCACCGTGCGTACCCTGGATGAGTACCACGACGAGGTGGGCCGGAAGGACTTCACCTTCGACCAGCGCGAGGGCGACCTGGTCAAGGTGGTGACCGTGCGCACCACGGCCCGGGCGACCAGCGCCGAGCTGATCGGCTGCGAGTCCGGACGATAATCGGACCGGACGTGTCGGCGGCTGCCCCGATCTGACCAGCGCTGACGGCTTTCCTGCGCATTGCGCCCAGTTCCCTCCTCCCCGTTTCTTGCCGGAATTGTTAGGCTCGTGGTTTCGCCCCGCTTTGAAGGCGCACCCTTCTGAGTAGGGCGTTCATTTGTATTCCCAGCACCGACGAGGAGCACCTGTGACCCAGACCAGCGAGAACGTCACCTGGCTGACCCAGGAGGCGTACGACCAGCTCAAGGCGGAGCTGGAGTACCTGTCGGGTCCCGCACGTGTCGAGATCGCGAAGAAGATCGAGGCTGCCCGGGAGGAAGGTGACCTCCGGGAGAACGGGGGCTACCACGCCGCCAAGGAGGAGCAGGGCAAGCAGGAGCTCCGAGTGCGTCAGCTGACGCAGCTCCTGCAGCATGCGAAGGTCGGCGAGGCACCCGCGGACACCGGCGTGGTCGCCCCCGGCATGGTGGTCACCATCGCGTTCGACGGCGACCCGGACGACACCCTGACCTTCCTGCTCGCCTCTCGTGAGTACGCGAGCGCGAACATCGAGACCTACTCGCCGCAGTCCCCGCTGGGCTCGGGTGTGAACGGCAAGAAGGTCGGCCAGGACGCGGAATACGAGCTGCCCAATGGCCGCACCGCCTCAGTGCGGATCCTGGAGGCCAAGCCGTACCAGGGCTGAGCACCCGGTGTGGAGCCCCGGCCGGGCGGCCGGGGCTCCTCCACGATCACCACACCCCTCAGCGGGGCCGCTCTCGATCACCACATCCCCCAGCGGGCCCCCAGCGGGGCCGCCTCTCGATCTCCACGATCCCCGGCCGGACCGCTCAGGCGGTCGCCGAGCGGTATTTGCGCACCGCCAGCGTCCGGAAGAGCACGATGATCAGCAGCGACCAGAGGGCCGACGCCAGCGCCGAATGCTGCATCGGCCAGGCGTCCGAGACCACGCCCTCCGGATTGCCGAAGAGCTGCCGGGACGCTTGCACCGTCGCGCTGAAGGGATTCCAGTCGGCGATATGGCCCAGCACGGCGGGCATCTTGCTGGACGGCACGAAGGCGTTCGAGATGAACGTCAGCGGGAAGAGCCAGATCAGCCCGCCCGAGGTGGCCGCCTCCGGCGTCCGTACCGACAGGCCGATCAGCGCGCCGATCCACGAGAAGGCGTAGCCGAGCAGAAGCAACAGCCCGAACGCGCCCAGCGCCTTCAGGGCGCCGTCATGGATCCGCCAGCCCACGATGACCGCGACGATCGCCAGCACCACCAGCGTCAGCGCCGTCTGCACAAGATCCGCGAGCGTACGGCCGGTGAGTACCGCGCCACGCGCCATCGGCAGTGAGCGGAAGCGGTCGATCAGCCCCTTGTTCATATCGTCGGCGATCCCCGCCCCCGCGCCCGCCGTGGCGAAGGTCACGGTCTGCGCGAAGATCCCGGCCATCAGGAACTCGCGATACACCGTGGCATCCGCGCTGGCCTGCCCCGGAACCATGATCGCGCCGCCGAACACATAGCTGAACAGCACCACGAACATGATCGGCTGTACCAGGCCGAACACCACCATCTCCGGGATGCGCATCATCCGCAGGAGATTGCGCTTGGCGACCACCAGCGAGTCCCGGACGGAGCGCAGCGGTCCGCCGCGCGGCCGGGGGGCCGCCGCGACGGTGGCACCGGTCTCCTCGACGACGGCCATCATTCGACTCCCTTGCTCTCGGCCTCGCCGCCGCCCTGGAGTCCGTCCTCGGTCCCATGGCCGGTGAGGGAGATGAACACGTCGTCCAGGGTCGGGCGGCGCAGCCCGATGTCGTCGATCTCCACACCGCGGGTGTCCAGTTCGCGGATGACCTCGGCGAGCAGCTTGGCGCCGCCCACGACCGGGACGGTGACCTGACGGGTGTGCTCCTGCACGGTCGTCTCGCCCTTGCCCAGGACCCGCAGGACCTCCTGCGCGACCGCGATGTGCTCGCGCTCATGCACCACGACCTCCACCCGCTCCCCGCCCGTATGGGCCTTGAGCTGGTCGGAGGTGCCGCGGGCGATGACCCGGCCGCGGTCGATCACGCAGATGTCATGCGCCAGATGGTCCGCCTCCTCCAGATACTGCGTGGTCAGCAGCAGCGTCGTGCCACCGGCCACCAGCTCCTGGATGACCTCCCACAGCGCCTGCCGGTTGCGCGGGTCCAGACCGGTGGTCGGCTCGTCCATGAACATCACGGGCGGGCTGACCACCAGGGCCGCGGCGAGGTCCAGCCTCCGGCGCATCCCGCCGGAGTACGTCTTGGCGGTGCGGTCGGCCGCCTCGGCGAGGCTGAACCGCTCCAGCAGCTCACTCGCGCGGGCTTTGGCCGCCCGCGCTCCCATCTGGTAGAGCTGGCCGACCATCTGGAGGTTCTCGCGGCCGGTCAGATACTCGTCCACGGCGGCGAACTGGCCGGACAGCCCGATGGAGCGGCGGACCTCGTCGGGGTTCTTCAGCACGTCCACCCCCGCGACCACCGCCGTTCCGCTGTCCGGGCGCAGCAGCGTGGTGAGCACGCGCACCGCGGTGGTCTTGCCGGCGCCATTGGGGCCGAGCAGTCCGAGCACGGTTCCTTCCGGTACGTCGAGGTCGACGCCGTCCAGAGCCCTTACGTCGCCGAAGGTCTTCACCAGACCCTCGGCGTGAATAGCGCCTGGCATGTTGGCACTCCCGGGGTTGGGGCCGTTCCACACTTAATCAAGGCATAAGTCCGCCCATATGGGCAGCGCTCGGCAGCAACTGGACGGCAATGGTACCGGGAACGCGATACATCGCGACATACGCGAGGCAAAGAAAATAAGACCGGGGGCCGACGGTCGACAGGGCTGCCCGGGGGCGATGGCGGCCCCCGAGCAGTCAGGGCATCAGCCCCGCCGCGGGGGCGGGCCGGCTCCCGTCGTCAGGCCATCACCGTGTACCCGGCCCCGCGCAGCGCCTCCCGGACCTCCTCGCAGTGGTCCGTCCCCTTCGTCTCCAGGTGCAGCTCCACCTCGGCCTCGCTCAGCCCGAGCCGCGGATTGGTGCGTACATGGCTGACGTCGAGCACATTGGCGTCCAGCGTCGACAGCACCCCCAGCAGCGTGGCCAGCGCCCCCGGCCGGTCCGTGAGCCGCAGCCGCAGCGACAGATAGCGCCCCGCCGCGGCCATGCCGTGCCGCAGGATGCGCTGCATCAGCAGCGGATCGACGTTGCCGCCCGAGAGCACCGCGACCACCGGCCCCTCGAAGGACTCCGGCGCCGACAGCAGTGCGGCCACCGGGCTCGCGCCCGCCGGCTCCACCACCAGCTTCGCCCGCTCCAGGCAGAGCAGCAGCGCGCTGGACAGCTCGTCCTCGGTGACCGTACGGACCTCGTCGACGAGATCGTCGATGATCTGGAACGGCACATCGCCCGGCCGCCCCACCTTGATGCCGTCAGCCATGGTCACGGGCGCCTCGATCGAGACCGGCCGCCCGGCCGCCAGCGACGGCGGATACGCCGCGGCGCCCTCCGCCTGCACCCCCACCACCCGCACATCCGGCCGCAGGGCCTTCACCGCCACCGCGATCCCGGCCGCCAGCCCGCCCCCGCCGATGCCCACCACCACGGTGCGCACCTCGGGGCACTGCTCCAGGATCTCCAGCCCCACCGTGCCCTGCCCCGCGATGATGTCGGGGTGGTCGAAGGGGTGGATGAAGACCGCGCCCGTGCGCTCGGCGTACTCCTGCGCCGCCCGCATCGTCTCGTCCACGATCTGGCCGCGCAGCCGCACCTCGGCGCCGTAGTCCCGGGTGGCCGCGATCTTGGGCAGCGGGGCGCCCTCGGGCATGAAGACCGTCGAGCGCACCCCCAGCAGCGAGGCCGCGAGGGCGACGCCCTGCGCATGGTTCCCGGCGCTCGCCGCGACCACCCCGGCCGCGCGCTCCTCGGGGCTGAGCCCGGAGATCCGCACATAGCCGCCGCGCAGCTTGAACGACCCGGTGCGCTGCAGGTTCTCGCATTTGAGGTGGACCGGCGAGCCGACCAGACCGGACAGATAGCGGCTGCCCTCCAGGGCGGTGAGCCGGGAGATCCCCGACAGCGTCTTCTGCGCCCCGCGGATGTCGTCGAGCGTGATCGGCTTGATCGTCTCGGGTCCCTCGGAGGCGGAAGCGGAGGCAGAGCCCCCGGGGGCGGAACCCTCGGAGCCGGACCCCTCGGAGCCGGACCTCTCGGAGCCAGAAGCGGAGGCGGACCGCCCGGCGCCGGAAGCAGGGCTGGAAGCGAGGCCAGACCCCGCGGAACCCGTGGAGGCGGAAGCAGAAGCGGAGGAGGTGGGGTGCGAGGCCGGGCCGGACCCGGAGCCGGGCCCGTCCTCGTCGCCGTGTCGTGCAGCCATGGTCCCCAGTCTGGCAGCTCACCCCCGGCAGGCCCCCGCGGCCCGGGCCGGTGCCGGGCCGGTGCCGGTCCGCTGCCGGTCGGGTACCGGGCCAAGGCCCACCGGCGGGCTACGGCGATGGAGAACGGCTCAGAACGGCAGGTTGTGGCTCGGAGGTCGTCAGGTTTCTGCAGCCCCCGTACGGGCAGGGCCCCGGCCGCGTACTCTGTGCCACATCCCACAGACCACCGCATGAAGTGAGCCCTAGGCCATGCCCACCCAATCGGACATGACGACTCAACTCGACACCGGCGTACTGGACACGCTCCAGCATCAGGTCGCCGTCTTCGCCCGCCGTGCGGAACAGACCCGGCTCGGCGGCGTCGGCCAGGCCCGCAACTCCATGGACCGAGCCGCGTATCTGCTGCTCAACCGGCTCGACCAGGAAGGCCCGATGGGGGTCAAGGCGCTCGCGGGGAGCATGGGCATCGACTCGTCCACCGTGACCCGCCAGGTCGCCCCGCTGGTCGACTCCGGCATGGTCAAGCGCACCTCGCACCCCGAGGACGGCCGCGCGGTCGTGCTCCAGCTCTCCCCGCGCGGCAAGGCCCGCCTGGAGGAAGTGCGCTCCTCACGGCGCGACCTGATGGCCCGTGTGACCGACGACTGGACGGCGGAGGAGCGCGATCTCTTCTGCGATCTGCTGACCCGGTTCAACATCGCCCTCTCCGCCGCACACAGCACGGTGCCCCAGGCGACGCCCGCCACCTGACCCCCGGCGCGACCGCGCGACCTCGCAGACCTCGCAGACCTCTTGACCGGGTGCCCGTGCCTGCCGTGTCCTAAAGGAACGGGAGGCGGAGGACGTGGTGCGAGAGCGGCGGGCAGCACGAGATGGCCGCCGGGCCCGGGAGTTCGAGGTATTCGTCGCGGGCGCGGGTGGCCGCCTGCTGCATGCGGCCGCGCTGCTCACGGGGGAGCCGACGGGGGACACCGAAGCCGCCGAGCGCCTGCTGACCGCCGCGCTCGCGCGCACGTACGCCCGCTGGGACCGGCTGCGCGGCGAAGATCCGTACGACCACACCCGCCGGACGCTGGCCGCCCTCTTCGCCCACCGAGGCCACCGCTACCGCCACCCGCGCGGCGGCCTCCTGGCCCGGCTCACCCCGCAGGAGCGGCTGGTGCTGGTGCTGCGGCTGTACGAGGGGGTCGCGGAGGAGCAGACGGCGGCGGCGCTCGGCCTCCCGGTCGAGCGGGTCCGGGCGATCTGCACCCGCGCGGTCACGGCGATGCGCAGCGCGGCGCCGCGGCGCGGTGCGTACGGAACGCCCCCGTCCACCGGAACGCCCTCGTCCGCCGGAACGCCCGCGTCCGCGGGACGGCCTCCGGCCGCTGGAACGCCCCCGTCCGCGGGACGGCCCCCGCCCGCCGGACAACCTCCGTCCACCGGAACGCCCCCGTCCACCGGCCGCCGGACGGCCACCGGCGCGGCCGGAGCCGGGACGGGAGCTGGAGCCGGGGCTGGAACCGGGACCGGGGTGGCGCCATGAGCTTTCCGGACCGCAAGGAGACCGAGGTCCGCCGGATGCTGGAGGGACCGCATCCGGCGCTGCCGCCGGATCTGGCGGGCCGGGCGACCGAACGGGGGCGGCGGATGCTCCGCCGCCACCAGGTCGTACGCACCATCGGCTGGCTGCTGCTGCTCGCCGCGGTCGTGGCCTTCGCCGTCTGGGCGGCGATCGTCGAACCGTGGACAGCGCCGCCGCCCACCGACACCACCCCACCCCTCGAAGGATGGTGACCGCCGGAGGAGGACGGTGGCCGCCGAACGACGGTGACCGCCCTCAAAGATCCGCAGCCCGCACGCTCAGGCACCAGACGGCCAGACGGCCAGGCGTCAGGCGTCAGGCGTCAGGCGTCCAGACAATCCAACCGTCAGCCCAGAGCCTGGCTCAGGTCCATGAGCAGATCGTCGACCGACTCGATGCCCACCGACAGCCGTACAAGATCGGCCGGCACCTCGAGTGCCGAGCCCGCCGCCGAGGCGTGCGTCATCCGCCCCGGGTGCTCGATCAGCGACTCGACGCCGCCGAGGGACTCCCCGAGCGTGAACAGCCGCGCCCGGTCGCACACCTCGACCGCCGCCTCCTCGCCGCCCGCCACCTGGAACGACACCATGCCGCCGAAGGCCCGCATCTGCTTGGCCGCGATCTCGTGCCCCACGTGCTCCGGCAGCCCCGGGTAGTAGACCCGCGTCACCTTGGGGTGCGCGACGAGCATCTCCGCGATCCGCGTGGCGTTCGCGCTGTGCCGGTCCATGCGGACGGCGAGGGTCTTGATGCCGCGCATCACCAGCCAGGCGTCGAAGGGCCCGGCGATGGCGCCCATCGCGTTCTGGTGGAAGGCGAGTTCGTCCCCGAGGCCGGTGTCGGAGACGACCAGCGCACCGCCGACGACGTCCGAGTGCCCGCCCATGTACTTGGTGGTGGAGTGCACCACGACATCCGCGCCGAGCGCGAGCGGCTGCTGGAGGTAGGAACTGGCGAAGGTGTTGTCCACCACCAGCCGGGCCCCCGCGGTGCGGGCGATGTCGGCGACGGCGGCGATGTCGGTGATGCCGAGCAGCGGATTGCTGGGGGTCTCGACCCAGATCACCTTCGTGCGGGGGCGGAGCGCGGCCCGTACGGCCGCCGGGTCGGAGGTGTCGGCGACCGACCACTCCACCCCCCAGCGCTCCACGACCTTGGCGAACAGGCGGAACGTACCGCCGTACGCGTCGTCCGGGATGACGACATGGTCGCCCGGCACCAGAAGCGTGCGCAGCAGGCAGTCCTCGGCGGCGAGACCGGACGCGAAGGCGAGGCCGCGGCGGCCACCCTCCAGGGCCGCCAGGTTCTCCTCAAGCGCGCTGCGGGTGGGGTTGGCGGAACGGCTGTACTCATAGCCGCCCCGCAGACCGCCCACCCCGTCCTGCTTATAGGTGGAGACCTGGTAGATCGGGGGGACGACGGCGCCGGTGAGCGAGTCGGCCTCCTGACCCGCGTGGATGGCGAGCGTCTCGAAACTCTGAGGATGCCCCTGGGGGTGCTGGTGGCTCATGAGCCCGAGCGTAACGCCCGACGCGCCCGTGCTGGATTCAACGACCGCCGAGGCGCATAGGCTGGACCACAAGCCGTTCTGGGCCACCAGTCGTTCTGGACCACCAGCCGTTACGGAACTTCACACGGGGACACCTCATGGAGCTTCTGATCTTCCTCATCGCCATCGTCATGATCGGCGGGCTGATCGTCATGCCGGCCCTGCGGCGGCGGCGCGGGGGCCGCGAGGCCATGCAGGGAATGATGCGCGCCTCGGATCCGCAGGAGTACGGCTTCGTACCGCGCGAGCGGCTGGACGTACGGCTGCCCGGCCCGGACCGGCAGCTGATCGACGCCCTGGAGGAGGTCCAGGCCCGGCAGGACTGGCAGCCGGCCGCCCGCCTGCTCGCACTCACCGAGGCCACCTCGGAGCTGCGCTGGCAGCGGGTGCAGACGCTGGCCGGGGCGGCGGCCTTCGAGCTCGCCCAGGCCCCCGGCCAGGGCGGGATGTGGCTGCGCACCTGGCGGGTGGCGGCCCCCGAGGACCCGGGCGCGGCGGCGGTGCAGGCGGAGTTCCTGGTCCGCCAGGCGCTGCTCGACCCGTCCTCGGTCGACTTCCGGATGATCCTGGAGGAGGCCCGGGACGTCTGCCACGAGGCGGCCAGGCTGGCCCCGGACGACCCGGTGCCGCACATCATCGAGCTCGGCGTCGCCCGCGGTATGGCCTACCGGCAGGCCGACTTCGAGGAGCTGTGGTCCAAGGTCACCAAGCTCGCCCCGCACCATATGGGCGCCCACCTGGCCGCCCTCCACTACTGGTGCGAGAAGTGGCACGGCTCCCAGGACCGCGCCGACACCTTCACCCACGCGGCCGCCGCCTCGGCCCCCGAGAAGAGCCTCCTCCCCGCCCTGCCCCTCTTCGGCGTCTTCGAGCACCTGCCGGAGGCGAACCTCGTCCGCACGCTGTACCGGAGCGAGGTGATCGTCAAGGCGATCGAGGGCGCGCTCTTCGCCGTCCGCCACGCCCCCGCCGACCACCCGGTACTGCCGCACGTCCGCCATCTGCTGGTCTTCTTCCTGGTCCGGGCGGAGCGGTACGCGGAGGCCCTGGAGCAGCTGCGCCACGTGGACGGCCATGTGGGCGCGGTCCCGTGGTCGTACGGGGCGGATCCGGCGGCCGAGTACACGGTCTACCGGGCGCTCGCGGTGGCGGGCTGGGAGGGCGGGGGCGGCTCCCCGGCGACGCTGCCGCGGTGAGGGGGGCGGAATTCCCGCCGCCCCGTATCCGTTGTATCGAAAGCACCGCGCACCCGTATACGAGCGCCGGAGCCGCCGTACCCGTCACGCGAGGAGCCCTCATGCTGTTCAGCCGCCACAAGAACCACCTCCCCACCCCCGAGGAGGCGCTGAAGGGCCGCCCCGAACCGGGCTTCGCGGTCCCCGACCGCCACACGGTCCTCGGCAACCCGCTGACCGGCCCGTACCCCGAGGGCCTGGTCGTCGCCGACTTCGGCCTGGGCTGCTTCTGGGGCGCGGAGCGGAAGTTCTGGCAGGCCCCGGGCGTCTGGACCACCCTCGTCGGCTACCAGGGCGGCCACACCGAGAACCCCACCTACGAGGAGGTCTGCAGCGGCCTCACCGGCCACACCGAGGCCGTCCGCGTCGTCTTCGACCCGACGATCACCTCCTACGCCGCCCTCCTGAAGCTCTTCTGGGAGTCCCACGACCCCACCCAGGGCTTCCGCCAGGGCAACGACGTCGGCACCCAGTACCGCTCGGCGATCTACGCCCACTCCCCCGAGCAGCAGTCCGAGGCCGAGTCCTCCCGCGCCGCCTACCAGTCCGTCCTGACGGGCTCCGGCTACGGCGAGATCACCACCGAGATCCTCCCCGCGGGCCCGTTCTACGCCGCCGAGGCATATCACCAGCAGTACTTGGACAAGAACCCGGCCGGCTACTGCGGCATCGGCGGCACGGGCGTCTCCTGCCCGATCGGCGTGGCCCCGGCGGAGGGCTGACGTCCGGCTACTGCGGCATCGGCGGCACGGGCGTCAAGCCAGGTGACCCGTCGGGTAGTTCCTGCCCGACGGGAATCGCTCCGGCTGGTGACTGAGGCGACGCCCCTCCCGGCGACGCGACGGCGATGCCGAAGCGCTCCTCCCACCCTGTACGCCGCACTAGCCGATGCGGGGGCGCTGGTCTTGACGCAGGGCGGGCACCTGTCGCGCCTGGAGATCTACTCCGAGGCCGACGCCCCGCTCACCACATGGCTGGAGCCCCACTTCGCCGAGCGCTCGGACACCGTCCCCGCCAGAGGCCGAGGCGGCGCGCCCCCACTCGTTCGGGCGATGCGATCGGGCTCGCACTCGATACGCTGCTCCCAGGGATCAGAATCTCGCCCATGGGAGCAGCAATGACCAGCTCCGCCACTGGGCAGCCACTCATCCCTCAGCCGCCCGCCACTGTCACGGCCCTTCGCCAGGCCGTCGCACAGATCGCCCCCGCCGCCCTTCCCGCCTTCACGCGGGAGCTGGATCAGGCCGCCGACCAGTCCCGGCAGGCTTCCGACCTGGCCCCTCTCCAGCGGTTCATCGCCCAGTGGGCCGTCTACGTCCACATTCAGCGGCAGCCGAATATCGCGAAAGAGTTCCGTCACTGGGAGGACGCTGCCGAGTCAGGCGACGCGACGCAGGCCCGACGCGCCGCGTCCGCAATCGGCAAGATCCTGGACGACGCACATGCCGCGCTCGGACTCCCACCTCGATGAGCGTCGGCTGGCGCTGGGAGTACGACCCCGATCACGCTCACGTGGCAGGCGGCATCCCCGCTCACGTGGTGACCGAAGTGGAGCGTCTCGCCGGGCACCTGGTCGACCTGGCCGGCATGGGCGTCGATGTCAGCGACTACGGCAACGGCCCGCGGGCAGGGGGATGCGCCGCATGGACGCGGCAGGCGGCTATTTCTTCTTCCTGGTGGCACGACGAGACCAGCTGATCGTGATCGTCCGCATCATGCCACCGTTCCAAGACCTCCAGACGGGCGCCGGGTCACATGGCAACACAGGCTCGACGGCACGGGCGTCAAGCTGAGTGACCCGTCCGAGGGCGGCCCATGCCCCACCGGGATCGCGCCCACTGACACCTGTTGCTGCCGCTTCCAGAGCCAGGTGCCACGGATAGTTCTCCGGTCGGCCCTGGCCCGGCTTGTTGGGTACGAATCCGTCTTCCCCGTAGAGCACGCGCACTCCCATCGCCCGTAGCGTGGCAACACTGGCGTCGAACTGCGTGTGCTGGACGTAGGCGGCGTTGACACACGGCACGGTCACCGTGGGGATGCCCTTGCCGATGGCCTCGGCCACAAATCCGACGATGAATTTCTCGGTGATCCCCAGGGCCCACTGGTTGATCGTGTTGAAGGTGGCGGGTGCCACGACGGCGACATCCGCGGGAGGCCAGACGTCCGGCTCCCAGGGCAGCTTGTACTGGCTGCGCAAAGGGTGTCCGGTCAACTCCTCCAGCGCCAGCAGCTTGTCGTCAAGCCAGCGCGCGGCCGTGGGGGTCAATCCGAGGCAGACATCCCAGTCGGCCGCCTGCGCCCGTTCGATCACGCCGGCGATGTTCAGTACCGGCGGGGCGGCGCTTCCGAACAGGTATGTGGCGGCGCATGAGCGTCGGAAGAACGTGCCTCGGGTGGAGCTGTTGTGCGCTCCGCACGGGATGGTGGTGGTCAGGTGAGTACGCAACCGCGATTGCTGCCGTGGCCCGGCCCTGCTGGCAAGCCGTGCTACCTGGTCGCGGACGCGGACGGTGAGGGGTACCTGTCGCGGCTGGCTGACGAGATGGAAGCGGTCCAGCTCCAGATGGGCGCTGAACTCATCGGTCACGCCCGTCTGCTGCTCCGCGGCCGGAAGGCGGACGTGCGAGAGCTCCGCTACATCTCGGATCGCCTGATCGACGCGCTGCGAGACGCGCTCCGGATCGCGGAGAGTCGCGGCGGGCGTCTGCCGGTGTCGCCGGCTACGACTCGGACAAGACCCGCGCTCTGCTCAACGCGCGCGGCATCCACGGCCGCATCGCGCATAACGGTGAGAAGGCACCGATCCTGGCCAGCCGGCGTTGGCACGTCGAACGTACCCACGCCTGGCAGAACGCCTTCTACCGGCTCGCCCGCTGCTACGAGCGGCGCACCACCGTCATCGACGCATTTTTCGATCTCGCCGACACGGTCATCACCATGCGTAGCCTGATCCGACAGGCATGGACAACTCACCGCTGGGACGAACGCCCGAACCATCGGCCATGACCGCATGCCTATCCACACGCGACCTCTTACAGACTCCAATCCGGCGGATCGCGGAAAATGCCGACAGGGAACAATTTTAAGCGCGCACCGCATGAGGCGGAATATTTCACCGGAGGAAAACCGGGATGCTGATTTAGTCGGTCCGAGGCTGGTCGTCTGCCACGTTCGCCAGAAAGTTTCGATTTACGTCAATCAGGTGATCAAGTGCCGCTCTGGCGGCGACTAGGCTGTCTATTGTGGACGAAAGGCGATTTCGCTCCTGATTCATTGCGGTCAAGGCTTGCCGGGCTCTATTCATGTTGGGCTCCGTCATGCATGGGACCATCAGGGCGATGGTTCTGCTGGACATTCCAGCGGCCAGGAATGCCTGAATCAACGCCACCCGCTGGACATGATCATCGTCGTAGCACCGTTGACCGCTGGGGGACCTCGCGCTGACCAGCAAGCCCTGCTGCTCGTAGTAGCGCAGTGATCGACGGCTTGCTCCTGTCCGGGCGGACAGTTCACCGATCCGCACCTCAACCCCTCCTGCGTCTTGGGTCACAGCGACTTGCCCATGACATCGATGTAAGCGTTTAGGTTAACCCCATGGATCGCGATCCGCCGCCAGGGCACCTGGTTGCCGACCCCTCGCGTCCGCGAGCACAAAAAGGAGAAGTTCATGATCAAGTTCGTTTTCATGATCAACCGTATCGATGGAATGACCTTCGAGGAATTCGTTGAGCATCACCGAAACCGCCACGCCCCGCTGTTCACCTCTATTCCAGAAGCGCGGCAGTACGTAAAGAAGTACACCGTCTCCCACCCGGTACCCGCCGACGGGTATCCGAGCCCCGCCTACGATGGTCTCACTGAAATCTGGTTTGAAAGCTGGACGGATCACGACGCCTTCTTCGCGTCTAGGAATTACAAGGAGTTGGTGAATCCAGACGAGAGTAATTTCATCGATATGAATTCGGTGGCAGTAATGGTCACTGAAGAAAGGGTTGTGGTCTAACCCTTTGGGCTGCGCGCTTTGCGCCGCGGGCGATGCGGCGGGTCATCAAAGTGCTGGCGGCCAGGTGATCAAGGGTCGCACGCCGCCGCGCAGACCACGTACCACCGGACGTTCGAGAGGTCACCGTGAGCAGGGGTTACCACACCTCATGGACGATCCCTGAGGAGCATCGAGCCGATCCGGCTTACACATCGATGCAGGCGCCGCGATCGTCCTGGGACAGGCGGTCTACGACCGTCGGACATCCTTGGGAATCGACCAGGCGTCGCTCGCCGAGCGGACAGGGCAGTCCGCACAGGACGTGGACCGTCTCGAGGGAGGCGGCACCGTGCCGACACTCCCGCTCCTGCGCACCTTGGCCAAGGCGCTGGACGCCACACTGGACGTGTCGATCGACACTGAAGAAACCCGCGTCTCGTTCGTGCCGCACGCCGCATAGGGCGCGGCAGTCTTTCTGACGCCCAGACCCGCGCCGCGCCGCCCCGGTCCTGGCCGATCCTGACGTAGATCGCTGCTCGTATCCCCGCGGTTCACGTAGCTATACCCTCGTAGGCACGGGCGTCTCCTGCCCGATCGGCGTGGCCCCGGCGGAGGGCTGACGTCCACTCTCGCCGTCAGCCACGGTTGCGGGCCTCGCGGCCCCCGGGGACGCGGCCCGACGTACCCCGAGGTGCCTCGGCGCCCCCGACCCACCCATGCGGCAACCACACCGGACGAACAGAATGGAAGGTGGAGCAACCCGGGCACTGGGCGCGGTAGCGCCATGCGCAAGAGGCGGTGGCCGATGACGGACGACAGCGGTGGCGGGGGTACATGGGGCTGTGTCCCGGCGCAGCTCGGCGAGCTGCTGGATCTTGTTGACGAGGCCGTCGTCATCTGCGACCGGGTCGATGGGCCCGTCCGCGGATTCAACCGCGCCGCCGCCCACCTCTTCCCCCGGCTGCGCCCGGGCAGGCCGGTGAGCATGTCAGCCGCCGCGCCCCTCGCCCGGGCCGCCGCCCAACAAGCGGAGCACTTCTCCGCCGCTTACGAGGGCCGCGGGCTCACCGGTCGCCTGCATACCGCCGGTGGGCTCACGGTGTGGCTGGTCCATCAGGTCAGCAGCGCCCAGGAAGCCGAGGCCGCGCTCGCCCACGAGCGCGAGAAGTCGGCCTTTCTGGAGGAGACCACCCGGCGCCTGGGCGCCTCGCTCCACCACGGCCGTACCGTCCGTGCGCTCGTCGAGATCGTGATCCCGAAGCTGGCGGACGCGTCCGTGGTCGTCCTGCCCGTGAGCGGGCGGCGTACCCACTGGCACCGGGCGGGTCCGGGCGATGCCCGGTGCTCCGGGGAGGTGGCGGTCGAGACGCTGGAACGGGTGCCCAAGGTCGAGGACGCACTGTACGGGCTCCAACCGCGCCCCACTGTCGTACGCCCCCAGGAGATGGACGCGCTCGACGAGGTCATGCCCGGCAAGTTCGGTCGGGGCGAGGACGCGCTGGTGGTGCAGCTCGCCGCGGGGGGCGTGCCGGCCGGTGCGTTGATCATGCTGCGCGGCCCGGAGCGTGCCCGCTTCGACGACGCGGACATCGAGCTGGCGCATCGGTTCGCCGTACGGGCCGGACTCGCGCTGGCAACGGCGGCGCTCTACTCGCAGCAGGCCCACACCATCGCCGTCCTTCAGGCCAGCATGGCTCCGGAACCGCTGCCGTCGGCCGACGGCCTCAGGCTCGGCGCCGCCTACCGCCCGGCCGCGGAGGCTCTGCGCATCAGCGGCGACTTCTACCATGTGGCCCCTTCCGCCGCGGGCGGGGTCACGTTCTTCTTCGGCGACGTGTCCGGCAAGGGCGCGGAGGCCGCGGTGGTGGCAGGGCAGGTACGGCAGAGCATGCGCACCCTGGCCATGGTCCGGACGGGGCCTGAGCCCCTGCGTGACCTGCGGCTGCTCAACGACCTCGTCATGAGCGCCGGCCACCGCTTCACGACCCTGGTCACGGGTTCCGCCCGCCCCTGCGACGACGGCTCGGTGAAGGTGGAGATCGCCAGCGGCGGCCACCTCTCCCCGCTCGTCCTGCGCGACGATGGAAAGGTGGCGGAAATCGTCTGCGAGGGCATGCTCCTCGGAGCGGTGCCCGATCCCAGTTTCGGCCGTACCGAGTGCCGTCTCGAACCCGGTGAGCTGATGCTTCTCTACAGCGACGGGGTCACCGAGGCACGCGGTGGTGCGAGCGGGCGGGAGATCTACGGCGACGAACGCCTCGTGGACGCGCTGGCAAGCTGTGGCGGCATGCAGGCGCCGTCGGTCGCCGAGCGGCTGGAACTCCTCACGACCGAATGGCTCGCCGGCCGCCCGCACGACGACATCTCCATCCTGACGCTTCAGGCACCTCCCCGCCGTGGCTCACCACCGCACCATCGGCCCGAGGGCCCCGGCGGGTCCGGACATGCCGGGGAGGCCGAGGGCCCATGAACGGCACCGGGATCACCGACACCGTCCGCGCGGACTTCGACGCCTGCCTGGCGGGTGCGGACGAGGACGGAGCGCTGGAGCTGGCCACCGGCCTGGTGACAAGGGGCGTGAACGCGGAGGACGTACTGCTGGGACTGGTGGCACCCGCCCAGGTGAGGGTCGGTGAGCGGTGGGAGTCCGGCGAGTGGACGGTGGCGCGGGAGCACGCCGCCACCCATGTCAGCCGACTGACAGTGGACGCGATCGCGTCCGCCGCCCGCACCCGCGAAGCCGCCTCCGCCCCTGCGGGGGGCGGCTCACCCCGCCATGTGCTGGTGGCGTGCAGCGACGGCGAATGGCACGTTCTGCCCTCCCACATCCTCACCGAGGTGCTGCGACTGCGCGGCTTCCAGGTGCGCTCACTCGGCGGCTCGGTCTCCCCGCACGAGCTTCTCTCGGACGTCCATCAGAACGGCCCCGACGTGGTCGCTCTCTCATGCACCCTGTCGTGGAACCTTCCGCTCGCCCACCGGCAGATCGAGACCTGCAGATACGCCGGCGTTCCCGTCATGACGGGCGGGCCGGGGTTCGGCCCCGAGGGCACATGGGCGTACACCCTGGGCGCGGATCTGTACGCGGCCGACGCCCGTGGCGCCGCGGAAGCACTGCTCCACCGCTGGCCCCCGGCGACGTGCGGGGAGTCGTCGGTCCAGGCCGGTGCCGTGGAGGCGTACGCCGTACTCGTCCGGCAACGCCCCGAGCTGCTCGAGCACGTGACCCACGCGCTGCGTGACGTGCTCCCCGGCTTGCGGAGCCGCTCGGGCATGGAACACGAGGAGGCCGCCGATTTCCTCGGCCGGCTGCTGGATTCCCTGGCCGCGGCCGTATTCGTGGACGACGAGCGCGTATTCACCGGCCACCTCGCCTTCGCCGCGGCCTACCTCTCCGCCCGCTCGGTGGACCCCCGCTGCCTCCTCGTCCTGACGGATGCCCTGACCGACCACCTGCGCGGGTCCCCCCGGGCCCTCGCCACACTCTCGGCGGGGCGCCGATGCCTGATCGAGCGGGGGGCTTCCCGCCCGCACGAATGAACGGGCGGGGCAGCGACGGTCACATCGGACTGATTCGGCGCGAGAAATTCGGTCGAAAGGGCTGAACTCCGTCGCTAACGTATGGCGGATGGAAATCCGGGCGTTCGAGGAGCGTGACTGGTCGCAGGTCTGGCCGATCGTCGAGCAGATTGTCCGCAAGGCAGACACCTTCTGCTACGACCCCCACCAGACCGAGGCGCAGGCACAGGAGATGTGGGTGGTGCCGCCCCCGGGACATGTCGTGGTGGCCGTAGAGGGCGAGCGGGTGGTCGGCACCTCGAATATGTACCGCAATCGGCCCGGTCCCGGCGCCCATATCGCCAGTGGCAACTTCATGGTGGCGTCCGAGGCGCGCGGCCGGGGTGTCGGTCAGGCGCTGGGCAAGTATCTGCTCAACTGGGCCTCGACCAGCGGCTTCGCCGGCGTGCAGTTCAATGCGGTCGCGGCTTCGAACGCGCCTGCTGTCGGACTGTACGAGCGCCTTGGGTTCACCCTCATCGGCACCGTCCCGGGCGCGTTTCGGCATCCGGAGCTGGGGCCGGTCGGACTGCACGTCATGTATCACGACCTGGGGGCCTGAGCCTTGTTCATGCCGGTGCCCGGTTGGTCACTCGGCAGTTCGCGTCGCGGTGATCACCACCGTTGCGTACGGCATCGTGAAGCTGCCGCCCATCGCGTCGATGGCCGCGCCAACGCCGTCCAGTACTTCCGCCAGCTTGGCCGAGGGGAGCCGGGTGAATGCGCCCTGGGTGGGGATCTGGTCCAGCCAAGCGTCCCGGGTGTAGGTCCGCTCCCAGTCGAACCGCCACTGCTCCGGTTCGCCGAACGCGCCCGTCTCTCGCATCCCGTCGGCGGCCTTGGTGAGTATCGGCTGGTTGGCGTCCAGGCCGCCCCGCGTCATCGCCCGGAAGTCGAACGGCGCGTCGGGCACGACCCGTTGGCAGACCGTGGCGACGGCTTCCGCCAGGTCGGGCGGGAGCTGGAAAACGTTCCAGAACGCGGCCAGTCGGGCATGGGGCCGCAGGACCTGCGCGGCCTTGGCCGCCCCCGCGACCGGGTCGATCCAGTGCCACGCCTGGCCCGCGATCACGGCGTCGAATTCCCGACCGGCCGGGTCCCAGGCTTCGAACGTCGCGACGTCGACCTCCGTCCCGAGCCGCCGCGCCACCTCGGCCATCCGCGCATCCGGCTCAACCCCGAGCACCGTGCGGCCCGCCTCCTGGAACTGCCGGGCCGCGATACCGGTGCCACAGCCGACGTCGAGGATGTCGAGAACGTCGGGGACGTCGGGGACGCCGGGGACGTCGAGGCCGGGGCTGCCGGTGGCGATCCGGTCCACCATGGCTTGGGGATAGCGGGGCCGAGCCTGGTCGTAGCGTTCGGCGTCCGAGCCGAACGACTCCGCCATCTGTCGGTGTTGATGAGGCTCGTTCTCGGAAAACGGTAGAGTGGGCATGCGCCCACTATGAGTGGGCACGTGCCCACTCGTCAACGGAGCGGGCCCGATGAGGTGAGGAGGGACGCACGGTGCCGACAGGGGTGGCCATGCGTGACGTACGCGAGCAGCTTTTCCACGCCGCCGAGCGAGTCCTGCTCCGGGACGGGCCGAGCGCGCTGACCAGTCGGGCGGTCACCACGGAGGCGGGCTGCGCCAAGGGCGTCCTGCACCGGCACTTCGCCGACTTCGACGCCTTCCTCGCCGAGCTCGTCCTGGATCGCATCGCCCGGCTCGACCATCAGTCCGCCGCCCTGCGCGACTCCGCCGGGACCGGCGCCGTCGCCGACCACCTCGCCGACGCGCTGACGACCCTGTTCGAGTCGGTCGCCGTGGCCATCATCAGCCTCGTCACCTCGCGCGACGAGCTACGCGCCCGGCTCCGCGAAACCACGCCGACCGGCGTACCGCTCCTGACGGAGGCCACAGCCATGATCGCCTCCTACCTCGCCGCCGAGCGGGACCGGGGCCGCATCGCGGCCGACGCCGACATCGACGCGCTCGCGCCGACGTTGATCGGCGCAGGGCACCTGCTCTTCGCGGACCGTGAATCCGCACCGCCGGATGCCGGGGCCGTCCGCAAGGTGGTGACCACCGTCATCGCCGAGGCGGTGCGGGATGCGCGGCACTGACACGACGATGTCGGCAGACAGAACCCGGCGTACGGGCCGACTCGTCCGCCCTTACTTTCCCTCCCCGACCTGCGGTTTCCCAGACCTTCCCCCGCGAATGTGCACCCGTTGTGCACGCACGGACTGTGGCCACCATGGGCCGGACGCGCAGGCCGATGGACGTCGCAACGCGCGGTCGCCTCCGACACGACGAGCAGGTTCGCCGTCCCAGCGGCACGCAACCAATGGGAGGCGAGACCAGCGACCTTGCGGAAGGGGCACATTAACGCACGACGTAACCGAAGTGGGCTTGGTCGCAGATTGTGACCGTTGCGTGAGGGCGGAGCGCGCTGTGGATGGTTCGGATCTGGAACCGCGCAAGGTGCAGGCCCGGATGCGGCACGCGCGTCTGGCCGAGACGTTGGACACCTACGGCTACCTGGTGTGGGAAGTGGACTGGGAGAACGCTCCGGCCACGTTCGAGGAGCTGTACGGCATTCCCGCCCCCGCCGGTCTGCCGCAGGCCGGTCTGGTGCCCCAAGCGGAACGGGAGCGCTCGAGCGCCCACGCTCCGGCTTGAGAAGACCGACCGCGGAAGGGCACGCCGGAGCCGCGATCGCTGTGGGCCGCTATGGGTTCAGCGGGACAACGCAGCAAGGCTTAGCAGTAGGTGCGCGGACTCAGGATGGTGGAAGTCAGAGTGCGCCCCGGCCGGGGAGAGTCGGCTCGCCCGCCCACCGCGGAAGCGCCACCCGGCATCGACGTTGACGATGCGGTGGTCAAGCGTGTGCCGTGTGTACGGTTCCTCGAGGGTGAGCATGCGGGTGGGGAACGGAGGCACAGGCGCCGTGCCCACACCGGAGTGGCCAATGCCCGGAGCCGCTTCGGCCCTCAGGTGCCAGAAGCCGGTGGCACGGTCCCAGCGGGAGTGGGTCAGGACGAGCGGTCCCCGCAACGGAGCTACGGGTCGGCCGTCGGACGGGAACAGTGAGGGGAACGCTGTGTCGAAGCTGTTGCGCGGCGCAGCCATCTGGAACACCAGAGCACTGTCCACGGTGAAGGGGCGCCTCGGGTCCACCGGGTTGCTCCAGCCGAGCACGCCCGGTCTTTTTGGCGGATCAGCCGCCCACTGCACGGCCTCACAGAGGAATCGGCCGCCGAAGGAGTGCCCAAGCAAGTGGAGATACTGCCCGTTGCGGTTAGCCAGCACCGCAGGGTCGGCGGGGTCGGTCCGGTGGTCGTCCAGGTAGCCCAGCAGGTGGCCGAGGACATGAGCGGCGTGTCCGGAGCCCGGCGCGCCCATCGCATGCGCACGATCGCGGATGCGGCGGTAGCCAGAAGGGGTCGGCAGGCTGGAAGACGGCCAGCAGACGACCACGCACCAAGGGCGATAACCGGCGGACAAGCCCGGGTACATGTCTGGCCTGGTAGCAGCTAGATCCCGGGCCTGCCGCAGCAGCCAGGTCGCGCTGCGGATGGCGCTGCTCGGCGCCGTCTGCCAGCCGTGCACATAGAGGTAGAGGTCGGTTGCCCGCTCCGGTATGTGCAACTCGCGGGCGAGGTGCTCGGCTAGCCGGTCCAGAGGGATGGGGGCCGAGGATCCAGACGCACGCACCCGCCCTGTCTCGTCCAGGTGAACGACGGTGGACGCCACCGTCGTGCTGCCCCGTCCTGCGGCGGACGAACCCCGCCTCACGCTGTGGCCTCTAGCCTGCTGTCGATGCCGCAATACAGCGAGTAGGTCAGGGCCAGCGGGTTGTGGAATTGGTCGGCATATTGGCGGACCAGCGCCATGGCGATCTCCCCCGCGGTGCTCTCCCCGCTTAGATAGCGGTCGAGGAATGCGAAGGCATACTCGGACGCGAAGAGCTGGGGTATCTCGATCTGCGGGCCGAGTACCCCGTCCGCTCCCAGGTTGACCAGGGCACCGCCGAGGTGCTGCAGCCCGGGCTCTGGTGCTGTTCGACCGGTGTGGCAGGCATTGAGCAGTACGAAGGGGCGGAAGAGCGCATCGGTGGATCCCCAGTGCCGACGACGCTTGCGCATGACCAGATCGGCGTCTATGGGCTGGCTGTCGGAGAGCCGGACGGCTAGATGGGGGTGCGGCGAGCCGTTATCAACGAAAGCGCCATGGCACCAGAAGTACATGACGTCGTCGTGAAGGACGGGTGCGGTGAGATCATCCAGCAGCGTCTCGGAATCGGTGCGAACGGTTAGCTGGGAGCGCTCCTCCAGCAGCTTACGGACGTCGGGAGCCCGGCCGACGGTGTCGAGCGTAGAGTCGGTGTTAAGGCTTGTGACAGGAAAAGGATGGCCTGTGGCCTCCATATAAGTGGTCCGGTAGCCCAACGCCCCGCTCTGCTCGATCTGGTGCCGGTAGCCGAGGAAGCCATGGCATGGCTCCTGCCCGCTGGGTAGCTCCACTGCGAGCATTGGCCAAGGCAGGTGCAGGTCCGAGTCGAAGGTGACGCGCAATCCTTCCTCGCCAGCGAGTGTGCCGATCAGGAAGGCGCGGAACGCGGCAATCTGGTGATCCGTACCAGCCAGCAAACGCTCCAAGACGTACTGGCCTTCGTCGGCAAGATCGTCCGTCAGGCGCCGGGACAGCACTGCGCGGTCGGACAAATTCACCCCGGCAGTAAAGGGGCGGTCACCCACGGGCATGCCGTCCGCATCGCACGGCTGATAGCGCACCAGCCGGTCGCGCCAGGCGATGCGGAGCCTGGCCGCCGCTTGGAGAATCTCACTGGTCGAAACAGTGAGATAGGCGTTCGGCGTCCCGTTCTTCGGTGTCCGCTGCCCATGGCGGATGGCGGAAATGTGCAGCAGGTCGTGATTGTGCTGGCGGAGCATCACCACCAGATCGAGCGGCTTCTTCACGGGGTCCGGATCGTCTGGATGACGCTGGCGTGGGGGAATCGCCGTGAAGTCGAGTGAAGGGTTGTTTACCACGTCGACCACGAGCTCTTTGGCCACCTGCTCAGTTCCTCTCTGGGCCAGGTGTGTCGAGGACAAGAGATGGGGAATGCATCGCCACGCCGATGGTGGTCTCCAGGTCCTGGAGCACTACGCCGATATCACGGTCGTACACGGTGAACCGCAGGCGGTGCGGTCCGGGCTCCGATGCCGTGAAGACGAAGACGGCGGGCTCGCCTCCGGAGACGTACTCGGCCACAGGCGGCTCGACCGTAGCAGCCGACCGGGCGGCGGCGACCAGTAGAAGCAGCGGCAACTCCGGTGCGGGCAGCGCACCTTGTTGCGTGGACGGCTCAAGGCGAACCTCGATGCGAACCGCCACTCCGACATACACCTCGTCAGCCAGGAGCCTCAGCCGAGGTCTCCAGGGGGTGCGCAGTGAGGCAAGCCGCTGCCGGACAGCCCGGACTCGTGGGTGGTCGGAGCCGAGGACCCGCTCCCAGTCCGCAAGTAACCGCAGGCTACTGGTCGAGAAGCTCTGTACATCACCCGCCGCAGCGCGAGCGAAGATTGCTCCGGTGCGGCTCTCCAGTGTGTCGGGGTGATCGTCCCCCAGAACCTGCCTGCGGCCTGAGGCAACCGCGGTGAACAGCGCCGCAGCCCGCGCCCAGTCGCCTGCCTCACCGTACGCCTGAGCAAGCGCGTCGATAACGGTCGGATCGCTCAAGTCCAGTATGTGGGTCCCGCACGAGATAACGGTCGGCAGGGCGTCCGGGCCTTGCTCGTGAGCGGCGGCGATGCCATCCGAGGTGTCCGGGTATCCGAGCCCGAGAATTCGGGAGCGGTCGGCGATGACGTCCTCGAAAAGGGCGATCGCACGGCGGGCATCGCCGACCCGCAGGCATGCATAGGCCAGTCGCTCGCGGCTGGAGAGTGTCTCTCTGTGATCAGCTCCAAACGCCCGGACATAGTCGGCTACGAGTGTCTCGCATAGAGAGACGGCGTGGCCGGTGGAGCGGCTCGACACCGTGGCTAGTGTGAAAGCCAGCGCGCTGCGGGCGTCCAGAGTGTCGCGGTGGTCTGAGCCCTTTACTCGGGACAGATCGGCGACCAATTCTTCGTAGAGCGATACTGCCCGGGTGTAGTCGCCCGCGTCGCGGCAGGCGTAGGCGAGGTTCGCCCGGCTGGTCAGCGTCGCTGTATGGTCCGCGCCCTGGAGCCGAGTGCGGTCAGCAACCAGCGCTTCCATCTCCCGCACCGCCGCCGCATGCTGCCCGGCTTGCTGTCGCGCAAAGCCAAGACCATTACGGCAGGCCAGCGTGTCAATGTGCTCTACACCTCGCACCTGAATGACATCAGCCAGCACCGCCTCATACAAGGCAACGGCCTGTCGATAGTCGCCGGCCGCCCTCACTGCAGAAGCGAGCCACCGGCGAGCGTCGAGGGTATCGGGGTGATTCGAACCGAGGACCCTTGCATAATCTGCGATCAAGTCCTCGTACAGTGACACCGCGCGGCGGCGGGCACCGGCGAAGCGGTATGCATCAGCCAAACTTTCCCGCCGGGCGAATGTGGTGGGGTGATCTGGGCCGTGCACCCGGATGGAGTCGGTGACCAATTCCTCGTAGAGCGTCACAGCGCGGGTGTAGTCGCCCGCGTCGCGGCAGGCGTAGGCGAGGTTCGCCCGGCTGATTAGCGTCGCCGCATGATCCGCACCCTGGATCCGGATACGGTCAGCAACCAGTTCCTCCCTCTCCCGTACCGCCGCCGCATGCTGTCCGGCTTGCTGTCGCGCAAAGCCAAGACCATTGCGGCAGTCCAACGTGTCGAGATGGTCGGCACCGTAAACCCGTACGTGGTCCTCGACGAGCTCCTCGTACAGTGTGAGGGCTCGCCGATAGTCGCCGCCTGCCTGGACGGCACCAGCAAGGTAGCAGCGAGCAGCGAGCACATTGTGGTGGTCCTGACCGTGGATCCGGATGCGGTCGGCGACGAACTGCTCATATAGGGCGACGGCTCGGTGATAGTCTCCCGCGCGTTGACAGGTATAGGCGAGGTTGGACCGGCTGATCAACGTCGAGGCATGGTCCGTGCCCTGTATACGAGTACGGTCGGCAACCAGCGCCTCGAACTCGTGCATAGCATCGTTGTACCGCCGCGCAGCCAACCATGCCCCGGCCAGGATGTCCCTGGTAATTAGTGTGTCCTCGTGGTCCGGGCCCTGGACGCGGAGCCGGTCGTCCCGGAGGTTCTCGAAGAGCTGGATAGCACGAGTGAGCTGTCTGGCCGCACGGCAGGCACCAGCCAAGTTCTCCCGCTGGGCGAATGTGGTGGGGTGATCTGGGCCGCGCACCCGGATGGAGTCGGTGACCAATTCCTCGTAGAGCGTCACTGCGCGGGTGTAGTCGCCCGCGTCGCGGCAGGCGTAGGCGAGGTTCGCCCGGCTGATTAGCGTCGCCGCATGATCCGCACCCTGGATCCGGATACGGTCAGCAACCAGTGCCTCCATTCCCTGGACCGCCGCCGCATGCTGTCCGGCTTGCTGCCGCGCAAAGCCAAGACCATTACGGCAGAGCAGCGTGTCGCCATGGTCGGCACCGTACACACGAACGTAGTCCTCGACGAGCTCCTCGTGCAGTGCGATGGCCCGTTGATAGTCGCCGTCGGCCTGGAGAGCATTAGCGAGGTTTCTGCGGGTGGTGAGTACGTCGTGATGGTCCGCGCCCTGGACGGCTGCGCGCTCCGCGGTAAGCCCGCTGAGCAATTGCGCAGCTCTGCGGTGATTGCCCTCGAAGTACCAGGTTAGGGCGAGGTACTCTCGGGTATCCAACGTGTCGGTGTGCTGCGGCCCTTGGACGCGTGCGCGGTCCTCGACGAGCTCCTCGTACAGCTTGATCGCCCTGTGGTAGTCCCCCGCGTGACGGCAGGCGAGCGCCAGCCAGGAGCGGGTGTTCAGCACGGCAAGGTGGTCCGGGCCATGCAGGCGGAGCCTGTCCGAGAGGAGCTCTTCGAAACCGCTCACAGCACTCGCCTTTGCGCCTGCCAGGTCGCGTGCGTAGCACAGATCGATGCGAGCACTGAGAGTGCCGGGATGATCCGGCCCCTGGATGCGGGTGCGGTCCTCCACGAGGGAAGCAAATTCCGTCACGGCAACGTCGTACTGCTCCGCCAACCGCTGGGTAATCGCCAGATTGCGCCGGCTGTCAAGCGTGTCAGGGTGACAGGCGCCAAGTACCCGTTGAAAATCCGCTACGACCGACTCAGACATGGCGAGGGCTTGAGCGTAGTTGCCAGCCGCTCGATAGGCGTAGGCCACGCTGCCGCGCGCCTCAAGAGTGGCCGGGTGTTCGGGGCCCCGGGTTCGGGTGCAATGCGACACCAGATCCCGAAAGATCGCGATAGCCCGGGGATACTTGCCGGCGGACACATAGGCGTGGGCAAGGCTGTCGCGGGAATCCAACGAGGCTGGATGACTTTCGCCCTGGATCCGCAAACGATCGGCCACCACCCCCTCGAACAGGCTGATCGCGCGCTGGTGGTCTCCCATGGCACGGCATGCGAACGCCAGCGTTTCACAGTCGTCGAGCGTCGCGGGGTGGTCCGTGCCCTGGATGCGTGACCGATCCGCAATGACGCCTTCCAGCTCCCGCACCGCGGTCGCCAGGTCACCGGCACACTGACGCGCGTACGCGAGGTCAGCCTGGCTGCTAAGGGTGTCGGGATGATCGCTGCCCTGGAGTCGGGTGCGATCCGCCACTATGGACTCGAAACCAGTGACAGCGGCCTGGTGGTTTTCCGCCACCCGCTGGGCGTGGGCCAGCCAGCCGCGGCTGGTCAGAGTGTCCAGGTGATCAGGCCCCAGCACTCGGGTGCGGTCGGCAACCGCCGCCTCGTACAGGGCTATGCTGCGCTGGTAGTCGCCAGCCGCAAGGCACGCGTACGCAAGGCTGTTGCGGCTCGTGATTGTCGACAGGTCATCGGCGCCGAAGAGGCGTGTCCGGTCGGCGACCAGTGCCTCGTACTCTGCTACGGCGAGCTGGTGGGCACCGGACATCTGGCGGGCGTAGGCGAGGCCATCCCGGCTGTCGAGCGTGTCACGGTGATCCAGACCCAGCACTCGGGCACGGTCCGCCGCGACCGCCTCGAACTGGCTGACAGCCGCTTGATGATCACCGGCTTTCCGGAGTGCGTACGCGTAAGTGCGGCGACTGGCCAGGGTGGCGGGGTGATCGGGGCCGAACAGACGGACCCGGTCGGTGATCAGATCGCGGCACAGCTCGACGGCTCGCTGCGGATCGCCGTCCTTGCTCTGCACGTCGGCGAGCGCGTCGCGGCTGTCGAGGGTGTCCGCGTGTTCGTGCCCGAGCAGCAGAGTGCGGCCCTCGACCACGGCCTTGAGCAGCGTAACGGCGAGCAGCTTCTGGTCACGCTCGATGAGTTCGTTAGCCGCTCGCTGGTAGAGCTGAACGGTGGTCTCGCGGGGCTCATGGTCGGAGGGACGAGTGGCAGCCAACACCTGGATGTGCGGCAACAGTTCCTGCCATCGGGCCTGCACCTCTCGCTCTGTGCGTGGACCATCGGGCAACGCCCTGGCCATGGCCGCCTCCGCCCACTCCCGGCCTGTCTCCAGCAAAGAGGGCCGTCCAGAGGACAGAGCCGAGTCAGGGGTCAGAGAGGGAGTTCGTAGAACGGTCTGCACTAGCCGGTGAACTGTGACCGCCTGCTCGGTGAGGGTGATCATGTTGTAGTCGGCAAGCAGGCGCAGCGCCGAGTCAACGTCAGGAGAATCTTCCGGCGCTGACTTCATTTCCGTCAGCACTGATAGCGCGTCACGCGGTACGGCCTCCGGCGCGTACCAGGCCAGGGCGTAAAGCAGGGTGGCAGCTAACGGATCGGTCCGCTCGATGGCGCGTAGCGTGGTCCGCCAGATCCGGGCGATCGTCCGGGTGGCATCGTCCCCTTCGGCGGCGATGTCCAGCACTGCGGTGGGAGTTTTGGCCAGTAGGGCTCGATACGCCGCGAACGACATCCCGGTCTGCCGCAGGTAGGCCCCAGCCTGTGATAACGCCAGCGGTAGGTGGCCCAGCTCCACGGCGAGCGCGGCCGCGTCCCGGCTCTCGTCCGGAGTCGGCTCCCGGTGGGATAGGGCCAGGCCGCACAACAGGCTCACCGACGACTCCGATGCCAGGACATCAAGATGCAAGGGCCGTGCACTGGTGTGCCAGCCGTCCGCGCGACGACTGGTGATGAGTTGGTGACCGTGACCGTGGAGCCGGCCGAAATAAGAATTCAGGTCACCAGGGTTCTCCGCATTGTCGAAGATCAGAAGCCAGCCGTCGTGTGCCTGTAACCAGAGGAGGGCCCATTCCGTCTGCTGCTTCGGCAGGGCAGTGAGAGCCCAACTTGGGTAGAGGAAGACCGCGAGGTCGGCCAGGGCCGCCTCCACCTGCTCACGGCTCTCGGCAACGATCCACCAGATCAGGGTGTAGTCGAGGCGATGTGCGCGGGCATACCGTAAGGCCAGCGCGGTCTTCCCGACACCACCCAGGCCGTGAAACGTCTGCGGCTGGGAAATGACTCCTTCGCCGGTACCAAGCGCTCGCCGGATGCTCACCAGGTCGTCGTTCCGGCCGACGAAGACCTCGGTCGTACTTTGCGGCAGGTTGTCCATGCGGGGCGGCGGACCGATCGTGACCGCAGCCGCAACGGCGTCGGGGGGCACGCTGGCGCGTTGTTCGGTGTGGGGATTGCCGCCGAGGTCCGTGAAAGCGTGGGCGCGACGCCCTTCAAGGACTCCCAACTCAGGCCGTTCGACTCTCTCCGGCCGATGTAACCGCTCCGCCGTGATCATGTCGCCCCTTCTGCCTGCACTCACACAGAAAGCGGCGCAGACCCCCCATTAGCCTGCACTGAATGGTAGTTCAGTGCTGCTGGCCTGTCAGGAGGCGATGAGCATCACTCATGCGTACGGATGAAGACAAGGTGGACGAGGTCCACGTGCGTTCGAAGAGTTGTACGGCATTCCCGCACCCGCCGGTCTGCCGCAGGCCGGCCTAGTGCCCCAAGCAGAGCGGGTGCGCTCAAGCGCCCACGCTCCCGCTTGAGAGGATCGGCCGCAGAAGGGTGTGCGGTCCGGGTCAGGCAGTGTCCGCGTGCCGGAGCCGCAATCGCTGTGGGCCCCGCCTATGGACGTGATGTCACGGGAACCCGTCTGCGTGCCGCTGCGTCGACCGGTTACACGTGATCGTGCACGCGATGTGCATCGCGGTGGTCCCCATGGGGCGTTCGCCCAGGTCGCAGCCCATTCTGATGGAGGCGGTGACTGACCCCGGCGTACAGGCCGACTCGTCCGCCGCCCCCGTTGCCACTTGGGGCCCGTGTCCATGGACAGCGTGGATCCGCGACACGGAAGATCTGGACCCTCGACCGACCGAGATGTCCTATGCAGCACGCCCGTTCATCCATGGACCGGAGGCCAGACATGACCGCTGCCGCCCGTGATCTGTTCGAGCGCTACCACGCGTGCTGGGAGTCCCGCGACCCTGACCGGATCGCCGGACTCCACACGGCCGACTCGGTGTTCCATCTGCACTCCGGCCAGGACCCCGTGCGCGGGCAGGCTGCCATCCGTGAGGCGGCGGCCGGGATGTTCGAGCTGGTCCCCGACCTGGCGTTCGACCTGGTCTCGCTCCGCGTCGGAGAGGACTTCTGGGTCGTCCAGTGGAAGCTGAGCGGCACGTCCGCGGCCGGAGGCGCGGTCGACATCGACCTCGCGGACTTCATCCTGGTCGAGAACGGGGCGGTGAAGGAGAAGCATTCCTACGTCGACGGGGTGGCGATGCAGGCCGCGTTGGCACCCAACAGGGCCGCCTCATGAGGGAGTTCACCGGTTGGAGGACAATCACCGACTATGGCCATCGACTACCGCAAGCCCCCTAAGGCGCCCGCCCCCGCGATCAGTCTGGAGAAGGTAGCCGCCCAGGCTCCGGGGCTGATCAGCCTCTACAAGACGGCTGCGGTCTCGCTGGCCAAGCACGGCGCCGACGGGCAGCGTGCCGCGGTGTACCTGGTTCTGGACCGTTCCGGGAGCATGCGCCCGTACTACCGTGACGGCTCCGTACAGCACTTGGCGGAACAGACACTGGCCCTCGCGGCGAACCTCGATGACGACGGGATCGTGCCGGTCGTCTTCTTCTCCACGGAGATCGACGGGACGGCTGAGATCAGCCTCGATGCCTACCAGGACCGGATCAACCCCCTGCACGACTCGATGGGGCACATGGGCCGCACCAACTACCACGTCGCCATGCAGGCCGTCATCGACCACTACCAGTCGTCCGGAGCCAGCGACCCGGCATTCGTCGTCTTCCAGACCGACGGCTCCCCCACATCCAAGGCGGCGGCAGAGCACGTGCTGTGCACGGCCGCGAAGCTGCCCATCTTCTGGCAGTTCATCGGGTTCGGCAACGACGAGTTCCGCTTCCTGCACAGGCTCGACGACCTGCCGGTGCCGAACCGGCGCATCGTCGACAACGCCGGCTTCTTCGCCACCGGACCCACACCGAAGGGCCTCTCCGACGCCGCGCTCTACGATCAGTTGCTCCATGAGTTCCCGCAGTGGCTCGCCGCCGCCCGCTCCGCCGGTGTCCTGAAGGACTGAGGACTGCCGGGCCGAGAGCATGGGCATCCCAGAGCACGTGGCTACGCTCGCCGCGGCCACCTCGCCCGGCTTGACCATGGGCGGGCCCCGTTCCCGACCAGCCGGAGGGCCCCGGATGCGCCCAGATGACCTCACCGGCCCGGAACTCCGGCTCTGGGAGGCATTCCCCGCAGGGGGCGAAGTCGACCTGCGTCCGCGTGACGCGGTCGGCGGACCTGTGGTGGACGGCGGCAGTTGGGGGCCGGATCGGCAGGTGCGGGCCTCGGTGGTCCGCTCGTTGCTGCTGGGCGGTGCCGATGCCATCGGCGGTGAAACTCCGATGGTCCACCTGGTGGGTGCCCGGATATCGGGGAAGCTGCGCCTGGTCTTCGCCGAGGTGTGCTGCGTGCTGTGGCTGGAGGAGTGCTGGTTCGAGGAGGCCCCGCAGTTGTACGGGGCCACACTTCGAGTGACCAGCTTCGGCGGCTCGTGCCTACCGGGGCTTGGGATGGGCGCCACGACGGTTGACGGAAACCTCGACCTGATGAATTGTCGCGTTCAGGGCGGAGTCAACGTGCATGACGCCCGTATCAGCGGCAGCCTGCTCCTCCAGGGCGCGCACCTCTCCCATGCCGGCGATGTGGCTCTGGACGGCGCACGCCTGGAGGCGAAGGGCGTCGTCGGGACCGACGGATTCCGCGCCGACGGGGAGCTGCGACTGCTTCAGGCGCGCCTCAGTGAGGGTCTGCTCCTGCGCGGGGCCGTGCTGCGCCAACCCGGCGGTGAGGCCCTGTCCGCCCCCGGTGTGCAGGTCCCCACGAACATCGATTGCGGCGAGGGCTTCCGCGCCGACGGAGCCATCACGCTGACCGGCGCCACCGTCGGCGGGTCGGTCAGCTTCGACGCGGCGTCTCTCACTCCCACCCAGGGAAACGCCCTCTCCTGCCAACACCTCCAGGCCGGGGAGCTGCTCCTGCGACCCGCACGGGCCACGGGAGGCATGGACCTGCGCCACGCCGCAATCGGTGTACTCCGGCTCCATGACGACGGTCATGAGCAGCCGCCGCTCCAACTCGATGGGCTGGTCTACCGGTCGCTGGAACCACACCTGCCCGTCAACGATCGCCTTGAGCTGCTGAGCCGTGATCCCGACGGGTACCGGCCCCAGCCGTACCAACAGCTCGCCACCGTCTGCCAGTCCATCGGCCAGGACCGCGACGCCCGGACCGTGCTTCTGACCCGCCAGCGTCACCGCCGCACGACCCTCCCCTGGTACGCCCGGGCTTGGGGGTATGTGCAGGATGCCACCGTCGGGTACGGCTACTTGCCGGAACGTGCCGCGGTGTGGCTGCTGGCCCTGCTCGCCACCGGAGCCACCGTCTTCGCCCTGCACCGGCCCCATCCGCCGAGTGGTACGCCCCATCCGGTGTTCAACCCCGTGATGTACAGCCTGGACCTGCTCCTTCCCGTGATCGACTTCGGCCAGGAGCGGGCGTTCCAGCCGACGGGGCCGACCCAGTGGATCGCGTGGCTCCTGATCGGCGCGGGCTGGCTGCTGGCCACCGCCCTCGCCGCGGGCGTCACCCGGGTCCTGTCCCGCCAATAGTCAGAGGTTGATCAGGCACGGGTGCCGCCAAAGGTTGCCAGGCGGCTCAGCGCCCGCATGGCCGCGTGCTCTATGCGGGAAAGATCGTGGAGGATGGCGCCGGCCTGTACGAGGCACTGCGGATTGCCTGATGCACCGGCGTGGGTGATGAGTGCGGCGACTTGCGTCCATAGGGTGGCTGCCTCGGTGTACAGCGCGTGGCCGGTGCGCAGGTGGTCGCTGTCGAGCAGTTGGGTGCATTCGGCGAGGAAGTCGCGGTAGAGGTTGCGGAACAGGGCGCCGCCGGTGCCGGCCCGCTCCATCAGGAGGGCGGCCTGCGGTAGGTCCCGCTGCGGGTTGTCGGTTCGCTGGAGCCATGTGCGTACCTGCTTGCCGGCCTTTTCGATGCCTCGGTGGCCGAGGTTGGCGATGGGCGGGTTGAGGAAGGCGTCGGCGCAGGCGGTGATGGCGGGAATGATGTGGCCCTGCGGGGAGGGCAGGTTGCTCGGGGCGGTGAGGGTGAAGGACCGGTGCTTGGCGGTCATCGGGCCGCGCGCGGCCCTGGCCCGGGCGAGGCTGGTCAGGCTGGTGGATACCGTTCCGCCTTGCTGGTCGGTGTCCACCAGGTAGGCGTCGTGGTCGTCGTAGCCGTACATGGCGACGACATGACCGCCGAAGTGCACCTTCGATCCGAAGTAGTCCAGGTGGTAGCTGTCGAGCTGCAGGCCGACGGGGCGGCCTGCCTCGATGTGGGCCGCCACGTTCTCCCATGCCCGGCGGGGGGAGGTGGTCTCGTGGACCAGGAGGTCCAGCCCGAGTGCGGTGGCCAGGTTCCTGGTCAGCTCGAAGGGCTTGACCCGTCCCCCGAGGAAGGGGAAGCCCATGCTCTTGCTGTCCCAGTAGATGAAGGACAGGCCGGAGCCGAGGCCGAAGAGCATGGGCTCGGAGAGATCGAGTCCCTGGTGCCGCAGCAGCACCCCCAGAGCCGACGTCTCGCAGTGCTGTGTACCGCGGGCCTCAAGGTCAATCACCGTGGTCATGCCGTGCTTTCCTGGACGGGGATGATCAGCCGGGTCGTCCATTCCTCCTGCGGTGCCTCTGCCGGCCCGACCAGATAGACCTCACGTACCGGCGCTTGCGGACGCAGCCCGCGTTCGTGGACAGCGGCGAAGAGAGCGTTGTAGGCCAGGGGTAGCTGGGCATAGGGCCCTATGTGCACGGTCTCGGCGACGGGTCCGCCGGGCAGCGTCTGGAACTCCAGGCCGGGCGTCCCCTCCCCCTGTGAGGTCTGCGCTCCGACGGCGATCTCCATCCGCTCTTCCAGATCCAGCGGATACAGCCCGCACAGCCGCGGCTCCCATGCGATTCCCTTCTTGCCGAGCACGGGCAACAGCCGGCCCACGCATTCCCCGAACGTCTCTCCGATCTCCTCGAAGGCGCAGACCGCCCGCACCACCGCCAGCCGTCGCTCCGGCTCTCTGCCCATCGTCACCTCATAGCCGGGCAGGCCGCCCTCCGCCAGCCGCTCCAGCATCTCCAGCCGTGCCTGATCCCTGCTGATCCGCTCGGCCAGCCGGTCCCGTTCGGCGCGCAGGATCTGGGCCCTGGATTCAGGCTCGGCGGCCAGCGCCTGGGCGATCACAGCCAGGGGGAGATCCATCTCGCGGAGCAGGGCAACGGTCAGGGCATCACGCGCCTGTTCAGGCGCGTAATAGCGGTAGCCGGAGTTGGCGTCCACGCGGACCGGAGCCAAGAGCCCCGTCTCGTCGTAGTGCCGTAGCTGCTTGATGCTGAGCCGGCACAGGCGGGCGAAGCGCCCGATGGTGAGGAGTTCTTCGTGCATGCCGCCATGGTGGACTCTCCGACGGTGGGAGAGTCCAGGGCTGTCGCGCCCCGTCGGTACGATCAGTGCGGAACGGGAATTCGTCCCACGGAGGTGCGGGTCATGTCCGAGTCGAGCGTGTCCGGGTCCGGGGGTGGGGTCGGCCGGAGTGATTCGCCTGCCGTTGCGTTGGGGCCCACCGCCGTCGTTCTTGGTGTCTTCTCTGTCGGCGCTTGGGTGCCTGCGCTCGTGTTTGTCACTTTTCCGTGGACGACCATCGGCGGAGCGCTCGCCATTGTCCTCGGCGCCATGGGCATCCACCACGCCCGCCGCGGCGTCGGGCGACTGTGGGCCGCCGTCGCCGGGACGGCCCTCGGTGTGGCGGGGTTCGTCGGCGCCACTGCTCTCATCTGGAGCTTTGGCGGCTAGTGCGGTGGCCGGGCGGGTGTGAGTGGGGCCAGGGCGGTGGGCCGTACCGCGTCGGCGGCGGTTGAGCCGAGGAGTAGTTGGGTCAGGTTGTGGGGGTGTGCCGGCTCGTCGGTGGGAGTCGCCGCTGTGATCCGGTCCAGGCGGAAGCCTCGGCCCGCGCGGCGGGTGCGGCACCAGGCGATGAGGTACCAGCGGCCGTCGGCGGTGAGCAGTCCGGCCGGTTCCACGATGCGGTTGCTTTCGTGTCCTGCCGCGTCGGTGTAGGACAGCCGCAGCGCCAGGTTGTCGGTGAGGGCCTGTTCCACCGCGGTGCGGACCTCGGAGTCGGATCGCGTCGGCAGCGTAACGATGCGTGCGGCGAGCGTCCGGGCCGCCGTCGAGGCGGGGCCGGTCATCGAGGCCGAGATCTTCTGGGCCGCGGTGCGGGCCGCACTGGCGTAGGGGGTGGAGGCGTCGGCCGTGGCGAGCGCGGCGGTCAGTGCCGAGGCTTCATCGGTGGTGAAGTGGATCGGGGGCAGGGTCATCTCCGGGGCGATCGACCAGCCCCCGCCCCGTCCGGGTGTGGTGCGCACCGGGACACCCGTCTGCATCAGAGCCTGAAGGTCGCGCTGCACCGTGCGGGTGCTGATCTCGAATCGCGCGGCGAGCGCCGCGACCGTCAGCGGTCGCGGCGCGGCCGCGCGCAACTCCTCCACCAGCGCGTAGAGCCGGGCCGTGCGGTTCATGAGGCCGACGCTACCGTCACGCGGTGGCCAGGAAGTCCCGCTCGCGCCGCTGTTCCCGCTCGGTGACGGTCAGCGGGAAGAGGGTGAAGCCGTGCATCGCACCGGAGACGACGCCGAGTTGCACGGGCGCGCCTGCCGCCTGCCAGCGCCCGGCCAGGAACAGGGAGTCGTCCAGCAGCGGATCCTCGGTGCCGACGACGATGCGGGCGGGCGGCAAACCGGCCAGATTCGCGAACAGGGGTGAAAGCTCGGGGTCGCGGCGCTGCTCCACGTCCATCCCCGGGGTGAACAGCTCGTAGATGCCGCGAAGTGAGTCGGTGTTGATCAGTAGCTGTCTGGGGCCGAATGACCGCTGGCTCGGTGTCATCGACAGGTCGTAAAGGCCGAAGAGCAGGTGGGCCGCCCGGAACGCGCCGGTGATGCCGTGCCGGTCGCGTAGGCGTAGCAGCGTCATGACACTCAGGTGGGCACCGGCCGATTCACCACCGATCAGCAGCCGTTCGGTGCCGAACTCGGTCGCGGCGTGCTCCACCAGCCATCGGGCGGCCGCTTCGCAGTCGTCGGGCCCGGCGGGGAACGGGTGTTCCGGCGCAAGGCGGTACTCCACGCTCACCACGGCCAGCCGTGCCTGCACGGCAAGCCGCCAGAGCCGTTCATCCTGCCCGTCCGACGAGCCGAATGCCCAGCCGCCTCCGTGGATGTGCAGGTACACGCCATCGACGCGGTCCGGTACGAACGTCCGGAGCTTCACCCCGCCCTCGACGACGCGGTCTTGGGCGTGCGGCAGTCTCACCGGCGGGGTGTCGCCGCCGAGCCGGTTGCGCCGCAGGAGCGCCAGCGTGGCCGCGCTCGGGACCGGCCCACGGGCCGGACGGTTCGCCGCGGCAGCCTCGAACTGCTCGTTGAAGGCAAGGGTCTCGGCGAGGCAGTCCTCATCTGTGATCGTCATGCGCCGACAGTCGCAGCCGCCCGCGACACCACCATGTCACCCTTTCTTTATGAGCTGCGTCACGATCCTGGCGCGCTGCTCGCTACCACACCACGGGGACCTGCTCGAAGCTGTCCGTGAGGACTCCCTCGCGCCGCGCCAGTTCGGATGGCGGGACCGCCAGGTCGAGACCGGGCAGGCGCTCCAGCAGGACCTCCAGGGCGACTTGGAGTTCGGTGCGGGCCAGGGCCTGGCCGATGCAGGAGTGGGCGCCGGCGCCGAAGGCGAGGTGGCGGTTGGGGGAACGGGTCAGGTCCAGTTGGTCCGGGTCGGCGAACATCCGCTCGTCGCGGTTGGCGGAGGCGACGACCGACAGGGTCGTACTGCCCTTCGGGATCACCTCACCGCCCAGTTCCATGTCCTCGGTGAGGTAACGCGGCATGCCCGGGCCCCGGTTGACGTCGAAGCGCAGCAGCTCCTCGACGGCCGAGCGGATCAGCGAGCGGTCGTCCAGCAGGCGCTGCCAGCGGGAACGGTCGTCGAGCAGGACCGGGACCAGCTTCCCGAGCACGCTGGACGTCGTCTCGTGCCCGGCGTGCATCAGCCCCCGCATGATCTGGACGAAGACCGCCTCGGGCAGGCGGCGGTCGGCGGCGTCGGTGATCTCGATCAGCTTGCTGAGCAGGTCGTCACCCGGTTCATGCCGCTTCCAGGCGATGTGCTCGCGTAGATACGTCAGGAGTTCCTCGCGGGCGGTGCGGGTCTCCTGCTCGCCGTAACGGTCCCGGCCGAACAGGGCGCCGGACCAGTACGCGAAGCGGTCCCAGTCCTTCTCCGGGACGCCCAGCAGGGCGCCGACGACCCGCACCGGAAACGGATACGCGAAACCCGCCCAGAGGTCCGCGGGCTTCGGCCCGGCCTCCATGGTGTCCACCAGGGCATGCGCGATGGCGACGATCCGGGGGCGGAGCGCGGTGACCCGCTTGGCGGTGAGCGTCTGACCCACCAACCGCCGCCAGCGCTGGTGCCGTTCGCCCGTACCGGTTCCGTCCGGGCCCGCCTCGCTCACGTCCCGTGGGAAGCGCGGATCGGACAGCATCGTGTGCACATCCGCGTACCGCGTCAGCACTCGCACCGGCTCCCCGCTCGATCGCAGCGTCAGCTCCGGCACCGGACAGCCCTCCGCCCGCAGCGCCGCCCACTCCTTCGGGGGCTCCAGGGGGTGCTCCGATAGGAACGGGAAGTCGCCCAGGGGGCAGCGTGCTTCCGCGCCGCCTTCCGCTTTCGCGCCGCCTCCCGCTTTCGCGCCGCCCTCCGCTTTCGTCTCGCCTGCCACTTCCGCTTCGGCCATAGAGCGCCCTCCAGAGACGTACGACGTGCGGCGAACAGTTACTCACCCGTCATGGGCGAAGTCAAAGCGGCTACCGGTTACGGCCGTTGGCTGCCTCGGCGGTGGTCTTCAGGTCGCGCAACCACGCTTCGAGGCCGCCGCCGAGGGCCTCGGTCGCGGTGGGAACGTCCGCTTCCACCTGGGCGCCGGTCCAGGTTTCCTCGGTGTGGACCCGGACTCCTCCCCTGACCTTCGTGAAGGTCCACACGTGGACGCCCTCGTCGATGCTCAGCCCTTCGCCGATCGCGGGTCCGCTCCACCGAATGCAGGAGTTGCGCTTGAGCTGGTGAACGGTGGAGGTGATGTTCAGGGTGGTGGCGGGCGTCGTGGGGGTGGCGGGCGCAGGGGTGGTCCACCGGAACCGCGAACCCTTCCGGAGGGGGCCGGGGTCGAGGCGCTTCATGGTGAGGACGGGGGGCTGCCAGGTCGGCCAGCGCTCCACATCCGTCTGCAGCGCGAAGACCGTGCTCAGCGGCGCCTTGATCACGACGTCGGATTGGTAGCGGATCAGGGCGTTGGGGTCGACGCCTTCGCCGCGGCAGGTGGAAGCCTGCGTCTGAGCCGACGCGGCTTGGGTCGGCGGGGCGGCCATCCCGATGACGCCGACGGCGGCGAGCGCGATCGTGAGCGCGGCGGCGCGGACGGTGGACCGGGACTGGTGGTTCGGCGAGGCCAACGGGCGATTGCTGGACATGGGGTCCCCTTCGTCACGAATCCGAGAGCAGTGCTCTCTGTTGAGATCAATGAACACCGGATCCCGCGACAAGTCAAGAGCGGTGCTCTCGGAGTCGTGCGCCGCTCTCGTCAATGGCACACTGGTCGACATGAACGCCAGTCGGACAGCCAGAGACCGGGCCCGAGCGGAGCTCACCCAGGAGATCAAGAACGAGGCCCGGCGCCAGCTCGCGGCGGATGGTGCCCAGAAACTCTCGTTGCGCTCGGTCGCCCGGGAGCTGGGCATGGTGTCGTCAGCCCTCTACCGCTACTTCGCCAGCAGGGACGAGCTGCTCACCGCGTTGATCATCGACGCGTACGACGCGGTCGGCGAGACAGCGGAGAGGGCCGCGGAGAAGGCGGCCGAGGGGAGCTCACCGCGGGAGCGCTGGCTCAAGGCGTGCCACGCGGTCCGGGACTGGGCGCGGGCCAACCCGCATGAGTACGCCCTGATCTACGGTTCGCCGGTCCCGGGGTACGCCGCCCCCCAGGACACAATCGCCTCGGCGGCGCGCGTGCCGCTGGTCCTGATGGGGATCCTGCGGGAGGCGAACCCTTCGCCCGCGTTCGAGGGCCCGCCGCTGACGGAGGGCTTGGCCGGTCAGTTGCGGACGCTGGGCGAGCAGATCGCGCCGGGCCTGCCACTGGAGACGCTCAACCGCGCCATCGTGGTGTGGACGCAACTGTTCGGGATGCTCAGCTTCGAGCTGTTCGGTCAGCTCGTCGGCAGCGTGGACCCCAGCGACGAGTTCTTCGACCACACGATCGAGCAACTCGCCGACTTCCTCGGACTTCCGCCGACCAGCCGACCAGCCGACCAACTGAACACCTGAACAGCTCAAGCCCATGGCCGGTGACCGCCTCAGGTCACGGGCGGCGCGCCGCCCATAGCGTGCGCTCGGCGCGGACGGTGAGGTCCGCGCGCCGTACGACGCCGTCCGGGCCGTCGCTGTCGATGAGGTGGTCGAGCGTGGCCAGGTCGTCGGAGCTGAGCTTTCCGGCGATACGGGAACGCAGCATTCGAAGGGAAGCCTGGGCGTAGCGGGCGGTGGGCTCCGGCAGTGGGGGACGCAGATCGATGGTGAAGGGGCGCTCCACCTCGACGGTGAATCCGGCACGGGAGAGGCGGGGGCCCCAGTCGGAGCCCAGGTCCGGCAGGCTCTCGGCGTGGGCTTCGGCCCGTGCGGCGTGACAGCGGGCTTCGAGTCCGGGGCGCCCTCGGCCGACGTCATCGGGGAGGAAACGCGGGAAGCCGGCCATCTCGATCACTGCCAGGAGTCCGCCGGGGCGCAGCGACTCGAAGATCTCCCGCAATCCGCGGTCGGGGTCGGTCAGGTGGTGGAGGGACGCCGACGCCCACACCAGGTTCACGGCGCCGAAGTCCGGCCATGCGGCGTCCAGATCCGCCGGTACGGTGCGCACCCGGTCCTCCACTCCGCGTGCGCGGGCCTTGTCACGGAGGTGCTCCAGGAGCCGCGGGGATCGGTCCACGGCGGTCGCCTCGGCGTCCTCGAACCGCTGGAGCAGGGCGAGGGTTCCGGTGCCGGTGCCGCTGCCCAGGTCGAGGATCCGGTGGGGTGGTTCGTCTCGCGTCAACTGGGCCAGGACAGCCGTCGCTTCGGACAGGAAGGTGTGCAGCACTTCGGCGTCGAGGTCCAGGAGTTCGGCCATGGCCGAATCGCCCCACTCGTCCGCATCAGCCGCGTTGTCGTGGTGGTGGTGGTGATGGTGGTAATCCGTCATGCTCCGAGCCTAAGAGGGCCTTGCTCCAGCGACATACCATCTTGCCCATGACGCAAGAGGACAGCGCTCTCGACGGCTTGGTCCGCAAGCGGATCAGGGGACTGCGTTCGGCCTTGGGCTGGTCGCTGGACGATCTGGCCGCCCGTTGCTATCTGAGCCCCTCCACGCTGAGCCGTATCGAGACGGGGCATCGGCGGATCAGTCTTGATCAGTTGAGCGCGATAGCGCGGGCCCTGGGGACCACTTTGGATCAGCTGGTGGAGTCGGACGCCGACGATGACGTGATCATCCGGCCGCAGCATGACATGGCGCGCGGGCTGACCACCTGGATGCTGAACCGGCAGCCCGGGGTCATCGTGGCCAAGATGCGCCTCACCAAACCGGCCCCGACCAGTGCCAAGGCGCTGAAGGTCCATCCGGGCAGGGACTGGTTCACCGTCTTGTCCGGAGCCGTCACGCTCGTGTTGGGGGACCGGCGAATCCTTGTCGAGACCGGGCAGGCCGCGGAGTTCTCCACCATGGTCCCCCACGCCTTCGGGGCGCACGAAGGACCGGCGGAGATCCTGGGCATCCTGGACCAGGACGGGCGTCGCACCCATCTGCGGCCGCGGCCGAACGGGGGCGAGGAGAGGTCGGCCGAGGACGCTGAGGGCTGAACGGTCCGGCTGCCCTCAGGCCGGGTTGGCGGCTTGGGCGCGGGAGAGGGCCACGTCGAGGACGACCAGGAGGGCGTCGCGGACCGAGCGCGTCTCGCGGGCGTCGAAGACGATCAGGGGAACGTGCTCGGAGATGTCCAGGGCCCAGCGGACCTCGTCCAGATCGTGCTGGACCTCGCCGTCGAAGGCGTTGATGGCGACGGCGAACGGGACGTCCTTGTGCTCGAAGTAGTCCACCGCCGCGTAACAGTCGTCCAGGCGACGGGTGTCCACGATCACCAGACCGCCGAGGGCGCCCTCGACCACGTCGTCCCACATGAAACCGAAACGGTCCTGGCCCGGCGTGCCGAACAGGTAGAGCTTCAGCTTCGGGTCGATGGTGATGACGCCGAAGTCCATGGCGACCGTGGTGGTGGTCTTGCCGGGGGTGTGGGTGAGGTCGTCCACGCCCGCCGCGACCTCCGTGATCAGCGCCTCCGTGGTCAGCGGCCGGATCTCGGAGATCGCCCCCACGGCCGTGGTCTTGCCGACCCCGAAGCCACCGGCGATGACCAGCTTGACCGGCAGTGGCGGTTCAACTGCTGTCGCGGAGTGAGCCCCGTGAGTCGGGGACGGCACGGAGACCATCGATAACCCTTCGCAGTACGGAGATGTCGTGGACGGTCCCGGCGTTCGGGACGTGGACCGCCAGATGTCCTGCGGCGCGCAGGTCCTCCGCGAGGACCCGGACCACGTTGAGATGCAGATGCAGCCGGGCGGCCAGCTCCGCCACCGACTGGGGCCGCCGGCAGGCGGCGACGATGTCGCGGCGTTCGAAGGTGAGCGACCGCAGGGCGGACAGCCCGTCCGGCGTCGCCACGATCTGGGTCTCGACGGGGAGCGGCGGCCCGGTGCCGCTCCCGGCCACCCGACCTGCGGTCAGCAGGAACGGCCGGATCGCGGAGGCGCGGCCAATGGGCTCGGTCGGGCCTACGGGCTCGGTCGGCTCGACGGGTTCCGTCGGTTCGACAGGTTCCGTCGGCTCCTCGGACTCCGGCGGCTCCGGGGCGTCCCGTGCGCTGTCCTCCGCCTCGTGGGCTGCCGCCTCATGCGCTGCCGCGTCGTGCGGTACCGGTTCACCGGCGACCATCTCGCCCCCCTCCTCCGTGCGCCGCGCGATCCGTCAGCCGACGGACCCGGCGCTCTTCTTCAGCTCCATGACGAGCTGCGGGGTGAGCGCGGCCCCGGCCCGGTTGGCGAAGAGGGTCATCTCGTACGCGATGTTCCCCAGCTTCGCCTCCTTCGTGGTCACCACGCCCAGCACGGCACCGCAACCGATGGACGACACCAGCACATGGCCGCCCTCCAGATCGATGATGACCTTGTTGAGGTCGCCGAGGCCGTAGTTGCCGGAGGCGCCGGCGGCGAGGCTGGTGACACCGGAGACGATCGCGGCGAGCCGCTCGGAGTCGGCCTGTTCCCGCAGTTGGGATACGGCGATCAGCAGGCCGTCGGAGGACACCGCGATGGCGTCGACGACACCGGCGGTCTCGATGGCGAACCGGTCGAGCAGCCAGGTGAAGTCGGCCGCGGCGGCTCGCAGATCGGTGGTCTCCCGCTCAGCGGAACCGCTCTTATCTGTCGGCGTGGTCACTTCCCGACTCCTTCCGGGGGCGCTGATGTGTCGATGGTGTGGCTTCGGCCTGGGAGCCGGCGGCGGCGCTGTCCTGCTCCGCCCTGCGTACGGCGGCCTCGAACTCGTCGAGTTCGGAACGGACCGCGTCGGCGTCGGCGGGCCGGCGCGCGGCCGGGATCGCCCGGTCGGCCGGTGGGGTGGTCTTGTCGAGCGTCGCGCCCCGGACGCGGCGGCGCAGCGGGCGGGACGCGGGGGCGGAGGCGGAGGCGGAGGCGGCCGGAGTGGCGTTCGGCTCGTCCGCGGCGGACCGCTCGTTCGCAGCGGACCGCTCGTTCCCGGCTGACGGCTCCTTCCCGGTGGACGGCTCGTTCGCGGCATTCGGCTCGTTCGGCTCGTTCGCCGCCTTCGTTGTTTCCTGCGCGGGGCGAGCCGGCTCCGCGTTCGTACGGGACGCCGCCGGGACGCGCCGTGGCAGACCGGACTCCGTCGCGGGCGCCGCCGGGCGCCGCTCGGGCGCGGGCGTGGCGGAGGCCCGTACGGCCGGAGGCGTGGCGGCCGGCGCGGGTTCGGGCTCCCGCCCGGCCCCCGCCGACCCCGACCCCGATCCCGGCCCAGGCGCCGACCCCGTAACCAACTCCGGCCCCCGCGCCACCAGCAGCGCGGACGGGACCCAGACGCTGCCGGTGACCCCGCCGCCCGGCGTACGGCTCAGGGTGACCCGGATGCCCCAGCGGCGAGCCAGGCTGCCGACCACGAAGAGGCCGAGCACCTTGGTCGGTACGAGGTCGAGCCGCTCGCGGCGCACCAGACGGGCGTTCTCCTCGTCGAGACGGTCCGCGGCCATGCCGAGGCCGTGGTCGATGACCTCGATCAGCGCCCCGCCGTCCGCGCTGACGTCGGTGCCGGGCCGGACGACGACCTCGACGGAGGTGTCGGACGGGGAGAACGCGACCGCGTTCTCCAGCAGTTCGGCGAGCATCAGCGTGAGGTCGCCGCTGATGTCGGGTGCGACGGTGACCTCGGCCTCGGACCGCAGGGACACCCGCTGGTACCCCTCGATCTGGCCGAGCGCCGCCCGGATGACATCGGCCAGGGTGGTCGGCCGGGCGTCGAGTTCGGTCTCCCGGATTCCGGCGAGCAGCATCAGGCTGTCGGCGTTGCGCTGGAGGCGTACGGCGATGTGGTCGATGCGGTAGAGCCGCTCCAGGATGTCGGGGGCGGTCTCCTGGCGTTCGACGGCGTCGATCAGGCTGAGCTGGCGGGTGGTGAGGTTGCTGACCCGGCGGCCGACGTTGCCGAACATCTCGCCGACGTTGCGGCGGCTGAGCACCTGCCGCTCCAGCAGCGCCGCGGCGGTGACCTGCACCTGGTTGAACGCCTCGGCCAGGTCGCCGATCTCGTCGCGCACCGGGACGGGGATCGGGCGGGGCCGCAGCGGGGTGCTGTCGGTCGCGTCGTCGTCCTCGTCCTCGACCTTGGCGAGTTCCTCGCCCGCCACCTCGACCACCTGGTGGGCGGCGCCGGTGAGGGCCGCGAGGGGGCGTACGACGGAGCGCCGGACCAGGAAGGAGAAGGTCAGCCAGGCGGCGAAGCCGAGGAGGGCGAGGGCGAGCAGCGCCAGCGCCTTGTGCAGGGCGTCCCGGGAGAGGCCGTCGGCGCGGTGCGCGATCTGACCGATCAGCGAGCGGGCGATCTCGAGGCGGGCCTCGGCCTGCCGCGTGCCCGCGGTCATCTCGGTGCGCAACTGCCGCGGCGACTGGCCCTGCAGGGAGCTGGGGTCGATCTGGAGCTCCGCGAACCGGTCCTCGATGCCGTTCGCCTCGGAGTTCCGCTCGATGCCGTCGAGGCGCAGGACCTGGTCGGGGTCGGCGATTCTGGAGAAACGTTCCGACTGCTCCTCGTAGACCCGGTGGGCGCCGACCGCGCGGGTGTACTCGGTGAGGCCGTTGGCGTCCCGGGTCTGGGCGGAGAACACCCCGCCCTCGAAGGCCGCGTGGGCGGCGTCGGCGCGCAGCACGGCGTCGACCAGCTCGATGACGGAGGACGAGGAGCTGTCGGAGAAGTGGTCGAGTCCGGTGCCGTCGATGAGATAGCCGACGGCGGCGGCGTACGCGGGGTCGATACCGGCGGCGGGCACCGAGCCCCGTTCGACCTTGTCCCGCAGCACGCTCAGGCGCTCCACGTGGTCGAGGGCCTGCGCCTCGTCCTTCGGCAGGTCCGATCCGAACGCGGACCGCACGGTGGCGGCCTGTTCATCGGTGGCCCGCTGCGCCCGGCGGTAGGCGGCGGTCGAGGGGAGGGTGTCGCCGGAGTGGAGCGACTCCTGCTCGACGGAGAGCACGAGCGCCTCGCGGTGCTCGGCCTGTATCTCGTTGATCAGCCGGGCGACCTGGCCGGTGTCGCGCACCCGCTCGGCGATCCGGTCGGCGTCGCGGGCCTGCTGCACCTGGCCGTTCACGCCGAGGCCGAGGAGCACGCCGACGACCGCCAGGGGCACGATCACCAGAACGTTGAGCTTCCGCCGGAACGGCCAGCGGTCCAGGAGCGCACCGGGGGCTTCCGTCCTGCCACGGGACCGCGGACGCTGTGGCGCGTGCCCGGACGGCTCCTGTTCGAGTGGCGGGTCCGCCGTGTCCACAGACACCCAGGTCCTCCTTCGATGTGCTCCTGAGCGGTGACCGAGGTGTTGTTGCCGCCATGGCCGACACCGGGGAGCGGGACGTCGGCGACGGCGTTTCCGGCCGGAATGCGATCGACGGGATTGCGCCACATGCCTGACCGGGCGTGAACACTACCGCCTGCGTGCACACACGCAAGGCATGCCCTCTCAAGGACTGCGTAAATTCCACGGATTGCTGGGTACAGGTCATCTCCGCATCGCCCCGCACCCCGCCGGACGCCCCACCGGAGTCCGGAAGGTGTCCGCGCGGTGCCCATGGGGTGGCGGCCGAGAGCGCCGCGAGACCTGGCTTGTTCACGACTGTGCTCAAGGATGGCCGCAGGAGCCGAAGGGGGCTGCCCCGCGCGGCGCCGCCACCCGTAACCTGTCTCCTCCCAGCCCTCGGCTCACCCCCGGCCAACCCCCGGCCCGTACTCTCCGTACCCTCCGTGCCCTGCGAGGAGACCCGTGCACCCCACCCGCAAGGCGGCCCTGACGGCCATCGCGCTGCTGGCCGTGGCCACCGCCGGCTGCGAGCCCGGCGCCGCCTCCACCTCGTCCCACCGGAGCTCCGCCGAGTCCGGCTGCCCGACCGCCCTCACCAGAGCCAAACAAGCCGTCAAGAAGGCGGAGGCCGCCGACGCCCCCTGGAAGGGCCCCACCACCGGGCCCGAGGCGGCCGGTCACGGCAAGAGCATCGTCTTCATCGCCCATGACCTCTCCAACCCCGGTCCCGCCGGAGTCGCCCAGGGCGTCCAGGAAGCCGCCACCCTCCTGCGGTGGAGCGCCCGCACCCTCAACGGGCAGGGCACGCCCGCCGGTTACCGCTCCGCCTTCAAGAAGGCTCTGGCGCTGAAGCCGGACGGCATCGCCATCGCCGGTTTCGACCCCGGCAGCGTCGCCGACGAGATCAAGCAGGCCAAGGCGGCGGGCATTCCGGTGGTCGGCTGGCACGCCGCCCCGACCCCCGGCCCCGACGGGGACCCCGAGCTGTTCAGCAACGTCACCACCCGGGTCGAGGACGTCGCGAAGATCAGCGCCGACTGGATCATCGCCCGCTCGGGCGGCCGCGCGGGGGTGGTGCTCTTCACCGACGCCACGGTCCCCTTCGCCAAGCGCAAGTCGGACCTGATCAAGAAGGAGCTGGCCACCTGCTCCGACGTCAAGCTGCTGAGCTACCAGAACATGCCGATACCCGAGGTCAACAAGCGCGCCATCGGGGAAGTCCGCTCCCTGCTCTCCCGCTACGGGGACGAGTGGACCTACTCGGCCGCCATCAACGACCTGTACTTCCGGCACACCGCCGCCGCCCTGCGCGCCGCGGGCAAGGACGGGGCGGGCGCCCCGTTCAACATCGGCGCGGGGGACGGCGATCCGTCGGCCTTCCAGCGCGTCAACGGCGAGCGGTTCCAGGCCGCCACGGTGCCCGAGCCCCTCACCGAACAGGGCTGGCAGATCGTCGACGAGTTCAACCGGGCCTTCGCGGACAAGCCCGCCAGCGGATACGTCCCCCCGGTGCACATCACCACCGCGGCCAACAGCGGCGGGGCGCTGTCCTGGGACTCCGAGGGCTATCGGCAGGCATACCGCAAGATCTGGGGCAAGTAGGCGGCGCGGCCGGGCGGGAAACGCGACGGCAGGGCCTTCGGAGGCTCGGTGCGCGGTAGCCCGATTCGGGTGCGCGGCCCCGAGCCACTCGGGAGGCCCTGCCGTCAGATGGGCCTGGTCCTGGTGGACCTAGTCCTGGTGAACCTCGTTGCTGCCCGGGCCGCCGGAGAGGGTGTCAGTGCCCTGGCCGCCCCACAGCACGTCGTTGCCGCTGTTGCCGTAGATCGTGTCGTTGCCGTCCTCGCCGTACAGCGTGTCGTCGTCCTGGTCGCCGTAGATGGCGTCGGCGCCCTCACCGCCACGCAGGATGTCCTTGCCGGTACCGCCGCGCAGGACGTTGTCCTCGGAGCCGCCGGTGATGGTGTCGTTGCCGGCGTCACCGTGGCATTCCTGCACGCAGTTGGTGATGGTGTCGTCGCCGTCGCCGCCGTAGGCGCCGAAGCCCATGACACCGCCGCCGCCGTCGATCTTGTCGTCGCCGGCGTCGCCGTAGAACATCGGCGACGCGTTGCCCTTGAGGACGTCATTGCCGGCGCCACCGTGAATTCCGGCGTAGGCATTGCTATCGGCGTCGAGCTTGATGGTGTCGTCGCCGTCACCGAGGTCGACGTCGTAGTTATCCGAGTCGTCGGAGTTCTGCGGGATTTCCACCGCGCACTGAGCGACAGTGTGGTCGCTCGCGGTCGGGTAGGTGCACTCGTCCCAGTCCGCCGCTTCCGCACCGATGGTGATGTCACCGTTGTCGCGGAAGGTGAGGACGTAATACTCCTCGAATTCCCCACGGCTGACGATCTGCTCGGAGACCGACAGGTTGTTCTTCTGTCCCGCGGCGGCCTTGTACCAGAGCTCACCGTCCTCGTGGACGAGGGAGCCCGAGGTCGTCGCGGCCGCCTGGGCGGCGGGCGCCGCGAGAGCGGCTCCCCCCAGGGCGAGAGCGAGGGTGGCCGTAGCGGCCATGATCCGGTACATGCGCATAGGGGTGTGACCCTTCGTGCAATCAGTGCCGATCAAACCGGCGGAGAAAGTGCCGATGTGGTCACCGGACGCCGGTGATCGGCGATTTGGGGTTTCCGATCGCCCTGGTAGACCGAGATTGACGGCAAGCGGTTGCACCGGGAATCCCCTAGTTTCCCGCAGTCGCAGGTCATCCCCTTTTTCAAAGGTAGTTGCGCCATGAAAAGCCCCATCGCGGCAACCGCCTATTCCGAATTGATTAACTCCCTGTTCACCGAGTGGCCGTTGAGCCGGCCGAGGGCGGACCGGTGAGGTGGACCCGGGCGCACTTACGGAAGGCCGCCACGAGGCGGCTGTTGTCGTCGGCGCGGGTGGCCAGCACCACATGACTCGGCTCGACCCCGTGCAGGGGGACGGTGACGAGATCGGGGCGGAGGCCCTGGCGATAGGCGCCGGGTGCGATGCTCACGGCCTGCCCGGAGGCGATGAGTTCGAGTTTGTCCTCCACACCCTCGGCGAGGGGGCCGTCGGGTGCGCGGCTGCCGTCGGGGCGGGGGTCGATCCGCCAGAAGGCGTTCCAGGCCGGATCCGTCGCCCGGATCAGGGGTTCGTCGGCGATGTCGGCGACGGTGACCGACTCCTTCCCGGCCAAGGGGTGGTCGACGGGCACCACCAGCACCCGGGGTTCGTCGTAGAGGACCGTCACCTGCAGATCACCGGTCGGGAACGGCAGCCGGGTCACCGCCGCGTCCACCCGGTGGTCGAGCAGGGCGGCCCGTGCGTCGTTCCAGGTCAGGTGCAGGGTGTGGACGTCGGCGTCCGGGTTCCGGTGGCGCAGCTCGCGCACCGCCGGGGTGACGATGGTGTTCATGATGTAGCCGATGGTGATCCGGCTCGGCTCGGCGGCGGCCCGGGTGTGGGCCGCGGCCTGGGCGGCGGATCGCAGCAGCGCCTTGGCGCGGGACAGGAAGACCTCCCCGGCCTCGGTGAGCTTGCTGCCCTGCGGGGTGCGGTCGATCAGCCGGACGCCCAGTTGTCGTTCGAGCTGGCGGATCTGCCGGCTCAGGGACGGCTGGGTGATGTGGAGGGCCTCGGCGGCGCGGCGGAAGTGCCGGTACTCGGCGACGACGGTGAAATACCGCACCAGCCGAAGATCGAGATCCACCGGAGGCGGCGTGTCTGCCATGCCCTCACGCTAGCCGCGCCGACTCGTCGGCCGCTACTGGGTAATCGCCTTGAGCTGTGGTGATGCCTGACTCGTATCTCCGCATGCGGAACAGGTCTTGGACGCGGGTCCAGGGCCGTTCCTAGCGTGGCGCCGCCCCCCTTTTTTTGTAGGAGCGAGGAGAGACGCATGTCCGCACCCGTAGCCCTGATCACCGGTGGCACCAGTGGAATCGGCAAGGCCACCGCCGAATTGCTCCATCGTCGCGGATATCAGGTGATCGTCACCGGGCAGAACCCCGACGCCATCGCCGCGGCCGAGAAAGAATTCCCCGAAGAAGTGGTCGTGGTGCGCGCCGACGCCCGCTCACTGGCCGAGACCGACCGCGTCGTCGAGGAAATCCGTGAGCGCTTCGGTGGACTCGATGTCGTATTTCTCAACGCCGCCATCGTCCGCAGTCTACCGATCGAAGCCGACGTATTCGACGAGGCCGCCTACGACGACCTTTTCAACGTCAACGTCAAAGGCCAGTTCTTCACCCTCCAAAAGGCTCTCCCCCTGCTCCATGACGGAGGTTCCATCATTTTCAATGTCGGGATCGGCGCCACCAGGGGAATTCCCGGCGGGGCCGCCGTCTCCGCCGCCACCAAGGGAGCCCTGCTTTCCATGGTGCCGTCCCTCGTCCTCGAACTGGCTCCCCGGCGCATTCGCGTCAACGCCGTCAGCCCCGGCCCGATCGACACCGGAATCTGGGCCAAACAAGGGATGCCGGCCGAAGTGCTGGAAGAGGTCGCCAAGGCCACGGTCTCCCAGGTCCCCCTCGGGAGGTTCGGGACGAGCGAAGAGGTCGCCGAACTCGTGGCGTTCCTCGCCTCGGACGCGGCCGGCTTCATCACCGGGGAGAACATCGTCGTCGGCGGGGGTGTCGGGATCAGGTCGTAGGGACGACGCTCCGCACAGGCCCGGTCGGGCGCGGCCGAGCAGGTCGTTCACGGCCGAGCGGGTCAGAAGCGGTAGGGCGTCGCGTACTCCGGCAGCAGGATGCGGGAGCCGGGGCCGGCCTCGCGGATCCGGGCGACGAAACCGTCCAGGTCGATCGTGGGATCGCGGTGGGCGCCCTCGTCCAGGGGGAGTTCGAAGTTGTCCCAGTGCACGGGGACCACGGTGGCGGGGTAGTCGAGCGCCTTCAGCAGGCGGGGGGCGTAGCGGTGGGTGGCGGGGGTGCTGGGGGTGGCGATCATGGCCACGTCGGGGCGCAGACCGGCGGCGTCCCGTTCGCTGAAGTCGCTCGCTCCCATGAGGAAGGCCGAGAGCCCGTCGGGCAGCGTCACGTGGAAGGCGAGGGTGTCGCCTTCCGGGAGGTCGGAGATGGTCTGGGGGCGGGGCGGGGGGCCGGTGAGGGTGCCGGGGGCGAAGTAGCTGTAGGTGTCGTTACGGCTGTGGCGGCTGGAGACCGCCTCGACCACCAGGCCGTCGAAGTCCAGCACCTCACCGCCCCTGACCACGGCGATCCGGGCCTTGTCGACGCCGAGGGCCCGGAGCAGGTGGTACGTGGTCTCGGTGCCGACGATCCGCGCGTCCGGGGCCGCCGCGGCGATGTAGGGGACGTCGTTGAGGTGGTCCCAGTGGCTGTGGCTGACCAGGATCAGCTCGGGGCGGCCCATATAGCGGTCGATCGTCGCGCCGTCCGTGGTCAGCGGCGTCTTCGGATTGAAGCTCTTCTTGAAGAGCCCGGTTTCGAAGCGGCTCAGATAGGGATCGAAGAGGACCGTCCGGCCGCCGCCGGTGTCGATGCGCCAGCCGCTCGTACCGAGCCATTGGAAGGTCGCGTCCGAGGTCTTCGCGTTCGAGGTCCCCGCGTTCGAAGTCTTCGCGTCGGAGGGCCTGGAGGCGCCCGGTGCCGTCCCGGTGGCCGCCTGGGCGGCCGTGGGAAGGACGGCGGGTACGGCCGCGCCGGCCGCCGCTCCCCGGATCAGCAGACGGCGGTTGAAGCGCGATGCTCTGTTGGCGGTCATGGGCACAGCAGAGCAGCTCCCCCGGCCCACCGTCCAAGATCGGTGCGGCACTCCAGCCATATCCGGTTCCGTATCAGGCCAGGTCAGCGGCGTCTGAGCGCGTCCACCGCCAGCCGCGCCGCCCGCCCGATCGCCGCGTCCACCGCCGTACGTACCGCCGCGGCCGAGGCCGTACGGGCGAACACCGCGACCGCGTAGCGGCCACCGTCCGGGTAGCGGACGACGCCCGCCTCGATGTGCAGGCTCGGCAGCGTGCCCGTCTTCGCCGCGACCAGGACGTCATCGGGGAAGCCGGAGGCCAGCCGCTGACGGAAGACCTGCCGGGACATCAACTCCCGCACCAGCGCGCACGCCGCCGGGGAACCGGCCCGGTCCCGCCAGATCAGGCCCAGCAGGGTGGTGATGTCGCGGGGTGTGCTGGAGGTGGTGTGCCCAGGGTCCAGGACGCGGAAGCGGCGCAGCCGCTCGAAGGTCAGCGTCGGATAGACGGCGGCGAACTCCCCCTCGTCCCTCGCGCCCGCGTCCTCGAACATCGACTCCAGCAGCTCCCGGGGCCCGCCGACGATCCGCGTGCGGTCCAGGCCCAGTTCGGCCGCCAGCAGCCGCACGGTGTCGAGGCCGATCCGGCGCATCAGCGCGTCCGCGGCGGAGTTGTCGCTCACCGACAGGGCGAAGTACGCCAGGTCGCGCAGGGACATCTCGACATCGTCGGCGCAGCCCGCGGTGCCCCAGCCGCCGAGGCGGTCGGGGGCGGTGATGACCACCCGCTCGCGGGGGTCGAGCTGTCCGGCGTCGGCCTGCCGGGCGAACTCCAGCACCAGCAGGATCTTGAATACGGACGCGATGACGACCTGGTCGTCCACGCCGAGGCCGAGCTCGCGCCCGGGCGCGTCGATGTCCACCGCGTGCAGCCGGGCCTCGGCGTCCGCCTCCGCGAACACCTCCGCGATCCGCTTCTCGATCAGCGCCGTGTCCACCGGCGCCGGGGCCCCTGATTCCCCCACGTTCAACGCTCCCCCTCATCCCTCCGCCGCCCTCGTCCCACCGGCGTCGCATAGGGTCGGCCGGTGGATCTCATACGCCACCTGCGCCTGTTCATTGTCGTCGCGGAAGAGCTGCACTTCAGCCGCGCCGCCGATCTCCTCGGCATGGCACAGCCGCCGCTGAGCCAGTCCATCCGGCGGCTGGAGCGGGAGTTGAGGCTGGAGTTGTTCGACCGCTCGGCCCGCCAGGTGCGGCTCACCGCCGCCGGTGCGCTGCTGCTGGAGGAGGCGCGCGAACTGCTCGCCCGCGAGGAGCGGTTGCGTACGGTCATGGCGCGGGTCCGCGACGGGGAGCTGGGCACGCTGCGGGCGGGCGTACCGCCGCAGACGCCCGCCCGGACGCTGCACGCCCTGCTGTCGGCGTGCGCGGAGGAGTTCCCGGGGCTGCGGATCGACCTCCAGGAGGTGGACACGGCCGAGCAGGTGCGGCTGCTCGCCGCCGCCCGGCTCGACGTGGGTCTGGTGCACCATCCGGTGGCGGACGCCGACGATCTCGTGCTGGGGCCGTCCGCCGGGGTCGAGTTGGGGGTCGTCCTGCCCCGGTCCTCCCCGCTGGCGCGCCTTTCCGAGGTGGCGCTGACGGACCTCACGGGACATGAGCTGTTTCTCTTTCCCCGGGCCGCGGCGCCGGGGTGGTACGACCGGATTCTCGATATCTGCCGGGAGGGCGGTTTCACCCCGCCCGCGGTCCGTCATGCCCGTAATCCGGAATTCCTGCTGGGGCTGGTGGCGTCGGGACGCGGGGTGGCGTTCGACGACGGGCGGGTGGCGGGCAAGGAGCCGCGGGCCGCCTGGCGCCCGCTGGCCGGCCGTCCGCTGATGCTGTGGATGTCTGCCGTATGGCAAGTGCATTCGGCCCATCCGGCGGCGCCTCCGTTCGCCCGGATCGCCGCGGAGGTCATCGCGCGGGAGGACCCGCCCAGGCGGCTGCTCACGCCTCCGGAGGAGATTGGTCGGCCCCGGCCGTGGTCGGTGGTCTTCGAGCCCGGCGCCGGTCCGGCGACACAGTGAGAAACTCTGCGCAAGAAAGCGCCGCGGAAAGCAAGCCAAGAAACTGATCCTGATTCCAGTTCACATTTCCTGGAGAACATCTCCGAAACCCATGGAGTTTTGCCGGATCCGCCTGTCAAGATCTTCCCTCATACCTTCCCCGTTCACTCAGGAATATCAGGGATTCTCGTGCGGAAAATGAATGCGGCCGCCACCGTGGCCGTCGCGGTGCTGGCTCTGGCGCTGACCGGTTGCGGCAAGGACGACGACAAGGACGCCCAGTCGTCCGGCACTTCCGACAAGGCCGCGGCCGCCCAGAAGCGCGACGGCTCGGAACGCGGCACCGCGTCCGCCACCCCCACCGGTGCGAGCCCCAGCCCGAGCCGTACGAAGCCCGCCGCGAAGAGCCCCAGCGCGGGCCCGAGCAGCCCCCGGGCCACCCGCACCGCCGACAGCGTCACCCCGGGGCCCCGCCGCACGGCCCCGAAGACGCAGGCCCCCGCGCCCACCCGCGCGGGCGCCCCGGCGAGCGTGCAGGGCACGTGGTACTCCACGGTGCGCGATCCGAACGGCAAGCCACTCGTGATGACCGTGACCGGCGGCTCCTTGACCGTGGGGTACCAGGGCAAGTCCTGCCCCGGGACCATCAGCGCCAGCATGGCCGTGACCATGACCTGTCAGGGCGAGACGATCTCCGGCGGCACCGCGGTGGTCAGCGGTGACGGCCAGAGCCTCACCGTCAACTGGCCGCAGGGCAACCCCGACCGGTACGTCCGCCCCTAGGGGGTGTCCGACGGGTCGTGATGCCTGCGGCGGGCTGCTCCCCTCCCCGCCCCTTCCCCACACCTGACGATATGCGGCTCCGCCGCGTGCGGGGCTCCGCCCCAGACCCCGGGGTCCAGGGGCGGAACCCCTGCCACGCGGCGGAGCCGCATATCGATGCAACCCAGCCCCTCCGGCGCTTGAGGAGCGGGGCCCAGGAGCGGGGCCCAGGGGCGGAGCCCCAGCGGGGGCCGGGCCCCGGTTCGGAGAAGGGGCGGGGAGGGGAAAGCATCGATATGCGGCTCCGCCGCGTGGTCCGCCGGACACCCCGTAGGGCCATCCGGGCAGGGGAGCCTATCTCCCGCTCGCCTCAACTCCCCCGTCGCCCGCCTCAACTCCCCCACCCCGCGCCTCCGTACGCCGCCGCTGCTCCTCGATCCGGTGCAGCACCGAGTCCAGATGCGTCTCGGAGGCCGCTCGGGCCGCCTCCGGGTCGCGGGCCTCGATCGCCCGCAGGATGGCCTGGTGCTCCTCGATCGTGGCGCGCCGGCGGGCGGCGGACAGCGAGGTCTCGCGCCGCCCCGGCTCACCGATCTCGTAGACCCGGTCCAGCAGCCGCAGCAGCAGGGGGTTGCGGGTGTACTGGGCGATGGCGCGGTGGAAGGTGCGGTCCAGGTCGGTGAACTCCCGCCGCGTGGGCTCCCGTCGCATCGCGTCCAGCAGGGCGTGCAGCTGGACGATGTCGGCGGGGGTGGCACGCCGGGCGGCCCGCGCGGTCACCGAGGGCTCGATACACGCGCGCACCTCCATGACCTGCAAGAGCTCCGCCGTGGCGTCGAGCCCCGAGGCGAGGATGTCGCCGCGCGGAGTGGCCCCCGGGTCGAGTACGACGGTGCCGGAGCCGGGGCGCCGGGCGACCAGTCCGCGGGAGGCGAGGGCGCGCAGCGCCTCACGGACCGAGCCCCGGGAGACGCCGAGGCTCTCCGCGAGCTCCCGCTCCGGGGGGACGCGGGAACCGGGCGGCAGCTCTCCGCTCAGGATCAGCCGCTCCAGGCCGACGGCCAGGGCGTCCGGCCTCGACAGGGTGGAGTGCCGCAGTTGCCGCCAGTCCATCTCCTGGCTTTCCTCCGCCTTCTTCAGCTTTCCCGAAGCTTTCCGAACTTCGCGAGTTTTCCGAACTTCGCGAGCTTCTCGAACGTCCCGGGCCTTTCCGGGCCTTTCCGGGCTTTCCCGAGCTTTCCTGTGGCTTTTCCGGTCCGGCCGGTGGTCCAGAATCTCATATCCGGCGGCGTCTCCCCCCTGCGTCCTCCCGGCCGCCGACGCGGCGGGATTTAACCAGGTGGTGACAGGCGGGCAACCGGAGTCGCCGGGCCCGCCCGCTACCGTCCACTGAAGCAATTTGGTCCTACCAATGGACCAATCGACTGTCCCTGCGCCATCCTGACCGCACCGCAGCGCGCGCTCTCCGTCCCCAGCAGTGAGGCATCCCGCCATGCGCCCAAGAACGAGCGGACCCAGCGACCGGCCCCCACCCACCCGCCGCCGACGGCGCGCCGCCGCCCTCGCCGCCCGGGTGCTGTGCGTGCTGGTCGTCGCCGCCACCGCCGGCTGCGCCTCCCTGGCCTCCCCCACAGCCGAGGTGGGCGCCGACCGGATGACCGACCCCCGGCCCGTCCGCGACGGCGGAACGCTGGCCATCGCCCTCAAATCGGACCCCGACAAGCTGGACCCCTCCCTGGCCAGCACCGCCGTGGGCCGCACGGTGTTCGCCGCGATGTGCGAGAAGCTCTACGACGTCGACGCCCAGGACCGGTTCGTGCCGCAGCTCGCCGCCGCACCGCCCACGACCAGCGACGGGGGCCGCACCGTCACCATCAAGCTGCGGCGCGGCGTCCGGTTCGCCGACGGCACCCGGATGGACGCGAAGGCGGTCAAGACCTCCCTCGACCGGCATCGCACACTGCCCGGATCCGTCCGCGCGAGCGAGCTGAAGCCCGTCACCTCGGTTCGGGCGGTCGGCGACGACACCGTACGGCTGCGGCTGAACAAGCCGTACGTCCCGCTGCTCGCGCTGCTCGCCGACCGCTCGGGCATGGTGATGTCGCCGACGGCGCTGAAGCGCTACGGCGACGGCTTCGCGAGCCACCCCACCTGCGTCGGACCGTTCCGCTACGCCGAGCGGGTGGTGGGCGACCGCATCGTGCTGGACAAGGACCCGAACTACTACGACGCCGACTCCGTCCATCTGCGGCGGGTGATCTACCGCACCATCACCGACGGCAACGTCCGGCTGGCGAATCTGCAGTCCGGTGACATCCAGGTCGGCGACCAGATGGATCCGGTCCAGGTGGGCAGGGCGCTCACCGAACCCGGGCTGCAGCTCTTCAACTCCCCCTCGCTGGGCTACTACGGACTGACCCTCAACATCGGCAACACCAAGGGCGCAGGGGCGCCGCCGGGCCGGATCGACACCCCGATCGCGCGGGATGTGCGGGTGCGCGAGGCGTTCGACCTCTCCCTGGACCGCGCCCTCATCAACACCATCGTTTTCCAGGACCGTTACCGCCCCACCTGCGGCCCGCTCCCCTCCGGCACCCCGTACGCCACCGGGGCCCGCTGCCCGGCCCGCGACCTGGCCAAGGCCAAACGGCTGCTCAAGGCCGCCAAGGTGGCCACCCCGGTCCGGGTGCGGCTGCAGATCAGCACCACCCCGGAGGACAACCGGCTGGGCCAGGTGGTCCAGGCCATGGCCAAGGAGGCGGGCTTCGCGGTGAGTCTGGCGCCGACCGAGTTCGCCACCGGCCTGGAGCACTCCCGCGCGGGCGACTTCCAGGCGGCGACGACCAACTGGTCCGGACGGCTCGACCCGGCGGGCAACATCGACGTGTTCGCCGGCACCGGCGGCGCCCAGAACTACGGCGGCCTCTCCGACCCCGCCATCGACCGGCTGATCGCCGAGGGCGGCGCCACCGCGGGCAAGGCCGCCCGCCAGAAGATCTACGCCCGGCTCGTCGAGCGCGTCCGCGCCCAGCACACCGTGCTCTATCTGATCCAGCCCACGAACTACGTGTCGGTGACGAAGAAGGTCGCCGGGCTGAAGGTCTTCGGCGACGGGCTGATCCGCGTGAAGGACGCCGGATACGCGAAGGGAGGGAACTGATGTCCTATCCGATCCGCCGCGTCGGCGAATCGCTGATCACCCTCTTCCTGGTCAGCGTCGTGGTCTTCGCCGGCGTACGGGCGCTGCCCGGCGACACCGCGACCGCGCTGGCCGGGGAGGAGCCCACGCCCGAGGCGATCGCCCAGATCCGCGCGAGCTACGGGCTGGACGACAACATCGTGGTGCAGTACGTGCGCTATGTGCGGCACGCCGCCACCGGCGACCTCGGTGTCTCCTCCCGCACCGGGCTGCCGGTCCTGGACTCGGTCCTGGAGGCGCTGCCCGTCACCCTCGAACTGTCCGCCCTGGCCCTGCTGCTCGCGGTCGTCGTCGGCGTGGGCGCCGGGGTGGTGGCGGCGGTCCGGCGCGGCCGGCCCGAGGAGTGGCTGGTCAACGCGGTGGCGCTGCTGGGGCTTTCGGTGCCCGCCTTCTGGCTCGGCATCGTGCTCGTCCTCGCGTTCGCCATCGCCGTCCCGGTCTTCGCCGCCTCCGGTTTCGTGCCGTTCGGCGTGGACCCGATGGAGAACCTGCGCCATATGGTGCTGCCGGTGATCGTCCTCGGCTCCGGTCTGGCGGCGGTCGTGATGCGGCAGACGCGCGCGGCCATGCTGGGCTCGCTGTCCGCCGACTACGTCCGCACGGCGCGCGCCAAAGGGCTCTCCAGCCGTCAGGTGATCATCGGGCACGCCCTGCGCAACAGCCTGGTCACGGTGGTGACCGTGCTCGGGCTGCAGCTCGGGCACCTCATCTCGGGCGCGGTCGTCACCGAGCAGATCTTCGTCCTGCCGGGCTTCGGCAAGCTCACCATCGACGCGGTCTTCTCCCGCGACTACGCGATGGTGCAGGGCGTGGTGCTGTTCACCTCGGCCGCCTACATCCTCGTCAACCTCCTGGTCGACCTGGCCTATTCGGTGATCGACCCCCGTATCCGGCTCGGAGGTGCCCAATGAGCGCGGCCGCCACCGCCGTACCCGCCGCCGAGGAACGGGAGCGGGCCCCGCTCGCGCCGCTGTCCCGGCTCCGGCTACTGACCCGCAACAAGCTGGCCCTCACCGGGGCCGTGGCCGCCGTGATCCTGGTGCTGATCGCGGTGTTCGCACCGCTCATCGCGCCGTACGACCCGGCCCGGCCCGACTTCTCGGCCGCCCTCCACCAGCCGGGCTGGGCCCACTGGCTGGGCACCGACGACCTGGGCCGCGATCAGCTCTCCCGGGTCGTGTACGGGGTGCGGGCCTCACTGCAGATCGGTCTGCTCGCGGTGGCGCTGGCCTTCGCGGCCGGAGTGCCACTCGGGCTGATCGCGGGCTATTACGGGCGGTTCGCCGACTCGGTGGTCTCCCGGCTCACCGACACCCTGCTCGCCTTCCCCTTCCTGGTGCTGGCGGTGGGCCTGGCCACCATCCTCGGGCCGTCCCTGCTCAACGCCACGATCGCGGTCGGCGTCTCCCAGATCCCGGCCGTCATCCGGATCACCCGGGCGGAGACGCTGCGGCTCAAGCACCTCGACTATGTGGCGGCGGCGGTGGCCAACGGCGGCGGGGACGGCACCGTGCTCTTCCGCCACATCCTCCCCGGCGCCCTGTCCGCGCTGACCGTCCAGGCCACCGTGGGCATCCCCACCGCGATCATCGGCGAGGCGCTGCTGAGCTTCCTCGGCCTCGGCATCCAGCCGCCGTCCGCCTCGCTCGGCGTGATGCTCTCCAGCGCCCAGGCGTACATCGCCGCCGCGCCCTGGATGGCGGTCTTCCCGGGACTCGCGATCATCGCCGCGACGCTCGCGTTCAATCTGCTCGGGGACGGGCTGCGCGACATCCTCGACCCCCAGGGAGACAGCCGATGACCACGTCGGGAGAACCGTCGATGACCCCGTCGGGAGAGACTCGATGACCGCATCCGCGACCCCTGCCCTGAGCGTGCGGGACCTGTCCGTGGTCTTCCGCACCCCGACCCGCGTGGTCCACGCGGTGGACGGGCTGTCGTACGACATCGCCGCGGGTGAAGTGCTGGCCGTGGTCGGCGAGTCCGGCTGCGGCAAGTCCGTGACCTCCACCGCCGTGATGGGGCTGCTGCCGCCCACCGCGCACGTCGGCGGCTCCATCCGGCTGGGCGGACGGGAGCTGGTGGGGGCGGACGAGAAGGAGCTGCGGGACGTCCGCGGCCGGGAGATCGCGATGATCTTCCAGGAGCCGATGACCTCGCTGAACCCCGTCCTCACCATCGGCCGCCAGGTCGGCGAGGTCCTCCGGCGCCATCAGGGGCTCGACCGCCGCGCGGCGCGCGAACGGGCCGTGGACCTGCTCGACCTCGTCGGCATCCCCGCCCCCGCCCAGCGGGCCCGCGACTATCCGCACCAGCTCAGCGGCGGTATGCGGCAACGGGTGATGATCGCCATCGCGATCGCCTGCGACCCCGCCGTGCTCATCGCCGACGAGCCCACCACCGCGCTGGACGTCACCGTCCAGGCGGGCATCCTGGAGGTGCTGCAGTCCCTGCGGGAGCGGCTCGGCACCGCCATCGTGCTGATCACCCACGATCTGGGCGTGGTCGCCGACATCGCGGACCGGGTGCTGGTGATGTACGCGGGGCGGGGCGTCGAACAGGCCCCGGTGGACGAGCTGTTCACCGCGCCCCGCCATCCGTACACCCGCGGGCTGCTCGGCGCCGTGCCGGTCCCCGGACGGCGGCGGGCGGCGGGCGGACGGGGGCGGCTCCAGGAGATCCCCGGACTGGTGCCGAGCCTCACCGAACAGCCCGACCGCTGCACCTTCCAGCCCCGCTGCGCCTCTGCCGATGAACGGTGCGGGGCGCAGCGGCCCGCGCTGCGGGCGCTGCGCGAGCGGCACGAGGCCGCGTGCTGGTATCCGGTACCGGTCGATTCCGGGCAGCCGGACCGTCCCGAGCAGACCGAAGGCACCGAGCAGACAGAACGCCCCGATCAGGAGGCCGCCTCATGACCGCCGCCGTCGCGTCCGTGGAGGCGTCACGGGATGACGCCGTGCTCGACATCAGCGGCCTCGTCCGCCACTTCACCGGCCCGGCCGGCACCGTCAAGGCGGTCGACGGGGTCAGCCTCAGCATCGGCCGGGGCGAGATCGTCGGCCTGGTCGGGGAGTCCGGCAGCGGCAAGTCCACGGTGGGGCGGTGCGCCGTACGGCTGGACCGGCCCACCGCGGGCAGCGTGACGATCAACGGCCGCGAGGTGACCCGGCTGTCGAGACGGGCGCTGCGTCCGCTGCGCAAGGACTTCCACCTGGTCTTCCAGGACCCGTCCTCCTCGCTCGACCCCCGGATGACCGTGGGCGCCATCGTCGCCCAGCCGCTGCGGCTGCACCGCCTGGCATCCGGCGACGCGCTGCGCGACCGGGTCGCCGCGCTGCTGGCCCAGGTGGGGCTGCGGCCCGAACTGGCGCGGCGGCGGCCCCATGAGCTCTCCGGCGGGCAGCGGCAGCGGGTCTCGATCGCCCGCGCGCTGTCGGTCGATCCACAGCTACTGGTGGCCGACGAGCCGACGTCGGCGCTGGACGTCTCCGTCCAGGCGTCCGTGCTCAACCTGCTGGCGGATCTGCAGCGGGAGCGGCGCTTCGGCTGTCTGTTCATCACCCATGACCTGGCCGCCGTCGAGTACCTCGCCGACCGGATCGCGGTGATGTATCTGGGGCAGCTCGTGGAACAGGCCCCGGCCGCCGAGCTGTTCGCCGACCCCAAGCATCCGTACACCCAGGCACTGCTGTCCGCGGCCCCGGTGCCGGACCCGGCCGCGCAGCGGTCGCGCGCCCGGATCGTGCTCAGCGGGGAGCTGCCCAGCCCGCTGGATCCGCCCCCGGGCTGCCGCTTCCACACCCGCTGTCCGCTCGCCGTCGACCGCTGCCGCACCGAGCCGCCCGCGCTGCGGGGACTTGCGGGCGGCGGCGGTCGGCAGGTCTCCTGCCATCTGGTGGCGGACGACGGAACGGCGCCGGACGCCTCGGCAGCACCATGACCCATAAGGACGCCTCCACCCGACGAGAACGCCTCGGCCACATGAGAACGCCTCCACCCCCTGAAAACCCCCCGGCCCCCTGAGACCCGCCCCGCCCCCGCACCCGTACGAGATCAGGAGCCCGCCGCATGTTCACCACCCGGCCCACCCTGCAGGGCACCCATGGCATGGTGTCCTCCACTCACTGGCTGGCCTCGCAGTCCGCCATGGCCGTCCTGGAGGACGGCGGCAACGCCTTCGACGCGGCCGTGGCCGCCGGGTTCGTCCTGCATGTGGTCGAGCCGCATCTGAACGGGCCCGCCGGTGAGGTGCCGATCATCCTCGCCCCGGCGGGCGGCGAACCCACCGTGCTGTGCGGCCAGGGCCCGGCCCCCGCCGGGGCCACCATCGACCACTACACCGCGCTCGGCCTCGACCTCGTCCCGGGCACCGGCCCGCTCGCGGCGGCGGTGCCCGGTGCGTTCGACGCCTGGATGGTGCTGCTGCGCGACCACGGGACCAAGCGGCTCGCCGAGGTGCTGCGGTACGCGATCGGCTACGCCGAGCACGGCCATCCCGCGGTCGAGCGGATCGGGGAGACGGTCGAGGCGGTACGGGAGCTGTTCGAGACCGAGTGGACGACCTCGGCCGAGCTGTATCTGCCGGACGGGGAGTCCCCCGCCGCCGGGCGGCTGCTCACCAACCCCGCGCTCGCCGCCACCTGGCGGCGGCTGATCGCCGAGGCGGAGGCGGCCGGGCCGGGGCGCGAGACACAGATCGAGGCGGCCCGCCGGGTCTGGCGCGAGGGCTTCATCGCGAAGGAGCTGGCGGACGCGGCGGCCCGGCCCGCGATGGACTCGTCCGGGCGGCGCCACGCCGGGACGCTCACCGGAGACGATCTGGCCGCCTTTGAGGCCACGTACGAGGCGCCGGTCAGCCACTCCTGGAACGGCTGGACCGTGTGCAAGGCCGGGCCCTGGAGCCAGGGGCCGGTGCTGCTGCAGCAACTCGCCCTGCTGCCGGACGGGCTGACCGCGGACGACCTCGGCACTCCCGACTTCCTGCACACCCTGATCGAGGGCGGCAAGCTGGCCATGGCCGACCGCGAGGCGTGGTACGGGGACGCCGCCGACGTGCCGCTGACGGAGCTGCTCTCCCGTCCGTACAACGACGAGCGGCGGCGGCTGATCGGCGAGGGGGCCTCGTACGAGCTGCGCCCCGGGCACCCCGGGGGCCGTACGCCGCGGCTGAGCAAGCAGGCGCTGGCCGCCGTGGCCCGCGCGGCCTCCGGGGCGGCCGGACCGGTCGCCGCGCCGGGCGGCGGGGAACCGACGGTCGGCGGACCGGACCTGGGGCTGCCCCTCGGCGGACCGGCCGCCGGGGGATCGGCTCCGGGCGAACGGGCCGACGGCGAACCAGCCGTCGGGCCGGACGGGGTGACGCGAGGCGACACCTGCCATCTCGACGTCGTGGACCGCTGGGGCAACATGGTCGCGGCCACGCCCAGCGGCGGCTGGCTGCAGTCCAACCCCGTCATCCCCGCGCTGGGCTTCCCGCTCGGCACCCGGCTCCAGATGACCTGGCTTGACCCCGGACTGCCCAACTCCCTCACCCCCGGCCGCCGCCCCCGCACCACGCTCACCCCCTCGCTCGCGCTGCGCGGCGACACCCCCGTCATGGCCTTCGGGACGCCGGGCGGCGATCAGCAGGACCAGTGGAGCACGCACTTCTTCCTCGGGGTCGCGCTGCGGGCGCCGGTGCGCTCCGGGCTGGATCTGCAGGGCGCCATCGACGCCCCCAACTGGCACCAGGAATCCTTCCCCGGCTCCTTCCACCCGCGGGCGATGACGGCGGGACGGGTGGTCGTGGAGTCGCGGGTCGGCGAGGTCGCCGTCGCGGAGCTGCGCCGCCGCGGCCACGATGTCGTGGTCGGCGGGCCCTGGTCGGAGGGGCGGCTGTGCGCGGTCGCCCGCGACCCCGAGACGGGCGTGCTGCTGGCCGCCGCCAATCCGCGGGGCGCGCAGGGGTACGCGGTGGGACGGTGACCGCCGCCGAGCGACGTGCGCGCCGGGGTCGGCTGGCGGGCGCATCCGATGGACTCGGCTAGCGACCGTGCGCACTGGGGTCCGCTGGCGGGCGCATCCGATGGGCTCGGCTAGCGACCGTGTCCGCCGGGGCGACTACCGGGCGTGCCCGCCGGGGTCCGCCAGTGGCCCAGCCGTATCCGCCGGGGCGGACCAGCGGGCAGACCCGCCGGGACGGGAGGTGTCCGACGGATCGTGACGCCTGCGGCAGGCTGCTCCCCTCCCCGCCCCTCCCCGACACCTGACGATATGCGGCTCCGCCGCGTGCGGGGCTCCGCCCCCAGACCCGGGGTCCAGGGGCGAAGCCCCCGCCACGCGGTGGACACCCCGTAGCAGGCGTACCCGCCGGGAGGACCAGCGGGCGTGCCACCGGGACGAGCCACCGCCCACACCCGCCAGGACGGGCCGGCAGGCACAACCGCCGGGACGGGCCACCGGGCGCACCCACCGGGACGGACTAGCGGGCGTAGCCGCCGGGGTCGGCGGACCGCAGCTTCCCGGCGCGCGCCAGCGGGTCGTAGTCGGAGACCACGCCCTCGACGAGGACCACGACGCCCTCGATGTGGTCGGTGCGCAGCCGCAGAATGTCCTGATACGAGGGCGAGGCGTACCAGGCGCGAGCGTCCGCCATCCCGCCCGGGAACTCGATCAGCACCACACTGCCCGGCCACTCCCCCTCGACCACCTCCAGCTCGCCACCGTGGATGAGGAAGCGGCCGTGGAAGGGGTCGAGGGTGGCCTGGATCCGCTCCAGGTACTCGATGATGTCGGGGTGCGGACTGCGGCCGTGCAGATGCGCGAGCGCGTAGGCGGCGGGCATGGCTCCTCCAAGTGCTCCTGGCCGATCGGCGGTTGGGTCCGGTCCGGCGTCTGCGGCGGACACGGATCAGCCTGCCGCGCCGCGCCCGGGGCGTCGATTACCCGTGAGGTCATGGCGGGGGCACCGGATGTGATGGCCGACCGGGCCCCGGGCCTCAGTCGAGGATGCCCAGGTCCTCCCGCATGATCCGGCGCATCGTCGCCAGCCGGGGCTCGGCCTCCTTCAGCTCCAGCAGCGCGCCCGCCGCCGTCTCGCCGTCGCGCTGCAGGCCCCGGTCAATCCGTTTGGCCTGTGCGTCGATCCCGGCGAGCACCGTGTTGAGCGCGCGGGACGCTTCCAGGACCCGCTCGGGGACGATCATCTGCGCCTCGGCGTAACGGTCCCGGTAGTCGCGGCGGGCCTCCTCCAGCCCGACGCGGTCCTCGTCCGTGTACACGTCGTCGCGGATCCGGTGCAGCGCGTCCTTGAGGAGCGTGTGGAACTGCCGAGAGGCGCGGTTCATCGCGGTGTAGGCGGTCCGGCGCTCCTCGATGCGGCGCCGCCGGTCCTCCGTACGCGCGTCCTCCTCCCGTTGCCGTACCGTCATGCGCTGCTGGAGGACGGGCGCGAAGAGGGTGCCGAGGATGCCGACGACAGCGGTGATCATGGCGGCTATGACAGTGGACACCGGCCGAGCCTAGCCGCGCCCCTTCTCTTGGCCGCCGCCGATTCCGCAGACCGGCCAGAGCCCATTCGGGAACCCAGGCGATCGGAACTAATGTGCTGTTTCATGCCCGCCTCGCCCTCCGACGTGCGCGCCGACCGCGCCGACAACGTTCTCGCCCTCGCCCGGCTCGCCTCCAGGCGCGGGGCGGTACGGGACATGCTCGGCTGGCTGACCCGGCGCACCGGAGGCCCGGCCGTGCTGGTCGGGGACACGGGCCGGGTGCTGGCCGGGCCGGGTGGCGAGCACGACCCGGCGGTGGCGCGACCGGCCGCAGACGCCGCCGCCGACGCGGCCGTCGAACTGCACCGGCGCGGGGCGCCGTCCGCCGTGCTGGGCGGGGGCGAAGGGCCTCCGGTACATGTGATCGCGCTCGACACCGACCCGAGCACGTATCTGGCCGTCATCGGGCCGGACGATCCGCACTGCGGAATGCTGCTCGCCGACGCCGCCCGCACCCTCGCCCTGTGCTGGCGGCTGGAGCAGGCCGAACGGGCGCGGCGGCGGATCGAATCGGCCGAGGAGCACAGCCGGGAGGCGGTGCTGCATCTGCTGATGGTGGGCAGCGTGCCCGCCGCGCAGCGGATCGCGGGGGCGCTGCGGCCGGCGCTGCCCGCGGTGGTCCAGATGTATGTGATCGAGTGTCCGCACCCCCGGCGGCGCGAGATCGCCCGGCGGATCGACCGCGAGGCAGGCGGCGCGGCGTGGATCGTGCCGTGCCCGGTACGCCCGAACCACGTCCTCGCGCTCGTACCGCCGGAGACGACAGGCCCGGCCACCGCGGTGAGCGTCGACCCGCACGCCCCACTCCCCGAATCACTGGACCTGCTGATCGTCCGCCTGGTGCCGGAGTGCCGGGTCGGGGTGAGCGCGGCGGTCGCGCTGCGGGACACGCCGACCGCCTACGAGCAGGCCATCCACGCGCTGGCAGTGGCCCGTAACGCGCCCGAGCGCCGCGCCGGCTTCGGCGGCGACGTGGACGTGACCGTACTGGCGGGCCCGGAGGGGTATCTGTGGGCGAGCGAACTCCTGGCGCCCTGCCTGCGCCACGCCCCGGCCCGCCGCGCCGACCCGGGACCGCAGGAGCTGCTGGGCACACTCGGGTCGTGGCTCAGCTTCGGTGGAGCGGCCAGCCGCCATCTGAAGATCCACCGCAATACGCTCGCCGCGCGGCTGCGCCATCTCGATGAGCTGCTGGGCGTGGAGGTCAGCCGCAGCCTGGCCGCGCAGTCGGCCGCCTGGCTCGCCCTGCGGCTGCACACCGCGCCCCAGGCCGCGGCGGCCCGCGCCCATGCCCCGCCGGGACCCGCCGCCACCCTGGACACGGTGCTGGGCACACCCGCCGCCGGAACCTGGGCCCGGTTCCAGCTACGTCCCCTGGAAGAGGCCAGGCCGACGGCCTGTCTGGAGACCGTACGCACCTGGCTGCGCGCCGACGCCCGCCTGCCCGCGGCAGCCGCCGCCCTCGGCATCTCGCTACCGGGCGCGCGCAAGCGCCTGACCAGGGCGGAGGACGTGCTGGGGCGGTCCCTGCTGACCGCGCCGAGCGCGAAGTACGAGCTGTGGCTGGCAATGCGAGCACTGGGCTCACTCTGAGACCGGCCCGCACCCCGGGCCGTTCGCGTCAGCGCACTCGCCGTTCGCCCCCGTTCTCACCGTTCACCAAAGCACTCACCGTTCGAACGGGAACCACCCGGTGCCCTCACTGTGCACATCGTTCCTCGCCGCCGGTGCCGCGCCCGCCTAATGTCCTGAACTGGCCCAGCCCGCCGGGCCTCACAAGCCGGGGCGGCCGCCGCGCGACGACGGGGGTGTTGCGCGCGGCCCGCCCCTGTCCCCGCCCGGCGCCGGCCCACCCATGCGAGTGAATGATCCGGCAATAAAAGCATGCGCTTCTACAAGCGACTGCTTATACTGGCCCGTGACGTGGTCAATCAACATCCATGACGAGGTGGCCGGCTGGTTCCTCGCCCTATGTGCTCACGATCCGCATTCGGCCGACTCGGTGGAGCAGGCCATCGAGCTGCTGGCCGAGATAGGACCGAGTCTCGGTCGTCCTATGGCCGATGTGATTCACGGCAGCTCGATGAAGAACCTCAAGGAGTTACGCCCGGGCTCGGGGGGGCCGGACCGAGATCCGCATCCTCTTCGTCTTCGACCCCGACCGGGAGTGCATCCTCCTCGTGGCGGGCGACAAGGCGGGCAGTTGGCGACGCTGGTACGACACTGCCGTTCCACTCGGCGAGGAGCGCTACCGGCAGTACCTCGACCACAAGGAGAAGGCGGCGGAATGAACGGTTTCACCTCGTGGGACGAGGTCAAGAGGAGCGCCGAGCGGATCCGCCGCGAGGCCCACCCCGAAGTGGGCGAGGCCGAGTGGGCGGCACGCAAAGAGGCGGCACGTCTGCAGCAGGAGGCCCACCTCTTGGGCCATCACCTGCAGCGGCTGCGGAGGGAGCGGGGACTCACCCAGCAGCAGGCCGCCGTCCAGCTCGGCATCACCCAGGCCCGCGTCTCCCAACTGGAGCAGGGCAAGGCGGTGGACCTCACGGCGATGCGCGCCTATGCGCAGGCCCTGGGCGCCCGGCTGACGCTGGTGCTCGAAGTCGACGATCAACAGATCCGCATCGCCTGAGCGCGATCGCGCCCCGGGGCCGCGCGGCACGCCCCTGTCCCCGCCCGGCGCCGGGCCATGAGCACCGGCGCCAGGCGGGCCGCGGTCGCTGTCACGTCCCCAAAATCGTTGTCACGATCCCAGGATCGTTGTCACGATCCCAGGATCGTGGTCAGGAACTCCCCCGTCCATGCCAGCAGTTCCCGCCCCACCAGCGGCTTTCCGCCGATTCGGGCGGTCGAGGGGCGGGGGACCAGGACCTGCTTGGTGGCCGGTTTGATCACCGAGCGCTGGTAGAGGCGCTTGAGGCGCAGTTCCTGGGATTCGCGGAGCTCCACCGGGGAGAAGCGGATGTTGGAGCCCTGGAGGGTGATGTCGGTGACGCCGCAGGCGCGGGCCAGCAGGCGCAGGCCGGCGACCAGGAGGAGGTTCTCCACCGGTTCGGGGAGCTTGCCGTAGCGGTCGGTGAGCTCCTCGCGGACGGCGCGGATGTCGTCCTCGCTGGTGGCGGAGGCGATGGCGCGGTACGCCTGGAGGCGCAGGCGCTCGCCGGGGGCGTAGTCGTGCGGGACGTGCGCGTCGACCGGCAGCTCGATCTTGACCTCCAGCGGCGCTTCCTCCTCCTCACCGCCCTCGATCGAGGCCCGGTAGTCGGCGACGGCCTCGCCGACCATCCGGACGTACAGATCGAAGCCGACGCCCGCGATATGGCCGGACTGCTCGCCGCCGAGCAGATTGCCCGCACCGCGGATCTCCAGGTCCTTCATCGCCACATACATGCCCGCGCCCATCTCGGTGTGCTGGGCGATCGTGGCCAGCCGCTCATGGGCGGTCTCGGTGAGCGGCTTCTCGGGCGGGTAGAGGAAGTACGCGTAACCGCGGTCGCGCCCACGGCCGACCCGGCCGCGGAGCTGGTGGAGCTGGGAGAGGCCGAAGTTGTCGCCACGCTCGACGATCAAGGTGTTGGCGTTGGAGATGTCGATACCGGACTCGACGATCGTCGTGGAGACCAGCACATCGAACTTCTTCTCCCAGAAGTCGACCACGACCTGCTCCAGGGCGGTCTCCGACATCTGGCCGTGAGCGGTGGCAATCCGCGCCTCGGGGACGATCTCGCGCAGCTTCGCCGCGGCCCGGTCGATGGACTCCACCCGGTTGTGGATGTAGAAGACCTGGCCCTCGCGGAGCAGCTCACGCCGGATCGCCGCGCCGATCTGCTTCTGCTCGTACGGCCCGACGAAGGTCAGCACCGGGTGGCGCTCCTCCGGCGGGGTGGTGATCGTCGACATCTCGCGGATGCCGGTGACCGCCATCTCCAGGGTGCGCGGGATGGGGGTGGCGGACATGGTCAGCACGTCCACATTGGCGCGGAGCTTCTTCAGCTGCTCCTTGTGCTCGACGCCGAAGCGCTGCTCCTCGTCCACGATGACCAGGCCCAGGTCCTTGAACTTGGTCTCGGAGGAGAAGAGCCGGTGGGTGCCGATGACGATGTCGACCGCGCCGTCCTTCAGCCCCTCCAGCACCGCCTTGGCCTCGATGTCGGTCTGGAAGCGGGAGAGCGCCCTGACGTTGACGGGGAACTGGCCGTACCGCTCGCCGAAGGTGCCGAAGTGCTGCTGCACCAGCAGGGTCGTGGGCACCAGCACCGCGACCTGCTTGCCGTCCTGGACCGCCTTGAAGGCCGCGCGGACCGCGATCTCGGTCTTGCCGTAGCCGACGTCGCCGCAGACCAGCCGGTCCATCGGAACCGACTTCTCCATGTCCTCCTTGACTTCGGCGATGGTGGTGAGCTGATCGGGGGTCTCCGCGTACGGGAAGGCGTCCTCCAGCTCGCGCTGCCAGGGGGTGTCCGCGCCGAAGGCATGGCCGGGCGCCGCCATCCGGGCGGAGTAGAGCTTGATCAGGTCGGCGGCGATCTCCTTGACGGCCTTCTTGGCGCGCGCCTTGGTCTTGGTCCAGTCGGCCCCGCCGAGCCGGTGCAGGGTCGGCGCCTCGCCGCCCACGTACTTGGTGACCTGCTCGAGCTGGTCGGTGGGGACGAAGAGCCGGTCGCCGGGCTGGCCGCGCTTGGCCGGGGCGTACTCCACCACCAGATACTCGCGGGTGGCGCCCTGGACGGTGCGCTGCACCATCTCGATGTAGCGGCCCACGCCGTGCTGCTCATGGACGATGAAGTCGCCCGCTTCGAGGGTGAGCGGATCGATGGTCTTACGGCGGCGCGCGGGCATCCGCGCCCCGTCCTTGCCCGCGGCCTTCTGCCCGGACAGATCCGTCTCGGTCAGCACGGCCAGCTTCAGGACCGGGTCGACGAAGCCGTAGTCGATCGAGCCGCAGGACACATGCACCACGGACGGCTTGATCTCGGTGAGGTCGCCGTCCAGCCGGGCCGCGATCCCCTCGCCGCCGAGCACCTCGACGGTGCGGGAGGCGGGGCCGTGGCCCTCGGTCACATAGACGGTGCGCCAGCCGTCGGCGAGCCAGCCCTTGGTGTCGGCCAGCGCCCGGGCGGTGTCGCCGCGGTAGCTCTCGGTGGCGTGCATGCCCAGCTTGACGGTGTCCCCCGCCGCGTCAGCGGCAAGTGTCTGCGTGAGCTCCTCATCCGCCGCGAACGGGCTCACCGACCACCACATCATGCCCAGCTCACGGGCCCGGTCGCGGACGTCCGCGATACCCCACAGGGAAGCCGCGCCGACGTCGATCGGGGCCTCTCCGCCCCCGGCCGTGGCCGCCCAGGACGCCTGTAGGAACTCCTGGCTGGTGGCCACCAGGTCCGCCGCCCGGGTGCGCACCCGCTCCGGATCGCAGACGACCGTCATGCTGCCCTTCGGGAGGACGTCCAGCAGCAGCTCCATGTCGTCCACCAGGACCGGGGCCAGGGACTCCATGCCCTCGACCGCGATCCCCTCGGCGATCTTGCCGAGCAGCTCGCCCAGCTCGGGATGGGCCTCGGCGAGGGCCGCGGCCCGCTCCCGCACCTGATCGGTCAGCAGCAGCTCGCGGCAGGGCGGGGCCCACAGGCCGTGCTCGGCGACTTCGAGGGAGCGCTGGTCGGCCACCTTGAAGTAGCGGATCTCCTCGATGTCGTCGCCCCAGAACTCGATCCGGAGCGGATGCTCCTCGGTCGGCGGGAAGACGTCCAGGATGCCGCCGCGCACGGCGAACTCGCCGCGCTTCTCGACCAGCTCGACTCGGGAGTACGCGGCGGCGGCGAGCCCGTCCACGATCTCCTCCAGATCGGCGGTCCCCCCGGCCCGCAGGCTCACCGGCTCCAGCTCTCCCAGCCCCTTGACCTGCGGCTGCAGCACGGACCGCACGGGCGCGACGACGACCGAGACCGGACCGGCCGCCGGGTCGTCCTGGCGCGGATGGGCCAGCCTGCGCAGCACCGCGAGGCGCCGCCCGACCGTGTCCGAGCGCGGGGAGAGCCGCTCATGCGGCAGCGTCTCCCAGGACGGGTACTCCACCACCCCATCCGGCGGGAGGAGCGAGCGCAGCGCGGCCGCCAGGTCCTCCGCCTCCCGGCCGGTGGCGGTCACCGCGAGCACAGGGCGGCCCGCGGAGCGCGCCAGCGCGGCGATGGCGAACGGGCGGGCGGCCGGCGGGCCGACCAGATCGACGTAGGGACGATGCCCGTCGGCGGCGCCGCGCACCGCCTCGGCGAGCGCGGGGTCTTTAACGACGACGTCGAGCAGACCGGTGAGGCTCATAAAGGGGTATTCCATCCCGGAGGCGGACAACGCGAACGACCCGACACGTGTCACGGGCCGGGGGTCTTCCAGAGTACGACCACCCGCCGACAATCTCCGCCGGTCCGTCGTCCGCCCGAACGCCTGTGGATCGCGCCCCGATCAGCGCGGGGTCGCGCTCGAGCACCCGGCCGTGAGGGTGCTGCCGGGCTTGTTCTTCTGCGTCTCCTCGTCCTTGAGGTCCCCGTTGACGAATATCTGGCAGCCGATTTCCTTCTTCGGCTCCGCGGAACCCGCTTGCAACGACAGCGACCTTCCGGGCTTCACCTTGAACTTCTTCGACCACGGCGTCTTGACGTTTTCGAGATCCAGGTCGGCGTCACCGCTACTCTTCTTGGTATCGGCATACAGACTCGAATTGATACCGGGGATATATACGCTCGCCGGCGAATCCCCCGTCACCTTGAATTCGACAGCCACCATGCCGCCGTCCTCGGCTTTTCCCTTGTCGCCATCGTCGGAGCAGCCCGCCAGCAGGGCTACCGTGATGGCCAGGCAGGCCACAGCCTTATGTGTACGCATTATTCCCCAACGGTATTTTCCAGCCACGGCCGGTCATCAATTATGGGCAATCGGCCGCGAGCCATCTTCACATGTGCTCCGCTGCGGAACCAGCGATTCCTGCCCCATTTGCGGATCAGTTCGACTGCACCGGAGATAATTGGGCCACGCCGGTAGCTCTGGCGACCCACACCCGGCCCGGCCCACCCGCGTCCGGCCCAGCACGGCAGGCAGCCGTCTGGCCCATCACGACAGGCGGCCGGACACGCCCTGTGATCACACTGATGCACATGGCAGAGCGAGAGACGCGCCCATCGCCCACCAGGACGAGCCCCCGGTCCCGGCCGCCCAGGCCGGCCGAGGCCGCCCGGCACGCGTGCGACCAGCTCGCCTCACTGATCGTCCATGAGCCCGAGGGCGTCAGCGGGGTGACCCGCCACGAGGACGGCTGGGTCGTCAGCGTGGACGTCCTCGAGGTCGCCCGGATCCCCGACACCACCAGCCTGCTGGCCACCTACGAGGTGCGCGTCGACCAGCGGGGCGAACTCCAGGAATACCGGAGGGTCCGCCGCTACCGGCGCGGTGCGGCCGACGACTGCTGAGACGACCGCCGAGACGACTGCCGAAAGGACGCCCCGAGATGCCCACTGGCACATACACGGAAGAGGTCGTCTGCGTCCAGCGGACCGGCACCCTCTACGACGTCCTGGAACTCATCCTCGACCGGGGCATGGTGATCGACGTCTTCATCCGGGTCTCCCTCGTCGGCATCGAGATCCTGAAGATCGACGCCCGCATCGTGGTCGCCAGCGTGGACACCTACCTCCGCTTCGCCGAAGCCTGCAACCGCTTGGACCTCGAATTCGACCGCAGCAGCACGACCGTTCCCGAACTGCTGGGCGGGGTCGGAGGCGGCGGGAGCGCGGCCGGCGGCATGGCCGCCGGCATCGGCAAGAAGAAGGCCAAGAAGGCGGTGAAAGGCGTGGGAGAGAAGGTCAAGCACGCCGTCGGGGTCGGCGACGACGAGGACGAAGAGGAGTGGGAGGAGCAGGAGGAGCAGGAGAGCCGCCCCCGGCGGCGCACCACCGCCGGGGGCGGCGCCCGCCGCCGTTCCGCTTCTTCCGAGGAGGACTGATCCATGACCGCGCCCCGGAGCGTGTACGTCTACGGCGTCGTCCGCGCCACCCACGCGATGCCGCCCGGCCGCACCGGAGTGGGCGAGCGGCCCGCCCCGGTCCGTACCCTCCGGGCCGGCGCGCTGGCCGCGGTGATCAGCGACGCTCCGGCCCGGCTGCGCGCCAAGCGGCGCGACCTCCTCGCCCATCAGGACCTCGCCCTGACGCTGGCGGTGGACGGGCCGGTGCTGCCGATGCGCTTCGGGATGATCGCCCCCGACGAGGAGTCGGTGCGGCAGCAGTTGCTGTCGTCCCAGAACGACTGCCTGGCCACGCTCGAACGCGTCGACGGGCGGGTCGAGATGAACCTCAAGGCGCTGCCCACCGAGGCCGACCTGGGCACGCTGGTACGGGAGGACCCCGAGGTGAGCCGGTTGCGCACCGCCGCCCGCCGGGCCCCGGGGTACGAGGCCAGCGTGCGGCTCGGCGAGGCCGTGGCGCGCGGCCTGGGGCGCAGAGCCGCCGCCGCGGCGGCCGCGGTGCTCGCGGAGCTCTCCGCCGTGGCGGACGCCAAGGTGCACGGCCCGGAGGTCGAGGGATGCGTGCTCAACGTCTCGTTCCTGCTGGACCGGCGCGAGGAGCGGCGGTTCCACGGCGTGGTGGAGCGCTTCGCGGCCGGCCACCGCGACCGGGTCGAGCTGCGGCTCACCGGACCGCTGCCCTGCTACAGCTTCGCGGAAGGCCGGGCCTGACATGGGGCTGCTGAGCCAGGTCGTCCTCTTCCCGCTGGCGCCGGTGCGGGGGGTGGTGTGGGTCGCGGAGCGCGTGCGGGACGTCGCGGAGGAGGAGCTGTGCCATCCTTCGGTGCTGCGCGCCCGGCTCGCGGCGCTGAACGAGGCCCTGGAGTCGGGGGCGATCGGCCCCGAGGAGTTCGACCGGGAGGAGGACCGGCTGCTGGACCTGCTGGAGCGGTCAGGCAGCCGAAGCCCAGGAGGAGGGGCAAGGGTGAGCCGCCATGACTGACCGCGACCTGGTGTACCCCCCTTCTGTGACCAGCGACCGGCACCCCTCCGACCTCGCCGAGATCCTGGAACGCGTCCTGGACAAGGGCATCGTGATCGCCGGAGACATCAAGATCGACCTGCTGGACATCGAACTGCTCACCATCCGGCTGCGGTTGTTCATCTCCTCCGTGGACACCGCCCGCAAGGCCGGAATCGACTGGTGGGAAACCGATCCCGCCCTCTCCTCGCGCGCCGCGAAGGACGCCCTCGCCCAGGAGAACGCGGAACTGCGCGAACGGCTCCAGGCCCTGGAATCGCGCATGGACTCCGATGAGCTGAGCGCGGTCGGCGCCACCGCCGCCGAGGAGGGCGCGGACACATGACCCAGCCCGAGGCCCCCACCCTCACCTACGCCTTCGCGGTCTGCCGCGGCGGCGCCCTCACCGCCTTGGCCGCGCTCCCCGGGCTCGGCACCTGCGGCCCCGTCCGTACGCTCGCGGCGGGCCCGCTCACCGCCGTGGTCCAGGACGTGCCCGCCGCCGGGTTCGGCGAGGAGGCGCTGCGGCGGCGGCTGTCCGACCGCGATGAGCTGGAGCGCTGCGCCCGTGCCCACCACACGGTGATCACGGCGGCGTCGGCGCTCGCCCCCACCGTTCCGCTGCCGCTGGCCACCCTCTATCTCGACGACGGCCGGGCCCGCGAGGCCCTGGGCGAGCGGGAGACATCCCTCCTGACCGCGCTGGACCGGATCACGGGCCGGGCCGAATGGGGCGTCAAGGTCTACGCCCCGACGGGACCACCGCCCGCCCCGGAAGCCGCCCCGGCGGACGGCCCGGCGCCCGGCCCTGCCAGCGGCCGGGCCTATCTGGACCGCGTCCGCACCCGGCAGCGGAGCCGCGAACAGCACCACACCCTGACGCTGCGGGCCGCCGAGCGGGTGGACACCGCCGTCCGGAGCCTCGCCGTGGCCGCGCGCCGGCTGCGCCCGCACGGCGTCGAGGTGACCGGGAAGCACCGTACCCATGTGCTGAACGCGGCCTACCTCCTCGACCTGGGACGGGAGCGCGAACTGCGCGCCGCCCTCACGTCGTTGCGCCGCGACGAGACGGACGTCCAGATCGAGCTCTCCGGGCCGTGGGCGCCCTACTCCTTCGCCGACGGAGGAGTCGCGGGTGAACGGATCGCCGACCGGGGGGTTACCAACGGAGGGATGTCCCCATGACCAGGGCCGCCTGGGACGCCGCCCCGGCCAAAGCGGCATGGGAAGCGGCCCCCGCCGACATCGCCCGCAAAGAGGCCCCCGCATGGGGAGCCACCCCCGCCGAGGCCCTCGGACCGCTCGGCGTCCCCCTCGTGGACCTCCTCGACCGGGTACTCGCCACCGGCGTCGTCGTCACCGGCGACCTGGTCATCGCGATCGCCGAGGTCCCCCTCGTCCGCCTGTCCCTGCATGCCCTGCTCTCCTCGGTCAACGAGCGGGTCCCGGCCCCGTGGACCGACAGCGGCCCGCTATGAGCCCTCCGACGCCCCCGACGCCCACCCACCTCGACATCGACCGCGACTCGGTCGGCCGGGACCTGGTGGCCCTCGTGCTGACGGTCGTCGAACTCCTCCGCCAGCTGATGGAGCGCCAGGCCATCCGCCGCATCGACGCGGGCGGACTCACCGACGGCCAGATCGAACGCATCGGCACCACGCTGATGCTGCTCGACCAGCGCATGGCGGAGCTGTGCGACCAGCACGGACTGACGCCGGAGGACCTCAACCTGGACCTCGGCCCCCTGGGCACCCTGCTCCCCCGCGACTGAGGCCGGTCAGCCGCCGAGGGCTTCCGCCATGCGGTCGAGGTCGGCGAGGAGGGCGGCCAGGCGCCGTTGCGGGAAGGCGTCGACCATCGTCCGCTCGATGGCGTAGACGGCGGACCGGGCCGCGTCGAGCCGTTCGCGGCCGGCCTCGGTGAGGTGGGCGGGGAGGGCGCGGCCGTGGTCGGTGGTGGCGGGCCGGGTGATCAGGTCCGCGTCCTGGAGGCCGCGCAGGACGACGTTCATGGACTGCCGGGTGACGAAGGTGCCGCGGGCGAGTTCGGCGTTGGACAGGCCGGGCCGCTGGTCGAGGAGTTCCAGGCAGGCGTACTGCGGCACCGTCAGACCGCGTTCGCGCAGCGCCTTGTCCATGGCGCCGCGCAGCGCGGCGGCGGCGCGCTTGAGGCGGTAGCCCACATGTTCGGTGACGTCGTGAGCGGGGTGCGGCGGGGCCACGGGAGTCCGGTCTTCCATGTCAGGATTTTGACATGGGGAGGGGGTGTGCGTACAGTCCGGGAATGTCAAAGTCCTGACATCAACCAACCTGGGGAGAACCCATGACCGCCACCGTTGACGGCCCCGACTTCATCGCCCTGCAGGTACGCGATGTCGAGGCGGCGGCCGCCTTCTGCGAAAAGCACCTCGGACTGCGCCGGGCACCGGCCTCGCCTCCCGGTGCCGTGGTGTTCACCACTCAGCCGATCCCGTTCGCCGTGCGCGAGCCGCTGCCGGGCGTGGAGCTCGACGACGTCGCGCGGCCCGGTCTCGGCGTGGCCCTGTGGTTCCGCACCACGGACGCTCAGGCGCTGCACGACCAGCTCGCCGACGCGGGGGTGCCGATCGTCGCCGCGCCGCAGGACAGCCCCTTCGGCCGCACGTTCACCTTCATCGGCCCCGAGGGCTACGCCATCACCGCGCACGGAGGCTGATCGTGACCGCCGTCTCCCTCACCCCGGCCGGTCCCTTCCCGCCGACGACGGCCACTTGACGGTGGCCGCCGCGGTGCGGCAGGAGGAGACGGCGGACGGTGAAGCGGGCACGGTACGGGCCGAATTCACCGTGTACGGCGACCTGGACGGCTCCCGGCGGACCCCGCGTCCGCCGGGCCCAGGCGTATCGGCCGCCACGCTTCGTAGCCGCACAGAAGAGCCGGCCCGCCCCCGTCGCGGACCGGCTCTTCCACCGGCACATCACCGGCCCTCGGCAACCGGCTCTCGGTCGGGTGCGGTCAGCCGTTCTCGACGACCATCAGCGCGTTGCCGTCCCCGTCCCGGAAGCTGAACATCGGCGGCACCGGGGCGCCCCAGCGCTGGACCTCCGGGTCGGTGTCGACGCCGCGCGAGCGCAGCGTCGCGTGGTCGACGTCGATGTCCTCCGAGGTGAGGATGATGCCGGTCTCGTAGCCCGGCCCCTGGCCGCCCTCGCGCGGCAGGACGAGCGCGATCCCGGTCGGGGCGCCCGCCGGGCCCACCTCGATCCAGCGGTGACCGTCGCCGAAGGGGATGTCGGCACGCTTCTCGAAGCCGAGCGTGCCCACATAGAAGTCCAGCGCCCGGTCCTGATCGGCGACGGTGACGGCTACCCGGCCCACCTCGGCGAGCCGGGTGCCTTTCGCGGTGTCGGTCATGGTGATCTCCCTTGGGGTGGCGTTCACCCTCTGAGACCCCGGGGCGCCCCGAAACTCATCGGGCCCCCGCCGATTGACCTTCATGCCTCGTGAAGACCCGGCTTGGCGCCCATGGAGGGCGGCGCCCACATTGACAGGTTTAGGCTGATGAGAGGGGTGGTGCACGAAGGGAGCCGGCTTGTGAGTGGGCACAGTGAACTCCCCCGCCTGCTGACAGCAGCGGAGACGGCGGCACCGGTGGAGTCCGTCGATGTGGTCGCCGAGGACCTGCGGCGGCGCTTCGACGCCACGCAGGTCGCTTTCCTCATCCTGGATCTGACCGGGAAGGCGGTGGCACGCCTGTCCATCGCCTCCACCGAGGAAGTCGGGCGGGCCGCGGAGCGGATCGAACTGTTCGGCAGCGTCTACGAGCGGGTGATCCGCACCCAGCGCCTGTATCAGGAGGCGACCGGCCAGGGACACCGAGTGATCGCCCCGGTCACCAACCGTGGGGACGCGATCGGTCTGCTCGAGGTGCTGCTGCCGACCGAACCCGGCGAGGGCATCCTCGACTCGGTCGGCGAAGCCGCGCACATCCTGGCCTATATCGTGATCGCCAACCAGCGCTTCACCGATCTCTACACCTGGGGCAAACGCTCCAGGCCACCCACCCTGCCGGCCGAGATCCAATACCAGCTCCTGCCGTCGTCGCTGTCGTGTGAGGCCGCCCAGTTCGCCCTGAGCGGGAGTCTGGAACCCTCCGAAACGATCAGCGGTGACACCTTTGACTACACCCTGGACCGGGACACCCTGCACCTTTCGGTGACCGATCCCATGGGCCACGACATCAACTCCGCGCTGACGGCCACCGTCCTCATGGGCGCCCTGCGCGGCGCCCGCCGCGCCGGAGCCGACCTGACCGACCAGGCCCGGCGGGCCGACCGGGCCTTGATCGACAATGACCGCGGCCACGCCACCGGGCAGCTGCTGCGCATCTGCCTCCACACCGGGCGGACAGAACTCGTCAATGCCGGCCACCCATTGCCGCTGCGCATACGCGAGGGAGCCGTGGAGGAAGTCCCCTGCGAGGCAGACCTTCCCTTCGGGGTGCCCGCGCCCCCAGCCCACTGCTACCACGTTCAGAACATCGATCTACGCCCCGGTGATCGTTTGATCATGCTCACCGACGGCATGCTCGAACGCGACGCGCAGAAGGTGGATCTGGTCACCCTGCTGAAGAGCACCCGGCACCTCCACCCGCGGGAGACCGTGCTGATGCTGACCTCCGCGGTCCTGGACGCCGCGGGCGGCAAGCTGGAAGACGACGCCACCGTGTTGTGCCTGGACTGGCACGGCCCCCAGGGACGAGGCCGATGCCGAGCTCACGGCAGACCGGGGCGATCTCGTGCTCCAGGTCCCGCGTCCACAGCGACCATTCGCTCTGCAGCGCCGCGATGGGGTGCACCGCGTGGGCGCGGCGGATGGTGTCCGCGCCCGCCTCGGAGAGGCCGAGATGGCGCACCTTGCCCGCCTGGACCAGCTCGGCCATCGCCCCGACGGTCTCCTCGATGGGGACGTCGGGGTCCACGCGGTGCTGGTAGTAGAGGTCGATGTGGTCGACGCCGAGCCGCCGCAGCGACGCGTCACACGCCTGGCGGACGTACGCGGCGTCGCCCCGGATCGCGGTCGGCTCCCCCAGCCGGTTGGCGAAGCCGAACTTGGTGGCCAGGACCGCCTGCTCCCGGCGTCCGGCCAGGGCCCGGCCGAGCAGCTCCTCGTTGTGCCCGGCACCGTAGAAGTCGGAGGTGTCCAGCAGCGTGACGCCGAGGTCGAGGGCGCGGTGGAGGGTGGCGATCGACTGGGCGTCGTCCGAGGCGCCGTAGCCGTGGCTCATTCCCATGCAGCCCAGGCCCTGGGCCGCGACGGTCAGCGCACCCAGGCGACGGGTGGGCAGTGCGGACATCGGGTACCTCCCTCGTGGTCGTGACGATCACGCTAGGAGTTGGAGCGCACTCCAAGTCAAACCCCCGGATTCCCTGTCCGGCGTACCGCCGGGCACCGCCACAAGACGGAACGGCCCGGAACACACCGCCGGCCCGGTGCGCTCCCCCGTCGCGCACCGGGCCGGTCGGCCGGCCTTCTGCCCCTCCCCCCATGGAGAGGCAGCGGGCCTCATTTCCCCCGTTGGATTTGGCTATTCCGTGGCGATCGCGTTCAGCACATTCATCCGCGCCGCCCGGAAGGCCGGGACCAGCGCCGCGATCAGACCCACCACGGCCGAGCCGATGAACACCGTGATGATCGTCGGCCACGGGATCTCCAGGGTCTTCAGACCCTCCAGCGCCAGCAGCTTCTGGGCCGTGGTTCCCCAGCCCATGCCAAGACCCAGCCCCAGCAGCGCGCCGAAGAGCGCGATGACCACGGACTCCAGCCGGATCATGCGGCGCATCTGGCGGCGGGAGAGGCCGATGGCGCGCATCAGGCCGATCTCACGGGTCCGCTCGACCACCGACAGGGCCAGGGTGTTCACCACACCGAGGACGGCGACGATGATCGCCAGCGCCAGCAGACCGTAGACCAGGTTGAGCAGCTGACCGACCTGGTCCTTGACCTCCTGCTTGTAGTCGGTCTGGTCGCGCACCTTCACCGACGGGTAGTGGTGGAGCTGGGCCTTGAGGGATGCGTACGCCGCTTCCTCCTGGCCGTCCTTGGCCTGTGCCAGCATCATGACGTCCGCCGGGATCAGCTTGGCGGGGACATAGCTCTCGACGGTGGCGATGTTGAGGTACATCGCGCCCTTGTCGAGGCTGACGTCGTCCGAAGTGATCGCGGCGACGGTCAGCTTGGCGGTCCGGCCCTCCTTGAAGGCGACGGTCAGCGTGTCGCCCTTCTTCACCTTGTGGTCCTTGGCGAAGCCCTCCGGCACCGACATGGCGTTCTTGCCGTACGCGGCGGCCAGATCACCCTCGACCACCGGGGTGCGCAGGTCCTCCGCGTACGTCGGGTTGGCGGCCGAAAGGTCCTTGGTGACCGTCTTGCCGTCCGGCAGGGTGACCTTGGTGTCCTCGATGTTCTTGGCCTCGCTGATGTGCTTCAGGCCCTTGGCCTGGCGCACCGACTTCTCGATCCCCTCGGTGATCGGCTGGCCCATGTCGGACTGGATGATGAAGTCCGCGCCCACCGACTTGTCCAGCTCATCGGTGGCCGAGGCGACCATCGAGGAGCCCACCACCGACAGACAGGCGACCAGCGCCAGGCCGATCATCAGGGCCGCGCCGGTGGCGCCGGTGCGCCGCGGGTTGCGCAGCGCGTTGCGCTCGGCCAGCCGGCCGACCGGGCCGAAGATCCGCAGGACGACGGTGGCCAGCGCGCGGACCACCAGACCGGCCAGCAGCGGGCCGATGACGATGAAGCCGATGAGCGTCAGCACCACGCCGACGCCCAGGAACATCGAGCCGTCGACCGCCTTGTCCGCGTTCCCCGCGACCACCAGGGACGCCGCGCCACCCGCGGTGAGCAGGGTGCCGATCACGCCGCGGATCCATCCGGCCCTGCTGTCCGCCGGGGTGCCCGCGTCGCGCAGGGCCGCCATCGGGGAGATCTTCCCGGCCCGGCGGGCGGGGATGTACGCCGCGATGACGGTGACGATGACGCCGATACCGATGCCGATGATGGGCGTGGTGGGCTTCACCGTCAGCTGGTCGGTGCTCAGATGCAGCCCCGCGCTGCCCATGATCTTCATCAGGCCGACCGCGAGGCCGACCCCGCCGAGGACACCGAGGATCGAGCCGACGATGCCCAGCAGCAGCGCCTCGATCAGCACCGACCGGTTGATCTGCTTCCGGCTGGAGCCGATGGCCCGCATCAGGCCGATCTCACGGGTGCGCTGGGCGACCAGCATCGAGAAGGTGTTGACGATCAGGAAGATGCCGACCAGGACGGCGATACCGGCGAAGCCGAGCATCGCGTACTTCATGACGTCCAGGAACGAGCCGATGTCGTCCTCGGCCTCCTTGCTGGACTCGGCCTTCGTCTGCACCTTCACAGCGGTGCCGAGGTCGGCCACCACGTTCTTCTTGAGCTGGTCGTGGCTGACGCCCGGCTGGGCGGTGAGCAGGTAGCTGGAGTACACCCCGGGAGCGCCGAGCAGCTTGCGCTGCGCGGTGTCGGTGTCCATGAAGACCAGCGTGGCGCCGGGGTTGGTCACCTGGAACGTGGCAATGCCGACGATCTTCGCGCGGAACTCGCCGGGGATGGCGATGATCCGCATCTCGTCGCCCAGCTTCAGCTTCTTGTTCTTCGCGGTGTCGGCGTCGACCATCACCTCGGTCGGGCCGCGCGGCGCGTGACCGGAGGTGATCTGGACCGAGCGCGTCTCGGTCGGGTCCCAGTTGGTGCCGATGGTCGGGGCGCCGGAGTCCGAGCCGATGCTGTTGTCGTTCCGGTCGGCGGCGGTGATCGACTGGCTGGTGGCGTCGCCGATCACCGACTTGACGCCGTCCACCTGCTTCAGCCGCGCCAGCTCCGAACCGGGCAGCGAACGGATCCGGCCCTGCCGGGTGTCGCTGTCGCCGGCGCCCTTCGGGCTGACCGTGACATCGGAGGCGGTGCTCGCGAAGAGCTTGTCGAACGTGGCGTTGGTGGTGTCGGTGAAGACGAGCGTGCCGCAGACGAACGCCACCGACAGCAGCACGGCGATCGCGGACAGCGCCATCCGGCCCTTGTGGGCGACGAAGTTGCGCAGTGAGGTCTTGAGGACGGTCATGACACCCGTCCCCGCGCGTCGAAGTGCTTCATGCGCTCCAGGACCAGATCGGCCGTCGGGTTGTACATCTCATCGACGATCCGGCCGTCGGCCAGGTACAGCACACGGTTGGCGTAGGAGGCGGCGACCGGGTCATGGGTGACCATCACGATGGTCTGGCCCAGCTCGTCCACCGACCGTTTGAGGAAGCCCAGCACCTCGGCACCGGCCCGCGAGTCCAGGTTTCCGGTCGGCTCGTCACCGAAGATGATCTCGGGACGGGCGGCGAGGGCGCGGGCCACGGCGACGCGCTGCTGCTGACCGCCGGAGAGCTGGTTCGGACGGTGCTTGAGCCGGCCGGCCAGGCCCACGGTCTCCACCACCCGGTCCAGCCAGGCCCGGTCGGGCTTACGGCCCGCGATGTCCATCGGCAGCGTGATGTTCTCGATCGCGCTGAGCGTCGGCAGCAGGTTGAACGCCTGGAAGATGAAGCCGATCCGGTCCCGGCGCAGCTTGGTGAGCTTCTTGTCCTTCAGCCCGGTGATCTCGGTCTCGTCGATGAAGATCTGCCCGGAGCTGACGGTGTCCAGACCGGCCAGGCAGTGCATCAGGGTCGACTTGCCGGAGCCGGACGGGCCCATGATCGCGGTGTACTGCCCGCGGGCGATGTCCACGTCCACATGGTCCAGCGCGACCACCCGGGTCTCCCCCGAGCCATACGCCTTGAGCACCTGACGCGCACGGGCGGCGACGGCCGTATGTCCTCCGCTGCCCCCGGTCCTGGGAATCGATACAGCCGTTGTCACGCTCGTTCTCCTTCAGTATTTGATCGGCGATGTCGCTCCCCGATCACGGCATCCAGATTGCCGTGATCGGGGAACCTCCGCGATGGGGAAGGACTCCCTCTCAGCGGTAGGGCTAGCCCCACCCCCTCGGTCGCGCAGCCCGTAGCAACCTTATGAAGCGGGGACGACAGGCTCCTCATCCGCCCGGACGAACCGGGAGTAGGAGTACAGGGTGGGCATCCCCTAGGGGAGTGAGCCCTGAGGCTGACCCGGACTCGGGGTAAATTCTGCACCCTTCCGCCACGTCAGGCTCAAGCCGGGCCTTCTGGACAGCCCGGATGCGTTCTTCCCCCAGCCTGTCCCGCCATGGAATCGTGGGTCGTACAAGAATCGTGCGTACGGGAGTCCCTCGCACGAACATCAGGGACACGTGCCGGCGCGTACCGGCGAAGGGAGCGCGCCACCGTGGGCGGCACCGCACGACGGCCGATGGACGCTGACCCCAAACCCCCCGCACCCCAGCCGCACCCCGGCACCCCCACCCCCCGCAGCCGCCGCCCCGTCGCCGCCGCCCTCATGCTCGGCATGGCGCTGGCCGCGCTCGACTCGACCATCATCTCCACCGCCGTACCGCAGATCGTCGGCGACCTAGGCGGCTTCTCCGTCTTCTCCTGGCTCTTCTCCGGCTATCTGCTCGCCGTCACCGTCTCCCTGCCGCTGTACGGAAAGCTCTCCGACACCTTCGGCCGCAAACCCATCCTGCTCGCGGGCATCGTCGTCTTCCTCATCGGCTCACTGCTGTGCGCCGCCGCCTGGAACATGGCCTCCCTCATCGCCTTCCGGATCGTCCAGGGACTGGGCGGCGGGGCGCTCCAGGGCACCATCCAGGTCGTCGCCGCCGACCTCTACCCGCTCAAGGAACGCCCGAAGATACAGGCCAGGCTCTCCTCCGTCTGGGCACTCTCCTCGGTGGCGGGCCCCGCGATCGGCGGAGTACTCGCCGGATACGCCGACTGGCGCTGGATCTTCCTCATCAACCTGCCGGTCGGCGCCCTGGCGTTCCTCCTGATCACCCGCCATCTGCACGAACCGCGACGGCACCGGGAGGGCCGTCCCAGGATCGACTGGGCCGGGGCGCTCGGCGTCTTCCTCACCGGCGGACTGCTGCTCACCGCCCTCGTGCAGGGCGGAGTGGCCTGGGACTGGCTGTCCGCCCCGTCACTCACCATGCTCGGCGGCGCCGTCATATGCGCCGCGGCCACCGTATGGATCGAACGGCGCGCCGCCGAACCGATCATCCCCGGCTGGGTCTGGCGCCGCCGCACCATCTCGGCCGTCAACCTCGCCTTCGCCGCGCTCGGCCTGCTGATGATCGCCCCGACCGTCTTTCTGCCCACCTACGCCCAGTCGGTGCTGGGCCTTGGACCGATACCGGCCGGTTTCGTGCTCTCCACGATGACGCTGAGCTGGCCGATCGCGGCCGCGCTCAGCAGCCGCGTCTACAACCGCGTCGGCTTCCGGCGCTGCGCCATCACCGGCATGGCCGCCGCCACGCTGATCCTGGCCGCCTTCCCCCTCCTCCCCTACCCGGGCGCCGCCTGGCAGCCCGCGCTGATCATGCTGCTGCTCGGGGGCGCCCTCGGGCTCTTCCAACTGCCGCTGATCATCGGGGTGCAGTCGTCCGTGGGATGGGCCGAGCGCGGCACCGCCACCGCCTCGATCCTCTTCTGCCGCCAGGTCGGCCAGAGCCTCGGGGCGGCGCTCTTCGGGGCCGTCGCCAACGCGACCCTGGCCTCCCGGCTCACCGAAGCCCCCGACGCCATCCGGCCGGGGCTGCCCGACAGCCTGGACTCGGTCTCCCGCGCCCTGGAACACCCCGGCACCCTCACCGACCAGGCGGCCGACTATCTGCGGCGGGCCGTGGACACCGCCGTCGACCACGTCTACCTGGGCTCGGCGGCCGCCGCGCTGCTGGCGCTGCTGGTTCTGGTCTTCCTCGCCCCGCGCCGCTTCCCGGTCCGTACCGAAGCCGAGGCCGAGACGCAATCCTGACGGGGCCGACGGCACTGCGACCGGTACTCCGACCGGCACTCCGGCCGGACGGCACCCGGATCAGGCAGTGCCCCGGGCCGCACCCCGAAGCCCGGCGGTGCGCTCAGGACTCGGGGCGCGGCGCCGCCGCCGCGTCCTCCGCCGCCACCGGCTTACCGGTCAGCGCCGCCAGACTGCCGCGCACATGCTCCAGATGCGCCTTGAGCTCCTCACGCCGCTCCACATGCTCGCGCAGCGTCCGCTCCGTCTCCCGCGCCAGGCGCTCCTCGCGGGCCCGCGCCTGGGCGATGATCTCCGCCGCCTGCGCCTGCGCGTCCTCCTGCCGCAGCCGCGCGGCCTGCTCGGCCATCCCGTACTCCCGCTTGGCGTCGGCGAGCGTCGCCTGGGCGTACTCCTCCAGCTGGGCCAGCCGGGCCGTCATCGCGCCGTCCCGCTCGGCCAGTTCACGGCCCGCCGCCTCCCACCGCTCGGCGTGCTCCCGCTCCTGCTCGGCCAGGATCCCGGCGGCGCGCTGCCGCATCTCCTTCAGCTCCGCCAGCGCCTGGGTCCGCCACTCCTTGGCGTCCTGACGCGAGACGGCCCGCAGCTCGTCCACATCCACCTGGGCCGACTCCAAGGTGGCGCGCGCCGCCACCTCGGCGGCCTCGCGGACCCGCTCGGCCTCGTCACGGGCGGCGTCCCGCACCGTACGGGCCGCGACCTGCGCCGCCTCCCACTCCTCCTGCGCCGACGCCTCGGCCGCCGCCCGCAGACAAACGACCTCCTCCTCGGCCGCCATGAGGATCAGCTGGGCCCGGTCGCCGAGCGACTCATAGGTCTGGGGGGCCAGTTGGGCGATCACCTCGCGCAGCCGCTCCGCCTCGGCGGTCAGCTCATTGGCCAGCACGGTGAGGCGCGCGGCGCGCTCCCACGCCGCGTCCCGCGCTTCGGACAGCTCCACCACATAGTGGTCGACCTGCGCGGGCCGGTAGCCACGGCCCCGTCCGCCGACGATGGTGAAGCCCTGACGTGACACCGATGCACCCATCCTTGGAACCCCTTTTGTCCGGTATGCAACGCGCTTCGGCGCACATCTTTATAGATGGCCTCTCATCCCCCATAACGCGACACTCCGCCCATATCTCCGACCGGGACCGCCGCCGGTGACAACAACGACGAGGCGCCCGCCCCCGTCACGGGGGTCGGGCGCCTCGATCGCCGTTCATACGGTGCGCGCGGTCAGAGCCGCGCGGACGGACCTACAACAGACCGTCCCACATCTGCTCCAGCAGCACCGCCCACCAGTTGTCCGGAGCCGACAACGCCGCCGGATCCAGACCCGCAAGCTGCGCCTGGAAGTCCACCGTCCAACGGCCCGCCTGGTCCGGCGTCAGCCCATACCGCAGCCGCCACATCCGGCCCAGCAGCGCCATACAGCGCACAAACTCCGGCAGCCCGGTGTTCACGAACTGCGGCGGCGTCGGCTGGGGCGTCGCCTCCAGCGGCACCGCCACGATGTTCGCCGTGCCGTACTGCACACACAGCTGACGGCCGAAGTCATTGCCCATGACCAGGTACGACCCCGCGTCCGACGCGGGCTGCACCCCACGCTCCGCCGCCAGCTCCGCCAGCGTCGGCACCGGACGGCCCGCCTGCGCCTGCGCCCAGAAGAACGGACCGAAGTCCAGCGGCAGCCCCGCCCACACCAGCGTCTGCGCCACCACCTCCGGCACGCCCATCCGCGACACCGCGCGCTGGTCGAAGCGGACGATGCCCTGCGGCCCGAACGCCTGGCCCAGCTCATGCGCCAGCCCCTCCGGCGGCACCGGCGGAATCGGCTGCACCTGGCTGGGATGCGGCAACGGCACCCGGTTCGGCGCCGGACGAGCCGGGCCGTCCGCCACCTGGTGCAGCTCGCCCTGGTGCTCCAGCAGATGACGCACACCCTGCTGCCGGGTCGCGTGATCACGGCCGTACGGAGCGGTGTGGCTGATCCGCACCTGCGGCCAGCTCTCCCGGATCATCCGGGCGCAGTAACCGCCGGGCAGATCACAGGACTCCAACTCGGTGTGCAGCTCCAGCACCTGCTGCGGCGGCACGTTCATCGCCCGCAGCTCATGCAGGATCTGCCACTCCGGATGCGGCGTCCCGGGCGCCGAACGGCGGATCAGCTGCTGCTCCGAACCGTCCTGCGCGCGGTAGCGCAGCACCGCCATATAGCCCGGACCCACGGTCGGCTGACCGGGAGGCGGCGGCGGATACGCATAGCCGGGCTGCGACCCCATACCCGGCACGGGCGTGCCGGGAGCGGGCGTACCCGGGGCGGGCATGCCTGGGGCGGGCATGCCGGGGGCGGGTGTGCCGGGCGGCGGGGCCAGACCCTGAACCGGAGCGCCGGCGGGCGGCGGCATGCCGGGGGCGCCCGGCGCGCCCGGTCCACCCGGATACGGCGGCCCGGCCGCGCCCGGCGGCGTATGCGGACCACCCGCACCGGGGACACCGGGTGGGCCGGGCGGCTGCGGGCCGGATGGGGCACCCTGGCCCGGAGCGCCGGGCATGCCGGGCGGCTGCGGGGCACCCGGGGGCGGCGTCTGGCCACCGCTCGCGAGCATCGTCGCGGCGGCATGCACCCCGCCGCCGGGCGTACCGGGCGCACCCGGCGGAGGCGGCGTCTGCCCACCACCGTGCGCACCAGCGGGCGGCGTCTGACCGGCACCAGGCACCCCGGGAGGACCAGGGGGGCCGGGCGGACCGGGCGGCTGCGGGGCACCCGGCGGCGGCGTCTGGCCGCCGGGCATACCCGGACCACCCGCGAGCATCGTCGCGGCAGCGTGCACCCCGCCGCCGGGCGTACCGGGCGCACCCGGCGGAGGCGGCGTCTGCCCACCACCCTGCGCACCAGCGGGCGGCGTCTGACCGGCACCAGGCACCCCGGGAGGACCAGGCGGACCAGGAGTGCCGGGCGGCTGCGGGCCGCCACCGGGGCCGTCGGGGCCGAGCTGCGAGACCAGTTGCGTCGGTACGTACCCCCCGGCCGGTGCGCCGGGGGCACCGGGCCCGGACGGCGGCGGGGGCGTGGAGTCCGCACCCGGCCGGGCGCCGGGCGCCCCCGGCGCACCGGGCGGCGGGGGCATCGCACCGCCGCCCGCCTTGTGGGTGGCGGCGTCAGCGATGTCACCCGGGTTGGCACCGGCACCCGGAGCGGCACCGGGGCCGCCCTGCTGCGCCGGGAAGTCGAGGGACGGGGCGACGGCCGTGGGCGGCAGCGAGCTGCCGCCGGACATCAACTCGGTCTTGGCGTCGGGCCGTACCCCCGGCGGCGGAGTGTCCTCGTCGTCGGAGCCCGCGAGCGGCGGCGCGAAGACCGTGGCAGGCGGGGCGACCGAGCGGTCGTCGTCGCCCCTGATGTCCGTACCGGCCCACGGCGTACTGTCGCCGGGCGTGGCCACGTTGCCTGCCTGGCCCCCCGAGGAGGGCGTACCGGCGTCCGGCACGGGCGGGGCCCACGGGCTCGCCCCACCGGAGCCCGCCCCACCGGGCGGAGGCGGCGCGCCCTGCCAGCCCTCACCGCCGGACGGGGCACCGGGGCCGGGCCGGGCGTCCTGCTGCGAGCCGGCCGCGAGCGGGCGCGCGACACCGTCGGACGGCCAGTCGTCCACGACCCCGCCCCGCCCCTGCGGCGCACCCGGAACAGGCGCACCCGGAACAGGCCCAGGCGGAACGGGCCCAGGCGCAGCAGGCGCACCCGGAACAGGCGGTGCACCCGGCGCGCTGTGCGGCGCGCCCGGCGCGGCGCTCCGCGACCCGCCGTCCGACGGCCAGTCGTCCTCGCCCGAGATCCTGGGTGCCGACACCCCGGGCCCGGCCCCGGGCCCACCGGCCGACGGCCAGTTGTCCTCCGGAGGCAAAGCAGCCGAAGCGGCGGAAGGAGCTGGAGAAGCGGAAGGAACGGAAGGAACGGAAGGGGCAGAAGGAGCGGAAGTCGCGGAAGTCGCGGAAGTCGCGGAAGTCGCGGAAGGCACCGGCGCGGAAGCATCGGGCGCGCCCCCGCCCGGCTCCGCCCCCGGCCGCTGCCCGGGAAGGTCCGTCGGCCCCTCGGACCGGCTGCTCATCGCGTCCGCCGCCTCCTGCAGCCACTCCGGCGGAGTGAGCAGGAAGGACGTCGCGTTCAAGTCGATGCGCTCTTGTCTGCCGGTGGTGGACTCGTCACGGGAGCCGTCGGTCGTGCCGTACCGCTCCTCGTAACGGCGGATCACCTCACCCACCGGAATCCCCGGCCACAGCGTGGTCTCGCCGCTGTCGCGGGCGATCACCATCCGCGTGCCCTCGGCCCCCCGGCCCGAGACCGGCCCGTCCGCCCGGTCCTCGGCCCAGACCACAAAGCCCAGGTCGAACTCCCGGACCCGCGCCTCGCGCTGCTGATAGGCCGGCACATCGCCGTTGATCCAGAGTTCCGCGCGCTCCTGCGCCTGCGCGAAGGTCACCATCGCGCTCACCCCTCCACCGGGACGGCGTACGCGAATCCACCGTCCACCATCAGGTTCGCCACGGTCTCCAGCTCCGGCGGATTGCCCGCCAGCCGGAGCAGGAAGGCGTCGAAGTCGTCGCCGCACGGCAGCAACAGCCGCCCCACCCGCTCCTGGACCGTCCAGCCGTCACGGTCCCGCGCGTCGTCGTACGCACAGAACCACACCGAACCGATCGCGTCACCCTTCACCTTGACCGCGATCACACCGCCCTGTACGAAGCCCACGCCCAGATAGTCCTTGGTGAAGTGATCCCGCACACACTTGTTGATATAGACGAGGTCATTGACCGCCGCCTCATCGCGCACCGTGAAGAACGGCTGGTCGATCAGCAGCCCCAGCTCCGGGTCCAGCGCCGCGCCGACCGGCGCGCAGCCGCCCGCCGCCTTGAGGAAGGCGCGGTACGACTCGGGCAGCCGATAGCCCAGATCCTCCTCGGCACCGAGCACCTGCTCCTCGGTGACCGAAATGCCCCTCAGCGGCAGGCCCACATGGATCGGCCGGGTCTCCTGCAACGGGCGGGTGCCCCGCTTCTCGTGGTCGACCTGCGCCGTCGCAAGCCCGCCGTGATGCCGCAGCAGCGCCTTGACCTCGACCGGAACCAGCTCCATCCGGCGGGTGCCGACCACGTGGTGCCAGGTCCAGCCGTGCGGGGTGGCCACCGCCGACGCCCCGTTCCACAGCTCATGGCCGGTGGCGTGCAGCGCCGCGTTCGCCGAGACATAGTCCGTCAGCCGAAGCTCGTCGACACCGAACCCCTCCGGGGGCTCGGCGATTTCGGCGGCCGCACGCGCATACGGCGAGAAGTCCGGAAAGCCTTGTTCGTCCACTCGGACGCCCTTGGGGTGGCGCGCGGCCCGGACGGGATCCGGGAAGTGCACGACCTGCCCGGCGTAGGCCGTGTTCGGTGGCGCGGCATGCTGCCCGAGCCGACCTGTCGTCATGGCGGTTGCCCCCTGCTGATGCTGGCTACTGGGCACAGCCTATGCGGTGACGCAACCGGCCGAACCGGGCGGCCATCCCCCCTCATGACGGCCCCCGCCCCCACCAGGTCGTTCAGGCCCGGACTACCGCAGCGCCCGCGGGATTTGGCAATCTGATCATTGCAACCGGGGGATTGCACAGGGAGGGATCCACCACATGCACATCACGCAGAGCAACGGAGGCGGCGACGGCGCCGCCCTCGCGGCCGGCGACCCCCGGCTGAGATGGAGCAGCGTCGACCCCGACGCCGGCCCACCGCCGCTCAACCGCCGCCGCGACGGCATCCTGCCCGCCGTCGCGGCCGCGCTGTCCGTCCGCGGCGAGACGCTGACCTGCACCGGAGGCAAGGCCGAACAGCCGCCGACGCTCCACCCACTGGTCCAGGAATTCCTCGACGCACTCGCCAGCGGCCAGCGCGAACGTTTCACCGGCCGCTGCCCCGAGGCGATCCTGCTCTCCCGCCACCTGGCCAACGTCGAAGCAGGCCGCTCCAAGCGCGCCTCCCGCAAACCGCTCACCCAGGGTGAGGCCCGCCGCTCCCTCAAACAGGCCAAGCTCACCACCCGCAGGATCCGGGAGGCGGGCGACCCCCAGCACGGCAGCTACGCCCCGCCCTGCCTGTCCTGCGCCGCGCTGCTGGCCCACTTCGGCGTACGGATGGTGGGTGAGACCACATGAACCAGGCACATCAGGCACCACAAGCACCACAGGCCCCGGGGGCGGCGCAGACACCGCCGACACGCCCGGCCCGACAACCCATCGACCGCCTGGACGTCACCCGCTTCTCCGTCGCCGTCGACGCCGCCCTCCGCGAAGCCGGCTGGCAGCCCGGCCGCTGGGACATGCACCGCGCCGAAGTCTGGGCCGACACCCTGCGCGCCCACACCTCCCCCGCAGGCCACCGGCACGCCGTCTTCCCGGCCGCCGTCGAAGCATGGGCGGAATTCGGCGGACTCCACATCCAGCCGCCCGGCGCGGGCCGCGAAATCGCCCCCACCCCCTTCCGCATCGACCCCCTCCACGGCCTCCACCTCGCCCGCACCCTCGGCGACCTGGGCCACGCCCTCGAAACCGAGATCTGCCCACTGGGCGAAGAATCCGACGGCCAGGCACTGCTGACCATCGACGCGGAAGGCCGGGTCTACAGCCTCGACCACACCGGAGACTGGTACCTCGGCCCCACCCTGGACGCCGCCCTCAGCACCCTCGTCACCGGCGCGCTCCCGGCCAGACTGGCCCGCGCATAACCCGCGCACCGCGCGCGATCCGACCGGCCGCGGGCACTAGGCGCTCTGCGCCCGCTCCACGCCCCCGCCGCGGCCCCCGGCCGCGGTGCCATCCACCGGACGCCCCTCCGGCCGATCCCCGCGGTCCATGTGATCCTTCTCATCCACGCCGTCGGTGTGATCCGTGTCATCCGTGCCGTCCGGGATGACCGCCGACACACGGAAGCCACCCGCCTCCGTGGCCCCCGACACAAAACCCCCACCAAGCGTCGACACCCGCTCCCGCATCCCGACCAGACCATTCCCCCCACTCGGCAGCCCGGCATCCGCCGCGCCCCGCTCCGACGGCCCGTTCTCCACCTGAACCGCGATCTCGGCCGAACGATGCGCCACCCGAACCCGGGCACTCGCGCCCGGAGCATGCTTATGGACGTTGGTCAGCGCCTCCTGCACCACCCGGTACGCCGTCTGCTCCACCGGAGCCGCATACCGCCGCTCCTCACCCTCCACCGACAGCTCCACCGCCATCCCCGCCGCCCGGGACTGCCCGACCAGCGCCTCCAGCTCCGCCAGCCGCGGCCCCCCGAGCGCCCCCACATCCCTCCCGGCCGACCCCGCGGCCTGCGCCGCCGCCGAAGCCGCGGCCGCCACCGACGCCAGCGGCCGCTCCTCGGCAGAAGACCTGGCGGCATCTGTGGACGACCCGGCGGCATCGGCAGAAGACGCGGCCGCATCAGCGGCCGGATCCCCGGACGCCGCCCCCGAAGCGACGGCGGCCGAAGCCGCACCCGGAGCCCGCAGACCATCCTCCGACCGCAGCACCCCCAGCATCTGCCGCAACTCCGTCAGCGCCTGCCGCCCCATATCGCCCACCAGCGCCGCGTTCTTCGACGCCTTCTCCGGATCCTTGAGCGCCACCGCCTGCAACGCCGCCGCATGCACCACCATCAGGCTCACCCGGTGCGCCACCACGTCATGCATCTCCCGCGCGATCCGGGTCCGCTCCTCATTACGCGCCCACTCGGCCCGCTCCTCCGCCCGCTCCGCGAGCAGCGACAGCTCCCGCTCCAGACCGTCCGCCCGCTCCCGCAGACTCTCCACCAGCCGCCGCCGGGCCCGGACATACAGCCCCAGCAGCACCGGTGGAGCGGTCAGCCCCAAGGTGAGCACCATGGCGAACATCGGGGCCTCCCACACGGAGGTCCCCAGACCGCTCTGCGGATCGTCCCGCCGCAGGCCGATCACCGTGACGAGGAAGCTCCCCACCGCCGCCATCCCGGCCAGCAGCGCCGTGATCCGGCGCGGCGCCTCGGACGAGGCCAGGGTGTACAGCCCCACGATGCCGAGCAGCACACCCATTTCGGCGGGCGTGACCGCGATCGATATCAGCACCACGGCGATCGCCCAGCGCCGCCGCAACAGCAGCATGGCCCCGACGACCATCCCGATCAGCACCCCGGCAACAACCGGAATCCGGGCATCATGGGCGAAACCGACACCCTCTACGGCACACTCCACCGCCGACGCCACGGCGAGCAGGACATCAAGCCCCATACTCCGCCGCCGCGACCACCACCACGGCCCCACGGGCACGCCCCGCGCGCCCGTCGCCTCTTCCCCCGTCGAACTCATAGCGACCAGCCTACGGCCGGGCGCCAGCGCTTTCCCCGGGGACACGGCGGCGCATAAGAGACTCGAACATCGGGTAAAACCGCCCATTTAACTCGAACGAATGAATCGCCCACGTTTTCGACCCGGCGCGCCCGGATGTCGAACGACCCTGTGGCCATGAACGAACCACGGCGCCGCGACGGCGACAGCGTGGGCGGCCTCCTCGACGGGTCGACCACGTTCGAAGAACTGAGAGAAAGGGCGATCGCGTTACGGAAGGAGGGGACGAGCCGCAGACAAATCCGCGACCGGCTGAAGGTGAGCAACAACGACATCCTGAACCGCCTCCTGGAGGGCGAGCCGCCACCCGAGTGGACAAAGCGCCCCAACGCCAAGGACGACCTCCGGGCCAGGGCGCGCGAAATGCGACTGCAGGGGATGACATACGACAGGATCCAGCTCGAGCTCGGCTGCTCCAAGAGCTCCATCTCGCTCTGGGTCCGAGACCTGCCAAAACCGGACCGGCCGCCCCGCACCCGGGAGGAGGCGTCGGCGATCGCCAAGCGGGGGTGGGAGGCGACGCTGCGGCAGCGGGAGATCGAGCGTCAGCGGACGAAGCTGGCCGCCGCGAGGGAGGTCGGCGAGCTGACGAATCGGGAGCTCTTCCTGATCGGGGTGGGGCTCTACTGGTCCGAGGGCTCGAAGAGCAAGCCGCATAATCCCACCGAAAGGGCCACCTTCATCAACAGCGACCCCGACATGGTCCAGCTGTATCTGGCCTGGCTGTCCCTGCTCGGCGTCGAGCCCGAACGGCTGCGCTATCGCGTAATGATCCACGAATCCGCCCAGGTCGCCGACGCGGAACGCTACTGGGCAGAGATCATCGGCGTGGACGTCACCATCCTCGAGAGGACGACGCTGAAGAAGCACAACCCGAAGACGGTTCGCAAGAACGTAGGCGAGGGATACCGGGGCTGCCTGGTGGTCCGCGTCCTCAAGAGCGCTGACCTATACCGTCGCATTGAAGGCTGGTGGTACGGCATAGTGGTGGGGGCCAGGTCGACGATCTAGCAGATTGTCCGATTTGGCACCTTCTGCCATCCCCTGTGGTGTAATCGGCAACACGACCGGTTTTGGTCCGGTTGTTCCAGGTTCGAGTCCTGGCGGGGGAGCTTCAAGTTCGGGTCCTGACCGTCCGGCTCGGGACCCTCCTTCCTTTCCGCCCGGAAACCTCTCGGTATCCTGCGGGTGTCCACCCCCGAAGCCGAAGGGCACACCCGTGAGCGCCAACCGCCCGGCAGCCGTCGTCGTCCTCGCAGCGGGTGAGGGCACCCGCATGAAATCGGCGACCCCGAAGGTTCTGCACGCCCTCTGCGGCCGCTCCCTCGTCGGGCACGTCGTCGCCGCCTCCCGTGAGCTCTCGCCCGAGCATCTCGTCGTCGTGGTCGGCCACGCCCGGGAGCAGGTCTCCGCGCATCTGGCCGAGATCGACGCCGAGGCGCGCACCGCCGTCCAGCATGAGCAGAACGGCACCGGGCACGCCGTCCGGATGGGTCTGGAGGAGCTGTCCGACAGCGGGGTCGCCCTCGACGGCACCGTGATCGTCGTCTGCGGTGACACGCCGCTGCTGACCGGCGAGACGCTCCAGCGGCTCGCCGCGGCGCACTCCGGCGACGGGAACGCCGTGACCGTGCTGACCGCCGAGGTCCCCGACGCCACCGGTTACGGCCGGATCGTGCGGGACGACGCGAGCGGCGCCGTCACCGCGATCGTGGAGCACAAGGACGCGACCGACACGCAGCGCGCGATCCGCGAGATCAATTCCGGGGTCTTCGCCTTCGACGCGCAGCTGCTCACCGACGCCCTCGGTAAGGTGCGCACCGACAACAGCCAGGGTGAGGAGTACCTCACCGATGTGCTCGGCATTCTGCGCGAGGCCGGGCACCGGGTGGGCGCGTGCGTGGCGGCGGATCACCGGGAGATCGTCGGGATCAACAACCGTGTGCAGTTGGCGCAGGCGCGCCGGCTGCTGAACGACCGGCTGCTGGAGCGCGCGATGCTGAGCGGGGTGACCGTCGTCGATCCGGCCACCACCTGGATCGATGTGACGGCCACGTTCGAGCCGGATGCGCTGGTGCACCCCGGTACCCAGCTGCTGGGGGCCACTCATCTGGCCGCGAACGCCGAGGTGGGGCCGAATTCCCGGCTCACCGACACCACGGTCGGCGCGGGCGCGGTCGTGGCGTTCACCGTCGCGGACGGCGCGGTGGTCGGCGCGGGGGCGAGTGTGGGGCCGTACGCGTATCTGCGTCCCGGGACCCGGCTGGGTGCGAAGGCCAAGGCGGGTACGTACGTGGAGATGAAGAACGCCACGATCGGCGAGGGCACCAAGGTGCCGCATCTGTCCTATGTGGGCGATGCGACGATCGGTGAGCAGACCAACATCGGTGCGGCGAGCGTCTTCGTGAACTACGACGGTGTGAACAAGCACCACACCACCATCGGCAGCCACTGCCGGACCGGGGCCGACAACATGCTTGTGGCTCCCGTCACGATCGGGGACGGCGCTTACACCGCCGCCGGATCGGTCATCACCAAGGATGTGCCCCCGGGCTCGCTCGCCGTCGCACGCGGACAGCAGCGGAACATCGAGGGCTGGGTCGCCCGCAAGCGCCCCGGAAGTGCCGCGGCACGGGCCGCCGAGGCCGCTCGTCGGGAGGACGAGGGCCAGCAGTGACACATGTGCGCAGGTACACCGTGCGGGGCGTACGGTGAGAAGTGCGCCAAAGCGACATCCAAGGAGACTTGTTGTGACCGGGATCAAGACGACCGGCGAGAAGAAGCTGATGTTCTTCTCCGGCCGCGCCCACCCCGAGCTGGCCGAGGAGGTCGCCCATGAGCTGGGCGTCAGCTTGGTCCCGACCAAGGCATTCGACTTCGCCAACGGCGAGATCTACGTACGCTTCCAGGAGTCCGCGCGCGGTGCCGACTGCTTTTTGATCCAGAGCCACACGACTCCGATCAATAAGTGGATCATGGAGCAGCTCATCATGGTCGATGCGCTGAAGCGGGCCTCCGCGCGCTCGATCACGGTGATCGTTCCGTTCTACGGCTATGCCCGTCAGGACAAGAAGCACCGTGGCCGTGAGCCCATCTCGGCGCGGCTGGTCGCGGACATGCTGAAGACGGCGGGTGCCGACCGGATTCTCACGGTCGATCTGCACACCGACCAGATCCAGGGCTTCTTCGACGGTCCGGTGGACCATCTCTTCGCGCTGCCGGTGCTCGCGGACTATGTGGGTGCCAAGGTCGACCGGTCCAAGCTCACCGTGGTGTCGCCGGACGCCGGCCGGGTGCGGGTCGCGGACCGCTGGTGCGACCGGCTGGGCGCGCCGCTGGCGATCGTGCACAAGCGGCGGGATCCGGATGTGGCCAATCAGGTCACGGTGCATGAGGTGGTCGGCGAGGTGCGGGGCCGGGTGTGTGTGCTGGTCGACGACATGATCGACACGGGTGGCACCATCTGTGCGGCGGCGGACGCGCTGTTCGCGAACGGCGCGGAGGATGTGATCGTGACCGCCACGCATGGTGTGCTGTCGGGTCCGGCGGCGGACCGGCTGAAGAACTCCAAGGTCAGTGAGTTCGTCTTCACCAATACCCTGCCGACTCCGAACGAGGTGGAGCTGGACAAGGTGACGGTGCTGTCGATGGCGCCGACGATCGCTCGCGCGGTGCAGGAGGTCTTCGAGGACGGCTCGGTGACCAGCCTGTTCGAGGAGCAGGCGTGAGCGGCTTAACCTCCCCGAACCGGTTCTTGAGGCCACTCCCGTACGGGGGTGGCCTCAACCATTGGTAGAATCGTGGGGTTGCTCGGCGAGGGAGGCCGCGTCTTATCGCGGCTGTCCGTTATCGACGCGCTCTTCGTAGCAAGGTCTGTCGTGGGCCGGGTGACGCCCACACACCGTAAACGATCTACGAGGAGTGCCCCATGGCCGAGGTCAAGATCTCCGCTAAGCCCCGTACCGAGTTCGGCAAGGGCGCGGCCCGGCGTACCCGTGCGGCCGACCGCGTTCCCGGCGTGGTCTACGGCCACGGCGTCGACCCGCTGCATGTCACGCTTCCGGCGCATGCCCTGCTGATGGCGCTGAAGACGCCGAACGTGCTGCTCCGTCTGAAGGTCGAGGGCGGCAAGGACGAGCTGGTCATCCCGAAGGCCGTGCAGCGTCACCCGATCAAGATCGGCGTTCTGGAGCATGTCGACCTGCTGCTGGTGAAGAAGGGCGAGAAGGTCACCGTGGAGGTGCCGATCCTCACCGAGGGCGACCTGGCCCCGGGTGGCAACCTGCTCGAGCACCTGCTGAACGCCCTGCCGGTCGAGACCGAGGCGACGCACATCCCGGAGTCGGTCACCGTCTCCATCGCGGGCCTGGACGCGGGTGCCACCATCCACGCCAAGGACATCGCCCTCCCGGCGGGCACCACGCTGGCCGTCGAGGAGGACGCGGCCGTGCTGCAGGTGGTCGCCGCCCAGGCCGAGGCCCCGGCCGAGGAGGGCGCCGAGGGCGAGGGCGAGGGCGCCGAGGCGTAGTCTTCGGCTGCTCCCTTTCGCTTTTCCGGCCGCCGTCCCGCCCCTGTGGTGGGGCGGCGGCCGTCCTCAAGGAGAGACATCCAGATGACGGACGACGCGAGCCCTTGGCTTGTGGTGGGCCTCGGCAATCCCGGGGGCGAGTACGCGGGCAACCGCCACAATGTGGGATTCATGGTGGCCGATCTGCTGGCCGAGCGGATGGGTGCCCGGTTCAAGGCGCATAAGTCGCGGGCGCAGGTCGTCGAGGGCCGGGTGGGTCCGCCGGGGCCGTTGAGCCGCCGGGTCGTGGTCGCCAAGCCGATGTCCTTCATGAACCTCTCGGGCGGTCCGGTGACCGCGCTGCGCGACTTCTACAAGGTGCCGGTCGGTCATGTCGTGGCGGTCCATGACGAATTGGACATCGATTACGGCGCGCTGCGGTTGAAGGTCGGCGGGGGTGACAATGGCCACAATGGGCTGAAGTCGATCACCAAGTCGCTGGGTGCGGATTACTGCCGGGTGCGCTTCGGGATCGGCCGTCCGCCGGGCCGGATGGATGTCGCGGCGTTTGTGCTGAAGGACTTTTCCGCTGCGGAGCGCAAGGAGTTGGACTACTTCGTGGACCGTGCGGCGGATGCGGTGGAGACGCTGATCGCGGACGGGCTGGAGCGCGCGCAGGGGACGTACAACTCCTGAAAAGACGTCGTTCGCCCGTTTGTTCGTCGGAAGGTTGACCGAGCCGCCGGGGATGGCAAGGATCGCCGCCATGGCTTCCACCGGTGTGACCAAGCGCAGCCGTACGCGGCGGGCGGGCGAGAGCGCGTACGGGCTTCTGTTGCTGGCGAAGAACGTGGCAATGGGGCTTGTCGCGTTGCTGATCCTGGTCGCCGGGGTGTGGTCGTCCTGGGATGATGCCAAGCCGACGATGCTCACCAAGGGGCTTGAGCGCGGCACCGTGACGGTCTCCGACTGCGGCGACGACTGGTGCACCGGCTCGTTCGCCCCGGCCCGCGCGGGTGGCGAGGCCCATGGCCGGGTGCGGGTGGACAAGGCGGTCACGGACGGGACGGGCGACCGGGTTCCGGTGGCCCTCAAGCCGGGCACGGACCGCGCCGTCCGCACGGGTGCCGCGGGCGTCCTCCACGCCTGGGTCCCCTTCGGCGGCTCGCTCCTCCTCACCTCCCTGATCGTCGCGGGCGGCCTCGGCCTGCGCCGCACGGGCTGGACGATGGGCCTGCTGGGCGCGGCCCTGCTGGGCGCGTCCTTCGCCACGCTTACGCTGTAGCGTTTTTCCCCGGCGCCCCCGCGTCTGGGCTCGCCTCTCGTCAGGCGCCACGCCACCGTGGTGCGACCGGTCGCGTGGCGCGCCTAGTTCGCCACCGCCGGACTCCACCGTGGAAGTACTCCCCGTCGCGGCGGAAAAGAGAACCCGCCGGAACCCGGCCAACCGCCGGAGCGCACCGACGTCGTAGCGATCACCGGACGCCCCCGCGGTCTTGGGCTCGCCCTTCGCCCCGGGACCACGCCACCGTGGTGTGACCGCTCCCGTCGCACGGCCAGTTCGGCACCGCGCAGACGTTGTGGCGATCACCGGGCGCGCCTGCGGTCTCGGGCTGCGCGTTGTCTCGGGTCCACCCCGCCGTCGGGTGAACGGTCGCGTGGCGCGCCTAGTTCGGCACCGCCGACCACCGCCGTGGGGGTCCTCGCCGTCGCGGCGGGGAAGAGATGGCGGGCAGCGGCGGAGCCTGCTGGCCATCCCCGGGGGGCCGGGGGCGGAGCCCCCGGGAACATCACCCCCCCACACGCCCCCGGGCGGCCCCGCGCCCCGGGGGGAGCGGGCCCGCCCGGTGTCACGCCCTGGTCAGCCCGTGTTGCGGAGGCCCGCGGCCACGCCGTTGACCGTGAGGAGGAGCGCACGGCCGAGCAGCGGGTCGGGCTCTTCGCCTCGTTCGCGCGCGGTGCGCTGGCGGTGGAGCAGGGTCACCTGCAGATACGAGATCGGGTCGAGGTAGGCGTCCCGGACGTGGAAGGTCTGCTTCAGCACCGGGTTGGAGTCGAGGAGTTCGCGCTCACCGGTGATGCGCAGCACCTCTCGTACCGTCAGTTCATGCTCTTCCTGGATGACGTCGAAGACGTGCTTGAGGTCCTCGGGGACCAGCGTGTCGACGTAGTGGCGGGCGATCCGCAGATCGGTCTTGGCCAGGGTCATTTCGACGTTGGACAGGAAGTTGCGGAAGAAGTGCCAGTGCTGGTGCATTTCGTCGAGGACGCCGTCGAGTCCGGCTTCGCGGGCGGCCTTGAGGCCGGAGCCGACGCCGAACCAGCCGGGGACGATCTGCCGGGACTGGGTCCAGCCGAACACCCAGGGGATGGCCCGGAGTCCGTCGAGGCCGGCGCCGGAGTCGGGGCGGCGGGAGGGCCGGGAGCCGAGGTGGAGGTCGGCGAGCTGGTCGACCGGGGTGGAGGCGAAGAAGTACGCGGGCAGGTCGGGGTCGTCGACGAGTGCGCGGTAGGCGCCGTGGGCGGCGTCGGAGACGGTTTCCATGGCCGCGTCCCAGCGGGCGAGCGCCTCGTCGGACTGGCGGGGCGCGGTGTGCAGGGCGGATGCCTGCAGCGTGGCGGCGACGGTGAGTTCCAGGTTTTCGCGGGCGAGCGAGGGCACGAGGTACTTGTCGGAGATGACCTCGCCCTGTTCGGTGACCTTGATCTCGCCTTCGAGGGTGCCCCACGGCTGGGCGAGGATCGCGTCGTGGGTGGGGCCGCCGCCGCGGCCGACGGTGCCGCCGCGGCCGTGGAAGAGCCGCAGCCGTACGCCGTGCCGGTGGGCGACGTCGCGCAGCAGCCGCTGGGCGCGGTGGATCTCCCACTGGGAGGTGGTGATGCCGCCGAACTTGGACGAGTCGGAGTAGCCGAGCATGACCTCCTGGACGTCGCCGCGGAGGGCGACGAGCCGCCGGTAGGAGGGGTCGGCGAGCATTTCGTCGAGGAGCTTGTCGGCGATCTTGAGTTCTTCTGTGGTCTCCAGCAGCGGAACGATGCCGATCTTGGCCCAGCCGGCGTGGAGGTCGATCAGTCCGGCCTCGCGGGCGAGGACGGCGGCGGCGAAGACGTCGTCGGAGCCCTGGCACATGGAGATGATGTAGGACTCGACGATTTCGGGGCCGAAGCGCTCGAAGGAGTCGCGGATGGTGCGGAAGACGCCGAGGGTCTTGGCGCCGGCGGCGTCGAGGGGCGCCGGGGTGGGGGCGAGGGGGCGCCGGGAGCGCAGTTCCTTGGCGAGCAGCTTGCGGCGGTAGTCGCGGGGCATATCGGCGTAGCGCCAGGATTCCTCGCCGAGCCGGTCGAAGAGCTGGCCGAGGGCGTGGTGGTGGGCGTCGGCGTGTTCGCGGACGTCCATGGTGGCGAGCTGGAGGCCGAAGGCGGCGAGGGTGCGGATGGCGCGTTCGAGCCGGCCGCCGGCGATGAGGTGGCCGCGGTGGGCGCGCAGGGAGTCCTGGATGAGGTGGAGGTCGGCGAGGAGTTCGCCGGAGCCGAGGTAGTCGCGGCCGGGCTGGTGGGGGGTGTCGCCGGCGAGCCGTTCGCGGGTGTTGACGATCTTCTGCCGCATGCAGGTGGCCTTGAGCCGGTAGGGCTCTTCGGCGTTGAGCCGCTTGTAGCGCGGGCTGATCTCGGGCAGTAGTTCGAGGTCGCGCTGGAGGGAGGCGAGGAGTTCCTCGGAGGCGCCGGTGTTGCGGATGGAGCTGGAGAGGGCGGCGCGCAGATCGTCGATGATCTCCAGGGCGTCGGTGATGCCGTGTTCGTGCTGGAGGATCAGGACGTCGCGGGTCACCTCGGGGGTGACGTTGGGGTTGCCGTCGCGGTCGCCGCCGATCCAGGTGCCGAAGGTGAGGGGGCGGGTGGTGGCGGGCAGCTCGACGCCGACGCGTTCGAGTTCGGCGGTGAGGTCCTCGAGGACGTCGCCGACGGCGCCGGCATGCAGTTCGTCGAGGTAGTAGATGGCGTTGCGGGCCTCGTCGGCGGGTTCGGGGCGGGCGACGCGCAGCTCGTCGGTCTGCCAGAGCAGGTCGATGTTCTCGGCGAGTCGCAGGTCGGCGCGGCGGGCGTCGCCGCCGACGGCGAGGGTGTCGAGCAGTTCGGCGATGCGGCGGAGCTTGGTGAGGACGGTGCGGCGGGCGGCCTCGGTGGGGTGGGCGGTGAAGACGGGGCGGACGCCCAGGTGGGCGACGGTCTGCCGGAGGTGCTCGGGGTCGGCGTCCTTGAGCTGGTCGGCGGTGCGGGCGAGGATGCCGCCCTCGGCGGCGCGGCGGGTGCGCAGCTCGCGGCCGCGGTGTACCTGTTCGGTGACGTTGGCCAGGTGGAAGTAGGTGGAGAAGGCGCGGACCAGCTTGGCGGCGGTCTGGAGGTCGGTGGAGCCGAGCAGGTCTGCGGCTGCCTCGCCGTCACTGCGGGTGAGGGCGCGGACGCGCTCGACGAGCTCGAGGAGGTCGGGTCCCTCCTGGCGGACGAGCGTCTCGCCGAGCAGGTCCCCCAGACGGCGGATGTCGGCACGCAGAGCGGCGTTGGTGTGGTCGGCACTGCTCACAGGTGCGGGCTCCTTGCAGTGAACGGGGTTCGAAGCGCGGCATCAGGGCTTGCGCGGCGGGCGCCGCGGGCTGCTGACCCGGTGCTTTCGGCCATGTGCGGACCGCGCTGTCCGACGTTCCCAGGATAGGCGGCACGACCCTGGGTGAGACCAGAGCCCTATTGCCCCGCTTCCGGGCCCTGCCATACTTACGACGCCGTAGGTTACGGATCCGTAGCCATGCCCCGAGCCCCACGAGGGATCCCATGACTGCAAGCCCCGACGTGGTAAACGACACGCCGAAGGCCCAGGAGGCCCCGCTTCCCTCCGCCACGCTCGGCGGGGACAGCAAGCGCTCCATCGAACAGATCACCCTTCTCCTGTTCATCACCGTCCCCTTCGTCGCGCTGGTCGCGGCGGTTCCCCTGGCCTGGGGCTGGGGGGTCAGCTGGCTGGATCTGGCGCTGATGGTGTCGATGTACTACATCGGCTGCCACGGCATCACGATCGGCTTCCACCGTTACTTCACTCATGGCTCGTTCAAGGCGAAGCGGCCGCTGCGGATCGCGCTGGCGATCGCGGGGTCGCTGGCCGTGGAGGGGCCGCTGGTCCGCTGGGTGGCCGATCACCGTAAGCACCACAAGTTCTCCGACGCGGACGGCGACCCGCACTCCCCTTGGCGGTACGGCGAGACCGTTCCGGCCCTGATGAAGGGGTTGTGGTGGGCACATATCGCCTGGATGTTCGATGAGGAGCAGACCTCCCAGCAGAAGTACGCACCGGATCTGATCAGGGACGGCGCCGTCCGGGCGGTCTCCCGGCAGTTCGTGGTGTGGACGCTGATCTCCCTGATGCTGCCCCCGCTGATCGGCGGGCTGGCGACCTGGTCCTGGCAGGGCGCGGTGACCGCCTTCTTCTGGGGGTCCCTCGTCCGGGTGGCCCTGCTGCACCATGTGACCTGGTCGATCAACTCGATCTGCCATGCGGTGGGCAAGCGCCCGTTCAAGTCGCGGGACCGCTCCGGCAATGTGTGGTGGCTGGCGGTGCTCTCGTGCGGCGAGTCCTGGCACAACCTGCACCACGCGGATCCGACCTGCGCCCGGCACGGCGTGATGAAGGGGCAGCTGGACTCCAGCGCCCGGATCATCCGCTGGTTCGAGAAGGCGGGCTGGGCGTATGACGTGCGCTGGCCGAGCCAGGCCCGTATGGACGCCCGCCGTCAGGAGGAGTCCGTCGGAGCGGCATGATGGAGGGCGTGGCGACCGACAGTAATACCAGCGGTGAAAAGGACCGGCGGGGCCGGACAGGCCGGCCCTCCGGATCCGGGACCCGGCGGCCCCGCCGGGTCCGGATGACCGGTAAGGAGCGCCGGGAGCAGCTGCTGGACATCGGTCGCACGCTCTTCGCCGAGCGTGGCTTCGAGGGCACGTCGGTGGAGGAGATCGCGGCGAAGGCGGGGGTCTCCAAGCCGGTGGTGTACGAGCACTTCGGCGGCAAGGAGGGGCTGTACGCGGTCGTGGTGGACCGTGAGATGCGGCGGATGCTGGACATGGTGACCACATCGCTGACCGCGGGCCATCCTCGGGAGCTGTGCGAGCAGGCCACCTTCGCCCTTCTGGATTACATCGAGGAGTACACGGACGGGTTCCGGATCCTGGTCCGTGACTCCCCCGTCGCCCAGTCGACGGGCACCTTCGCCTCGCTGATCAGCGATATCGCCACCCAGGTGGAGGACATCCTGGGCCTGGAGTTCAAGGCCCGCGGCTTCGACGCCAAGCTGGCCCCGCTGTACGCGCAGGCGCTGGTGGGCATGGTGGCGCTGACGGGCCAGTGGTGGCTGGACGTCCGCAAGCCGAAGAAGGCCGAGGTGGCGGCGCACCTGGTGAATCTGGCCTGGCACGGTCTGGACGGGCTGGAGCCGAAGCCGCGGCTGATAGGCCACCGCAAGGCGTGACCTCCCGGTACTGGTCCGCGCGTCCCCCCTGCGGGGATGATGGGGGCTCAGGGGGAGGGGGATCCAGGGCATGAGCACGGGGGAGCGGTCGGAGGCGCGTCGGAAGACGGTGGCCGTGGGGCCAGGCGTCTGTCATGCGCTTGGTCTGATGATGCTGGTCATCACGGAGTGGGTGCGCGCGGACCTGAAGGACGCGACGTCGATGGCGTCGCACGGCTATCTGAAGGGCATGATCGAGTTCGCGGGCTCGCTGGCCGACACGGACTGGTACAAGCCCGCCGTGGACCTGTACGACAATGTCTCCTTCGGTGAGCCGCGGGCCGCCCTGTGGGCGGCGGTGTTCATAGCTCTCGTCGTGCGGCTCAACCGCTACGGGCCACAGGAGGCCCAGCAGCTGCTGTCCTGGGTGGCCGCCGCGTACTGCCTGCTGGCCACGCTGGCCCTCCTGCCGTATCTGGCCGCCCCGGGGGCGGGCGTCATTCTGGTGCTGGCGCTGAGCGGGGGCGTGGTGAACGTGGCGACCCGCTGAGCGGTCAGCCCTGGTACACCATGGTGCACAGCAGTGTCCGGCCGTCGTTCACCAGCCACGACCAGTAGTACGTACGGTCGCCCTGGACCCGGGCGCAGTTCGCCGCGGAGGCGTTCGCCGGGGCCTTGTAGACGCCGGTGATGTGCAGAATCCGGTTGTACCGGACCGGGACCCGCTTCGCGTCGCAGTCCACCACGGTCATCAGCCCGGCGTTCATCCGCGCCTGCTGCCCGCTGCCCGTCTGCTGGGCCAGCAGGCAGTACCCCACCGTGAACTTGCGGGTCAGGCACAGGGCGGTGGTCCGCCCGCGCGAGGTGTACGACATGTAGTCCTGGCCCGCCCCCTGCGGGCAGGCCCCGCCGCTGCTCCGCACCGCGCTCACCCACATGAACGCCTTTCCGGCACTGCAGGCGACCGGGGTGGGCATCCTGCTGTTGTACTGCCCGTCCCCGGCGTCGTACACGGCGAGGCAGTCCCCGGGGCTCACCGCCCGGTACGCCTCCTCGGTGGGATCCGGCGCCACGGTGGGCGTGGCGGGCGCCTGGGTCTCGGCAGGCCGTCCCCCTCCCCCGCTGCCTCCGGAGCCGTACCCGGGCAGCGAGGCGCTGGGGAGGCCCGTGGGGCCTCCGCTGGGGAGCCCGCCGGGGCTCGTCGGCAGGCGTGGGGCTCCGCTGGTCGGGAGCGCGCTGCCCGCGAAGGAGGTCTTGTCGTCCCCCTCGACCACCTGCGGCAGCACGAGCACGGCGAACGCGAGAACGGCGGCCACCAGTATCCAGATGCCGCGCTGCCTCTGCTCCTCGCTGCCCCCGCCTATGCCCGGATCCGCCCCGCCCGACGCGCTGCTCATGGCTCTCCCCCGAGAACGTGGCCACGGTTTTCTTGTTCGGCGCGTCCACGGTCTCATGTCAGATCGCTTCTGGGGAGCGCTGCGGCAAAGCGTGCCTGGTATGTGACCGCGATGGAATTGAGGGGGTTTCGTGCGTCGTTCCGGCCGAGGATGAGCCATCAAGTGTTCGACGTATAACGAACACTCGGCTAAGTTGGGTGTCCTTCCCGCGCGTTCCGCGTGTTTCTCCGAAGGAGCTCCGTCATGTCCTCATCGGCTTCCGGTCCCCGTACCCCCGTCCGCGTCGGCATCGTCGGCCTGAGTGCGAGCGGCGGGTGGGCCGCCCGCGCCCATGTTCCCGCGCTGGCCGCCCTGGACGGCTATGAGCTGCGGGCGCTCAGCGCGAGCAGCGAGGAGTCGGCTCGCGCGGCGGGCGCGAAGTTCGGCGTGCCGCTGACCTTCGGCAGCGCCGCGGAACTCGCCCGGAGCGAGGAGGTCGACCTGGTGGTGGTGACGGTGAAGGTGCCGCACCACCGTGAGCTGATTCTGCCCGCTCTGGAGGCCGGGAAGGCTGTCTTCAGCGAGTGGCCTCTGGGCACCGACCTGGCCCAGGCCGAGGAACTGGCGGCGCTCGCCGAGGCCAAGGGCGTGCGCACGGCGGTGGGTCTGCAGGCCCGCTCCGCCCCGCCGCTGCGCTATCTGCGCGATCTGGTGGCCGAGGGCTATGTGGGCCGGGTGCTGTCCACCACGCTGGTGTGCTCGGGTCGGGTCTGGGGCCCGACGTTCCGCGACGGTGGCGAATATCTGCTGGACCGGGCCAACGGCGCGACGCTGCTGTCCATCCCGTTCGGCCACACCGTCGACGCGCTGACCATGGTGCTCGGAGAGTTCACCGACGTCTCCGCCACGACGGCGACCCTCCGGCCCCAGGTGACACACGAGCCGAGCGGGCGGACCGCGACCATGACGGCCGAGGACCAGATCGCGGTCACCGGGACGCTGGAGTCGGGCGCGGTCGCCGCCGTCCACTTCCGGGGCGGCACCTCCCGCGCGACCGACTTCCACTGGGAGATCAACGGCACCGAGGGCGATCTGGTGGTCAAGGCCGACGCCGCCCTGTGGATGGACCGGATCACCCTCCATGGCGCCCACGGATCCGACACCGAACTGACCGAGCTGCCCGTCCCCGCCTCGTACGAGCGGCTCCCGCGATTCGCCGGACGCTCGACCGAGACTGCGTACAACGTGGCGTACGCCTACGCCCAGTTGCTCGACGACCTCACCACGGGCACCCGCCTCACCCCGGACTTCGCCCACGCGGCCGCCCGCCACCGACTCCTCGACCGCGTCCAGGAGTCGGCCCGCACCGGCGCGCGCCTGACCGTCACGGCCTGACCGTCACGACCTGACGATCGCGTCCCCGATGACGAAGCCCTTCGCGGGGCCGCCGGGAATGGCGGCGTCGGTGCCGTACGGGACGCGATGCTCGTCGGCGTAGTCGGCCTTCTTGGCGTTCGGGTTGGTCAGCACGACGACCGTCCCGTCACCGTCGAAATCGTCGATCAGGACGTAGAGCGGGATGCCCGCGCGGGCGTACGCCCGACGCTTTCGCTCCCGGTCGCGCGACTTGGCTTCCCGGCCGGGCGAGACCACCTCGAAGACCGCCTTGACCCCGCCCGCGTCCACTCCGAGATCTCCCTCGTCGGGGATCTCGTCGAGGTCCTCAGGGGCGATGAAGAGGTCGGGGATCCATACCTTGCGGCGGTGGATGACATTGACGTCGTGGTACGCGACATCGTCACCGTCTGCGAGATGGGCCTCCAAGGCCCGGCGGAGGCGGTTGATGATCACGCCATGACGGCGACGGCCGGTGGGCGACACCTCGATGTACTCCTCGACGATCTCGGCCCGGTAGCCCTCGGGGAGTTCCATGGCCTTCCACGCCTGCCACAGCACCTCGTCCAGGGGCACGGATTCCTGCCCGGCAGTCGGCGGCAACCCGTCGTCCACGGCAGAACACGGCTCATGCGCGAGAGCGGTCATCGTGAAGCACCTCCTCCATCAGTCTGGGCGCCGACGCCACTGCGGCACAAGCGACACCGTGACGCTATGCGTCCATGAAGCGTCATTACGGCAAACCCCGGGCCGATCATCCGATCGAGTGGTAACACCCGATCGGCTCCAGGAACTCCAGCCGGTTGCCGACCGGGTCCTCGGAATAGAAGCGGCGGTGCCCTGGCAATTTCTCGTCCCAAACGACCTCGGCGCCCTGCCCGGCGAGGCGGGCGGCGAAGGCTTCGATGCCGACGACCCGCAGGCCCGGGTGGGCCTTGCGGGATGGGCGGAAGCCCGGCTCGATGCCCAGGTGCAGTTGGACCGGGCCGCAGCCGAACCACAGGCCGCCGTTGGCAGCCAGGGCGGCCGGTTTGGGGAGCTCGGTCATGCCGAGCGCCTCGCCGTAGTAGGCGCGCAGCGCGGGCTCGCTGCCGGGCGGGGCGGCGAGCTGGACATGATCCAGGGCCGCGATCATCGCTGGGCCGTGCGGGCCACGACGAAGACGCGGCGGAACGGGAAGGCCGTGCCGTGGGGGCCGGAGGGGTAGGCGTCGCGGAGGAGGGCGGCGTAGGCGGCGAGGAAGCGGTCGCGGGCGGGCGGGTCGTCGGCGAGGGCGGTCAGTACCGGGCGCAGGGCGGTGCCCTTGACCCAGTCCAGGACGGGGTCGGCGCCGGTCAGGACCTGCACATAGGTGGTCTCCCAGGCGTCGACCTCGCAGCCGAGGGCGGCCAGGCGCTCCAGGTACTCGGTCGGCTCCAGGACGGAGGCGGGGTCGCGGAGGCGGTCGGCGAGGCGGTCGCGCCACTCGGGGGCGTCGCACAGGTCGCGCAGCAGGGTGTGGCTGGGGGCGGTGAAGTTGCCGGGGACCTGGAAGGCGAGGGTGCCGCCGGGGCGCAGTCCGGCCAGCCAGGTGCCGAAGGAGTCGGGGTGGCCGGGGACCCACTGGAGGGCGGCGTTGGAGACGATCAGGTCGTAGGGCTCATCGGGTGCCCAGTCCCGCACATCGGTACGGCGCAGGTCGAGGCGGCCGCCGCCGGTGGTGGGGCCCGCGAGGGGCTGGGCCTCGGCGAGCATCTCGGCGGAGTTGTCCAGGCCGGTGACATGGGCGTCGGGCCAGCGGTCGAAGAGCAGGACGGTGACGTTGCCGGGGCCGCAGCCCAGGTCGGCGATGCGGGGCGGGCGGCCGGAGCCGGGACCGGGGCCGGTGGGCAGTTCTGGGACGCGGGCCAGCAGGTCCAGGAAGGGGCGGGTGCGGTGGCCGGCGTGGCGCAGATACTGCCGGGGATCCCAGTTGGGCGCGGTGGTCATGGTCGGTCCCCCTGTGGGTACGGTCGGTACGGGGCGCGTCGCCGTGACCGCTGCGCGTCCCGGTGTATTACCGTTGCCCACGGTATCTCTTGATGTCAAGAGACTTCATGTCGACAGACCCACTACACTGATCGCCATGGAGGACGAGGTCGATCGGCTGGTCGCGGCGTGGCGGCGGGAACGCCCCGATCTCGATGTGGAACCGCTGGAAGTGCTCAGCCGGGTCAGCCGGCTCGCCCGCCATCTGGACCGGGCACGGCGCATCGCCTTCGCCGAGCACAATCTGGAGCCCTGGGAGTTCGACGTCCTGACCTCGCTGCGCCGGGCCGGACCCCCGTATCAGCTCTCCCCCGGGCAGTTGCTGACCCAGACCCTGGTCACCTCGGGCACCATGACCAACCGCATCGACCGGCTCGCCAAGAAGGGGCTGGTCGAGCGGGGGCCCGACCCGAGTGACCGGCGCGGTGTGCTGGTCCGGCTGACCGCCGAGGGGCGTGACCGCGCCGATCAGGCACTGGCCGGGCTGCTGGACCATGAGCACGCCATTCTGGCCGAGCTCTCCCAGGCCCAGCGCGCCGAACTGGCCGCGCTGCTACGCCAGTTGACCGCCCCGTTCGACAATCTCCCCGGCTAGGTCGACCGGGCCCACACCGGCGCGCCGGGCCAGCGCCACGGCCGCCAGCGTGGAGTGCACGCCCAGCTTGCCCAGCACATTCTGCATATGGGTGCGGACGGTGTGCGGGGAGAGGAAGAGCCGCTCGGCGACGGCCTTACGGCCGAGCCCGGCCACCATGCAGCGCAGCACCTCCCGCTCACGCGGCGTCAGCGACTCGACCAGGCGCTCGCTTTCGGTGCGGTGCTTACGGGCGGCCGTCAACTCCCGCAGGACGCCGGTGAGCAGAGCGGGCGGCAGATGGGTCTCCTCCCGGAGCACCCCCCGGATGACCGCGAGCAGCCGGACCAGTGAGCAGTCCTTGGCGACCCAGCCGGACGCCCCGGCCTGCAGCGCCACCGCCGCGCGGCGCGGATCGTCGCGCTCGGCCAGCACCACGGTGCGCACCCCCGGCTGGGTGGAGCGGACCGCGCCGACGAGCCATATGCCGTCGGCCGCCCGGCCGTTCACCGCCCGGGCGGGGCCGCCGTGCGGCCCGCTGTGCGGCCCGCTGTGGATGCCGTTGTGCGGCGTGCCGTTCGCCCCGCCGTAGGCCATCTCGGCCGGCACCGGGAGCGGTGGCCCCGTGCCGTCGGCGGCCGTGCCCAGATCGGCGTCGACCAGCAGAATGTCGAAGCGGCGCCCCTCCGCCGCGGCGCGCTCCAGACAGCGCAGCGCCGCCGGGCCGCTACCGGCCGCCGCCACGTCCACGTCCTGTTCCGCCGCGAGGGCGGCGGCCAGTGACTCGGCGAAAATACGATGGTCGTCAACCACGAGAACCCGAATACGTGCCACGGACAACCCCCCAGTCGCCGGATGAAGATTCCGGATACACCGAGAAACAGTGCGGGTACGGCGCCCGGCGCAAGGTCACCGCAACCCGCACGGCCGCCGCCGTGCTGTGATTGCTACCCCACCCCGGGCGTCGTACCTGACTGTCTCGCCCCCTGAACAAGCGTCGGCCCCCACCGACGCTGTACTCAGAGTAAGGCCGTGGTCTCATATAGGAAGCGGATTAGCGAAACTGACTGTTCTCGGCTGTTCACTGTGTGTTTCTTGTTCACTCTTGGGGACTGAGTGATCCACGAGCCGCGAAGATTTACCGAGAACGATCCGAGAAGCGATCAAGGGGCAGGTGGCGACGGCCGACTACAGCCGTCACACCCCCGCCCGGCTACAGCCGTCGCGCCCCCGCGCTGGGCACCGCCGGGAAGATCCGCGGAGCGCCATAGCCTGCCGCGCCGAACGCCTCGGTCACCGCCTTGCCCACCGCTTCCGCATCCGCCTCCGCCACCAGCACGATGGCCGAGCCGCCGAAGCCGCCGCCGGTCATCCGCGCACCCAGCGCACCCGCCGCGTTCGCCGACTCCACGACGAGGTCGAGCTCGGCGCAGGAGATCTCGAAGTCGTCACGGCAGGAGGCGTGCCCGGCGGTCAGCACCGGTCCGATGGACCGCGTGTCCCCCGCGTCCAGCAGCTCGATGACCTCCTCCACCCTGCGATCCTCGGTCACCACATGGCGCACCCGCCGCCGGGTGGTCGCGTCGCAGTCCAGCCGCTCCAGCTGGGCGAGCGTCGCGTCCAGCCCCTCGAAGGGCACATCGCGCAGCGCCGGCACCCCGATCGCCTCCGCGGCCGCCTCGCAGGCGGCCCGCCGGTTCGCGTAGGCGCCGTCGCCCAGCTCGTGCTTGACGCGGGTGTCCACCACCAGCAGCCGCAGCCCCTCGGCCGCCAGGTCGAACGGCACCTGGCGCTGGGTGAGATCACGGGCGTCGAGGAACAGGGCGTGGCCCTCGGTGCAGCACGCGGACGCCATCTGGTCCATGATCCCGCAGGGCACGCCCACGAAGACGTTCTCCGCGCGCTGGCAGAGCTGGGCGATGCGCCCCGGGGTGATCTCCAGTCCGTACAGGTCGCTGAGCGCGGTGGCCGTGACCACCTCCAGCGCGGCGGACGACGACAGTCCGGCGCCGGTGGGCACGGTGGACTCGAAGTGCAGGTCCGCACCGCCGGCCGCGCCGGTCAGCAGCCCCGCGTCGCGCAGCGCCCAGACCACTCCGGCCGGATAGGCCGCCCAGCCGCCGCGGTCGCCGCCGCCGGCGCCGCCCGCGACCGGCGCCAGCTCCTCGACCCGCAGCTCGACGATCCCGCCCGGGGCGTCGCCCGAGTGGAGCCGCAGCACTCCGTCGGTGCGCGGGGTGGCGGCGGCCAGGCAGGTGTGGGGCAGGGCGAGCGGCATGACGAAGCCGTCGTTGTAGTCGGTGTGCTCGCCGATCAGATTGACCCGGCCCGGCGCCGCCCAGACGCCGCCGGGCTCGGTGCCGTAGACCTCGTGGAACCCCGCCGTGGCCCGCCCGGGGCCGTGCTCGTCCGTCACTGACTCTCCCTCCGCTGCGCGAACTCCCATGCGTCCGCGACGATTCCGGCCAGGTCGGCGCGGGTCGGGCGCCAGCCCAGGCGCTCCTTGGCGCGCTCGGCGGAGGCCACCAGGACCGCCGGGTCGCCGCCGCGGCGCGGGGCGGCGATCTCCGGGATGGGGTGGCCGGTGACCTGGCGCACCGTCTCGATGACCTCGCGGACGGAGAAGCCGTTGCCGTTGCCGAGGTTGCAGATCAGGTGCTCGCCGGAGGTCGCGGCGCCGAGGGCGAGCAGATGGGCGTCGGCGAGGTCGGCGACATGGATGTAATCGCGGACGCAGGTGCCGTCGGGGGTGGGGTAGTCCTCGCCGAAGACGGAGATCGCCTCGCGCCGGCCCTGGGCGACCTGGAGCACCAGGGGGATGAGGTGGGACTCGGGGTCATGGCGCTCGCCATAGGCCCCGTAGGCGCCCGCGACGTTGAAGTAGCGCAGGGAGACCGCGGCCAGCCCGTGGGCGGCGCATTCGCCGCTGATCATGTGGTCGACGGCGAGCTTGCTGGCGCCGTAGGGGTTGGTGGGCGCGGTCGGGAGGTCCTCGGTGATCGGGACCTGGTCGGGCTCGCCGTAGGTGGCGGCGGTGGAGGAGAAGACGAGGGTGCGCACCCCGGCGTCGCGCATCGCGGCGAGCAGCTCGGTGGTGCCGCCCACATTGTTGACCCAGTACTTCTCGGGGTTGACGACGGACTCGCCGACCTGGGAGAACGCAGCGAAGTGCAGCACGCCGTCGAAGGTGGGGTCGAGCCACTTGCCGGCGTCCTGGATGCGGCCCTCGATGAACTCCGCGCCCTCGGGGACCCCCTCCCGGTGCCCGGTGGACAGGTCGTCCAGCACCGTCACCCGGTGGCCGGCTTCGAGCAGATGCGCCGCGACCACGCTGCCGACATAGCCGGCGCCGCCGGTGACCAGGTACTTCTTCTGCTGCGCATTGCTCACTTGCTCGCTACCTCTCGCAGTCGCTCGGCCGCGGCCTCCGGCGGCACATCGTTGATGAACACATTCATGCCGGATTCGGAACCCGCGAGAAACTTCAGCTTGCCGGAAGTGCGGCGGATGGTGAAAAGCTCGAGGTGAAGTGCGAATTCACCGCGGTCGGTCATGCGGTACGGCGCCTGGTGCCAGGCGGAGATGTAGGGCGTGGGCGGCTCACCCGTCCCGAAAATCCGGTCGAAGCGCTTCAAGAGTTCCAGATACATCTGTGGAAACTCTGTGCGCGCGGCCTCGTCCAGCGACGGCAGGTCCGGGACCCGCCGCTTCGGGTAGAGGTGCACCTCATACGGCCAGTGGGCGGCGTAGGGGACGAACGCGACCCAGTGCTCGCCGTCCAGCACCACCCGGCGCCCGTCGGCCAGCTCGTCGGCGACCACATCATCGAACAGATTCCGACCGGTGGCCACACGGTGCTCGGCGAGCGAACGGAGCATCAGCCGGGTACGCGGGGTCACAAAGGGATACCCGTAGATCTGGCCGTGCGGATGGCCGAGGGTGACGCCGATCTCCTTACCGCGGTTCTCGAAGCAGAAGACCTGCTCGACGGCGGGGTGTTGGGCCAGCTCGGCGGTGCGGTCGGTCCAGGCGTCGAGCACCAGAGCGGCCTGGGCGGCGTCGAGGTCGGCGAAGGAGGCGTCGTGGTCGGAGGTGAAGCACACGACCTCGCACCGGCCCGAGTCCCCGGCCAGCGACGGGAAGCGGTTCTCGAAGACCACGACGTCGTAGCCGGCGGCGGGGATCTCGCTGTGCCGCCCCTCGCGGGAGGGGCACAGCGGGCACTGGTCGGCCGGCGGGTGGTAGGTGCGGGCCTGGCGGTGGGAGGCGATCGCCACCCGGTCGCCGAGGAGGCGGTCGTGCCGGATCTCCGAGCTGGTCGCGATGGGGTCGAGAGGCCGCTGGTCGACGGCGTCGCGCACCGCATCGTCGCGCGCGTCGTAATAGATCAGCTCGCGTCCGTCCGCAAGCCGCGTCGCCGTCTTCTTCACTCCGCCAGCTCCTGTCAGGTGCACCCAACACAACTCAACATAATGAACCACAAGCCAACAGTGGCGTCAATGCACGGTGAAGGCGCCCGGACAAACCACAAGAATTCGGATACGTTCACCGAACGTTTCTGGTGCATTCCGTTCAGGCGATGAGGCGAGACCATGCGCTATCTGGCCGAAGGGCTCCGGCTTCCCACCAACGCACTCGATTACACGATCCTGATCCTCTACTTCGTCGTCGTCCTCGGCGTGGGATTCGCCGCCAGAGCGAGCGTCAAGACCAGCCTCGACTTCTTTCTCTCCGGCCGGTCGCTGCCCGCGTGGGTCACCGGTCTGGCCTTCGTCGCCGCGAATCTGGGCGCCCTGGAGATCCTGGGGATGGCCGCCAACGGCGCGCAGTACGGGGTGTACACCGTGCACTGGTACTGGGTCGGGGCCATTCCGGCCATGGTCTTCCTCGGCCTGGTGATGATGCCGTTCTACTACGGTTCCAAGGTACGGTCCGTCCCCGAGTTCCTGCTGCACCGCTACGGACCGTCCTCGCATCTGCTCAGCTCGATCATCTTCTCGATCGCGTCCGTGCTGATCGCGGGCGTGAACCTCTACGCGATGGCGATCGTGGTGGAGGCGCTGCTGGGCTGGCCGCAGTGGGTGGCCATCGTGGTCGCGGGGCTCTTCGTGCTCGCGTACATCACCCTCGGCGGGCTCTCTTCGGCGATCTACAACGAGGTGCTGCAGTTCTTCGTGATCCTGGCCGCCCTCATCCCGCTCACCGTGATCGGCCTGAGGCGGATCGGCGGCTTCGGCGGGCTCAAGGACTCGCTCGTGCACTCCCACGGCCCGAATTTCGTCTCCGCCTGGGGCGGCACCGGCATCGGCTCCCCCAACCCGCTGGGGGCCAACTGGCTGACCATCGTGCTGGGCCTCGGCTTCTGCCTGAGCTTCGGCTACTGGACGACCAACTTCGCCGAGGTGCAGCGCGCCCTGTCGGCCAGGAACCTCTCGGCCGCCCAGCGCACCCCGCTAATCGCCGCGTTCCCGAAGATGTTCATCCCGCTGATCGTGGTGGTCCCGGGGCTGATCGCGCTGGTCATGGATCCGGACATCGGCTCGAAGACGAGCGGTCTGCAGTACAACGACGCGATTCCGCTGCTGATGAGCGAACTGCTGCCCAACGGGGTGCTGGGGCTCGCGGTGACCGGGCTGCTGGCCGCCTTCATGGCGGGCATGGCGGCCAATGTGTCGTCCTTCAACACGGTCTTCACCCACGACATCTGGCGGGCGTACATCAGGAAGGACCGGCCGGACGGGTACTACCTGCTGACGGGGCGGGTGGTGACGGCGATCGGCGTGCTGGTCGGTATGGGGACGGCCTTCATCGCCTCCTCGTTCAGCAACATCATGAACTACCTCCAGACGCTGTTCTCGTTCTTCAACGTGCCGCTGTTCTGCGTCTTCATCATCGGGATGTTCTGGAAGCGAGCCACCTCCCAGGCCGGGTTCTGGGGGCTGCTCTGCGGCACCGTGGCCGCGATGATCAACTACTTCTGGCTCTACCGGGACGGCGTCATCTCCATCCCCAGCGACCAGGGCGCCAACTTCGTCTCCGCCATCGTGGCGTTCGTGGTCGGCGGGGTGGTGATGGTCGCGGTGACCCCGTTCACCAAGCCCAAGCCGGTGGAGTCGCTGGCCGGTCTGGTCTACGGCACCACCGCGCCCGGTGTGGCCGAGCCGCCGGCGCCGGGCGACGAGGCGTGGTACCGCCGCCCGGCCGTACTGGGCTGGAGCGCGCTGATCCTCGCGGCCCTGTGCTACATCCCGTTCTCCCTGTGACCCTCCGGCGGATAAGGAGCCCACGCCATGAGTGAGGAGTACGAATACCGGTCCGAGGTCGAGGAGCTGGAGCAGAGGTCGGCGACCGCGGCGCGGCTGTTCGATGTGCGGCGCATCATCGGCGGGCTGTTCGTGATCTACGCGATCATCGTCCTCATCGCCGGGTTCACCGCCTCGGACGCGGATGTGAAGAAGGCATCGGGCATCAACATCAACCTCTGGACCGGATGGTGCATGCTCGCGGTCGGCCTGCTCTTCCTGCTCTGGATGAAGCTCAGGCCGCTGTCCGCCCCCGGGGCCGCGCCCAAGCCGGAGTCCGGGCCGGGGGCAGGGGCGGGGGCCGGAGGGCCCGGAACAGGAGGGCCTGGAGCCGGAGGGCCCGGAGCCGGAGAGGGCTGAGCGGCGCGGGCCGCCGCGAGCCGGGGCGCGGGGGCCCGGACCACTGCGAGCCGGGCTGCGGGGCTGCCACCGCGCCGACGCGGACTACAGCCAAGCGGCCCGCAGGGCTTCCACCGCGCCGACGCGGGCTACGGCGCCGAAGCGGGCGGCTTGGGAGAGGGCGGCTGGGGCGCAGGCGGCTGCGGCGCGGATGCTGCGATCCGGCGGGACGCCGCGCGGTCCAGCAGCCCGGTGCGTGCCGCCAGGGCCGCCGCCTCCAGCCGCGAGCCCACCCCAAGCTTCATCAGCACCCGCTGCACATGCGTGCGGGCCGTGCTGGGGGCGATCCCCATGCCCGCCGCGATCAGCCGGGTGTCCTCGCCCTCGGCGACCCGCACCAGCACCTCCACCTCGCGCGGGGTCAGCATGCGCAGCAGCCGGGCGCCCTCGTCGTCGGGCTGGGCCGCGGGGTTGAGCAGCTCCGCGAACGCCCCCTGGAGTAGCTGGGGCGCCACGGCGGCCTCGCCCGCGCGCGCCTTCATCATGGCGCGTTCGACGCCCTCGATCCGCTCGTCGTGGCGTACATAGCCGGATGCGCCGGAGGCGAAGGCGGCGGCTATGCCGCGTGGGCTCGGCACCGGGCCGAGTACTACGACCGCGACCTGCGGCCGCTCCTTCTTGATCTGCACCACCGGGTCGAACACCCCTGGTTCGGCGGGTGCCGCCGTGCCCAGCAGGCACACCTCCGGTGCCCGGCTCACCACCAGGTCCGCCGCGCCCGCGCTCGGTGCCGCCGCGGCGAGCACCCGGTGCCCGCGCAGCTTCAGCGCCGAAGCGAGCGCCTCCGCGAGCAGACGGTGGTCATCGACCACCATGAGTCGCACGCCCATGAGCTCCCCCCATTCGCTCAGGGGGGAAAGCTACACGCTTGTTCGACGTTGCGCGCCCCTTACCGGGCAGAAGCCCCCCGGAATGCCGAAATCCCGTCCATTAGTGCCTACTTGAGGTCCGGTTGACGTCTGAATCGGACCGATGCGGCCGGGTTCCGCGCGGGCGCGTGCCCCGGCGCTCCGCCGGAGCGAAAAGCGGCGGCCCCGCCCGTACGGTGGGTACGGGCGGGGCCGCCGTGGGCCTGGCGGACGCCGACGGGGTCAGCTCGCGCCGAAGATGATCGCCAGCGGGTCGTCCTTGTCGTAGGTGCCCGAGGGCTTGGTGGCGTAGACGTCGCTCATGAAGAGGTGCTTCCCGGAGTAGATGATCTCCGAGTAGCTGGGGCTGAACTTCGACTCCACCTCATGGGAGGAGACGGGGTTCTGCAGCAGCTTGGTCTTGGCGTACGCCTTGGGGTCGATCCGCCAGACCGCGCCGCCGGCCTCCCAGGTGCTCTCCTGGTAGGCGAGGACGGAGCCGTCCTCGTCGAGCCCGAGCGGGGTGAGCGCGGCGCCCTTGACCCCGTCCGTCTTCCCGATCGGCTTGCCGTTGGCCAGGCTGAACGCCACGACCTCGTTGGCCGTCGCGGCGGTGGAGTCGGTGCGGTCCTCGGAGCCGAGGAAGAGGGTGTTGGCCGACTTGGAGATGGCGAACTTCCGGCAGCCCTCGACGTTGGTCGACTCGCACTTGGCGTCGTACTTGCCGTTCTCGGTGCCGATCTTGCCGAGCACCTTGCCGGTCTTGGCGCTGTCGTCGATGGACAGGAAGTCCGAGACCGCCGAGCCGGTCGAGTCACCGGCGTCGAGGCCGATCACCAGCGGGTCGGTGGAGGCGACGTGGACGTAGTCGATGCCCTGCGAGACCTTGTAGGCCGACTTCACCGCACCCGTCTTCGGGTTGAGCGTCTGGATCTGGATCTGCGGGTTGTCGTAGTCGCCGCAGCGGCGCACCGCGACCAGCTTGTCCTCGCCGCCCGCGTAGCCGTCGTCCGAGCACTGCTCGCCGGACTTCGGCTTCCACAGCGCCTGGCCCGAGGTGGACCAGGCGGCGCCGCCGCTGGTGCCGCCCGCGGCCACGGTGCCGCCGCCGAGGGTGACCTCGTCGAAGCGGATCTTCTCGTCACCGTCCTTGACGCTCCGGTGCCAGAGCATCTTGCCGTTCTTGAGGTCCAGCAGCCCGACCTCGGTGCAGCCGGGGTACTTGTCCTTGGCCGACGGCTTGGCCTCCTGGTAGAGGACCGTGGTCAGCCCGTCCTCGGTGAGGTGGTCCGAGGACCAGCAGACCGCGCCGTCCAGCGGGATCGTCCACTTCGCGGTGCCGCCGCTCAGCGGATAGCCGACGATCTTGTAGACGTCCGCCTTCACGAAGGCGTCCTCGGTGACCCACATGCCCTCGACGGTGACCTGGTCGGAGACCTTGGGCATGGGAACCTTGTTGAGCAGTTTGGCATCTACGGTCTTGGCGGGCTTGTCCCCACCGCCCGTGGAACCGCTTGAAGAAGAGCCCTGGCTGGACTGTTTGTCCTTGCCCTTGGCCTCGCTGCCGCCGCCGTCGTCCTTGGTGGCGAACCAGATGCCGCCGCCGATGATCAGCGCGACCGCGACCACGGCGCTGACGATGATCGCCATACGCTGCTTGGACTGGCCGGAGCCGCCGGGGGCGCCCGGACCGGGGCCGCCGGGGAACTGGGCCTGCGGCGGCTGGCCGTACTGCTGCTGACCGTAAGGCTGCTGGCCGAATTGCGACTGACCGTAAGGCTGCTGGCCGTACTGCGACTGACCGTAAGGCTGCTGGCCGGGCGCCGGCTGCTCCGGGTAGCCGTAGCCGCCGGCGCCCGGCGGGGGCGTCTGCGGCGGGGCGGGCGGTGCCGCCGGGGGCGGAGGCGGGGTCTGCGGTGGCTGACCGGGCGCCTGCGGATAGCCGTAACCCTGCTGGCCCGGAGGCGGCGTGGGCGGCTGCTGCGGATAGCCGTAACCGGGATCCTGCGGTGCCCCGAAGCCGCCCTGCGGCGGCTGGTTGGGCGGCGGAGGCGGCTGTGACATGCGAAATCCTTCAGGTGCGGGACCCACCGACCGACCGGCCTCCCCCGCGATCCCGGGGGTCAAAGCCCTCCGGGAAGGAGCGAATCGGACGTGGAACCCCGCCATCGAGCGGAAGGCAGGCGGGAGTTCTTTGTATCACCCGTAAGGGGCGCAATAGGGACCAGTTTCCAGGTCATCGACCAGCTGAGACCGGCCTGTGACGCGACCGTTGCCAGGGCGCGCGCCAGGGGCGCACAGTCTCTTCACGCGATGCTTTCAGGCCACTCACATCGGATGTGGCCCGCCCCTTGGTCCTCCGCCGCTCAGGCGTCGTCGGCCAGCTCCAGCCACCGGGTCTCCAGGTCGTCCCGCTCCCCCGTCAGCTCGCGCAGTTGGGTGTCGAGCTCGGCGACCTTGGCGAAGTCCGTGGCGTGCTCGGCGATCCGCGTATGCAGGTCGGACTCCTGCTCGCTGATCCGGTCCAGCCGCCGCTCGATCTTCTGGAGTTCCTTCTTCGCGGCGCGCTGCTCGGCGGCCGACCGCTGCCGGGCGACCTGTTCGTCCGGCTTCTGCTTGGCGGACGCGGCGGCCGGGGCTGCCGCGGCCAGGGCGCGCTGCCGCCGCTCCAGGTACTCGTCCACGCCGCGCGGCAGCATCCGCAAGGTGGCGTCGCCCAGCAGCGCGAGCACCCGGTCGGTGGTGCGCTCGATGAAGTAGCGGTCGTGGCTGATGACCACGAGCGAACCGGGCCAGCTGTCGAGCACGTCCTCGAGCTGGGTCAGGGTCTCGATGTCGAGGTCGTTGGTGGGCTCGTCCAGGAAGAGCACATTGGGCTCGTCCATCAGCAGCCGCAGGATCTGCAGCCGGCGCCGCTCACCGCCGGAGAGATCGCCGACCGGGGTCCACTGCTTCTCCTTGGTGAAGCCGAACTTCTCGCATAGCTGGGAGGCGGTCATCTCCCGGCCCTTGCCGAGGTCGACGCGCTGCCGCACCTGCTCGACGGCCTCCAGGACCCGCAGGTTCCGGTCGAGTTCGGCGACCTCCTGGGACAGATACGCGAGCCTTACGGTCTTGCCGACCGTGACCCGGCCCGCGGCGGGCTGCTGTTCGCCCTCGCTGCGGGCGGCCTCGGACAGGGCGCGCAGCAGCGAGGTCTTGCCCGCGCCGTTCACCCCCACCAGGCCGATCCGGTCGCCGGGCCCCAACTGCCAGGTCAGATGCTTGAGCAGCACCTTGGGCCCGGCGGTGACGGTCACGTCCTCCAGATCGAAGACGGTCTTGCCGAGCCGGGAGTTCGCGAACCGCATCAGCTCGGCGCTGTCGCGCGGCGCCGGCACATCGGCGATCAGCGCGTTGGCGGCCTCGATGCGGAAGCGGGGCTTGCTGGTGCGGGCGGGGGCGCCGCGGCGCAGCCAGGCGAGCTCCTTGCGCATCAGGTTCTGCCGCTTGGTCTCCTCGCTGGCGGCGATGCGCTCGCGCTCGGCGCGGGCGAAGACGTAGTCGCTGTAGCCGCCCTCGTACTCATGGACGGCGCCGCGCTGGACGTCCCACATCCGGGTGCAGACCTGGTCGAGGAACCAGCGGTCGTGGGTGACCACCACCAGGGCCGAGCGGCGGGCGCGCAGATGCCCGGCCAGCCAGGAGATGCCCTCGACGTCGAGGTGGTTGGTGGGCTCGTCGAGGACGATCAGGTCCTGCTCGGCGATCAGGAGCTGGGCCAGCGCGATACGGCGGCGCTCACCGCCGGAGAGCGGGCCGATGACGGTGTCGAGCCCCTGCGGGAAGCCGGGCAGGTCGAGCCCGCCGAACAGCCCGGTGAGCACATCCCGGATCTTGGCGTTGCCCGCCCACTCGTGGTCGGCGAGATCGCCGATCACCTCATGGCGGACGGTGGCCTCGGGGTCGAGGGAGTCGTGCTGGGTGAGCACGCCGAGCCGCAGATCCCCGGCGTGGGTGACGCGGCCGTCGTCGGCGGGCTCCAGCTTGGCGAGGATCCGGATGAGCGTGGTCTTGCCGTCGCCGTTGCGGCCGACGACGCCGATGCGTTCGCCCTCGTTCACCCCGAGGGAGACGCCGTCCAGCAGCGCACGTGTCCCGTACACCTTGCCGACGGATTCAACGTTGACCAGGTTGGTCGCCATCACACTCCATTACGCGGATCGATCGGCTCCCCAGGGTAGTCGCCGTGCGGGGCGCCTCGCTCAGGCGTCCACGAGCCGTGCCCCGGGGACCGGGCCGGAGGTGATCCGGACCGTGCGGCAGGTGCCCGACGCGGCCAGCGCGCCCGCCACCGCCTGCGCGGCCTCGGTGTCCTTGGCCAGGAAGGCGCAGGTCGGGCCGGAGCCGGAGACGAGAGAGGCGAGCGCGCCCGCGTCCGCACCGGCGCGCAGGGTGGCGGCGAGCGCGGGGCGCAGCGAGAGCGCGGCGGACTGCAGATCGTTGGATACGGCGGTGGCCAGCGCGGTGGCGTCGCCGGTGCGCAGCGCGTCCAGCAGCGCCTGGGAGGGCTCGGGGTCCGGGACGTCGGCGGCGCCCGCACCCGCGCCGGACGCCTCGCGCAGCCGGTCGCATTCGCGGTAGACGGCGGGGGTGGACAGTCCGCCGTCGGCCACGGCGAACACCCAGTGGAAGGTGCCGCCGGTCTCCAGCGGGGTCAGCAGCTCGCCCCGGCCCCGGCCGAGGGCGGCGCCGCCGACCAGACTGAAGGGGATGTCGCTGCCCAAGTCGGCGCAGATGTGGAGGAGTTCCTCGCGGGTCGCCTTGGTGCCCCACAGCGCGTCGCAGGCCAGCAGCGCCCCGGCGGCGTCGGCACTGCCGCCCGCCATGCCGCCCGCGACGGGGATGTCCTTGGCGATGTGGAGGTGGACGCCGGGCGCGATGCCATGCCGTTCGGCGAGGGCGACGGCGGCGCGGGCGGCGAGGTTGGTGTGATCCAGCGGCACCTGACCGGCGTCCGCGCCCTCGACGGTGATGCGGAGGGTGTCGGCGGGGGTGGCGGTGACCTCGTCGTGGAGCCCGACGGCGAGGAAGACGTTGGCCAGGTCGTGGAACCCGTCGGGGCGCAGCCCGCCGACCGCGAGCTGGACGTTGACCTTGGCGGGCACACGGGCGGTCACGGGACGGGTCACGGGGCTCCTCGGTGCGGGGTCGGTGTTCCGGTGCGGCCATTGTCCCGCCTACGGGGGTGGGCCTGCGGGGGTGGGCCTACGGGGGGGGTGGGCCTGCGGCGGGCTCTTTCCCCACCCCGCCCCGTCCCGTAACCCGGGGGCCGCCCCCGGCCCCCCGGGGGAACACCCCGCGGGG